>JAUSHK010000003.1 GCA_030648515.1 Candidatus Jorgensenbacteria bacterium
TATGTCTTCGCTGTGACAGTTTCGAGTGTCGGGGTACCGTCAACGTAGAGGCCCACAATGTTGCCTGCCAAAGCTCCTCCGCTAAGATCGGCGTCATATCCAAGGTTAGTCTCAGTTACTTCGTAAGTGAGGCTTCCAAGCGCATTCACGCCTAGCTTGAATGTGTCGTTGTTAGCAGAGCCAGTAGTGGCTGTCTTGATTGTGAGATATCTCCACGATCCGGCGCCAATCTGACGATTCGCTGCCGTAACATACGTCAAATCAAACGGGATGGACGTTGAAGTACCATACGCCGTTGATGTTGCGATGTATGTCACTGAAGCATCGGCTGCTCCGCCTTGGTCAGCAGACGCATAGAGCGCGAAAGTCAATGATGTTGACGCAGAACCTCCATTCGCGAAATTGCCGAATGTCGTCGTTGATGCGAGGTTAATCGCAGAACCGCCGTTGTTGGTAACTTTGAAGACACCAACGGTTACGCCGGCTCCCGTTCCAACCGTCGCCGCCGTTGTCGGAGAAATGCCTTCAACAACTACGCGGAACGGAGTGATGTACGAGACACCGCCTTGTGTCGGCGTTCCAGTCTTTGTCCCGCCCGTTGAAGCGGTGACTGAACCCTTCACAGCAACATCTCCTGTTGACGAGGCGATCAAGAATTGGAAGTTGTCTCCAAGTCGAGCAGCGCCGCCCGCTGCGACATCGGCTTTCACATAAATTGTGACGCCGGTTGTCGGAACTGGGTTCGTCAAAATGTTGTCAGTAGCAGTAAAGGTTACCGTACACTTGCTTACGTCGCACGCGTCAAACTGCGCTGCCGAAGCAACCGCAGTTCCTGATGGAGAATTTTCGTATAGACGAATATTCTTCAAGGTCGTGGTAGCAAGTCCGGAGGAACCAGTTGATGTCGCAGTGAGCTTAAGCGAGGTGATCTTCTGCGTTTCATACTGAGAGGTCAGTTTGAACGCGAAGTATACGCCATCATTCGTGCCCACATTAACAATCTGGTTTGCTGACGGACCGCCTGTCGCAAGCGACAAGTTAAGCGTACCCGCGGCAACAAGAGTCTGGTTCTGACCATTACCTGCGTAGGTTATGTCAGATCCATGAGTCAATGTATTGCCAGTCGAAACGCCGACAGCGGTAACTGCCGTTGTTGACGTCGTGACACTAAAGCGGTTTACGCTCCCGGTTGCCGCGCCAGAAAGGACGTTTGCCTTGAGGTGCAGTGTTACCGGAGTTCCGCGCGCTACAACAATCGGGGTCGAAAAGGTGAAGGTAAACGGATCGTCCGTACCGTCAGCCGTTGCATCCCCGCTGTTTACCGTCGCGGTTGTCGGAAGTGGTGATGTGTCGCTGTCCTTGTAGAGGTAGTAGGTCCCGACATCAGTATCAACTGACGAGCTGCCGTTATGAACAACGACGAGCTTTGAAACCTTTACATCCTCTCCGCCGGACTGCGCATTCAACTGGATTGTCGCAAGTTCATAGCTGTTCGTTCCCGCAACCACTGAGTTCGCCACAGGAGTGGAGAGCGTTGTGATTACAAGAGCAGCCGCCTTTACCGCAATGGAGTTGCCATTGGCAGTTCCGGTCGGGTTAGACACTATGTCATTTGTGACAATGCGCTTTGCCTGCGAAACCTGGAAGCTTGTTACTTGATACGTGCTTACAGATGTCGCGCTTGAGCTAACTGAGCCCTCAACTGTGATTGTTGCGTCTTGGCCCGCGGTCAAAATCGGATACGAGGACAACGCGTACGCTGTCGCTGCGGTATTCGAGATATCTCCGATTGCCTTGCTCATTACAGTCGCGCCGTTCACCTTGATATACAACGTTCCAGTTAGGTCAACAGCTGCTGCATTGGTGCTCGTTGCGAGGTAGAACTTCACCTGGCGAAGTTCATAGTTCTCACCAGTCGGCCTTGCGGTGAACTTAGCAAGAACAACACCCGTTGCTCCAGGGACAACCGCGTTGCTCGGCGAATCCGCCGCGCGGTTCAAGCTAATTGTACCCGAACCAATGGTCTGGATGTTAAATCCGTTACCAACAGGGAAAGCAGTGTCAACTGTACTATTCCCAGGGATAACAGAAACTCCAGTTGATACGCCGCGAAGGTCAATATCATAGTTGTTATACACAACAAAGTTGATTGTTCGCGATGCACCATCAATGATTCTTGATTTAATTGTGAAATCCCTCGTAAGACCCTTATCAATGAGATATGGTGTTGCGAGTTCAAAATTTACCCACTTGTTCTTCTGTTGTGCAGTTGCAAGTGTTGTGCCGTCCTGCGCGATAAGAGTTACATCTTTCACGTCAGTATCGGCTGCGCTGCCGTAGTTGTACAAAGTAAGTTTGTACAAATTTACGCCTTCATTGCTAGAAACTTCCTGAATACGGAATTTCGTAATTTCCTGAAGGTTATCGGCATTCACGTTAAGCGTTGATGAACCAGTTCCGGTCTGAGCATCGAGGGTTGTGGAAGCAAGTGAAGTTCCACCGTTCACGATGCTTGCGACGCTCCCGCTAATTGGGAACGAACCAGATATCGCGGTTGTGTCAGCGCCGACGCCTGTTGCGGCAGTGATGCCAAAACCGATAGTTCCGGTGTAATCACCAGTAAGAAGATTGAATCTAATAGTGATGTATTCCGTTGAACCGGCGGCAACAGTAATCGGATCCGTAGAAAACGTGAGAAGCACCGTGTTATCGGCGTTTACAGACGTAACCACGTTTCCATGGCGAACACCGTCGGAGGTTTTTGCCTCGACACCATTAAGGTTTGTATTCGCTAAAAATCCATTCTTCTGGAGTAAAAGAGAAGTGATCTTAACAGTTTTTGAACCGGCTGTTAAAGCTACTTTCAACGCTGGATTGAAAGCGGTGCCGCTACCAATCGTTCGCGCTCCAGGAGTATCAGTTGCGAGAGAAACCACGAGGTCAGTTCCGGAAGGAACCGTTACAACCGGGGTTGTGACACCACCAGTCGTTGTTCCACCTGTGGTTGTTCCACCTGCCGAAGCAACCTTCGCGCGGGTGATAGAACCGAAATATCCAGCGGGGGGCGTTATGCCGTTAGCCGCCTGATACTTTGCGAGAGCAGCTCTGGTTGCCGGACCGAAATATGTTGTTTCGTTCCCGGAAGAACCCGCCGCTCCGCCAGTTGCTACTGCGTAGCCGCTAGCATTGAGCCATTGCTGGAGCGCCTTAACATCATCGCCCTTCGAGCCCACAGTGAGGTTGCGAGTGAAGGTTGTTGATGACACTACGGTCGTTCCGCCAGCAGCTCCGAGCTGTGACTGTAAAGTTTGAATTTGAGCCAATAAGGCTGCAATTTGGGCCTGCAAATCAGCCGTTGTAGCGGCGAAAGCAGGAAGAGCAGTGAGCAACATCGTTGCCGCGAGCCCAACTGCTGCAATTTTTTGTGTTAATTTACTCATTTGTTTTCTTTATTCGACTTATTTGTTACTAAAACTTAGTTTCGACCTTTAAAGTTCTGGAACGCTCTGGTGTCCCCTTTTCGACACACCGGACCTGTGAGGAAGGATGGTGATAGGGGTTTCACCGAGCGGGCTGGTATCAATTGTGATTTGCGGGCTTTATATAAAAAACAAAAAGCCCGCTTTCTTAGAGCGAGGCTAATACAGCTAGACACCCCAAGAAACTCGGGGGCTAACCTGAGCAAACAAGCTACCTTCCTAAAAAGATAGCTCTTATGCGGCCTAGCCTCACACTAAGCCCTGCTTTCAATAGGTAGGTCTGCTTATTTTCACAAAACACACCAAAACCTGCCAAAAACAGAATACCGACACGTTACGCCTATTCTGTTAAAAAAGCAACATTTCTGCTGCTTTTGCTCTTCTGTATAATAAAACGAAAAAGTCGTCTGTGAGTTACTAATTGCCGAATAAAATTCCCTGCCTCGACTGTATACAACTACTTTCCCTTATTTTCTGACTCCCTAAACATCCCATGGCGACGACGCAAAAAGCAGGAGTGAAATCGCTATAAATAACACAACTTCCCTAAGCATAAGGCGGGTATCAAGTTTGCCGGCAAAATTCGCAAGAACCATATCCCGCGCGAGAATAAGAAAAACGGTGAGGAATGCCGCTGTATTAATCGCACCAAGTGGTAAAAAACCAGTTATCCACAGAATTTCTGCCCCAAGAAACGCAAGTGCGCCATTTATAACAACCATCCGCCTACCTCTGGCCCCAAAAGGAACTGGAGAAAAAATCAATGATTCACTGAGCATCATATACGCCCCGATCGCAAAAGCGATGATAAGCACAAATGAACCGAGCGCGAACATTAGTTGTGGTTCACTAGTAAACGCCGGCGCAGAACGAAGCGCGACAAGAGTAATCACAAACAAAAACAAGACAACCGCGTTCAAAATACCATGTACTTTCACTGTATCTCTAAAGCGAAACCTGAGAAGCGAAAGGAAAAAAGCGATTATCGCGATGTACCCCAAAACGGCGACGTATTCCGGCCACGCTCCAGCAATTTCGCCCGCGACAATCCGTAAGAGTAGAATAGCGGAAAGTGAGAGGATGATAAGCGAGTTTCGGACAGCAACTCGCCCCTCGCTCTCTGAAAGGTAGAGCGCAAAAACTCCTACAGTAAAAATCGCGCACGCCCATAGCGAAAACCCCTGGATAAGAACGTATCCGAGGAGGAGGCCGGCGGCGGCGCTCTTAGACAGCAACTTCCACTCTATTTGATTTGCCGAGAGTAACAGTAACTTTCTGTCCATCTTTTACGTCACCGTGCACCATTCTGTCAGCCAAGGCGTCGACAATCACCTTTTGAATCAGCCGCTTTACCGGACGCGCTCCGTAATCTGGGTCGTACCCGTGAGCAGCTAAATATTCTTTTACTTCTGGTTTTACCGTAATCCGTACTCCGCGCGCTTTGAGTCGCTCTTCAAGTTTCCGGAGCTGGATGTCCACGATTTCAGCCATATCTTTCGGCGTCAAAACATTAAATATCACTGTTTCATCAAGCCGGTTCAAAAACTCCGGCCGGAAGGTTTCCCGAAGCGACTCCATGACTTTTTCCTTAAACTGCTCCTCTTTTGAAATTATTTCTTCTTTCTGCTCCGGACCGAATCCGAGATGCGAAATTTCGCGGAAGTATGAGCTTCCGACGTTTGACGTCAAAATAATCACGGTGTTTTTAAAATTTACCGTTCTGCCCTTCGCGTCGGTAAGCCGGCCGTTATCAAGCACTTGAAGGAGAATATTAAACACCTCTGGATGCGCCTTCTCTATTTCATCAAAGAGAATAAGACTATACGGACGGTGTCGCACAATATCAGTAAGCTGTCCCCCTTCTTCATATCCGACGTATCCAGGCGGCGAACCAATAAGACGCGAAACAGTGTGCTTCTCCATATACTCCGACATATCAATCCGCACGAGCGCCTTTTCGTCGTTAAACATAAATTCAGCAAGCGCGCGCGCAAGCTCGGTTTTCCCGACTCCGGTTGGACCCAAAAACATAAATGAACCAGCCGGCTTGTCTTCATCAGCAAGCCCCGCCCGCGATCTTCGAAGCGCCCGCGAGACTGCGCCAATCCCCTCTTTCTGTCCGACAACGCGCTTTCCCAATGCTTCTTCAAGCCGTCCGAGTTTTTGCATCTCGCCTTCAAGCATCCGCGAAACCGGAATGCCCGTCCAGCGTGAAACAACCGCGGCAATATCTTCCTCGTCAACTCGCTCCTTAATGAATCGCGCCGTACGTGACTTTGATTTCTGCGCTGCCTCGTTCTTTTTTTCAAACGCCTGATATTCTTTTTCCGCCTGAGGCAGTTCGCCGTAAACAATCTGCGCTACGCGCTCTAGATTTCCCTCGCGCTCGGCAACTTCCGACTCATGCCGCAAATCCTCAAGCTTTTTCCGCAACGCATGGAACTGTTCAAAAGAAATTTTCTCCGTATGCCACTTTGCCGAGAGCGTGTCATTCTCGCGCTTTAGCTCGGCGAGTTTCTTTTCAATTTCTTTAAGCCGCGCCGATTTCTTTTTTCCTCCTTCCTGCCTGCCTGCGCAGGCAGGCGCGAGCGCCGACCGCTCTATCTCAAGTTTTGTAATTTCTCTGCGGGCCCGTTCAAGCTCATTCGGCACGCTCTCGCTTTCAAGTCGCCGTGCGGCGCCGGCCTCGTCAACAAGGTCCACCGCCTTGTCAGGCAGAAATCGGTCAGTGATATAGCGCGCGGAAAGATTTACCGCCGCGATAATCGCTTCGTCGGTTACTTTGAGCCCGTGATGCAATTCATATTTTTCCTTGAGTCCGCGAAGGATGGTTATTGAATCATCAATCGTCGGCTCATCAACGAAAATCGGCTGAAACCTGCGTTCAAGCGCCGCGTCTTTTTCAATATGCTTTTGATATTCCTTTATTGTCGTGGCGCCGATTGCGTGAAGCTCGCCGCGCGCAAGCGCCGGCTTTAATAAATTAGAGGCATCAATCGCCCCCTCGGCGGCCCCGGCTCCAACAATCATATGAATCTCGTCAATGAACAGAAGCAACTTCCCTGCTGATTGCTGGATTTCGTTTAAAAATGCCTTGAGGCGGTCTTCAAATTCACCGCGAAATTTTGTGCCGGCAATCATAGACCCTAAGTCAAGCATGATAATTTCCTTATTGCGGAGGGGCTCAGGAACGGTTCCCCCGACAATCCGTTGGGCAAGCCCTTCAACAATGGCCGTCTTCCCAACACCCGGCTCGCCTATCAAAACAGGATTATTTTTTGTGCGGCGCGAAAGAATTTGCATAAGACGCCGAAGCTCCTCATCACGGCCGATTACGGGGTCAAGTTTTCCTTCGCGCGCCTTCTCGGTGATATTTACCGAATACCGCTCAAGCGCCCGGAACTTGCTCTCGGGCATCTCATCCGTCACGCGCGTTGAGCCGCGAAGCTGTGAGAGCACGCGGAGCAGCATTTCTTTCCGCACGCCAAGCTGTATAAGCAGTTCCTGCGCGGCTGAAGGAACTTCAAGAAGCGCGAGGATAAGATGCTCGCAGGAAATAAACTCGTCTTTTTGCGCGAGAGCGACTCTTCCTGCCTCATCAAGCACTTTCATAAGCTCCTGTGAAAGGTAGAGTTGATTTACATTCCCGCCCGCGCCGGTAATTTTAGGAAGCTGCCCAAGCTGCGTTTCAAGCGCTTCCGCAAGTTTTACAAGATTCACGTTCGAACGCGTGAGCATCGGGCGCACGAGCGTCGCATCATCATCAAGAAGAGCCGATAGAAGGTGGATTGCTCTGAGCTCTCCGTGATTCATGCGCGTAACCAAATCCTGCGCGTTTTGGAGCGCTTCCTGTGCTTTTATGGTAAACCGATGAAAACTTGGCATGTGTTATTGGTTATTAGTTACTTATTATTTTAGCGTTGCCGGTCGTTCCTCTAATGTCGCTTGAATTTTTTTAGTTTCTTTTCCGCGGCGAAGAGTGACCGTGATAGTGTCGCCGATATTGTATTTTTGAAGAAGCGTCACAAGTGACATATCTTGCGTTACTTTTTCGTTATTAATCTCGGTAATAATATCTTCCGCCTGTATCCCTGCCTTGGCCGCGGGAGAATCAGGAATTACCGCGGGGCCACTCTCGGTCCCGCGCACTAGCGCGCCGTAATCAACTGAAAGTTTCTGACTCTTTGCAATGTCCTCCGTCACCAGCAAGTATCGCACACCAAGATAGGATGACTTAATGGTCCCGGTACGTTTTACCGATTCAATGGCGCGCTTCACGGAATTAATAGGAATCGCGAAACCGATACTCTGGGCGCCCGAAGCCATCGCCGTATCAATACCGACAACCTCGCCTTTCAAGTCAAGAAGCGGACCGCCGGAATTCCCAGGGTTAATCGCCGCGTCGGTTTGAATAACACCACTCAGCGCTTCCGTGCCAATGTCCTGCCCTGATGCCGAAATGCTCCGCGAAAGGCCGGAGATCACGCCGACCGAAACAGTGTTCCGAAATTCGCCGAGCGCGTTTCCAATCGCAATCGCTGTCTGCCCAAGTTTCAAACCGTCTGAATCTCCAAGCTTCACTGGCTTGAAACCTGCTCCGTCAATTTTAATGAGCGCGAGGTCCTGCACCGGATCAATCGCGATAACTTTCGCCGTGAATTTTTTGCCGTCATTCGTAAAAACCGTATAATCCGCCTTCGCGTCGGATACAACGTGCTTATTTGTTGCAATCAAACCGTCTTCAGAAACAATGAATCCGGACCCTCCGCCGACATCTTGTTTTTGCGTTCCCTTCTGGCATGGCTGAGAAAACTCGACTCCGCCGCCAAAAAATTGCTGGAACTCCGGCGGAAGATCTGAAAATGGATCGTAAGGGCACTGCTCAATAACAGGAACGTCTTTTGAAATGACGATTGAAACTACGCCCGGCGTCGCCGACTGTACGGCTTCAATAACCGCGTCCTCGTAATCAAGAACCGGCTTATATAATTGAATCGGCTGTGATGGAGTAGAAGGCCGTGAAGGCGTTGACGAAGAGACGCCACGCGTTAAGAAATCCCATACAGAGCTCCAAATACCTGCCTGCGCAGGCAGGCCTGCATCCGCCGGCTGAACGGAAATAAACGACCCAACTGCTCCGCCCACAAGAACCGAAACGATAATGAGTGCAAAAATTTTCTTAGACATATGAAAGTTTCTCTTTTTTATTGAAGAGGGTTCGACGTTAAACAATACACTTTGTCGCCTTATTTAATTTCGTACCTGAGGGTAACATTCACTGTCACGTCCTGCGATCCTGCTTCAATCGTCGGCGCCGAAGCGGCGATACCGCCCCCCATTCCATACGATGCGCTCTTCATCGCGGACTCGTAATAAATCGGAGATGCGCCACCTTCGTCAATTGAAAGAAGACGTCCAACAGTGAACCCGCCCGAACCTGCTATCATTTCCGCTTTTGCCCGCGCCTGCGTTATCGCCTTATCGCGAGCTTCATTCTTAACGGAGCTTGGGTCATCAAGCGTAAAACTTAACTGTGAAACAGAATTTGCGCCTTCTTTCACAACACCGGCAAAAATTATTCCGATTTTAGAGAAATCCCTGATTTTTACACTAGTTGTTTGCGTGATTGTATAGCCAACAATGTCAGGCGGAGGACACGCCTGTCCAGTAGACACGTTCGGGGAACCTATCATGGGAACGCTGTTAGTGGTACAGCTGTAATACTGATACCGCGGTTCAATGGCGTACCCTTCTGTTTTAATGTCTTTATCCACAACCCCCTGGCCTTTTACAAAAGCGATTGCCTTACTCGCCTTGTCACCATTCTGCTTCTGAAGCGCCGCAATATCCTTTCCGCCCTGCGTTATTACCGTAAAAGAAAATGTCGCTATATCAGGCACCGCCACAACCTTCCCCTCGCCCGAAACCGAGAAGCTCCTGAACGACGACGGCTGTATTGAGTCGCCGTACGACCGCACATAGCTCCATGTCGAAAACGCGACGACTATCACCGAAACCGCAATGGCAATACCTAAGTAACTCTTTATTTTTTCAGTCATGGTTGCATTATACGCTATAAAAACGGTTGGTTCAAGACTGATTTTCGGGCTAATTTTTTGCACTACCGGCCATTGCTTTAATATGGTTTTTAATACAACTTAGCAGTTTATTGCAATTACCATGCTTCAGTAATCCAAAATATGATTGAATCATCTCGAATTTTCCCTGTTTCTCTGTAATATTTCTAAACATTCTTCTTTTTGTCGTCGTCCGCAAAACTCTATGATTTGTAAAGTGAACCCAGCCGAGAAAATCAACTCCTGATGCAAGCGTTTCGATTGAAATTTTATCAGGATGTAATTCAAGCCGTAGCTTCTCTTGGAGGAAATTTTCTATTACTGGAAGTATATATTTTAGCCATTGCTTGTCGCGCGAAAAGACAACAAAATCGTCCGCGTAGCGAATATAGTATTTAGCTTTGAGTTTATGTTTCACAAATTGGTCAAATTCATTCATGTAGATATTTACAAATAATTGCGAGGTTAAGTTGCCAAGCGGCAACCCTTTTCCTTTTTCTGTGGAATAAAAACTGCTTACTATTTCCTTTAAAAGCCGTATAACCGATTCATCTGATACGTGCCGTTTCAAGATGTTCATAAGAATCTCTTGGTCAATGCTCGCGAAGAACTTTCGTATATCGCATTTCAGAATCCAGCAGGTTTTTGTATTGTTCTCACTTGCTTTATAGGCAAATGCTCTGAATCGCGCAAGCGCTTTATGTGTGCCTTTTCCGATTCGGCACGAAAAAGAATCGGCGACGAATTTCCTGTCAAAAAACCGGTAGAGTACGCGATAAACGGCGTGGTGTAATAAGCGGTCGCGCACGCTTGCCTTGTGTATATTTCTCGGCTTCGGGTCGGAGATGTTAAACGCTTGATATCCACCATGGCGATAGGTACGATTGGCAAGGTCGCGGTGCAGCGCAAAGAGGTTATCCATAAACCGAAGTGAGAATTCCTGTACATCAACTCTCCCGCGCTTTCCACGCAAAAATTCTCGCCACGCCTCAAGCAGATTTTCCATACTTATTATTTCTTTAAACATATGCAAAAAGAATTACCATTACCCCCCCCGACGGAATCAGTTGCCTGTTATCCAAAAACTTATAACAGTGTACAAGCTGTGGCATGAATTCGTGCCACACATCCCGAAAACTTCGCGATACACGCTCGGCGCAAAGATTGACTTGTTTTTTCTTGAAATTATTGAATATATTTTCTCTGCGGCATTTATCACGCGGCACGAGAGACTTATGAGAATAAATGGTGCAGTTACTAAGCTTGATTTACTTAAATTTTTTCTCCAAATCGCATGGGAAATCAAATCGTTGGACACAAAAAAGTATATAGCCCTTTCGGAAAAATTGGACGAGACTGGAAGAATGCTCGGCGGCTGGATAAAACAACTCTCATAAAAAACTTCCCTGCAATAAACAGGGAAGGTAAAGAGGTAAGCTTCGGACAAACACGCGATTGTCGCTGTTCCACCTATTATCATCCAAGTCATTCGCATTCAGGTTCCACTTGTGGTTGTCAGCGTTCCAGTTCACGTTCACTGCAACAATGCGTAATGCGTGTAATACACCCTCCAAACCACCGTGCCTTGAAAAAATCTCGGCACTGAATCGAATCCCGGGCATTAAAACCCGATAGTGAACTACACTGGCTGACCTTTTATTTTTTTGAAATTTTCCGTCGAAGCCGTAACCGCGACGATATTAAAAATTTCATTGTCATTATAACAAAAACCCCGTCCAATATTGAAACGGGGTCAAGATCAAAAATCAAAGAATCCAACGGTCAGTAGGTCAGCCACGGACAAACACGCGACTGACGCCGTCCCACCTAATACCACCCAAGTCATACGCACCCAGGTACCACCGGCGGTCGACAGCGAGCCAGTACACGGGCACTGCAACAATGCGACCGCTCTTAAGTTGAATATAATCAATGTTCGACTTGTAATCAGAAGCGAGATGGCCATTCTCGCCACTTGGTTGTTCAAGAACCAGAACACGGGTTTTTGCAATCCACTCATCCGGCGTGAGTGTGCCGTTGCCTATCTCGCTTCGTATCTCGCCATCGGTCATCCCTTTCGTGAGATCAAAGGAAGAGAAGGTTTCTTTAAATTCGGGGACTGTTTCGGAAATCTCCGGCAGGACCCAGTTGTAAAAATTACTGCCGGTTGAAATCTTCATGCCGTCTTTTGAATCAAAGAACTTTGTTTTGGAGAAAGCGGGCGAGGAAACTTTGACGTCTTTTTCAATGGACTTGAGGAAACAAATTTTCGTCTCAATAAACAAATCTGCGATCGCATTCACAATTTTCCGGACGGCTTCCCTGCTATTTGGTTGGGCAAGTTTTCCAATTGCCTCAATGATACTAACATTGCGTTCTTTAAGACCGGCTGAAATTCCAGTCACGACTGATTCAAGCTGGCCAGCAATTTGAACGAGCGGGCTTTTCTCTTTACCTTTACTCATGATTCTTCTCCTTAATTTTGTTTACCCCTCACTTCCTGCTTTTATTTATTAGTAAGTTTGGAAGCCTCAGATAAACTTTTATTTTAATGTGTGCTGAAGAGCTGAAGAATTGGTAATCTTCTGTGCAAAAGTATATCATACCGCAAATGGTATGTCAAGTGTCAGATTTTCGCTCCTATCCTGCCTAAAACCCCATCAATTTCCCTCTTTGTAGTCCCGTCACCAAAACTGAAACGCAATGACTCTTTCGCCTGCTTCGGCGTAAGGCCGATGGCTTCAAGAACATGCGACGGCTTTGCGGAACGCATGGAACACGCTGAACCAGCGGAAACCGCAACCCCAAGCATATCCAGTTTTATTAAAAATTCTTCGGCAGAAACTCCGGGAAAACGAACATTCAAAATATGCGGCGCCGCTTTCCTCCTTCCATAGGACAATTCTATGGAATTGTCCGGTGATGGAGTGTGTGGAAAATCGGGACCATTTACCGCCGACGACGGGTATAGTTTTTTAATTCCTTTCCAAAAATATATTTTAAGTTCGTCAATCCGTTTTGCTTCTTTTTCGCGATTTTTGTCCGCAAGCTCAACGGCTTTCGCAAATCCGGCAATAAGCGGAACGTTTTCCGTTCCTGAACGCAACCCAAACTCCTGTCCTCCACCTGTGATTATAGGTTGTAGTGAGTAGTTTGTAGTTTGTAGTTGGCGGACACAGAGCGCGCCTACACCCTTCGGGCCATATATTTTGTGGGCGGATATAGTCATTAAATCTACGCCAAGTTCCTGAATATTACAGGGTAAATACCGGAACGCCTGCACGGCATCAGTATGGAATAAGGGATAGTGAGCCCCGACGTTCTGTCGGGATCCCGACCGGAGTTTTGGGATAGTTTGTCTCCCTGTGGGAGATGTCCCGTAGGGACATAGTGAGTAGTGAGTAGAAGAAGAATGAATAGATTTTTTGAACTCTCCAATAATTTTTGAAATTTCGGCGATCGGCTGAACTGTCCCAATTTCATTATTGACGTACATCACGGAAACTAAAACCGTCCGCTCATTGAGCGACTCTCGAAGTTTTTTTAAATTAATCACTCCCATTTTATCTACAGGCAAAATAATAAGTTCGGCGCCCTCTCGCTCTAGATCTTTTACTGTTTCCAAAACCGATTCGTGTTCAACCGCAGAAATAATTATTCTCGGTTTCTTTCCGCTCTGTTTATGATTCACAATCCCGCGCAGCGCGGAATTATTGGCCTCCGTCGCCGAACCCATAAAAATAACGCCGCGAAATTCAGCGCCAACAGCTTTGGCAATTATTTCCCGTGCGCTATCAATAACCGCAATCGCCTTCTGTCCCTCCATATGGAGTGAGCCGGGGTTTCCATACACGTTCCGGAAGGTTTCCTCCATAACCTTCAAAACCTCAGGTTTTATGGGAGTTGTTGCTGCGTAGTCAAGATAAATCCTATTCATTGTCATATATAATACATCTTATTCGTGACATTGACAAAATACAAGCAATTTGCTACAATACACATAGATAAATTTAAATAAAAACTTAAAACTCCCCAATGAAAGGAGGAGAATATGTCTAAATATTTAGTAGAGGAAGATTTTAACGCACTAAGCATGGGAGAGCTTGATTGGATGAGTACTCATCTGCCAGGGAAAAAAAGTATGAGCGTGCGAATCATTGTCCCACACCCTAAAAATCACGGTAAATTTCTTCTTGTATTCAATTCGGAAAAAGGTGTCGGAAATGGGGAAACCAGAAGAGAAGGCTGGGGGCACGCTGGCGGCGGCGTGAGAAAAAATGAGAAACCGTGCGAGGCAGCTGCACGTGAGTTATTCACTGAAGAAACATTACTCAAACGAACCGATGTAAAAATCCCGCGAATTGCCAGTTATGGTAAAAGAAAAAAGAATTCGAGAGCAGGATTTGGAGAGCATATTGATTTGGTGTTCGTTGCTGAAATGGAACAATCAGGGGAATTAGAAGACGGCCCAATAGAGGACTATGCCGCTGATGGCGTCACTGAATCCAGGTGGGTTCATTATAAGGCAATTGAAGAAACCCCGGACGGAAAATTTTTTCTAACCATCAAAAAAAACGGAAAGCCGTGGAAAGCTGAAGTATACGCTTCTCATATTGGATTTCTCAGAAAACTCGAACTTATTTAAAAGTTTTTCAAAAACTGCAAAATTAAAACTCCCGCCTAGGAAAAACCTAGCGGGATTTTTATTTATACAAACGATGTAAGTACTTATTTTCCCTTCGCTGTTCTATTTTTTCCGTTTCCTGATGGCTCGCTGGAAACCATGTCAATTCTTCTAAGAACGATCAAAATAACCACGAGGCCAGCCGTTGCAAATGCCGCGAATGTTAAAAGCCCGATTCCGCACAAAACGCCGACTGCAGCAACAAGCCACACCGTCGCGGCAGTTGTTAAACTGCGCACATGAATCCCCTGCCGCACAATAATGCCGCCGCCCAAAAATCCAATTCCAACGACAATATTTGCGATGACCGCGAGGAAACCGCTGTTCCCCGCAATAACTTCCGCGAGATGCGACTGTGACAAACTCACGATGTACGGCAAAGTAATTGCGATGATTGAAAAAATCGCGGCGCCCGCGGAAACAACTACGTCGGTGCGAATCCCTGCGTCTTTTCCGGCAAACTCGCGCTCAAGCCCGATGGCCGCGCCAAGCAAAACCGCAACCCCTAACCGAATAAGCATGTCTTCAAGTGAGAGCATTAGGACTATTATACCACGCACAAACTAATTAAAAATAAAAAGGCACCACAATCTCCCATTGTGATGCCAGTTTTAAATAAAAAACCGTCTATTTACTTACTCCGAAACAGTAACCATAGCGTCAAACTAAGCATTCCAGCAACTGTTCCTGTAATAAAAAACCAAAGAACAGTTATCCCGAAAATGAGCCAGAAAAATCTGTATGCAATTTGGGTGATAATGAATAACGCAATCGGCATTGCAACACCCCGCGCTACAACATTATCCCAAAACGGTTCTCTGACACATTCCAAATGCGCGGTACCGAGTCCGGTACGGCCAGGCCTCCACTCTCCTTCATCCAGCGCGGCGATACAAAAAATCAAACCGATAATACCAAGAAGGAAAGCCCATCCACCGTTGTCTACATACCACAATACGGTCATCGTGGCGCAGTACAAAATCCCGACAATGGCACCAAATGAAAATTCTTTGTACTTACTAATAAAATTTTTCGCCGCGCAAAACAACGAGGCGGCCCAATCGAAGTTCAATGCTATTCTCATTCTTCTAGCTCCTCAAAATTGAGTGTTAAATTTTCAACAATTATTGACTGACACCAGTATACACCACCGCGCCATTTTAGTCAAGCCAGGCGCTGGCTAGAAATTCTCAAGCAAATTGGGCTATTTTTCCCATATTGCCAGCATCCACCGCTTGGTCTTCTCATATTTCCCGTGCCAGCGTTTCATAAAAAACTTCCTCGGCAAGGCAAAACCCTTTCCGTTCCATGGGTCGTTAAGAATAATATTTTTCCTGTCGAGCCCGACAACCACCGCGTAATGCCCGTCCTCATGCGACGGCTCAATGTAGTTCACGATAACAGGAATGTCCTTCTCTAGAAAAAATGATATATCCCTGAAACTGGCATTTTTCTTTTCTGTATGCGATAAACCGAGTTCATCGGCAATTTTCTCCATCGCGCCAGTCGGAATTCCCTTCATAGTAGTCGTCCATTTTTTGCTCAGCCTAACAATAAGCGGCTGTGAAATTTTTGCCCCGAAAAATTTCGAAACCATGCAAAAACACGCTATCCCGCATGTGTAATCTTTTTTCTGCCGGCAGTACGACACACGAAGTTTTTTCATTTGGGTGCCTAGAGGGAATCGGACCCTCATCCTCGCCTCCACAGGGCGGTGCTTTACCACTAAGCTATAGGCACCATTCAATAATTTACTTATCCCATACTTGATACTTAATACTTGCTATTATCCCTCCTCCGGATGCCTTGATTCACTGCGCAATTTTTTCTTTTTGTACCGCTTTTCTTTCCTGACCATCGCCGCGATTTTTGCGCCATGCGACGGCTCAGTAGGAATCCTCTCAGGCGATACAGTCACCGCCTCGGCAATAAGTTCATTCATCCGCTCTATCGCCCGCGCGTGGTTCATCGCTTGCGCTCTCTCCTCTTCACACGAAACTTCAAGTTCATCGTTTTGATTTATGCGCCCCGCGAGCTTTTCGCGGATCAAGCGCTTTTCATCGTCAGAAACTTGCAAGTCAGCGACGCGCGCCCACACGTGCACTTTTGTGGAACGGCGGTTTACTCGCTGTCCGCCCGGACCGCTTGACCTCACTGCTAGAAAGCGGGTATTGTTCTCCGACACGAAAGGCATAAATTCGGTAAGACGTAGGATTCACTACAACGTCGTAAAATTATACTAGTATATAATGAACCAATGGGCAATTTGCTCGATAGTTTAAGCGGGCTTGTATCGCTCTATCCAGCATGGACGTATGCGATTATAGGAGCCGGAATGGTTATCCAGGGCGAGATAACAATCGTTATCGCGATGTATCTCGTCGCCGGCAATGTGCTCACGTGGCAGCAATTTTTTGTCGCAACATTTGTTATCTACGTCATCTATGAAAATATCCTCTATCTCGCGAGCAAGGCGATGCGCCGCACGCGGTTCGGGTGGAAACTGTACCGCAAGTACAAATCGCGGAAACGCGTCCAGCTTTACACGTACTTCCTGAAGAAAAATCTTGCGAAGCTTCTTGTCATTGCAAAATTCGTCCCCGGGATGAATTTTCTGGTTATCACCCTCTCCGGCTGGTCAAAAACTTCATTCCGCGCGTTTCTCGCTTCCTACTTTTTAGCAACGTCTATTTGGTTTATCGGCATCTCTGCGTCCGCTTATTTCGTGGTTTCAGGATTACAATATTTGCGCGCGGCAAAAATTTTCAAACAAGCGGAAATGGTTGGTATTGTGGCATTTATTGTATTCATCCTTGCTGTTGAGTACTTCTTGAGAAAACTCGTGCAAAAGCGCGCGCTTGAAGTCGTAAATAAAGAAAAAATCCCGGAGGAAATAATCGACGAGGAAGAAAAAGGAGATTTTTGGGAACCGAGAAATAGGAACGGCCAGACAAATTAGATTAGTAACAAACTCACTGTGCCGCGGGGGTGAGATCGGCTTTGACTCTCGCCTCGCCGCCACTCGTCTCGGTCTAGCCACCGCCTCGCGTCCCTCAGAAACTTCGGGATAAGCTCCCTGCCTACCGCAGGCAGGCGGCGCTCAATTCACCACGCACATCAATAAATTGGCGTGCTCCCACGTACTCGTTCTCCGCCAACCGGCGGATTCACTGTGCCGCGGGGGTGAATCGAACACCCAACCAATCGCTCTTCAGGCGAATGCTCTGCCATTGAGCTACCGCGGCAAACAATAAGTGAAGATTACTATTTTTAACCTTCACAGTCAAAATTATTTCATAAATTTCGACATTTTTAGAAGCGAGGTTTTTGATATTCTTCTCACGGCCTCGTCTTTTGAAACTTCGAACTGCGAACGCTCCGCGAGATTCCTGACCTGCATAGCGCCGCGTTTTTTCTCGTCAGACCCAGCAATAATGACAATATTGAAGTTATTTTTTACCGCGTATGAAAGCTGTCCCTTAAGCGACTCTTCATTACCGAGATACAGCTGCGCGCAAACGCCCGCACTCCGAAGGCCGGCGACAATTTCCGCGCAATACGTTTCGCATTCAGGTTCAAAGTTAAGGACCAAAGCTTCGGAAAGCTGTTTTGATTTTATAATTCCCAATTCTTCGCACGCTTTATATAAACGATCAATGCCAACCGAAAATCCTACCGCTGGAGCGTTTATGGAACTAAACCTATTCACTAATCCGTCATATCTTCCGCCGCCGCCCACGCTTCCAATTAAAGGAACGTCTTCAAGGACAATTTCAAATACCATGCCGGTATAGTATCCAAAACCGCGCGCGACAGAAAAATCTACTTTCCAAGATTTTGCTGGAACGCCTAGCGACTCCAATAAATCAGCAATCTTTTCAAGATCATCTATCCCCTGCGTCGCCGCCCATGAATCTTCCAGTAGCGCGCGTACTGACACAAGCGCTTTTTTTTGATTGTTTTCGCGAATATCCAAAACTTTTTTCACAAGTTTCACGTCTCCGCCAAGCTTTTCAAGCTCGCGTTCTACGGCATCCCATCCTCTTTTATCAAGCTTATCAATTGCGCGGAGCACGTCGGGAATTTTTCCGGGCGGAAATTTTGCAAGCTCAGCAACACCATTCAATATCTTTCTCGTGTTCACACGAATTAAAAACTTTGAAATTCCGAGCGCGGAAAATGTTTCATGCGCAAGCGCGATAATTTCAGCATCGGCTGAAACGCGGCTTGACCCAACAATATCCGCGTCGCATTGAATAAATTCGCGATATCGCCCAGCCTGCGGTTGTTCAGCCCGCCACACCCCGCCAATTTGATACCGTTTAAATGGCCATGGTAATTTACTTTGGTTCTGCGCGACAAACCGCGCGAGTGGCACTGTAAGGTCATACCGAAGCGCGAGCGGGTCATTTTCATTCCGCTCCGCGATTCTGAAAATCTGTTTTGAAAAATCAGCGTCGCCGCCAGTAAGTACTTCTTCTCTCTCAACTCCTGGCGTCTCAATCGGAATAAATCCAAAAAGCTCAAATATACGCTTAATAGAATCAAACATCCGCCCGCGCACCGCGGCCTCTTCGGGCCCATAATCCCGAAACCCTCCCGCTAACTGTGGTTTTATTTTTTTCTCTTTATCCATAAATATTCGTTGTGCCCCCGGTAGGAATCGAACCTACATCAAGGCCTTAGAAGAGCCCTGCACGATCCATTGTGCTACAGGGGCAAACTGAAAAATCAGGGCAAGTTTTTTCGTACTGTTTGATTCTAAGCTAAATATGAGATAATTTCTAGAGAGTTGGAAACAGGGCAGGATTATCTGCTTAACTTCTAAACACTAGATTTAAGTGTAAGCGGGTTTACCCGCAGAAGTTCTGACGAAGGCGGGCTGTAGTATACCGGTAGTACGCATGCTTTGGGAGCATGTAGACTGGGTCCAATTCCCAGCAGCCCGACAATTTGACTTTATATAAATTTATGGTACACTTATAAACAGTTTTTTAAGTTTCCTAATTCCTCGTTTATTACGACAAACTTTATTACACAATTACACAAGGAGCTTGTTTATGACAACGGCGGAACGATCTGTAACGACGATACGGCAAGTATTAGCGCTGAAAGCTGGATTATCAGGCGAGAATGAATTTGCAAACATTAAATTTCCATCGCGGTTTCTTTCTCAGAGAGAATGCGTGAATATTCTCAAAACCATTTTTGAACGGTTAAAAGAACATAGTAAAAGCAGTGTCGCCCTAAATGAGGATGCTGTAAAAGTTACTATGGAAAGTCAGTTTTCTGTGGGCTCACAAAGCGGGACTGACTCTATTCTGAAAGAAATTGGCGCATTTTTTGCCGGGCGTCAAAACGACATTATCTCTCACCTTGTAGAAACTCTTGAAAGATTGCTAAGGGATGAGAATTTTGGTTGCTGCGAGAACGAGGAGTGCAAGAAAGCTATTGGTTACGAACGAGTAAAGGCTGTCCCGAACACACATTTTTGTATTGTCTGTAAAACTAAATTGGAGGCTGAAAAAACGAGGCATTAGGAAAAACTTTTCAAGGGCAATGCACGAACTTTGTGTATTGCCCTGTTTTATTTCCGACAAGTACTTATTGTATTGATTTATCAAACTCCCCCATCTTCTCAAGGAAGGTAGCGTTGAGCTCGTTTATTTTTCGCGCGCCTCCGCTGATATCAAAAAGAAGTCCCTCAGCTTTTTTTGTACTCGCCTGAATTTCGTCCGGCGTCGCGTAAGTAAGCGTATCTAAAAATTCGTTTACTGAACGAGTGTAAGCAATAAATTCACTTACGAGAGATAACTCTGTACCGACGGCATCATACGCGAGTCGCTGGGTTCGGAGATTTGAAATCCCACTCAAGGATTCCGCGAGCGATTGAAGCTCTTGAGACAATGTGAATGCTTTTGTATAGGCCTCTTTATTTGTCTTCCGCGCATCGTCAAAAAGGTAAAGCATCTGGCTATAGTTGTCACGCGAGTCAAGAAGAATTGCGCGCTTCAGCGCCCGGTTCGTATCGTTCGCGAGATCCACAATCTCCTTACTCACAACCGCCGCGTTGTTACGAGCAGTAATAAATTGCAAAGGAAGTACAACTTTTTCACCGCCAGAATCACCTGAAAGCACGTAAACGCCCCAGCCGATACCGAGTATGATTAGCACAGCACCGACTACAACCGAAACCTTTTTTAATCCAGGACGGTTCATAAAAATAAATTATAACAAGCATTACTACAGTACTATGAAATTGCCGCGATTTCAACGTATATGACTAGTACGCGCACAGTGAACGCATCAGTAAAATACTTGTGCCGACGGGCCAATTCTGCAATAATTACGCCTGTAACACGAATCCTAGCGGGATTCGTATAGTGGTAGTACATCACCCTTCCAAGGTGGAGGCGCCAGTTCGATTCTGGTATCCCGCTCAAAAACCTATGTTACACCTGCGTTACGAAACGAAAACCAATTTCTATCGTTTTACCCTATGAAGGACGAACAATCGCTCATTACAAGCGCTAAAAATGGCAATAACGAGGCCTTCGGGGAACTCTACGACCGCTACCTTCCAAAGATCTACAGGTTTGTGTTTTTAAAGGTCGGAAGAAAGCAGGACGCTGAGGACCTCACGCACCAAGTTTTTATGCAGGCGTGGGAGCATATAGGGAACTTTGAATTTCAGGGGTTCCCGTTCGGAAGCTGGCTTTACCGCATCGCCTCAAACGCCGTTATTGATTACTATCGCACCTTCAAGCGCACGTTTGATATAGAAGCAATACCGAAAGAAGTTCTGGCGCACGATCCAGAACTTGAGAGCAGCTTGGACTCCGCATTTTCAATTGAGCTCGTACGCAGTGCGATTACAAAATTGGATCATGATCAGCAGAACGTGGTCATTATGAGATTTGTAAACGATCTTTCAACGAAAGAGATTGCGGACATTTTAGGAAAAAGCGAGGGCGCTGTCCGGGTCATCCAGCACAGGGCGCTCAAACAATTAAAACAGCATATTAATATCAATGGAACAGAACCTCGTAACACAACTCAAGAAGCTTAGCGCGATTGAACCAGACCGCGAATTTGTCGCGCGTTCACGCGGACATTTTATGGTGCAGCGAAAAGTTCATGCGACGCTCGCGGCGCCGTCGGTAACAGGCGCGAGAACATTTTCATTTCCGTTCGTTTTCCCACAAATGAAACTTGCGGGCGCCTTCGCGTTTCTCGGTTTGCTTGTTTTCCTTTTAACGCCGTTTATTTTTCAAACTCCACAGCTCTCGGCACTGAGCGCCGACGCTATCAATCGCGAGTATGACAATATGAGCATCAACATCCAGCTTAATGAGATAAGTTTTGATCAAAATGCTCATCAGACAATCGCGACGGCAATTACCGAAATCACCGATATGAAAACAAAGCATCTAAGCTCGCAGATTCTTGAGTCTGAAGTTAAAGACATAACCACCGTGAGCGACGAGGTAGACCAAGTTGACGCTATGCTAAACCAGATTATTAATTAGCGACTATGGAAAAACATATTTTTATTTTTGTATCAGTGTTTCTCGCGGGCTCGCTCATGGCGGGCAGCGTCGCGTTCGGCCAAACATCGTCTTCGTCGGTCTCCTCCCCTGTTGAAAAAGCGCTAGGCGACGTTCGGGATACGTTTGATAACCTCATTAACGCAAAGGACGAGAATAGCGCGCAAGAGCTTCCCTTCCGCATTGAAACATATAAAAAAGTTATTGATTTCACAATTACTGAAGCAAAGGATCTTAAAGTGAAGCTTCTTGCGATTGATTCAGTTAATGAACACCTCGTGCCATGGCAGGAGGAATCGCTTCAGAATCTCGCAAAGGCAGGAGAATATTATGAGGCTCAGAAAAAGCTCCTGAATGAAAAAGAAAAGACGCTCACTATGGACCAGCTAAAAAAGCTTGCTGGCAATTTCAAAAAAGAACGCGAGGGAAATTTCCTGCCGACAATAAATCAAGCCAAGGATTTCTTGATAATCTATCAGGAAAAAAGCTCAATTGATACGGCAAAAAGCAGATGGAGTAAAATTCAGGATGACGTGAAAAAACTTCAGAAATCAAAAATAAAAGCGGCGGATACATTCGCCTCAATGTTGAAAAACGCGAATGGGCTTATTAATGAGGCACAAACATTGAATAAAAATGCGGAGCGTCTTTTCTGGGACAGCTACGCGTATACCGCGACCACGACAATAACAGCAGCGTCTTCCACGGACGAAATTAAAGAAACGCTGGTGGCAGCGGAGACCGCCTTATTACCGGGTAAAACAGTTACACTGGAGCCGGCCTCGACAGTAATAGCTACCGCAAGCTCGTCATCCACCGAACAAACCAGCGCAAACACTGTGCCTGTATATACCGCAACAAGCACGGCTACTTCAACCGATGCGGTCTTAGCTCCCACCCAACCACCGTCAATAAGAGATCTAGTAAAGTCATCCTTAATAAAAGTTAAGGATGCCTACCAGATCTTTATTGAGATGAGCTCTCTTGTGAGGAAAGGGCTCAAATAAAGCGCTCCGTGAGGAGACAAAACTAAAAACCCTCCATAACGGAGGGTTTTTAGTTTGGAATTCAATACTATTTTTCTTTAGAGAACCGCTTCTTTCAAAAGTTTTCCTGCGCGGAATTTCGGCTTTGTTGACGCCTTAATTTGAATCTTCTCGCCTGTCTTAGGATTAACACCCATGCGAGCGGCGCGCTTTACGACTCGGAATGTTCCGAATCCGCTGATTGCGACCTCATCTCCCTTGCTCATCGCTTTTACAATCGAATCAAAAACAGTCTCGACAGCCAACTGCGCCTGCTTTTTCGTCTCAATTCCAGTAGCTTGCATTACAGCCTCTACTATTCCGTCTTTTTTCATGAAATAACTAAATATTTATATCAATCGACCTTTGTATCATTTCGACGCTCGTAGTATAGCAAATACCATTGGTAATTGCTACGTAAATTGCTATTTGGCGTATTCCACTGCCCTTAGTTCCCGCACTACTGTTACTTTTATCTCACCAGGGTATTGAACATCCGACTGTATCTTGCCGGCTATCTTCTTTGCGAGCTCAAAGGCGCCGAAATCGTCTATTTTCTCAGGAATTACGAATACCCTAACCTCGCGGCCGGCGGAAACGGCATATGCCTGTTTTACCCCATCAAAGCTCTTTGTAATCGTCTCGATTTCCTCAAGCCGCTTCAAGTATTTTTCAAGTGTGTCGCGCCGCGCGCCCGGCCGCGCAGCAGAGATTGCGTCAGCCGCTGCGACCACATACGCCTCCGGAATCGCGTAAGGATAATCATCGTGGTGCGACTGCATCGCCTGGATTATGTTTTCGTCTATGTTGTATTTTTTAAGCAGTTTCCGTCCAAGTTCCACGTGGCTCCCCTCAACTTCGTAGTCAATCGCCTTCCCGATATCATGGAGAAGCGCCCCCTTCTTCGCAATCGCGACATTCAGCCCGAGCTCCGACGCAATCATTCCTGAAATGTGCGTCATTTCAATTGAGTGCTGCAAAACATTCTGCCCGTAGCTTGTGCGATAGTTTAGTTTTCCCAAAACATGCATTATCTCTTTTGGAAGATCTAAAATACCAACCTCGTATGCTGCTTCCTCCCCTACTTTCTTTACATGCTCTTCAAGTTCGCCGCGCGTTTGTTCAACAACTTCCTCAATGCGGGCCGGCTGGATTCTTCCGTCTTTCATGAGTTTCTCAAGCGACAACTTCGCAAGCTCGCGCCGCATCGGATCAAACGATGATATAACGAGGGTTTCCGGCGTTTCGTCAATAATCACTTCAACACCCGTCGCGCGTTCAAATGCGCGCACATTACGGCCCTCGCGCCCGATAATTTTCCCTTTAATGTCCTCGTTTGGAAGCGGTATGATGCTCGTCGTAACGTCAGCGATTTTTTCGCGTGCAACGCGCTGAATAGCTGTCGTAACAATTTCAAGCGTCTTCCCTTCAATCGCGTCGCGCTTATCGCGCTCAAGCGACGCAAGAAGTTTTGAGAGCTCCTCGCGGTTTGCTTCCTGAAATTCTGAGACAATGTGCTTGCGCGCTTCTTCCCGCGTGATGCCGGAAATCCGCTCAAGCTCCGCGAGCGCTTTTTCGTGAAGCGACTGCGTATTTGCCTCAATGCTTTTCGCGCGTTCAAATTCTTTTGCGAGCCGCGCGGCCTCGGTTTCAAGCGTTCCCTTTTCTTTATCAATCGCGTCCTCTTTTTTCATGAGGCGCTCTTCCATCCGGCGCAGTTCCTGTTTGCGTTCTTTCTCCTCCTTCTGCGCCTCCATCAAAATTGATGCGGCGTTGTCTTTTGCGGAAACAACTAGCTCCTTCGCCTTTGCGCGGGCGCTTTCAAACTCATCTTCAAGTTTTCGTTCGTATGACTCTTTAGAGCGCCGCGCGAAGAAGAATCTTGCTCCGTAGCCAAGTGCGATTCCAATTACGACAAGCGCCCCGATAACCAGCGGGTTTTGAAACATAGGTAAGAAATATACGTATATAATTTGTCGACATTTGTCCTTTTACTATACTCTCACACGCCTACAGAATCAATGCACCGTTGCCTGTGGTACAATCAAATGAATGAAACCGGCAGTTATCCTTCTTATTTTAGATGGCTGGGGAATTGGAAACTCAGACGACAGCAATCCGATATACGCGGTAAGGCCCGCGGCGTTTGAGTCCATCGCAAGCTCCTATCCGGGCGGGGCGCTCCGCGCGTCGGGCACGGCGGTCGGACTTCCGTGGCAAAAAGAGGGATCAAGCGCTTTGGGACACCTCATGCTCGGCTCGGGCCGCACTATTCCGGAACGCGTCCAGAAAATCGCTTTTACGGAAAATTCGCCGCAAGCAAATGGTGAAAAACATATAGAACCGCTTGAAAAAACATTGGGCGAAGTACTCGCGAATGAAAATAAGTTTGTAATGCGGATCGGAGAAACAGCGCGCGAAAAAGAAATAACATATTTTTTTAGCGGCCTCCGCGAAGGGCCGTTCCCAAACGAGTACCGCGTACTTATTCCTTCAGAACGCGTCGCGCGTCAGGAAGAATCCCCCGAGATGCGGGTTGTGTCAGTTGCTGACCGACTCCTCGTCGCCGCCCGCGAAGGCACATTTGATTTTATACTCGCAAATTTTACAAATGCTGACGTGGTTGCGCGAACCGGAAACTATCAAGCAACGATGAAAGCGGTTCAGGCCATAGACCGCGAGCTCGCAAAAATAGTAAACGTGATTTTAGAAGAAGGGCACACCCTAATCATCACCTCAAGCCACGGAAACGCAGAGTATGTATTAGACCTCAAAACTGGTATCCCTGAAAAAAGCGATGACCCGAATCCTGTGCCATTCCACATTGTTGGAAAACGCTTCGCGCTTAGAAACCCAACACCAAACCCGCTAAGCCCGCGCGTTGTCGGCATATTGCCGGACGTTGCCCCAACCATTCTTGAAATAATGGGCATAGAGCGCCCCGTAGAGATGACCGGCGAAAATCTCCTCCCCCAGCTCGGCATCCAACTTTAGAAAAGCTATACTACTCATATGGGACTTATTGGACGCTTCATACTACACACCATCGGGAACGCAATCGGAATCTACGTGGCGAGTTATTTTATCCAAGGATTTTCTTTTGTTGGGGATTTTCTATCGCTGATTGTGGCGGCAGCAATCCTAGCCGTGATTCAGGCGATTTTAAAACCGATATTAAAACTTTTCTTGGGGCCGCTCATTGTTCTTACGCTCGGTCTTTTCTCAATCGTTATAAACGCGCTTCTACTCATTATTCTTGACTTCCTCTCAAAAGACCTTACCATTCAGGGGTATCTTCCACTCCTCTACGCAACACTTATCATCAGCGTGATAAATATCGTTGTGAGTGTCGGAGGAAGGGAGACAAAAAAAGACTAACGTAGCCAGCAAAAGGCCACTAATCCTAATCACTATTTTCTAGTTACCAATTACTACTTTCTAATTACTATTCTATGCTCGTAACAGCGGAAATAATTGTCTCTTTGGTTCTCATTGTCCTTATTCTTCTTCAGGAGCGCTCAGCCGGCGCCTCGGGAGTTTTTGGCGGCGGAGGAGGTGGTGGAACGCCGTACCAAACGCGGCGCGGACTTGAGAAAGGAACATATTGGGCAACAATCATTGCGACGATTCTCCTTGTAGTGCTCGCGGTCGCAAACCTTATTATTAGGTAACGGGGCTTCCCTTATTTATTTTTATGCCGTTCATCGGAGTTATTAAGAACACAATGTCCGCCCGCGAGCGGGCTGTATTTTTTGGAGCGCTTATCGTGCTTGCGCTTTCGCTTATCATACGAGGCGTGATGTTGGTCCGTGAAAATAGTATTTTCGTTCCAGTCCGCGGCGGTTCGTATATTGAAGGCGTTGCCGGCCAGCCGACGCTTATCAACCCCGCCGTTTCGCAAAATCCGGTCGACCTTGATATCTCAGCGCTGGTTTATAGTCCCCTATCTGATCTCATCGCAAACACGGAGGTCCAGCCGGACGGAAAAACGTATGCGGTAAAACTCAAGGAACATCTCGTGTGGGACGACGGAACGCCGCTTACAAGCGATGACGTTATTTTTACCGTACAAACAATTCAGGGGCCTGATTCAAACTCCCCCGCCGCAAAAAACTGGCAGGGTGTCACAATAGAGCGCGTAAGTGAACTGCATATAAATTTCACGCTTCCGGACCCGTTTTCATTTTTCCCAGACGTATTAAAACGCACGCGCGTAGTTCCAAAACACATCTTTGGAAACATCCCGGTTGAAAACTACCGGCTTTCCGATTACAGCTTAGAACCAGTTGGAAACGGCCCGTATAAAGTTGTGAGTTTTAAAAAACAAAAAGACGGTTTTATTACGGAATACCACTTAGTGCCGAATTCGCGATACGCGGGGCAGACGCCGTATATCAGCGATTTTTATTTCAGGTTTTATCAAACCGAGAATGACTTAACAGATGCTTTCCTCGCGCGCAAAGTGCATGGCATTGGTTCCATTACGCCATTTACAGTAAATTCATCCGCAGCAAGCTCATCAAACCCGCTTGGCGACTTACTCACGGAAACAAGCCGCATAAAAATCGACGTGCTGCCAATGCCGCGCTATTATGCAATTTTTATAAATCAGGCAAGCGACCCCGCGCTTAAAAGTCTTTCGGTTCGACGAGCACTTGATCTCGCAATTGATAAAACAAAACTGGTCAGCCTATTCGGCGAAGGCAACGCGGCTCCTATTTCAAATCCGCTTGTTGTAAACCCGCTGGATTTCTCAACTTCGACGAGCGGAGTTGAAGATAGCGGCGCATACGATCCGGACACGGCGCGCAATCTTCTCGCGGCCGCAGGGGCACAAAACATGAAACTTACTATCACCGTCCCGGATGTCCCGATACTCGCGAGCGCTGTGGACTTTGTAAAACGCGCGTGGGTTTCTGCCGGCGTCGGTGAAGTTACCATAAACACCGTTGATACGAGCGCCGTCATTGAAGACGCCATACAGTCGCGCGACTTTGAACTCCTCCTCTTTGGCAACATTCTTGAAAACCCGCTCGACCTCTTCCCGTTCTGGCACTCATCGCAAAGAATGTCCCCGAAACTGAATATCACCTCATACCAAAACACGGAGGTTGACCGTCTCATCGAAAACGTAAGAAAAGCAACGGACAAAAACGAGCAGCTGCGAATGACCTCACAAGCAGCTGCGCGCATCCAAAATGATGAGCCGGCAATTTTCCTCTTCGCTCTTCCATATTTCTACGCGCATACCGACAAGCTTTCCGGCATAGGAACTGATGCTGTCGCAATGCCATCAAATAGATTCCAAAACATTGTTGATTGGAGCGTCTTGAAGGCGCGGGCTCTACGATAGGGGCGACTACGACCGCCTCGGGGCGATCTGCCTCTAACGGGGTTGACAAACGCGGTTAAGGAGAATACAATGTCACTAACGCTAAGTTCCTCCTTTGCTATTTAACCTGTGTCAATGTGTCACGATTTCACCTCTTCGCCTGTCCTAATCCGCAGAGTTGTATGTTGTTCTCGCATTCGCGCAGTTTAACACGCAGAGGTGGTAACCTGCTCGCAGTGAGCCAGCCGAATCTGCCCATCATGCGCCTCTTGCCGGAGTGGTGAAACTGGTAGACACGTACGGTTCAGAGCCGTATACCGAAAGGTTTGAGGGTTCGAGTCCCTCCTCCGGCACATTCAACTCATTCCATTCACTCAGAGTAAACACACAAATCAAAAAGTCGTTCTCAACCAAAATATAAATAAACGAATCATGGTTCCAAGAACACAACGAGCGCCGCGTCGAGCGGAACTCAAAGTTACAAAAAAAATAGCCGGCGATGAACCGGTGCGGTTTTGCGCGTTAGGCGGGCTCGAAGAAATCGGTCGCAACATGATGTTTTTTGAATATCGCGACGAAATTCTCATTATTGACGCGGGCCTTCAGTTTCCGGAGCAAGAAACTCCCGGCATTGATTACATCATTCCGAATACCGCCTATCTCGAGGAAAAGAAAGCAAACATTAAAGGCATTATTATAACGCACGCCCACTACGACCACATCGGGGCAATCCCCCACATCTTGGCAAAGCTCGGCAATCCGCCAATCTATACGACGCACATCACAAAGGAAATCGTTATGCGCCGGCAGGAGGACTATCCGAACTCGCCAAAACCGGTCTTTATCATAGTAAAGGGCGGCGAGACGCATAAGTTCGGCCAATATTTCTCGGTTACATTCTTTGACGTTTTTCACAACGTGCCTGACGGCATCGGCTCAATCATCCACACGCCGATTGGAGACGTTGTTCATCCGGGCGAATTTAAATTCGATTATGACGATGATGGAAAACCGAAAAATCTTGATGTATGGAAGCGAATCGGCGAACAAGGAATCCACACGCTGCTTCTCGACTCAACAGGAGCGGAAACGCCGGGACACACGGTCTCGGAACGCCTCGTTGAAGCCGAACTTGAAAAAACGTTTAGAAGCGCGAAAGGCAGAATTCTCGTCGGCACCTTCGCTTCTCTTCTTGACCGCTTAGGCGAGATTATTAAAATCGCCGACAAAATCGGGCGGCGAGTCGCCATCTCGGGCCTCTCAATGAAAACAAACCTTCAGATTGCGCAAAATCTCGGCTATCTGAATTTTGATAAGGGCTTAATCATCCCGCTTGAAGAAATCGGCAAGTATCATGATGATAAATTACTGATTCTCTGCACTGGCGCACAAGGCGAACCAAAAGGCAGTTTGATGCGCATCGCAAGCGGCGAGCACAGGCAAATCAAAGTGAGGCCCGGCGATACGATTATTCTTTCCTCTTCCGTCATTCCGGGTAATGAAAGGAGTGTGCAGAGCTTAAAAGACAATCTCGCCCGCCAAGGCGCGATTATCTATCACTACAAGATGCTTGATATTCACTCATCCGGACACGCCGCGCAGGAAGAACTCCAAATGGTAATGAAATTAGTGAAACCGAAATTTTTCATTCCGATTCACGGTTATTACTTTATGCGCCAGCGTAACGCAAAACTTGCTGAAGAGGCACTAAACCTCACGCCAGAAAAAACTATTCTCTCCGATAACGGCCTTGTGATTGAACTTCATAAAGATTCTGCGCGCCTCACAAACGAGCAGCTTCCCGCTTATTACGTCATGGTTGACGGGCTCGGCGTCGGAGATGTTGGCGAAATTGTTCTGCGCGACCGGATAACGCTCTCGCAGGAAGGAATGCTTGTAATAATAGTGACGATAGGCAAGCAGGGCGGCAAAATGCTTAAAAACCCGGACATCATCTCGCGCGGGTTTATCTATCTCAAAGAAAATCAGGACCTTCTTGAGGAAATCAGGCGCAAAATCCGCGCTATCATCAGCCGGATTCCTCACGGACACAACCAGTCGCTTGATGCCGATTACATAAAAACGCTCATCCGCGACCAGATTGGCCAGTTCCTGTATACTAAAACAAAGCGAAGGCCGATGGTTTTGCCTGTTATTATTGAAGTCTAATCAGTAAAAACCCTCCGGTGCACATCGGAGGGTTTTTACTTGTGGAATAACAAACCAAGTTTTATACTAATCCAATATGAAACCGATATTAGTTTCAGGAATCCAACCAACAGGAAAACTTCATCTTGGAAATTATCTCGGCGCGCTCAAAAATTTTGTTGAGCTTCAGAACTCTGGCAAATACGAGTGTTATTTTTTCGTTGCCGACCTCCACTCGCTCACCGAGGATTACAATCCGAAAGAAAAACAAAAACAAGTGCTGAACGTAGCGCTTGATTTTCTCGCCGCCGGCATTGACCCCAAAAAATCCGTCGTATTCATTCAATCGCATATTCCGGCGCATTCCGAATTTACTTGGATTTTAAACACCATCACGCCATTCGGAGATCTAGGAAGAATGACACAATTTAAAAACAAATTCCAAGTTATTTTTGAATATTTTGAAAAAAAACATAAAAAAGAAGAACGAGAGTACAGTGATCAAATAAGTAATGATTTAGCAGAAAATCTCTTAGGAAAAACTAACAACGTGGGGCTTTTTGACTACCCCGTCCTCATGGCTGCCGATATTCTCCTCTATGATGCGGCTTTTGTCCCGATTGGAGACGATCAGCTCCAACACCTTGAACTCACCCGCACGCTCGCGCGCAAATTTAATACTATGTTCGGAGAAACGTTAATAGAACCAAAACCGTTACTCACAAACGTTCCGCGTCTTATGAGTCTATATGACCCAACAAAGAAAATGTCCAAATCACAGCCCGAGGGATGTATTTTTATTGATGACTCGCCGGCGACAATCAGAGAAAAAATAAAGCGCGCGATGACCGACTCACATAAAACAATCGCCTACGATCCCAAGAATCGCCCAGGGCTCTCAAACCTCGTGCTTATCTATTCCGCAATGAGCGGCGTTGCGATTGATAAAGTCATAGAGCAATCCGCCGACAAAACGTATTCGGAGTTTAAAGAAGAACTCGCAAAAATCGTGATTAAATCACTCGCTCCGTTCCAGGCAAAAAAGAAAAAGCTTTCCGTGGATATGAAAAGAGTGTCTTCCGCGCTCGCGTCCGGTAATAAAATCGCAAATTCGGTTGCTAGTAAAAAACTGATGGAGATAAAGAAGAAGATCGGACTAGTATAATGTGTAAAATAAAAAAACTCCCTAATTGCGGGGAGCTTTTTAATGTTTAGTTTTTAGTAATAGATTTACAGCAATGGCCACGGAAATACGAAAGGCTCGACAAATCCCTCGTGTTTAGAAGGAATAAAATAAAGTACAGTACAAAGAACAAGAAATAAACCAAAAACGATAAGGAAGAGGCGCTCATTTTCTGGATGACTCATCCACTCCTCAACCAGCCCTAACTTATCACTATTGGTTTGCGACTTCAGTGAATGATCCGCATCTGTAGAAGAGTGCGTTGACACTGGACATTGCGGCAGCGAGTATTGAGGCGATTTATGCCCTATTGTGGTCGCGCCGACCGCAAAAACGTCGGAAAATGTTACTGTTATTAGTAACACCACAAAAAACATACCAAAGCATACCAAGCTTTCTCCAAATCCTCTAAATTTACTCATAAAACCTCCTTCTTAAATTGACAAATGGAATTGCTATTTAGCTACCTATACAATACCACCCAATCATCAAAAAGTCAAAAGCTTCCGATTTCGGAAGCTTTTTATAAAACTCGTATAATTACTACTCACTTAGTCCCGCTCATGAATCATTCTATCAGTGGCAACTACTTGAAACGCGCCATAGACACCATAGACAAGCATCAGAGCAATGAAGATGATAATAGCACCAACCATGAATGTCCTCCTTTCAATAGTATCGGGAGCAGAAATATAACTGCCCCAATGAAAATTAGCACACAACCCAGAGCGACAGGAATATAGGTTTCTGCCGGACCTTCGTGTGTATTAACACGAAGTACATAATAGAGAACGCATGCCCCCGCAACAATAAAGAGAATGGCGATAAAAGCGGCGATTCCCATAGCTTCCTCCTACTTTTACGTTTTTAGTTTTTAAACAGTTAATCTAGGGGCAGAATACAACAAGACAACCGCAAAGACAAGTTTTCTACACTTTTCTTGCCCCAATCCAAAGCGGAGTGTTTTCAAATTTTGTTTCAATTTCAACTGAGAATTTCTGCTCTCGGCGCGGAACGATATCTTTTGCATTAACTTCTTTGCAAATAATGCTCTCATATTTACGCACGACGCCCTCAAGTTCGCCCTGCGTAGAAACCATAACAATGATTTTATCCTTCGGCTCCAACTTCGCGCTCTGACGCAAATCCTGAATCATGCGGACAAATTCGCGCACAAGCCCCTCCTCGCGCAATTCGATTGTTATATTCGTATTAAGCGCGATTTCATCCTTGAGTTTTTTATCAAGCGAAACTTTTTTAACATTCACCTCGTCTTTCAAAATCTCCATTAATCCTCTCTGTTTCCATAATTCGCTATCCGCGATTTTGAGTTCAGCGAGTGGCTGACGGACTTTAACTCCGACCCCTGCCCGCTTTGCAAGCGCAATACTGGATAATCTGCGTACTTCTGCCATATCGTGAAGCAATTTTTTGTCAGAAGCGCCGCCAGCCGACCAGTTGTCCAAATGAACTGATTCTGTATTCCCGTGATTAAATGATTTATAGAGCGTGTCGGCAAAAAACGGCACAAATGGCGCGAGCAATTTTGAGAGCTCTATCAAAACAAACCCAAGCGTCTGCGATGCGCTTTCATAATCCTTTATACTGTCAGGATGCTGAAATCTCCTGCGGGACCTGCGAATGTACCACCGAGATACGTCTTCCACAAAATTTTGGACAACGCGCGCAGCATCTCCTATCTCATAGGCATCAAGCAGTTTTGTTGTTTTAGAAACCGTTTCATTCAATCTCGCCACAACCCACGCATCGAGTATATTTTTTGATTTCGGAACGCAGGTTAATTTCGAATTCTCTTTGCCATACGTTTTCCAAAAAACGAACGAGTTGTATGCGAGAAGAATGAACTGGCGCATTACTTTGCCGAAATCCGCATCATCAATCCGCTTCGGCTCGCCCGGCGGATTCATTGTGTAGAAATGCCACCGCACTGCGTCAATGCCGTATTTTTTCGCCATCTCCCATGGGTCAATAATATTTCCCTTTGACTTTGACATTTTCTGCCCATTTTTATCCAAGATATGCCCCAAAGAAATGACGTTGCGGTATGGCTCGCCGCGGCCCATGAGCACTGATATCGCGAGAAGCGTGTAAAACCATCCGCGCGTCTGGTCCACCGCCTCGCAAATATACTCGGCAGGAAAATCCAGTGAGTCCTTGTTCTCAAATGGCCAGTGCGCCTGTGAAAATGGCATTGATCCGGCGTCAAACCATACGTCAAGAACTTCGGGAATTCTTTTCATAGTCCCTTTTTTGCATTTCGGGCATTTGAATTTCACGGCGTCAATGTACGGCTTATGCAAATCACCAGCGCCAGAGACATTCCGCGGAAGCGGCAAAAATTCGCCGTCCCGCACTTCGGCATTCGCAAGAAAATCAGTGTACGTAGCCTTTTTATGCTCAACTGCCTCTTCATTCGTCCATCCGTTCAAAATACTTTCCCCCATCCAAATCGGATACTCGTGACTCACGAGTAAAATATTTTTACCAGAATATTTCTTTTCCAAATCCAGAATGAGATTATAAATGCGCGCGCGCACGTCCGTGAGTGTTTCGCCGTTTGGCGCAGGCTTCGTAAACTTTTCAATATCGGACGTGTAATAATTTCCGTAAAATTTCTGGCCCCGCCCGTGAAAATCACCGATATTGATTTCGCGTAATCTCTTATCAAGAACGATTTTTGTTTTGAGGGCCTTACTAAAAATCTGCGCTGTTTCCTTCGCGCGCGTGATATCCGAACTCACTATATAATCTATTTTTTGTTCTTTCGCGAGTTTCTTCGCCGCGCGTTCAGCCTGCGTAACGCCCTTGAGCGTTAGGTGGTGTTTCAGGTCTGGCCACGCGCTGCAAATTTTAAGCTTATTATTCTGCGCTTCGCCGTGCCGCACAAAAAAATAGTGGTTTCGTTTTTTCTTCGTCTCCTGGAGCGAAACAAGTTCCTGAATGCTTCCGACGGCATGCGTTTCCCCGCACGCATCGCATTCCCAGATCGGCAACGGCGTCCCCCAGTATCGCTCTCGCGAAATCGCCCAGTCTTTCGCGTCTCTAAGCCACTCTCCAAATCTTCCTTCCCGTAAATGCCCAGGAATCCATTTTATATTTTTATTTGAAGAAATTAGTTCATTTTTAAGTTTACTCATCGCAATGAACCATGCCCCACGGGCATAATAAATAAGCGGAGAATCACATCGCCAGCAATGCGGATATTCGTGGGCATATTTCTCTGTTTTAAAAAAATTCCCTTGTTTTTTGAGATATTCAAAAATAAGCGCGTCCGTCTCTAGTGTCTTTACTTTTTTCCCAGCAAGTTCCTCAACTACGCCAATTCTCCTATCGCTCTCTGAAAGAAATCTCCCGTCTATTCCAACTGTGTGAAATTGTAGAAGTTCTTCCTTCTTTCCAAGATTGTAATCGTCTTCACCATACATTGGCGCGATATGCACCACACCAGTGCCGTCATTTGTAGTGACAAAATCTGCAGGATATATCCTATATGACCTGTCATTTTTAAGCGCAGGGACATCAAACAATGGTTTATACGATGCTCCAATAAGGTCTTTTCCTTTTAGTTCCCCTCCATACAAAGTTACCTTTTCTCCGGTAAATATTTTCACCAACAAGTGAGTCGCAACGATATATAAACCATCCGTTTCCAGTACAACTGAGTAGCTAATATCTTTACCAACAGCGAGCGCGACATTCCCAGGCAGCGTCCATGGCGTTGTCGTCCACGCGAGAATGTAGGTTTTATCATCGGTTGTGAAGCCGCCAATCTTTTGTCCAATCTTCAATTTGAATTTGATATAAACGGATGTGTCTTCCGTCTCTTTATATCCCTGCGCGACTTCGTGCGATGAGAGCACTGTTCCGCATCGCGTGCACCACGGTACAACCTTGTGCCCTTTATAAATCAGTTTTTTCTTCCAGATTTCTTTTAAAAGATACCACACCGATTCCATATATCGGTTGTCATAGGTGATGTACGGATGTTTAAGGTCAAGCCAAAACCCCATGCGCTCAGTAAGTTTTTCCCATTCGTCTTTGTATTTCCACACCGATTCTTTGCATTTTGCGTTGAACTCCGCGATGCCATATTGTTCAACTTCTTTTTTTGACTTCAGCCCAAGCGCTTTTTCAACCTCAATTTCAACAGGAAGCCCGTGCGTATCCCATCCGCTCTTGCGCGGCACGTAGTATCCGCGCATCGTTTTATACCGCAAAATAATATCCTTAAAGGCGCGCGCGAGAACGTGATGAAGCCCAGGGTGGCCGTTTGCAGTCGGCGGCCCTTCGTAAAACACGAACTTCTTCCCGCTGGTTCGGTTCTTCTCAAGCGACTTCTCAAAAATATTATTCGTTTTCCAAAACTCAAGAACTTTCTCTTCTAGCTCAGGAAGCGAAAACTGCTTTAGGTTACGCAGCATATGTAATATCCATATAATATCCGAAAACTCCGCTCTTTTCCACCTGTACTGGCCGCGACTAAATAGCTAAGGGAAACTTTCGGAGGTATAATAAACTTATGTTAATTGCAGCGACTCTCATCGCTATCTGCGCGCTGTTTTATCTTTTGTGTAAATCGGCCGATGTTGTAGTAACGCAAATACGTTCGCTTGGCCACAGATTCGGCGTTCCACTCTCTTTTCTTGGAATAGTTCTGGGACTACTAACGACTCTCCCCGAACTTTCGATAGGAGTTAACGCGATAATAGAAAATATCCCGTCTATATCTATTGGAAATCTTCTTGGAGGGATAATGGTGATTTTCGGCCTCATTTTTGGAGGAAGCATCATATTAAACCGGGAAATAGCGACCGATGGAAAAATTTGGCACATTCTTCCATTTTTTGCTTACATACTTGTCGCAATGATCATGGGTCTCGACGGGAAATTCAGTGAAACCGACGGAATAATACTAATGGTCATTTATCTCGGCATCCTGTTCTCGCTCTATGAGAAGTATCACAAACAAGAACTCCTTAAGCACATGCCGACGATTCATCATCATCGAATCAGCAAACACATAGTTTACATAATTCTCGGCGTTACCGCCGTTGTCGTACTAGCAAAGGCAATAATTTCGCTCTCCGCGGAATTACTGAAAGCTTTTGATGTTTCGATATTTGTAATAGGACTCATCGTGTTTTCAATAGGCACAAACTTACCGGAAATCATTGTAACCATACGCTCATGGCGCAGGCACATTAAAGAGCTTTCGACGAGTAGCCTGATAGGATCAGCAATAGCAAATCCGTTCATGATAGGCCTTCTCGCGCTCCTCCATCCGATATATATCACGGTAGATTTTTCCTATTACCTCACAATGGCTTTTATCGCGCTGCTTTTTTCAGCTTTTCTTGTGTTCTATAAGACCAACCGCCAGCTTACCGCTCGCGAAGGCGTAATTTTAATCGCGATTTATGTCTTTTTTATAATCTCGCAGTTTCTATACGCGTTCTAACTGTCACATTTTTTTCGGCGCGGAGATGCCGAGTATTTTAAAAAGATTCTGAAAAACGATGATTGATGCGGAAACTAAAACTGCGCGCGCCTGCGCGATGTTTTTTGCTTCGCCAGCCACGCGTTCTTTTTCGTAAAAATTATGAAACGCTTTTGCGAGCTCTGATGCGTACTTTGTAATAGGATGGATTTTATAATCCTTTGCCGAGTCCGCGATGACTTCAGGAAACCGCGCGAGCTCGCGAATAAGCTTTGTATCAACGTCGGTCTGAAGCGCATCAAGAGAAGCTTTTGCTGAAGTTTTTATTTTTGATTTCTTGAGAATACTCAGCGCTCTTACAAGCGCGTACTGGATGTAAAAAACGGGATTTTTCTGAGACCGCTCCTTCGCGAGCTTTAGATCAAAATCCATATGCGACTCCGGTGTTGTCATAAGAAAGAAAAACCGTGCAGCATCGCGCCCGACCTCGCTTATAAGTTCCTCGAATGTAATAAACTTCCCTTTCCGCTTAGACATCTTCGTCTCTTTCCCATCCGAAACGAGCCGTATCGTCTGCGTCACAATAACACGTGAGTCAAGTCCAAAAATTTTTGCTACCGCCTGTATGCGCGCAACATATCCGTAGTGGTCCGGGCCTAAAATATTTATTTTCGCGTCAAACTTTCGTTCTTTTGTTTCAAGATAGTGTCCGGCATCGGCAAGAAAATATGTCGGCTCTCCGCCCTGCTTCACGAGCACCCTATCTTTGTCATCGCCGAAATCTTTTGTACGAAGCCAAACCGCGCCATCTTGTTCGTACACCCGCCCGCCCTTTTTAAACACCGCAAGCGCTTTTTTAACATATCCCTTTTTATGAATATTCCTGTCTTCGGATGTGTACCTATCAAACTTAATATGTGCCCCTTTTTCAATAGTATTGCGAGTGCCTCGCAAAAAATCTTTTGCCGCGCGCTTTCCGATCTCCATCGGATTGTTTTTGTGCTTTAAGACGAAAGATTTATTTTTCTTCGCCCACTCTCTTACATACTCGCCCTTATAAAATTCTTCCTCGGTCGGAATAATACCTAGCGACGCAATGATTGATTTTCCAAAAGTTAAAATCTGGTTTCCTGTGTCGTTTACATAATATTCTCGCTCTACCGCATTACCAGCGGCTTCCAAGATATTTGAGAGTGCGTCGCCAAAAAACCCTCCCCTTCCATTCGCAAGCGTGAGCGGCCCCGTTGGATTTGCCGAAATGTATTCAACTTGGATTTTTTTCTTTTTTTTGCTTTTTACAATTCCATAGTTCTTTTTCTCTTTCAAAATAATTTGTAACTCACTGGCGAGCGCATTCTGCGACAGCCACATATTCAAAAATCCCGGGGTTACTGCTTCAACTCGCTCAAACAATTCTGCTTGCCCGAACAGTCGCTTTGCGACTGTTTTAGGGGACGCGGACTCTAGAAGTTTTGATGCAAGCTTCTCTGCCTCCTCCATCGGCGAAACCCCTTTTTGCTTTGCGAGCTTGAAGGCAACATTCGTGCTGTAATGCCCTTGCGTATCGTTCTCCGGCACGGAAAGTGAAACATCCGTGCCTTTAGGAATAAGACCCTCAATTTTCGCGGTTATTTTTTCTCTAAGTGTCATTTTATAGCAGTATACCCCCACACCAATAGTGAATCAATAAAATTTTCCGCGTAGTTATAAGTGGGCTAAATTGGAAACAATTCACTATCTGGTGTGGGGGTACATAAAAAAGTCCCTTCTCTAAATGGAAAAGGGACGGATAGTACAAAAACAAGAGCACAATGAAGAAATACTTAGCGAAGAATCATTCTAATCGGAACTGTCTTTTTAGAAAACATACAACCGTCGCTTTCCCATGTGTGTGAGAGGTCAGTTGGGCTGCCTAAAAAAATCCCACTAAAGTACCACACGCGTTCTTCAGGAAACCAGCTTATTCTAACTGCAACATGGTACCCACTTTTTAACCGCACACAGAAAATATTTGTATCGCCCACGAGAAGCGCGCCCTTGTTACCATTCTTCTGTTTTTTGAGAAGCGCACAAATGATTGTTAAGAACTCTCCGATTGAGAAGGTGCTAGTAATAGATAGAATTGAGTCATAGGTCGTAGACTTCGCAAGTAAGTTTTTTGTGAGTGTACCAGTAAATGCCCTGATTAAATTTGGAATTTCCGGTACAATCAACTCTGTAAAACCCCTTTCGAATTCGGCTTTTATGCGAAATTTTTCAAAACTAAAAGTTTTTGGAAGCGCGAATTTTCTGTAAAATTTCTTGGGAAAAAGTGTGTTTTTCCCAAAAGATTTAGTTTTTACTTGAACATCAGCGATAAATTTCATAGTTTCCATAGCTTTTCCTCATATTTTTAACTTATCTTCCGCCCGCGCAGTCTGCGAGGCAAAAGATGAGTTGATTAGTTGTTTTTAACGTGCTTTTGTATTATAGCATAGTACCATATACAATGTCAAATATCGTAAGCGGCCTAAAACAGTGATAATCTTAAATCCAATGGCGGTTTTTGCAATAAATAAGCGCGCGTCGTTTGATTATGAAATCCTTGAAACATTTGAGGTTGGCTTGGAGTTGAAAGGATTTGAAGTGAAATCAATCGCCGCCGGACGGGCAAACTTAAGCGGCGCGCACGCAATCCTCAAGGGAAACGAGGTGTGGCTTCTGAATTTAGATATTCCCCCATACCAGCCGAGCAATACGCCGGAAGCGTATGACTCAAAACGCACGCGGAAACTTCTTCTGAACCGCGCGGAGATAAACCAGCTTATCGGACGCACAAAAGAGAAAGGATTGACGCTCATACCACTCAAGCTGTATAATAAGCACGGCAGGATTAAGGTTGAAATCGGTCTCGCGCGAAGCAAGAAAAAGGGAGACAAGCGCGAAGCGATTAAAAAGCGCGACGTTGAGCGCGAGATCCGCAAATCAATCTCATAGTTATTTAACAATTGAATAACCCACGCCTGCGGCGGGGCGCTGAATTTTTCAGCTACTCACTTCGCTCGCAGGAAAAATTCGCGGGGATGCCGGGCTTTGACAGAGAAGCTTTCGTGCAAATTGCAGGCCGAGCTGACTACCTCGTAAAACTTGTCAAAAAATAACTGCTAATAAAACAGCGGCGCCGGCTTTCGCTTTTGCGTAAGTTGGTGTTCCCCTTCTATTTATAGATGGGGCATCGGCCCCGACGTTTCATAGGGAATCGCCGGTGTTATACCTGAAACTCGCCTATTGTATTACGACTTCAAATACAATTGGTTAAACCAAAGAAGTCACTCGTTCTTTTCGAACTAAGCTTGTAGAAAATTTGCGTGTAACTCTCTGGACGGCGGTTCAACTCCGCCCATCTCCACAATCGTCACAGAATTTTTTGTTTTGACATGAAAAGATGTATTTTGCTAGGCTTGGCACAGCAATCCAGTAATTCACATTACCAACTAAATTATGGAGGAGTTATGCAAATTAAAAACACAATAACTTATCTCAGCTCCGGCGTAGATTATGGCGCCATGGATCCATTCAAATGCGCTGCTCAGCTCGCAGCAAAAGAAACCGCGCAGAACCTCGAACTTTATCACGGACTTATCGAGATTGGAAAAAGCCGCGGAGAGAGCGCGTACATTATGGAATTCCCCGGCTTCTACCTCGCGCATGTCCACGAAGGGCTCGGGACAAAAAACCTCGTCGCTGATGAAATGGGTAAGGATTTTCCGCTTTTTTATGACGCTATTGCGCAGGATACAGTGGCTATGATTGTAAATGACGTGATTACAGTTGGCGCCCTACCGATTTCGGTGGCAATGCATCTTGCTGTTGGTAGTTCCAATTGGTTTAAAGAAACGGAGCGTAGCAGTAATTTAATCGCTGGCTGGAAAAAAACGTGCGACATGGCGCAATGTGCATGGGGCGGAGGAAAAACACCGACGCTTCAGGGCATTATAGAGCCTGGCACTGTAGAATTAAGCGGCTCAGCAATCGGAATAATTTCCCCGAAGAAAAATATTCTCTTGGGAGAAAAATTACAGGCCGGGGACGCGATTGTGCTTTTTGGAAGCTCAGGCATTCACGCAAATGGGCTGACGTTGGCACGCAAAATAGGCAAAAAGCTCGTAGACGGCTTCCGAACAAAAATCAGCGATGGGAGAACATACGGAGAAGCGTTACTTGATCCGACAATAATCTATGTCCCTCTCATGAGAAATCTTCAGAAAGCGGGCATTGAAATCCATTATGCCGTAAACATAACAGGCCACGGCTGGAGAAAAATTATGCGGGAACCGCAGGAATTCACCTACATCATAGAAAAAATTCCCAAACCACAGCCGATTTTCAAGTTTATCCAAGAAAACGGCCCTGTGAGCGACGAGGAAGCGTATGCAAATCTAAATATGGGCGCCGGTCTTGCACTTTTCATGCCTGAGAAATACGTCTCAGAAACGATATTAATAGCAAATCTCCAATGTGGCATATCAGCACTTCCTGCGGGACACGTGGCACGAGGAAAAAAGAAAGTAGTGATAAGACCATTAGGAATAGAATACAGTGCAGAAACACTGCGAGTCAGGTAAATTCTTATCCACACCCCCCACTTGCAGAAAGTGCCGGAAGGCCTAAACTAGTAATTGGGTCATTACCATATTTCAGTGCAACGCGGCCATCCTCGGGCCGAATTATGTGGGCATACAAATGCCCTATCATCAGTTCTTTTTATTTACAGGAAAAAGCCTCGCCCTATTATCTTATTATGCGAGGCTTTTTTATTTTCCGGCACTCCTAAAATTGTCCACCTCCCCCTTGTAAGCAACGGCCAGAAACCTATACTATTAACTGGGATTGGTGCTATCCACAAACCCAAATCCCAACATGGTCTGGCCACTATCACTAGTGTTTCCGGACCGAACGTGCGGAAATACAAATCTGCGCGGCTCTTTTCATAAAAAAGCTCTAGTGATCCTGGGGCTTTTTTATTTGACTCTAGTCAAGCCGGCGTGTTATGTTTCCTGAAGCAGATTAAGTGAATATAAACCTATATAGAACAGAGGGGACAGCCATGGAAGAAATAGAAACAAAAGAAGGGAGTGAAATCGCCGTTGTCTTTATGCAATTCACCATTAAACTTAATGGAGATAGTGAATTTTTTGTTGGTAAAACCGCCGATGACATTCTTCTTGAAACAAACAATGGAGTAATGTACGAAGGAAAAGAATACGGTGGATACAAAAAGGTAACTCTTAAGCGCATTGAGGCAATAAAAAAATTGGACGCTATAGCGTTAGAAAACGCGATTAATTCAGTAAAAAGCGGGCTTCAAAGTGTCGCTTTCATAGTTTTAGAAAAAAGGCGATAAATTAGTTCATCTTGCGCAGAGCCGATTAAAACCCGGCTCTTTTTATTTGACTCCTCCCACAAAGTGCCTTACTATATTCTCATCTACACCAAGATCAATAACCAAATAACCGCGCCGGAGCTTCGGGTCATAGACGAGCACGGAGCAAACCTCGGCATACTCCCGCGTGATAAGGCGCTCACCCTAGCACGGGAACAAGGCCTTGATCTGGTAGAGATTGCCGCGACGGCAAACCCGCCGGTCGCAAAAATCATAAGCTTTGACAAATTCAGGTATCAAAAGGAAAAAGAAGAGAAAAAGCTTTACGTGGCGCAGAAAAAAATCGGCGAATTGAAGCAAATTAGGATTTCGCCGCGCGCCGCGAAAAACGACCTCGAAATAAAAATAAAGAAAATAGGGGAATTTTTGTCCGAAGGGCACAAGATTGAAATAAGCATCTTCCTCCGCGGACGTGAAAAAGCAAACCGCGACTGGGCGCTTCAGAAACTCAATAATTTTCTTACAATGATAAAAGTACCGCATGTCGTAACGCTCTCCCCTCGCCCGGGCGGACGCGGGTTCGTAAGCCAAATCGCAAAAAAATAACATGAAACATTCAACGCTTAAGAGCATCACAAAAAGACTCAAAATATCAAAAGGAGGAAAAGTAATGCGCCGATCAATGGGACTCGGTCACTCGCGCGCGAATAAGTCCTCGCGTCAGCGTCATCGGCGCAGTAAGGAGCACGAGCTAGGCAATCAAGGCGTCGCGGCTAGAAAATACTTCTTATAGTTGCTTTTCCGTTCGATTTCACATACACTCTACTTCTAATTATGTCCCTTCGGGACATCTCCCGCAGGGAGACAAATAAACTAACAATTAATTACCATTCTCTATGACACGGGTAAAACGGGGCACAACTGCTAATAAAAGACGCGAAAAAGTACTGAAACTCACCAAGGGCTTTAAGTGGGGGCGTAAATCAAAAGAACGCGCCGCGAAAGAGGGGCTCTTGCACGCGCTTCCGCGCATGTTTAAAGGCAGAAAGGAAAAGAAGCGCGATTACCGCCGGCTCTGGAACGTAAAGATAAACGCTGGTTCGCGCGAAGCGGGAACAAAATACAGCACGCTCATAAACGCACTCCATAAGAAAAAGGTTCGCCTCGACCGAAAAATTCTCGCCGATCTCGCCGAACACGAACCGGAAGTGTTTAAAAAGATAGTTGAGTTTGTAAAATAAAAACCGCCCATACAACAGGGCGGTTTTTACTTATTAGGAACCGGCTTGGGTTGCACGGGAACCGGCCCGTGCTTGCGCCTGCCTAAAATAACACTTTGTATATATTTCAAATGCCTCTGGAGGTTTGGCGCCGTGAGCATCTTTATAGCGTCTCTGCACAAAAACCATCCGTACCCGTCGTGCCGCTCCCCTTCGTGGTTTTCACTTACAAGCTTGATATGTATCTCCTGATTGCGCGTCTCGGCGAGATAGTACACAACGGTCTTGTAAATCTTCTGCCGGTCGCGCACATACGTAAACCGGTCTTCCACGCGAAACCAATTTTTGAACTGTAAATCGCGCGGCCGGAGCCCCGTCTCTTCCCATACCTCGCGGAGTGCCGCGCGAAAACTCTGCTCCCCTTCTTCAAGCTTGCCTTTTGGAAAATTCCAATACGTCCCGCCGTTATAGAGCAGTAGAAACTTTGGACCCTCGCGCGTCATGCGGTAAATAATTATGCCGGCGGAAAATTCCTGACGCGAAGGGCGTATGGGATTATTTTTGAACATTTGATGGCAAATGGTCAGCGATGAGCGGCCGACTTGTGGTCCGCTTCGGTAAAATTATATTCGGCAAGGTAAGAATTACAAACGCGCTCCCAAAAGAAAGTATCCCTGCGGCGATAAAGAGCGCGGGAAAGCCAAAGTAATCCGCGACCATTCCGCCGATGAGCGCCGTAACGCCCGACGCAACGCCGATTGACGTGCTATCAAGCGACCAATCAAGCGCGTACCGGTCCTTATCAAGATGGCGCGAAAAAATCGCGTACCATGACGGGATATAAAGCCCGAAAGCGATGCCTTGGAGTAATGTCACAAAATAGAGTTGCCCGGTTGTCTTTACAAGAAGAAACGCGAGGGCGACAAAACCGGCAAGGATAAGGCTCCCGATAAGCGTGTAGAGCTCGTCTTTTTCTCCCTTGTGTCGGTCAAGGAGAAGCGCGACGGGAATCTGGATAATTGATTTTACAATCCAGTAAATCGCCGACGTCGCGCCGATGGTAACAAGGCTGACGTTTGGAATTCCCTGAATTATGAAAACGGCAAAAATCGGGCCAATAAGCCCCCACCCCGACCACAACATCAGGTCGGAAAGGATAAAATGCTTCACGACGCGGTTAATTTTAATCCTGCCGAAATCAAAGTTTATATACGAATTCATATAGCTGTAGTATTATACCCTACTGCCTTGCTTCTTTCCTCCACGTAAATTCCTCGCCTGAAACTGAAAGAATAAGCGTATCTCCACGGCCCACTTCTTTTCGTAAAATCTTTTCCGCAAGCACGCCGCGGATTTTTTCGGAAATCATCTGCCGCAGGGGGCGCGCGCCGAATACGGGGCTGTATCCGAGCTCAGCGATTTTTTTCTGCGCGGTGTCTTCCACCTGCAACTCAATGCCGTGTGTGTCGCGAAGCAAACCAGCAACTTCATCTATAAGAAATCCGGTAACAATGTAAATTTCTTCAAGTTTCAGGTTGCGGAATACAATGACATTAGAAAAACGGTTTAAAAGCTCCGGCTTGAAGTAGTCAGTGAGTTTTTTCTTGAGCTCTTCCCCTATCGCTTCAATTTGCCGCCCCTTCTCAACTTCTGTTTTTATGAACTCCGAGTGCGCGTTTGATGTCGCAATAATAATCGTGTTTTCAAAATTAACCGTGCGACCAAGACCATCCGTAAGCCGCCCATCGTCAAATACCTGTAAAAACAAATTTAAAATATCTGGATGTGCTTTTTCAAATTCATCCAAAAGCACCAAACTGTACGGGTTCGCGAGAATCGCGTCGGTTAATGCGCCGGTCCTCTCCCCGTCCGGCGTGCCGATAAATTGGAAAATGCTCTGTTTGTCCTGATACTCTGACATATCAAACCGCTTCATTGCGTCACGGGTGCCAAATTGCGCCTCGGCTAAAATTTTTGCTAACTCGGTTTTCCCGACGCCAGTCGGCCCGACAAATAGAAATGTCGCAATCGGCCCGCCGCGGCGCGAGAGCCCGCTCCGATATTCACGCAACGCGCTTGAAACCGCCGCGACGGCAGCATTTTGGTTCACAAGCCGCTTATGGATAATGTTTTCAAGGTTAAGAAGTTTTTCCGTTTCCACTTCGCCGGCCTGCTGGATGGGAATCTTGCTCTGCCCCTCGGCGATTTCCGCAACAATGTCGTAACTAACCGCGTCAAGTTTCCGTTCGCGCGCGACCGCGAATGCTTGTTTCAGTAAATCAACCGCGCTTCCCGGCAGAAGCTTCTGCGTAAAATAGCGGTGACCAATAGTAACCGCGCCGCGAACCGCCTGAAGCGTGGCAAAAATTCCGGATTGCCGCTCAAGCAAGAGAGCAGTGTAGATTAAAAACCTAGTTGCCTCTTCCTCTGAAATTTCATCAACGCGCACAACTTGAAACTGGTCAAGAAAATCGCTCCGCGGCTCTATATATTGTTTGAACTCGCGCGGATACGTTTCGCAAATCGTCGGTATCGCCTCTGATTTTATAACAGGCAGAAGAACATCAATGGCGTTTATACCCTTTGCCTGCGCGGTGCGGAAAAGATTATGGGCGTCGGGAATAAAAAGGACGATGTTTTGCGCGAGGAGTATTTCTTCAACGATTTTGCGCAGCCGCCCAGCCAAAATTTCGGGCGTTGCCTCCGCGATAAGTTCGCCGACATCAAGCGAGACGAGCCGCTTATCAAAAAGAATCGGCGGCACGAGGTCTTTCGTTATATTAAACGCAAGGTGTGCAATGATGGTGGATTTTCCCGCGCCCGGCTCTCCAACTAGAAGCGCGTTTGGTTTCCCAATCCGCGAGATTACATGCACGAGCGTGTCATACTCTTTTTTGTGCCCGATTAAAAATCCCGTTTTCTCCTCGCGCGCGAGGTCAGTGAGGTCGGTGCTATAGGAGTCCAAAATCGGCGTGGGGCGCGACGTCCACGCGCGGTTAATAATGCGGTGGCGCAAGAACCGCGGCCGGTGTGCGAAGCCGCCTAGAACCACCGGGATTCTCTTAAGCCACGAGAGTGTTCCGCTCCAGCGCGCAAAAATAATCGCCGCTTGCGCTTCCTCAAATGATAAGTTAATCACCTCAAAATATTTCCGCGCCGCCGGGTCCGCTGCCGCAAAAAGCGCGGCAAATATATTGCGCGGTTCAATATAGCGCTCTCCGGATGCTTGCGCGCTTCGGAATGCCCCGCGCATTAAAATTTCCGCGTGCACTAAAAGTTCCTCGCGCGGACGCTTGCCCGCCCGTAGCCCGGCGGAGGAGGGGTTGCTCCGCGGAATATCATTTTCGTACGCATCGAGCTTTTCAAGTAGTTCTCCACTCGCGCGTCCGAGCCGCCGCACCGCGATTTTAATGCCATGTTGGGAAATAAGCCCGCGGAAAAGCGAGAGGTAAAAATTATCGCCGTGAAAAAGCGACTTTCGGAACGCTCTGCTTATGTATCGGTATCCGCGCGGCGTGAGTGCGAGCGCGACATTCCCGTCGCCCTGATCAACTTCAATAAGTGTCCGTTCCGCTTCCCCGAAATGAAGTGCGCGGTCAGCAAGAAAAAGCAGAAGTAAAACCCCTAAGCCCTCCGAAACCGCGTTGCCAAATACAAAAAGAGCAAACGCGCAAAACGGCGCAAGTACATAAAACGCGCAGGTTATGAAATTCAGAAAAATTTCTCCTGAGCGGGAAATGAGAAGCCGTGGTTCGCGAAATAAATAATCTTTCATAATATATCGTTATAAATATCCGAGAAACGGACGCAGAAGCAGGTAGGGCGGAATGGCAATCCAGACAAGGTAACAAAAAACAGCAAACACAAATACTACTGCGTATACAACGGACGCGATAATGAGCCGGAAAAAACGGAATATAAATCCAAGCACGTACCCCGTGATCGTGTAATCACCGTAAAGCGGATGAAATAAAAACCGCGCGGTTACTTTCCACGCGAAATGCCGATCAAGCGCCTGAAGCATATCAATTATGAAGTTTGAATATATTCGCACGCTCTTTACATACCAATGGCGGAAAAACTCCGCGATGCGGTAGAGGGAGCGCTGTCCCAGGTATGTAAGCGTTAGCATTGCTTCAATTATACCTCTTATAATGGGGAGATGTTAATCAATTTCTAATATCTAATTTCTAATGTCTAATGAAAATTAAAATGTCTAATGTTTAAACACCCGAAGGGCTTATTAGAAATTAGTAATTAGGTATTAGGTATTTTTATAAGAGCCGCTCTTGCTCCTGTTCCAATTCCTTGTTTTGTTCCTTGCTAAGTTCCTTGTGCGGCTCTTCGTGAATATGCGGCGCGGCGACAAGCGCATCATATCGCTTGATAATCGCCGGAAGTTTCTTGAAACTTCCCTTAAGCGCTTCAAGCGTTCCGGTCCCGCGCAGCGCCGCCGCGGGGTGAAATAGTGGGACAATAAGTTTGTCTTTTATTCGGAACACTTTCCCTTGGTCGCGCGAGATTTTCGCGTCCGGAAGAAAATAGTTCATTGAAAATCTGCCGAGTGGCGCAATTATTTTCGGGTTGATAATTCGTATCTGTTCTTTCAAATATGGCTTGTACGCCTCAATCTCCTCAGGCAATGGGTCTCGGTTTTCAGGAGGCCTGCGCTTCACAATGTTTGTAATGTAAACATCCTCGCGTTTCCACCCAACCATAATAATGAGCTTGTCCAAAAGCTGTCCCGCTCGCCCAACAAACGGCCGTTTCAGCTGGTCTTCGTGAAACCCGGGCGCTTCGCCTATAAACATCACATCGCAGTTGATATTCCCCTCCCCAAACACAAGGTTTCCTTCCCGCAACGGAAGATTTTTGTCCTCCACTATTCTTTTTTCCAAATCTAGAAGAGCTGCTTGTTTTTCCATAAGTGCCCTTATCCAAAGCTTCTCATAACATTGTAAAAACGGCAAATTCTTAAGAAAGTGAGAAAATCAATGGAAAAGATTCAAGCTTTTTAGAAAGATAAAAAAATACCTTACCCTCTAAACAAAGTTTAGATATTATTTATTATCATTGTTGATTTTAGTAGAAACATCCGGAAATGGATCATTCTCCAAAGCTGGAGTGAAACATCTACACTCAGAGCACATGTCTTTTATTTCATCCGAACTTCTATTATAGCCACAGTTTGGACAAAATTCTTTTATATTTTCTTCTTCTATGTTCTTTACTTTAAATCTGCTTCCGATTCTTCTTTTGCGTCTTCTTCAATAATATAGCCACCACAACTAATACAAGTCTCGCCAGTGTTATGAGGAATACTTCCTTTTCTTATCTTTTTAGCAATTTCATTATTTTCACAACCAGAACACTTGCACCAATAAACTTTATTATTCTTACTATTCATAGTTTGACAATTATTAATTTACTACTATTTCAATTAATTCGCCATCTACTGGTGCTATAAAAGGATCTAAGCGAGTATTGTTGCTTGGATTTGCTTGCAGGACAGACTCAGGTGTTCTTATCTCTGTAATATCAAACTGTTCTACCTGATAGAAGATGCTTGTTGTTGTCGCGGTATAAAGTCCCCTTCTCACTGTCATAACAGTAAAATAATTATCACCCTCTTCTAAAAATCTAGGAAAGCGCCCGCCAACAGTAGGGCCAATTTCAAATTGATACCTTGTTTGACCTCCTTCATCGTAGTTATTTGCGGTTCCGCAAATGTTATTGAGTAATCCGCCAGAATAACTGACTTTCAAAAAACACCCGTTCCCAACTAAAAATACTGTTTGGGGCGCCCCTATAAAACCATTACTTGACTTTGGTGGGTGTTTGATAGAAAAAGTAATTTTTATTGGTTCTATGTCTATGCCCAATACTTTCATTTTAAACTTCGCTATGGTAAACGCTTCGGTGTCGTTATAAGCTGATGTTTTTTTAGGAGAATCTGGAGAAAGTGAGAGGATAACGGTAGGAATAGTTGGCGTAGTTACGGTTGGCCGTATCGTCACAACTGAACCCTGAACTGAGGGTGGAAGATTATCTGATACTTGTTGTGATGATATAACACTTTGTTGAGTCTGATGTTGCGCTAATGGTTGGCTTTCTGAATCATTTTTGTATTGAAGAGAAGTAATTTGTTGTCGTAACAGCCGAACTTGTTCTAAAAGCGCAGCAAGTTGCTGTTGTGTTGAATTTTGACGAGTAGGGACTATTGAAGTAGATCTAGTTTCACTAATGGCTTGGTTTTGAGCTTGATTTATTATTGTGCCAAGTTTTACATTCACAACCGCTCTTGTTTTCGGTCCAAAATACCCAGCAGAAGGAATAATCCCTTCTCTTTCTTGAAAGTTCTTTACAGCAGTAAGTGTGAGAGAAAAGAAATTGCCCGTGATTGGACCGGAGTATATACCTTGATTAGTAAGAAATTCTTGAAGCTCGATCACGTCATCTCCCCGAGAACCGTAGGATAAATCACTCTCAAACGCCGCGAGTGTTAAAAACGGCGGTAGAAAAAATATAGTAGCCAAGAGGGTATATATAAGCGATTTTAGAATCATGTATTTATTAGATACCTATGATACAGAAAAATCAATGGAATAGGAAAAGTATTTACAAGCTAGATATTGTACCTAATTAGTAAACAAGTCCCCTCGTGAGGAATCGAACCTCAATTTCCAGCTTCGGAGGCCAGCGTCCTATCCGTTGAACGACGAGGGGGGAAGTAACAGTTTCATCTTATACCCAGTGCATTAAAAACGGCAATCATCCGTTATTAGTTATAGGTTATTTGTTATCAGTTATTCCTAAAACAAGCCCAACCGAGAGCCACAACATCAATTGCCCTGCTGGCAAATCCCACGGAAAGTGGTCTACAAGTCCGAATAAGAGTGATACTGCAAGCATGCCGAGCGCAATTGCGCCTTCTGGGCCTCGTAAAAGATTTTTTCCATACCTGAATAACATCAAACCAAGAAGCGCGAGAAAGGCGAGAATTCCCTGAATACCTGTTTCTGACGCGATGAGAATATAGATATTGTGCACTGGTTGCCACAGCCAATCATGCGTAAGCCCTCTCGCCTGATACAGCCCTTCTTGAACGCTTGTAAGCTCCTGATCCCCGATTCCCACGCCCCACGGATATTTCAAAATAAGCTCCGCCCCGATTTTATTGTACGTAATCCGGTCATTCACAGAACCTTCTCCGGGCGCAAAGCCAGCGCGAGGAATAATCGCCCAGGAAAAGATAGTGAGTAGTAAGTAGGTTGTAGTGAGTAGAACAAACAAGAGACCGAGAGTGGGACGGCGATACTCTTTATGAAAAAATCCCCACACGAGAACAAGAAGAGTGACGAGCGACGCGGTAATCCACCCGGAGCGGGAAAAAGAAACAATAAGGCCGATGCATACCGCAAATATGCCGAGAACGGAGTATATGCGGAGCGCAATGTGCTTTGCGCCCCATCCCTTGCTTGTGAGATAAAGGTAGAAGAAACACAAAAGCCCGATGACGAGAAACGCGGCAAAAATGTTCGCGTGCGACATTGTGCCAATGGCGCGCAAGTATTTTTCTCCCTCAAGCGTCATGCGCCCAACATTCGGCGTTGTCGCGTTAATTACTGATTCTCCCAAAAGCCGCAACCCGACGCTTTTCCCGTATAAAAATTGAGAAAAGCCGATGAACGCTTGAAAAATTGCGGAAGCGCTGATTGAAAAACAAATCCACCTGAAAAATTTCTGGTCGCGATGTATAAGTGTGCCAGCCACGAGCGCGAGAAGGATATAGAGTCCGAGCCGGAGCACGCGATATGCCGCAAGCCACGGGGTAAGGGCAAAAACAACCGAGAGCACCGCAAAAATCCAAAACGCGAGTGAAACTTTTTTGATTGTGGGTGGTATGCTGTAAAACCGCTGTCCTAAAAAGAAAAACAATACAAGGGATACGAGAAGCAAAATATCTGTGCCGTAGAGAAAAATAGCGTGATATTCATCAACAACGGGCGCGAATGAATATAAAAATTTCTTTGTCCCAAACGGAATTGCAAACGTGAGACAAATGAGTAACGCGCGAACATTGTTTTCGTAGCCCCGCAAAAAGTTCATAAAATGCCCAAAAAGCTTACGACCTCATACCCGAGCGCGATTAAGAAAATCACATAGAGCAACGAGCTCCACCCGCGCCATGGATTTTTTGGGAAAGCGCTCCTCCATATCCAGACAATAAAAATCCCCTCAAGCGCAAGGAACACACTTCCGATAAAACTCACCATCGGAAGAAACTCGCGAAAACCGATCGCATAAAGAACGAGCGGGATAATAAGAACAACTAAGGCGCTTAAAATCCGCGAGCGACGAAGGTCGATGTGCAAAATATCGCGGACATTAATTCCGATTACAAAATACGAGGTCCATAACGTCACAAACCCTAAGATTCCTAAAAGAGACTGGGTTGCGCGCGGAAGCATATTGAGGCTATTAAGCGCCTCGGGGCCGGCAAACGGGTTGAGGCGCAAAACGCCCATGATAAACAGGAAATAAACAACGGCGGAAATCGCGGTACCCCAAAAGACAGAACTAAAGAGCGAAAACCCGCGGCCGGCGGCTTTTGCTTTTCTATGTTCCTCTAAAACCGCCGAGAGCGCGGGGCGGCCGCTCAGGGCAAAAAGAAGCGGTCCAAACGGCAGAAAAAATGCCGTCAAATCAAACGTTTCAAAAAGCGGTGCCTCAAAGGGACGATGCAGTGAAAGTATAAAAATAAAAACGACAATGCCCGCGATGCTCAAAACTCCCAGGGCCTCGGCCCACCCAAGCCACTTGAGCCGCATGAAAATAAAAACGGATCCGAGAAACCAGAATGCGACGAGAGCGAATGTAAAATTTGCGGGCGCAACAATATTCCAGAATACCGGCGCGAGAACAAGATACGTTGCGAGCACGAAAAAGAGTTCAATGAATATGGAGCATGACGCGATGCTCCGTATTCCCCACGGCAAATATTTTTTAGCAAGATAAAAAAACTGATGCTCTCCTTTGTTTGCTTCAAGCACGCGCGCGTACATGGCATGAACCGCAATATAGACGATTGTAAAAAGTGCGAGATATACCGTGCCAGTTGCAAACCCAACCACACGAAAGATGAACGGTAAAGAAAAAATGCCCGCGCCAATAATAGTACCCGCGAGCAAGCTCGTCGATCTAATAAAATATGTATTCATATCCCCTACTCTATGGGATAAACCTCGTCGCCCTCGCGCACCTTCTCACTAACTTTTATACCGACCTCCTGCCCTTTCTTGGCCGCAGTTATGTCCTTGTGGTCGTATTGCATTGATTGTATCGTCTCGTCAAAATCAGTCGTCGCTCCCTGAAAATGAACTTTGGTTCCGGCAGCCATAGACATATTAAATTTTACTATCGCTACACTGAGACCGCCGAAGAAGTGCGTTACTACTCCGATTGGTTTTTTTTCTTTTGGCATAATAAATACTTTTCTTAAAGCACTCGACCTTTAGACTCATGCTTCCTCTCTTCTTCTTTTTCGATGATTGCAATAAGTTTGTCAAGCAGGTCCGACGGGTCCCGCGAAAACACCACCTTACGGAATCCCTGGTAGGATTTTTCAAGAATTTCGCGGATCATGTCCGCCGTACCGCCCGTTCCCTCAAGGACGCCAATCGGTTTTTGGTTTTCAAAATTAATTGTGAACTCGTTTAGACTCCCCGTCCGCCCGCAAACCAAAACCATACCGTCCCCGGCGTTTGTAAGTATAAGATTTCTGCCAACATAATTTGCTCCGGTAAAAATAATGGTGTCGTGATAATCCGTTGGTAGTTGATATGTTTTGACGTGCGCCACCCTGGACTCGGCTGGAGAAAATCCGATAACCATTCCGCCTTCGTTGTGCGCGCCCTTCGCCGCCCAATACGGAATCCCCGTCGTCGCGCCTGTTAAAAGTATAAGGTTCCGATGTGCGACTTCTTTTCCTATATCCTCCGCTTTCCGGACGGCATCCCGCGAGCAGTGCCCGGTTTCGGCCGCTCCAGAAATGGAAATTTTGTACGCGAGCTTCATGCCGACCTTACGCTGTTTTTTTGGAACCGGAGAATCTTTTTTCATACGTGTTATATCGTTCATTATAACATCACTGTTTCTCCCGCAGAAGGAATTTCTGTTTTAATGCCGAACGTGCTCGTAACTTTTTCCGAAAACGGCCGCGCTTCATCGTCTTCGCCCTGTACCACAAAAACTTTTTTAAGGGTTTTCTTCATCGGTTCAAGCCACTTCAAAAGCTGGGGCTGGTCCGCGTGCGCGGAATATCCTCCTATTGCTACTACGTGCGCCCGCACCGGAACTTCTTCGCCGCGGATATGAACCATCTTCGCGTCGTCTAAAATGTTTCTGCCAAGCGACCCTCGCGCCTGATACCCGACAAAGAGAATCGTGCTTTTGGAATCGGGAAGATATCTGAGCTCGTGGTGCAATATGCGCCCGCCGTTCGACATCCCCGCTCCGGCGATGATTACCTTCGGCACTGGAACGTCGTTGATTGCCTTGGATTCCTCGGTCGTGAGCGTCATCTTGAGTCCGGGAAAATTAAAAATAAAATCTCCGCGCTTCGCCTGTTCTATGGCGCCAGCGCTGAAATAGACCGGATCGCGCGAATATTTTTGGTAAACAGCGGTAAGTTTTATCGCGAGCGGGCTGTCAATAAAAACCGGCACGCGATGAACCTGTCCGCTTTCAACAAGACTGTTGAATTCGTAGATAAGTTCCTGAGCACGCTCAAGCGCGAAAGCGGGAATCATAAGAACGCCGCCGTTTTTAATTGTTTCCGTGATGGTTTTCCGAAGCGCGGTCTTGCGTGTATCGCCGCCTTCGTGCACGCGGTTTCCGTACGTTGATTCAATGAGCGCGTAGTCCGCGTCCGTAATATAATCCGTGCCGGTAATAAACGGCGTCGGCAGATTTCCAAGATCGCCGCTAAACACCACGCGTTTTCCTTCCGCGGAAACAACGATTGAACTTGAACCAAGAATATGGCCCGCGTTATAGAACTCAATAATGAACGGCCCAATCTTCACCGGTTCGCGATACGGGACTCCTTCCCAAAGACCACAAACTCGGTCAACGTCCGGAGTATCATAGAGCGCCGCCTCATCGCATTTCGCCGCATCTTCAAGAAGAACGTGTTCGGAATCAAGAAGAAGCGACTCGGCAAAGTCGCGCGTCGGAGGAGTTGAAATAACGCGCCCGCGAAATCCGAATTTCGTAAGCTGCGGAAGCCGTCCTGTGTGGTCAATGTGCGCGTGCGTTACAAATACCGCTTCAATTTCCTTCGGGTCGTATGGGAATGGCTTAAAATTCGGCGATTCGCAGATGCGGCCGCCTTGGTGAAGCCCGCAATCTATCATAATTTTTGTGCCACCAGATTCTAAAAGATAATTTGAGCCGGTAACCTCTCCCGCTCCGCCGTAAAATGTGAGCTTCATATATGTCTAGTATACCAGTACGCATATAACTCATCATAAATTGACTTTTTAAAATAATGTGGCATGTTTAGTATTAGTTATTAATAATAAAAACACTAAGAGAAAGGAGCGTCCGCTATGGAGGAACCTCTTAAGAAGTTTAGTGGCACATGGCAGAGTGAGAAGACAAAAGAAGTTCGGGGGTTTGCTAAAAGCGACCTCCAATTTAAGGTGCTTATTCTTGGGCTTTTTAATAAAGAATTCAGAGAAAGAAGAATAAGAATAAAAGTCTCGCCATTTAATGATGATGACTTCACTCTCATGGAAGTTGGGATCGAATCAGGGGAAGAAATTCCGGAGAAACCGGAGGTTTACTTTACGGGAGAAGAATTAAGAAAGTTTTCCCTGAAACTGAAATTACAAAATCCTCCGCGAGAGAAAGGAATAGTCGTCGGTCGTCTTCCTTATAGAGACGATTAATAAATCAAAATAAAAAACCCTTGAGCTATCTAGTTCAAGGGTCTTAATTTTTTTAGCTCTTCCTCAAAAACTCCCCGCTCATTCCAGGGAACTGTTTCTCCGTTTGCTATATGAATTGACGATTCGCTTCCCTTTCCGGTTGCAATCACGACATCGCCTGCGTGCGCGAGCGAGAGTGCTTTTCTAATTGCTTCTATGCGGTCAATAATTTCACAAACACTTGATTTAAGAAAATCTGGCGAGATACCGGAACGAATTTGCGAAATAATCTCCGTCGGATTTTCGTCATACGGGTCTTCATTTGTAAGAATTATAGTGTCGCATTTTTCGGATGCGATTTTTCCCATCTCCGGCCGTTTCCATTTATCGCGTCCCCCGCCAGCGCAGCCCAAAATACAAATCATCCGTCCGGAAGGAGTTTTATAATCTTTTCGTAAAGCGTCATATACGGCCAAAAGCGAATCCGGCGTGTGCGCATAATCAACTACAACCGCAAATGGTTCGCGCTGGATTATATCTAACCGCCCGGGTACGCCATTAAATGCCGCGAGCGCGTGTTCAACCGTCGGCCACTCAATTTTCAAAATTTGCGCGAGCGCGAACGCCGCCGACGCATTTTCAATATTAAAATCAGCCGAGAGCCAATTTCCAAGCAATTCTTTTTTCCCTTTAAGCTTTTCAGAGAGAAACTTGTTTTTGCTGAAATATATGACATCGCTCCCCTCCTTGTCTTTCACGATGTCCAAAAAATACGCGTAGTTGCAATCTTCCGTATTAATGATGAAATACTTACGCAACTTCGGCGAATTAAGAACACTTCTAAAAAATTCAAGCTTTGCGCCGCGATATTCTTGAAACGACCCGTGTGCTTCAATATGTTCCGGCGCAATGTTTAAAAACGCCGCGACGTCCCACGCGATAAACTGGTGTCGATGCTGGAGTACGCCCTGCGAGCTCACCTCAATCAGCGCGTGCGTGCAGTGGGCATTCACGGCATCGCGCAAAAATTTCTGAATCGCGAACCTCCCCGGCATGGTGTTTCCCGCGGAGTTTCTCACTGATTTTTCTCCTACCTTCCGCCGCACCGTGGACAAGAGGGCGGTCTTTTTTTCTGACGCTTCAAGAACCGCGTTCATAAGCTCAAGCGTGGTGGACTTGCCTTTCGTCCCTGTCACGCCGATAACAAAAAGTTTTCTGCTTGGAAACCCGTACAGAATGTTTCCAAAAAACGCCCAGCACCAATGGTAGATAGAAAATAGGATATTCATAGTATCTTATCGCGTCGCGCGCCCGAGCTCTTTAAGCGCCGCTTTAAGCCGCGCCTCCATGCCCGTTACATCTTTCGACAAACGATCAACAACGCCGCGGATTTGGCCGCGCGCGTAACCGAGATTAAGAAGCACTTCCTCAACCTCGCGGTTTTGATCAGCTTGTTTTGTTATCATTTCGGCGCCCGAGAGATGCAGTTTGCTTTGAAGTTCGAGTATCACCCGTTCCGCGGTTTTCTTCCCGATACCTGACGCGCGCGTAAGTAAATCAGCCCGCTTTTCAATGATCGCCGCGATGATGTTTGGCACGCTATCTATATCAAGCACGCCGAGCGCGGTTCTTGGCCCGACGCCTCCGACGGTATTTAAAAGCTCAAAAAGTTTGAGTGACTCTTCTTCCAAAAATCCGAACAAATCCTGCCGTTCTTCGCGGATAAAAAGCGATGTAAAAACTAAAATTTCCGAACCAAGTTCAGGAAGTCGCGTTAGTGTCCGCTCGCCAGCCGTTACTTTATATCCAACACCGTTGCATTCCACCACAAAAAACGTCGGCGTCCGCTCAGTAAGTTTTCCCCGAAGGGTGTGAATCATTCACGCTCAAGTATAACTCGAAGATTGACAAAAAAACAGCCGTGCCTTATTCTTTACTTCACAATATATGCCTAAAATACAAAGCGCAAAGAAAGCTCTTCGGCAAAACCGCCGGAGAAATGCGCAAAACCTCGGGCGCGACAAAATAATGAAAGACGCAATCCGCGCCTTCAAAAAACTCATTTTGGCGAAAAAAGAACCCGAGGCGCGTGAACAGCTCAAAAAAGTTTATAAAGTTCTGGACAAGATGGCAAAAGTTGATTTTATTAAAAAGGGTAAGGCGAGCCGCCTCAAATCCCGCCTCGCAAAGAAATTAGGATAGAAATAAAAATCCGGCAGTTGCCGGATTTTTATTTCAGTACGAACGCAAGAAGCGCCTCCTCATACTCCAATCCCCCGCTTTTTATGGAAACATCGTAGTCTGCGAGGCGAACGGCGTCCGCGCCGTGCACTTGGTACGCAAGCGAGTTAAAGATGTGCGCGCCCGCTTCTCGCTGGAGAAACATCCGTTCAAGCATGATAATTTTCTGTCTCCAATCTCCATATCCTGCCTGCGCAGGCGGGCCAGTAAGCTGTCTCGTGATATGGAAAACCTCATCGCGCGAGAACCATTTGATCACCGACCGTACATCGCTTAGTGAAATCGGTTGATTAAAATTCGCGAGTTCAAGTTTTAGAAGTTCCGCCATTCCGGCGCCAACACTCTCGCCCCCATTTGCGAATCCCGCAAAAAACCGCCATGCATCGGGCGCAAATGATAATCCACGCGCCTTTGCTTCTTTATAGAAAAACGCTTCGCGCATCTTGCTCTCTAGCGCCGGAAATTCCTGCGAGACCGCCGGCTTCGCGAGGAGAAACGAAAATGCTTTTACCGGTTTTTTACACGAATCAGAAATCAGAATAAACGTCTTCGGGGTTTCCAAATGCGACTTCAAAACTTTAATCCACTCTTTTCCATCAACTGATGTCGCCTCGCGCACAAGCGCAATTTTCGCGTCCGTAAACATTGAGGGCTGGCTCAAAAAATCCCGCACTGTTTTCCAGTCGTCAGGATTACTCTCCAAATCAACGGAGCACACATCCATCGCCGGATGCTTCCCGCGATATTGAGAAAAAAGCTCTTTGAATTTTTCAGTCCGCCGGTACCAATCCGGCCCATAGAGATAAATAACCATTACAAAAAAGTATACCCCAAACGAAAAGGCCCCGCACATAAAGCGCGGGGCAGTAAAAATTTTGATAAACCGGAATGGGCTTACCGGAACTGGAACCATTCTTCTGCCGACCCTCCGTTCGATTCCAAAACCCAGGATTCATCATTGGTCCCCGAGGAGCCTTCATTAAAACTCCATTGCCGGCTTGCGCTCCGAATTATCTTCCCTGCTGGGACACCATTCGGCACGGCAGTTATAGTCGTCGAATGATAACCATTCGTCATATTCCGCATCCAGCCGCGCGCGACGATTGTAAAATATTCGCCGGCCATCACCTCAGTCGGTGGAGAAAGCTCAACTCCTTGAAGCGTTCCGGGATCAATGATTACCGGATGTCTGGTCATATTTCGGATTTTCACACCAGCAAGAAACATGGGACCACGACGAACCACCATATACTCAATGTCCGAGGTTCTAATTTCGTACGTGGTGCCACAACCTCCGATAAAAAACACAACAAACATGGCGATACTTATTACTAAAAGTAATTTTTTCATAACACACCTCTAAAAAGATCGAGTTATTTACCACTTAATTATTTAAAGTTTCTACCACAATTGTACCACCAAAGACACCGTTTGTCAAACTGTCAAAAGTTCTCTTGTGCGCCCCATAGAAACCTCTTATAATTCAAAAAATGCCGATTTCAAAATACATTGACGCGCAGCTTCTAGCACAGCGAAAAATCGCCGAGGAAAACGACGCGAAGCGTCGTGCTGATCAGCTTGGCCTACCCTATTTAGACCTCGTCTCAACGAAGGTCCCAACTGAAATTGACGCTATGAAGCTTGTGCCAGAAGAAGACGCGAAGAAAGCACTTCTCGCCCCGCTTCAGCTTATCGGCAAAAAACTCGTGATAGCCGTTTTTAATCCTGCGGCGCCTACGGCAAAACAAATTCTTGATTCGCTCGCGCAAAATTACGAAGTGCACGCGGTTGTCGCCTCGCGAGCCGGCCTCGCTCACGCGTGGAGTTATTACCAGTATGTGCAAACCGAAGCAAAAGACATTGCCGGCAAAGTAGAAATTGACGAAACAAATCTGCAAGGCATCACCGCTTCAATTAAAAGTCTGGACGATGTCCGCGCCGCGATTCAAAATTTCAAAAGCCCGTACGTTTCCCAAATGCTTGAAATTATTTTGGGCGGCGCGCTTGCGCTCAAAGCGTCTGATATTCACCTTGAACCAAAGGAAGACACGGGGCTTCTCCGCCTTCGTGTTGACGGCATGCTTCATCCGGCATACGAATCATTTTCAAAAACGACCTATCACTCAATAATCACGCGCATCAAACTGCTTTCAAACGTAAAATTAAATTTAACTGATCGTCCGCAGGACGGGCGCTTCACAATCGGTCTTAAAGACCGCGATATTGAAATCCGTGCCTCACTCATTCCATCGGAATACGGCGAAACAGCGGTGCTCCGCCTCCTAGACCCGCTCTCGCTCAAGGTAAAGCTTGAGGAATTAGGATGGCGATCGGACGATCTCGAAATTGTAAGGAAAGAAATTGAGAAACCGAACGGGCTCATTTTAAACACCGGCCCCACCGGTTCCGGGAAAACAACGACGCTTTACGCGTTTTTGAAACACGTCGTCACGCCTGAAATTAAAGTCATCACTGTTGAGGACCCGATTGAGTACCACTTAGATGGCGTGTCGCAAACACAAGTAGACCCGGAAGCTGGCTATACGTTTGCTTCGGGCCTGCGGTCAATCCTACGGCAGGATCCTGACGTGATTCTCGTCGGCGAAATTCGCGACGCGGAAACCGCCGAGATTGCGATGAATGCGGCGCTCACGGGCCACATGGTATTTTCAACACTTCACACGAATGATGCCGTTGGCGCCATCCCCCGTCTTATAGATCTCGGCGCAAAACCGCAGGTAATCGGCCCGGCAGTAAGTTTAATTATTGCCCAGCGTCTTGTGCGCGTTTTGTGCCCGCACTGCAAAGAAAAAATGGAAGTAAGCGCGGTGGCGAAGAAAAAAATTGAGGAGTTTCTCTCCTCATTGCCGAAGCGAGTGAACAGCGACGGGTATAAAACAATTACCATGGCGAAACCAAAGGGGTGTGAAAAATGCGGCGGCTTAGGATACCGCGGACGAACATCAATTTTTGAATTATTTGAAGTGACTGAAAATATAGAACAGGCAATTTATCAAAATCCGAACGAGATTGAGCTTAAGGTATTGGCAAAGAAACAAGGGATGACTACAATGCAGGAAGATGGAGTGTTAAAAATACTCCAAGGGATTACAAGCAAGGAGGAGGTGGAGCGGGCAACGGGCCCGATTGAGTGGCTAGTCCTGAGCTAGGTTGAGGGGTTAACCCTGAGCTTAAGCCTAAGGACTTAAGTGTAATCGCAGGCTGAGATCTGTGGGCATCAAATTGCCAGAGCAGGCAAATTAAAAAACTTTCCCGAACAAGTTCAGAAAAGAAGAGGCCTTTCCGAGGATATTTCCAGCCAAAACCAGAAAGTCCTGTACATAAGAAAGAATCCCTGTGCCCACAGGTCCCAACCCCCGATTCAACGCTCTAATGGGGGATGTTAGCATAATAGAAAGGATTTGTCAATATAGCTTATGGACCCGCTCACAAAGCCAAAAACACAGCCAGACGAGATAAATCTCGAGCTAACCCTGCGTCCGACGACGTGGGAAGAGTATATCGGCCAGGAAAAGGTCAAAACAAACCTCCGGCTTATTATTGAGGCAGCAAAAGGGCGCAAGGAAACCTGCGACCACATCTTATTCTACGGCCAGCCGGGGCTCGGAAAAACCACACTCGCCTATCTGATTGGAAAAGAGATGGGCGTCACGGTTCGCTCAACCTCCGGTCCCGCGCTTGAAAAAGCCGGCGACGTTGCCGCGCTTCTCACGAATCTCGAACCGCACGAAATTCTCTTTATTGATGAGGCGCATCGCATCAATAAGCTCGTTGAAGAAATTCTTTATCCCGCGATGGAAAGCCGCAAGCTTCACCTTATCGTCGGAAAGGGCCCGTCGGCGCGCACATTCTCGCTTGACCTGCCGCCATTCACAATCGTCGCGGCAACAACGAAAGCAAACATGTTATCGTCTCCCCTGCGCTCGCGTTTCGGCGCGACGTTTCACCTTGATTATTACGAACCAAAAGATATTGAGAAAATTTTAGCGCGGTCGGCGCGGCTCTTGGGCGTTCAGGTTACCAAAGAGGCGCTCGCGAAACTTGCCGCCGCGGCGCGCTTCACTCCGCGCATCGCAAACAGGCTTTTAAAACGCGCGCGCGACTACGCGCAGGTTTATCAAAACAATAAAGTTGATGAAGTGGTCGCTCAAAAAACTTTAGAGATGCTTGAGATTGACGAGCTCGGGCTTGAACACACTGATCGCGAATTGCTTCTCGCTATTATCAAAAAATTTAACGGCGGCCCGGTTGGGCTTAATGCTTTGGGCGCCGCTTTAAATGAGGAGGTTGGCACCATTGAAGACGTCTACGAACCGTTTTTAATGAAGCTCGGCCTTCTCCACCGGAGTCCAACGGGCCGCGTCGCAACGCAAAACGCGTATGAGCATCTTAACGTTCAAAAGAAATCCTCGCTTGTTTAAAATCAGATTCGCGAGCGGCTCAGCGGGAAAAACGCGAAAATTAGGCGAAGCGTTAGGCGCGGAACTTCGTAAGGGGTTTCCTAAAAGCCGGCGCGGAATTATTATCCGCCTCAAGGGCAATCTCGGCTCGGGCAAAACAACATTCATCCAGGGCATAGCGCGAGGGCTCGGACTGAGGCACCGGATCGTTAGCCCGACGTTTCTTCTCATGCGCGTCTATCCGTTTACAAAACAGGGCAGGAGCAAGAAACTGCTTCACATTGATGCGTACCGCATCGCGACAAAAAAGGACGCGGCGATACTTGAAAATAAAAAGTTTTTTGAAAATCCATTGCACATAATTGTCGTTGAATGGCCAGAGCGCATCCCCGCCCTCGTGCGCGGCCCGGCAATCCAAATTAATTTCCTGCATGGCGCGCGGGAGAATGAACGGAGTATTATTATACAAACGAAACCGTGAAAAAACTTATTCTTATCGATGCGCACGGATTGATTCATCGCGCCTATCACGCCCTCCCGCCACTTACAACGCCGAAGGGCGAACCAATCGGCGCGATTTACGGACTCGCAACAATGCTCTTAAAAATCATAAAAGAGCACGACCCGGATTATATCGCCGCGGCTTTTGACCGCCCCGAACCGACGTTCCGCAAACAAAAATTTGAGGCCTATAAGGCGCATCGTCCGCCGGCGCCCGACGAACTCGTGGGCCAGTTTACAAAAGCGCGCGAACTTTTCGGCGTTCTGAATATTCCTGTTTTTGAAAAAGCGGGCTACGAAGCCGACGACATTATAGCAACACTCGTAAAGCGCTTCGCTGGAAAAGAGGCGTCGGTTGTCGTTGTGACCGGCGACTATGACACCATGCAGCTTGTGCACGATCCGGATGTGAGAGTTGAGACCCCCAAAAAAGGCGTCGGCGAAACGATGCTCTATGACGAAAAAGCCGTGCGCGAGCGTTTCGGCGTGCCGCCCGAAAAAATGACGGACTATAAGGGACTTGTCGGGGATCCGTCCGACAACATCCCCGGCGTGCCGGGTGTGGGCCCAAAAACCGCGGTCGCGGCGATTGAAAAATTTAATTCAATCGAAGAGATGTATAAAAAAATGAAACCCGATGATCCGCTTGCAAAAAAATTCCTTCCGCACAAAAAAACAGCGCTTTTTTCAAAAGAACTTTCAATTCTTGATAAAGACGTTCCAGTCGCCGTAAATCTTGCCGACCTCGCGTTTGTAAAACCGTCCCCCGAAGCCATCGCCCGCCACTTTTCCGAACTTGGATTTAAAAGCCTTCTTGCGCGGCTCGGGTTCACAAAAAATTCCGTACCCGAACAGGAAGCGCTCATCGGTTTTCCCGCGCAAGAAAACCGCGCAAAAGAAATCGCGATGGACAGCGAAAGCGCGCTGGTAATTACAGAATCTTCAAACCCGAAACTTCTCGCGGAGAAAAAACTGAAGATTGCGTTTGACTGGAAGGCGCTTCTTAAAACGTTTGGCGCGCGCGGACTCTCAATCCAGAATCCCCTTTTTGATATTCACATCGCCACGTGGCTCCTGAATCCGGAACGCAAAATGCTCACCGTTGAAGAAATTTCATTATTTTTAAGGGCGCGCGACAGCGACGAAGAAAAACTTTTAAGGACACTCTACGCGGCGACAAAGCACAAGCTTGAACATTACAAACTTACAAAAATCTTTGAAGAAATCGAGATGCCGCTCGTGCGGGTTTTGGCGCAAATGGAATTGTGGGGCATTGGAGTAAATAAAGAAAAACTGAAAAAACTTCACGGAGAAGTAAAAAAAGAAACGTCGGCGCTTGAAAAGAAAATTTACGCGCAAGCAAAAACAACTTTCAATATTAATTCCCCGGCGCAAATCGCGCAGGTGCTTTCGGAAAAACTTGGCATTAAAGAGCTCGCGAAGCGTAAAACTTCAAGCGGCCAGTTAAAAACAGGGAGGGACGTCCTGGAAGAAATCGCGGACGCGCATCCGATTATTCCCCTGATTCTGAGCTATCGCGAGAACTTCAAAATCCTTTCGAGCTTCATTGAGCCGCTTCAAAGCCTCATTGGTGAAGATGGGAGAATCCACACGACGTATCTTCAGACCGGCACAGCAACCGGTCGGCTTTCATCGGAAAAACCGAACCTTCAAAACATCCCGCAGGAATCGCAGTGGTCGGAAAAGCTCCGCTCCGCGTTTGAGGCAAAGCGTGGCTGGAGCTTGCTTTCATTTGATTACGCCCAGATGGAACTCCGTCTTTTGGCGCACGTCTCGGGGGACGAAGAGTTTAAAAAAGCATTCCGCGGAAATTATGACGTCCACACTGAGACAGCATCCCGTATTTTTAACGTCCCCTCCGAGAAAGTCACGAAGGCGATGCGACGGATTGGTAAAACCCTGAACTTCGGCGTCATTTACGGCATGGGCGCGAGGTCATTTGCAAAAACTAGCGGCGTCACGCTTGAGGAAGCGAAGAAAGCGATTGAAAAATATTACAGTGATTTCCCGGACATAAAACGGTGGCAGGAAAAAACCCTCGCGGAGGTAAAAGAAAAGGGGTACGCGGAAAACATTCATGGAAGAAAACGGTGGTTTGATTTGCAACACTCGCAGCGGGGAGAGTACGAGCGCGCGGCGGTCAATATGCCAATCCAGAGCTTTGAGGCGGACATCATAAAAATCGCGATGATCAACTCGGAAACCGTGCTTGAAGAAAAAGGGCTTTTTAGAGAGCACGTTCGCCTACTCCTCTCCACTCACGACGAATTGCTCTTCGAGGTGGAGGATGATAAGGTAAAAAGCGTAGTACCGCTTATCGCGCGCGTTATGGAATCGGCGGCAAAAATTTCAGTGCCCCTCCGCGTTGAAGCAAAAATCGGAAAAAACTGGGGTAGCATGAAAGTATTTGAGTAAAACAATTTGATACATTCACCTTGAGTTATGGAAGAAGTTTTTGAAATTATAAAAACCACAATAAAAAATGTCGCTCATCCGGCATTTAGGCCGCTTGTAGCGGTTATTATCGTAGAAGTTGCTCTTTTTGTTGTTTACCTCCTTGCGTTTACGGTGTCATCGTGGCTTGTACTGCTTACCATTCTTGTCGGAATTGGAACGGCCGCGATTACCGCGCAAGCGTACGTTAAGCTTATCTCAACCCACAGTGAAACAGCATTCAACGAGGAGATGCTTTTGGCGCTTACTGAGTATCTCAAAGACGCGGTTATAATTTACGACACGAATTTTAAAATCATCTCGATTAATCCGGCAGCAGAAACACTTTTTAGCGTCGCGAAAGAATCGGTTATAAACGCGACCGTAGATCCTGGATCAGTAAAACAGCGCAACCTAAAACTTTTCGCTCAAATTCTTTTCCCGTCGCTCGCACCGGCAGTCGCGCAAATTTCCGAAGCAAACGCGTGGCCGCAAGTGGTGCGCATTTCAATAAGCGAGCCAAACCTTAGCCTCCTCGTCACCACGAATCGAATCGCGGACAGGAACGGTGGCGTCATTGGTTTTGTAAAACTCGTAAAGGACGAGACGCACGAGGAATCAATTCTAAAAGCCAAGAATGAGTTTATTGATGTCGCGGCGCACCAGCTCCGCACGCCGCTTACGGCGCTTCACTGGACGCTCGAGAGCATGACAAAAATGACCGAGGGCGCCCCAGATCTTCATGAGCTCTCGCAACAAGGGCTTCTGGTCGCGGAACGCGCCTTAAAAATCACAAACGATCTTCTCGATGTTTCAAAAATTGAAGAGGGGCGGTTCGGCTATGCCCCGCAGCGCACAGACATCATTGGGCTAATAAAAACAGTGCTGCGTGAAACGAACTCGCTCGCCAAACAATATAACGTGGAACTCGCCGACGCGACGAGAGAACAAAATATTCCCGTATATATAGACGTAAACAGTATCGGCATGGTGCTTATGAACCTCGTTGATAATGCCATCAAATATAATACGAAAAATGGAAAAGTGGTGGTGTCCGCGGAACAGGCGGCCAACAACAGATCTGTGCGCGTCTCAGTCACTGATACCGGCATCGGAATTACGGAAGAAGATATGAAAAAACTTTTTGAAAAGCTCCATCGCGGAGCAAACGCCGCACAGATAGAACCGAATGGAAGCGGCTTAGGGCTCTATATCGCAAAAAATATTGTGGAACGCAATAATGGAAAAATCGGCGTTGAATCAACACTGAACCGTGGAAGCACATTTTGGTTCACACTGCCGATAGTCGCTTAAAATATGATAATCCTGGGTATTGATCCGGGGACAACGCGGATTGGGTACGGAGCCGTTGAGAAAACCGGCGGGACACTCACCCACCACGCATCGGGGCTTATAGAATGCGCCTCCGGTAATCTCGCGGAACAACTGCATATTATTGAAAAAAGGGTTGAGGATGTTATTAAAAAAACAAAACCGGCAAAAGCCGGAGTTGAAAAGCTTTTCTTTTCAAAAAACAAGAAGACCGCCCTTACTACCGCCCATGCCCGAGGCGTTATCTTAAGCGCGCTCCGCAAGCACAATATAGAAATTGTGGAGCTTTCCCCGGTTGAGGTAAAACTAGGGGTCACGGGCTACGGCTCTGCGTCAAAACAGGCGGTCGCAGCGATGGTTTCGCGGATTCTAAACATCTCAACAAAAAACGTGATTGACGATACAACTGATGCCCTCGCAATCGCTATTACCGCAGCATATACCAGCATTAATGGGCGATAAAGTTATCCACGTTTGACATATAAAATCCCTTCGTTATACTGTGGCTACAATTCCCACTCAGGAATGGGAAAGGTCGTTTAAAATCATGAGCGATACAATGACCGACTTGAAATTAAAGAAGCCCTACCAAAGGAAAGATGACGATGAGAATCTTGGTGTTGAGCTCGGAGAAGAAATTGAAGAGCTCGATGCGGAAACGCCGGAGGAAAAAGCTCTCCTCCCGGAAGAGGAATTGGATGGCGGCGACGAGACAGAGAAAGAAGAAGAATAATTAATAAGGATAATAAAAACAAAGGCCCCCGGCGATTTATGCCGGAGGGTTTTTGTTTGAGACAAAAACCGATATACTTATAATAATGACGTATAACAAAATACATCTTAAGAGGTCGGGGCGCCGGCTCCGCTTTTTTTTCTGGGTTGTGTCTATATTTGTCGCCGCATGCGCGGTATTTGCGTTGTATCTTATAATCCTCATAACAACACTCCCATCCCCGGCGCAATTCTCAACACGAAGCGTAAGTCAATCTACAAAGCTTTACGACCGTACGGGAAAAACGCTCCTCTATGAAATCTTCAGCGGCGAGAAGCGCACCATTATTCCATTCAATGAAATTCCGGAACAAGTAAAACTCGCGACGCTCGCCGCGGAGAATGTTAATTTTTATAATGAGCCGGCCATCAGCTGGCGCGGCATGCTGCGCGCGCTCTATGTTGATGTTACACAGGGCCAAATCACGCAAGGCGGTTCAACGATTACCCAACAACTTGTAAAAACAGTGCTTCTCACGCCGGAACGGACCGTGACGAGAAAAATTAAGGAGGTTGCGCTCTCAATTGAATTAGAATCAAAATATTCAAAAGAAGAAATCTTCTTCCATTATTTAAATCAGATTCCTTACGGGTCAAATGCGTACGGCGTTGAGGCCGCAAGCCAAATTTATTTCAATAAATCAGTCAAAGATTTGACACTCGCGGAATCCGCGATTCTCGCCTCGCTTATTAAGGCGCCAAGCTACTACTCCCCGTGGGGAGACCGCCAAAAGGAACTTTTTGAACGTCAGCAGTACATATTAAAACAAATGAAGGACCACGACTTCATCTCCGCGAAAGAGTATGACGGCGCGCTTAAAGAAAAAGTTGTATTCATTCCGCAATCGATCGGTTCAATACAAGCGCCACATTTTTCATTTCTTGTAAAAGATTACTTAATCAACCAGTACGGCGAGTATATGGTCATGAATGGAGGGCTCAGAGTTATGACAACGCTTGATGCTAATCTTGAAAAAATTGCCGAGAAAGCGGTTGAGGACGGCGCTAAACGGAATGAGGAGCTCTATAGCGGTACAAACGCGGCGCTCGTCGCGCAAGACCCCAAGACGGGGCAAATTTTGGCGTACGTCGGGTCGCGCGACTACTTTAATGATGCGGTGCAGGGAAAATTTAATTTGCCCGTGCAGGGCTTGCGGCAACCAGGATCGGCTCTGAAGCCATTTGTATATCTCACAGCATTCCAGAAAGGCTATACGCCGCAATCCGTAGTCTTTGACGTCCCCACGGAGTTCGATACGCGCGGCAACGAAGAAACGAGCTATAAGCCGGAAAACTTTGACGAAAAGTTTATCGGACCAGTTGCGCTTCAAGACGCGCTCGCGCAATCACGCAACGTTCCCGCTGTTAAGGTACTCTACCTCGCAGGCATTGACGCAGTTATTAATAATCTTAAAAATTTCGGCATAACAACACTTAAGGATCCGTCGCGGTATGGATTATCTCTAACGCTCGGCGGAGGAGAAGTAAAACTCATGGATCTTATAAGCGCCTACGCAACACTCTCGCAAGAAGGTATTAAGCATGAACAAAAAATTGTCTTGAAAGTTGAGGATAGCTCAGGAAATGTTCTTGAAGAATACAACGACGACAGCAAGCGAGTTATTGACCCTGAATATCCTCGAATAATCTCAAAAATTCTCTCAAACCAGGATCTTCGCGCGCCAATTTTTACAGCGAGCCTACCACTTACAGTGTTCCCGGGATACCAGGTCGCTCTAAAAACAGGGACGTCGCAGGATTACCGCGATGCGTGGGCCTTTGGCTACACGCCGTCGCTTGCCATTGGTGTCTGGGCTGGAAACAATGACAACAAACCAATGAAGCGGAGTGGATCAAGCATCTTGGCCGCTGTGCCTATTTGGAATTCATTCCTGAGTGAAGCGCTTCTTAAATTTCCAAGTGAATCGTTTACCGAGCCGGACCAACTTCCCCTTCCGGCAAAACCAATGCTGAACGGAGAATACCAAACAACAATTACCGTTGGAGGGAAACAATACCCGCAAATACATTCAATCCTTTACTACGTTGATAAAAATGACCCATTAGGGCCGGTTCCAAGCGACCCGGGACAGGACCCGCAATTCTATAACTGGGAATTGGGTATGATAGAGTGGGCGCGCGCAAATCTTCCAAACTTTTTCAGCTACAATATTTCAGTTCCGAAAAGTTAGTAAAAATTATTTTCGAATCGGCATCACAACATAAAGAAGTGATGGTTCTTTTGGATCGCGGATTACCGCCGGCTTATCTGGCGTGTTCACGCCTAAAATAATTTCATCACTTGAGTAAATCCGAAGTCCGTCGTAAAGATATTTCCAGTTAAAAACAACGGAGAATATCTCGCCCTTCACTTTACTGGGAACTTTGTAAACACTTGACCCAAGCGATCCTTCCTGTGAAGAAATTTCAATAAATTTTTTATTTTCACCTACCGAAATAGTTATATCATTTGTTCTTCCCGAGAATGAACTTACAAGTTTTATAGCATTCAGAAGCTCTTGCCTGTTTATTGAAATTTCATTCTCTGTTGATTTTGGAATAATCGGCTGATATTCCGGGAATCTCCCATCGACGGTTCGTGATGTTACGAACTTTGTTTTTGTTATAAAAAATACCTGGTTTTGGTCGGTGTGAATCGTAACCTCATCGTCTGATTTTTGAATTACTCTCATAAGCTCTTCTGCTGTTTGAAGCGGGATAATGAATGAAACCTCGTCAAACGTAGAAGCAACGCCTGATCCGCTTATTATTTTTTCAGCAAGCCGAAAACTATCAGTCCCTACAAATGTAAGTTTTTCATTTGAGTATGTAAAAAACACCCCACTGATTTCAGGACGGATATCAGAGTATTGTGTTGCAATAATAGTACTTCCAAGACTCTCAAGAAAAACATCAACGGCGACCCGAATTGAATTTTTTACATCACTTACGTGCGGAATAATCGGAAAATCTTTTTCGTTTCCGCCCTGAATCGTCGCCTCATAATTATCAGTTATAACCCGTACAGTATTCTCATTTGTTTCAATGGTTATTCTCTCGGAATTTAAATTTTTTATTACAGAACCAAATAATACAGCTGGCATCACGGCGCGGCCATTTTCTATAATTTTCCCCTGAATTGTGTGAGTAATTGCAAGTTCAAGATTTGTCGCGGTTATTGAAATTTTATTATTCTGCGCCGAAAGAAGAATGTTTTTAAGAACAGGAAGATTTGTATTAATACCAGTAGCTCTCTCAACAGAGAAGAGTCCTTCTACTATATTAGTCTTAAGAAGAATTAATTTCATAGTAGTGGTGATAATAGTGTGGATTAGTGGATAAGTCTATTTTTCTTTTAGTAGTAACGTTTTTCCGTGGCGATTTTTATTGTTGGGTGTTGATAGTGTTGTGTGTAATGTCTAATAAGTTTCATAGGTTGTGTTAATTGTTCCTAGTTGTTAACAATATAATTAGTACTTATCTACACCTTATTCAAGTTTTCTTTTATAAGAAGAATTTTTTGATTAAGGTTTGAATCTTGTGTCATCTCTTTTTGTATTTTTTCATACGCGTGAATAACTGTGGTGTGGTCCCGCTTCCCTAGTTTCTCGCCGATATGCGGGTACGACATCTTTAAGAACTCACGCATAAGATACATCGCAATCTGTCGCGGTTCAACAACCTCCTGCTTTCTACCCTTGTTTATTAAATCATTTAATGGGATTTCAAAAAAATCAGAAACAGATTTCAAGACGTCATTTGCTGTAATGTTTTTAGTGGAAACAGTGCTTGTCTCTTGGATAATTTCATCAACTTTTTTAATATCAATCTTTTTATTCTTGCATTGCTGGAAAAACGCGATTTTATTTAAGACCCCATCAAGCTCGCGTATGTTTTTCTGAACTTTAGCGGCAATGTGCTCAGTAACAGCATCCTCAATATCAAGTCCTTGGTTCTGAATCTTTGTTTTAAGTATTGCAAGTCGCATCTCATAGTCCGGGTACGTGATATCGGCAATCATGCCCCCCTCAAAGCGGGATCGTAGGCGTTCTTCTAGTGTTGGAATCGCTGCCGGGGGCCTATCAGAGGAAAGAATAATCTGCTTGTTGTTTTCATGGAGGGCGTTAAAGGTGTGAAAGAACTCAAGTTCTGTAGCCGGTTTCCCGCCGATAAATTGAATGTCGTCAATAATAAGGACGTCAACGTCGCGGTGTTTCTTCTTCATGTCCTCCATCCGCTTATTCCGCACTGACCAGACGACATCATTGATGAATTTCTCGGAAGTTGTGTAAAGGACATTTACCTTCCCGCTGTATTTCTCGTGAATCGCGTTTCCAACAGCTTGCATAAGATGCGTTTTCCCGAGTCCGACGCCGCCGTAGATAAAGAGCGGGTTATACTTTTTTCCGACATCATTAACAACGGCTTGAGCCGCGGCATGGGCGAGTTCATTTGAGGACCCAATGATATATGAAGCAAATGTATATTTGGGGTTAAGGTTCGTTCGCGGGTCAACTCTTGATTCAACGAGCGGTAATTGCGGCTTTCCTAAATCCTCGGTCTTTTTAGCTTTCGCACATTGTATCTGATTTGGCGTACCGCTAATCACGGTGTAGTTTACTGATCGCACCGAAGTGTCAAAGTTTCTGAGGGACCCAAGGATAAGTTTGTGATACCGGTTTTTCACCCACTCTTTTGCAAAATTATTCGGCAGGCCGACAAGCGCTACGCCGTCCTTCTCATTCTTTCCCATGAGCTGGCTGTTCTTAAGCCATGTAAGAAAGTTCGGCCGTGAAATTTGAACCTCAACTTCTCCTAAAACATTTTGCCAAAGCTCGTTGTGGTCCATAGGTATCGTAATGATAGATGTATTTACATACTTTACAACAGCGGCAAAACAGCAAAAAGTTACTTACCTGTGTATGATGTGTTGATAACTCATAAAATGCAAGCGCATATTGATTTTTTAAGCGATTCGGGTAGAATATAAAGGATATGAGTAGGACTTATCAGCCAAAAAAGAGGAAAAGGGCGCGTACGCACGGCTTTTTAGTGCGCGGGCGAAAGGCGAAGGGGCGCGATGTAATCAGACGGCGCAGACAGAAGGGTCGGCGCAAGCTCGCTGTTTAAGCCTGTCCCTTGGCCTATTCTATGCCACAGGCCGTCCTGGTTAAGAAATTTAGAAAGGGCTTTCAGAAAAAGCCATTATTTATTATTGCAGGGACGTCGGTTTCAAAAAAAGCCACCGATCGCAACCGCATAAGGCGTCGTATTCGGGTGATAATGACGCCAATAATGAAAGAACAGCGGAATGACTATGCGATTATTGTGAAACGCGGCGCGCTCGCGCTTTCCTATAAAAACCTTAAAGAAGAAATTTTAAAATTCATACACCATGATAGAACTGTATAATTATTTTCTCTACCACCCGATTCTCTGGCTCCTTGTTGAAATTTATAACACTGTGGCTTTTCATGATTTGGGGATAGCAATCATTCTCCTTACTATTCTTGTGCGCGTGGTGCTTCTTCCCCTCTTTTACAAGGGAGCGAAGGACCAAGTGATTATGCAGCGCCTACAGCCCAAGATAAAAGAGATTCAGGAAACGCATCGTGAAAACAAGGAACGGCAGGCGCGGGAGCTGATGAGTCTGTATCGCGAGCACCGCGTAAATCCCCTCTCGAGCATCCTCCTTGTTGCTATACAACTCCCCATTCTTATCGCGCTTTATCAAGTGTTTGGTAAGGAGGCGCTTTCTGCAACATTTGACAATCTCTCGTTTCTAAGCTTAATTAACCTAGGGGAAAAGAGCGTCGCTCTAGTAGCTATTGCGGCAATTCTCCAGTATATTCAAGGGAAACTAGCCCTTCCGAAGCAATCCCCGGCCGACGGACCGAATCCGGTAGCAGCGATTGGGAAAACGATGGTGTATGTGGGACCGCTCCTTACACTTGTTATTCTTGTAAATCTCCCGTCAGCACTCGGTCTCTATTGGGCGATTTCGACGGCCTTTTCAGTCATTCAGCAGATTTACATCAATAAACACGTACATATTCAAATAACACCAACAACAAACGAAAAAACCATATGAACGAAATTCATACAAAAACAAAAAAACTGCTTGACCTCATTGGGTTCGGAGGCGCCAATATAAGCATTGATGAAGAGCACCGGAAAATTTCAATTTTTGTGGACGACGAGATTATTAAAGAAAATATCTCGGTAATTCTGCAAACATTTGATCATCTTTTAAACCTTATGCTCCGGAGGGAGGGCGACAGGATGTTTGTCGTTGATCTTAATAACTACCGCAAGGAACGCGAGCGGATTATTGCCGACCTTGCCCGCGCCGCGGCGCACAAGGCGATGCTTACCAAAGCGGATGTGGAGCTTCCTCCAATGAACGCGTACGAGCGCCGATTGGTGCATATGGAGATTGCAAGCCATCCGGAATTAAAAACCGAAAGCATTGGCGTTGGAAAAGACCGGCGAACAGTAATAAAACACATTGTAAATAGTTAAAAAACTCCGACTTTAGTCGGAGTTTTTTGTTTACTGCCCTGTCGTGAGGCGATAAAGCCCGTTATCCAGTTTGTTTATGAAGTAAAGATAATTCCCTGTGATTCGTGGGTTTTTTGCGTCGACGGGCTTGCTGTTGTTAAGATCCGAAACAGAGATCTGCTGCATTGAGTCCGCCGCGGTATTCATAAGATAGAGTGCGTCATTAAAGTAGGTTTTATTGGTAAGATATGCGTCAATGAGGTCCGAATCTTGCGGTACGCTCTCCGCGTTCTGCGGTACAAAACACGCGATAGTAGAGCCAAGTGAGGCGCACTTTTGCGGAACGGTCTTAAACGGTGTTGGAAAAATACTGGTAAGCATGAGGCCGGTAAAAATTTGGAATTGCGACGCGCTTCCTAAGAAAGTTTTTGTTCTATCCTGCGACATCCGCAGTACAAGATCATTACCCCCTCTCTGCAATGTATTTACCGCGAGTGTTTTGGTGTCAAAAAGCCAGGCGCGGCTCTGATATGACGGCGATGGGAGTTCTGTAATGTATAGGCTTGTCGGCGGAACAAGTGTGAGGCGCACATCGCCGAGGCGGAAGTCTTGGAGAATGGCCTTAAACGCCGGCGGAGTTTTGGAGACATCATACGTTCCAAGTGTTCTTGCGTCGCCGGATGTTCCGGTGATTGCAATAATCTCATTATCTTTCGCGCCCCATGTTGCGGTTATAATTCCTGAAGGAAGCGGTCGCCATATTTTATCAACCGCGTCAAAAACGCCCCACTGTAGCGAGCGCGGATTGCCGAACGCCACAAGTGCCCTATCGCCCTTACTGTTCGGCTCAAGTGAATTTAGTGCCGTAAGCGGCTGGGAAGAAACCTCGGTATCGTCCGCTTCTTTCGCTAAATACACCACCCCGTCCGCGGTAAGATAATACGCTTCAAGCGTTCCTGTATTTACCCAATAATCAAAAACTGGTTTGTCGCTTAATTTAACAAACTTTTGCTCAACGGCATTCGTCGCCCCACCTGTCCCCGGCGACAAAACCTCCGTGGAGGTGGTATTTTCCACAGGCAACGGAAGCATTCCGGTTACCGGCGTCTGCTCGGGGGGTGTTACTGGAGTGCCAGAATTTCTGAACCAGATTGCATAAACAAGGAGCGCAAGAATAATAACAACAAGCGACGCAATTATGATTTTATAAGAACGGCTCATGATAATAGAACATTTTTTATTGAGCTAACTGAACATGGAAGTGTCGATCTGCGCCAGTTTCTCTGCATAACTTACCAACTTTACTAGGCGAAGCATAAGCTTTGAGATTATTAAAATCCTTATCATTTGCAACGCATAATTTAGTAACCCTTGGATTGTCAATAAGGTATTTACCGAGTACGTCCCACGCAAGCTCATTGCTTCTATTTTTAGGAACGACGTCAAAAATTGGCTCGCCGGGGCCATGCGTGTTGTGCCCCTCCTCGGTTCCTCCGGTTACTTCAATTTGGCACGGGGGCCATCCACTAAGCGGTTTTGTCCCAACTTGTATTTCGCAATTTTGCGGGATTTCCTTAAGAAAAGTAATAACGCTATTAGGCATTCCACTAAGAGACGTGCAGTTAGTGGCTTTAGCGGTCGGACAATCTAGTTTGTTTATGGTAATATTTTTATTTACTTCTAGTTCAGCTCTTAAAGCTGCGTCCGAAGAATAACTTGCTTCCCCTTGTAAACTTGTAATTTGTTGCCCTTCAATAATACAAGCGCTCAAATCATCCCGTAGCTGCACTGATTGCACAGATTGCTTCCCGTCATTATAGTCAGGCGGCTGATAAGCGTATATGAGACACTTCGCGCTTTCCGAAGGTGTCACAGAGCCTTTTATAAAATACGGATAACTCCACACGATTGAACTTATGGGAATTGAAATATTATAGGTAGTCAGCCCAAGATAATAATACTTTTTATCCCCAGCGTTTGCGCTGAGCGTTATCTGTTTTGTGGTTACCGTCTTTCGGAATTGGCATCCGTCAACTTCCCCGGGGACTTCGCTTAAATACAGAATACTAGCTGGATCTCCGCAACTTTTACTCTCAGCCCCGAGCGAAAGGGATGACGACGCTACTGTTTTTTGCGGAGCGTACGGCTCTTTAAGCGTCACAAGTTCCGGATTGATGGTATTTAAGATGAGATAAGTGCCGAAGAGCAGGACAATCCCCCAAATGGCAGAGGTAATCATCTCTCTTCCAAGCCCGGCTTTTGTAACATCGCCTGTCGTCGCGGAAATATAAATGCCGCCGGCAATAATCATTCCGACCGCGAGAATGCCCGCTATCGCGATGCCGAATTGGTAAATCTTTTTAATGTAATCAATGAACGATGTATCGCTGCTTACGCCAACAGTGCAGTCTTGCCCGAGTTGCCCGGCTGGACACGGAAAATTAATGTCTACGATTTGCGATGTGGCAGACGGATCAGTTTTTTCTTGTCCGTATGCCAGCGCGCCAGACATTGTAAACATCACAGTGAATACAAGCAGAAGAAGAACTAAAAATTTTTTCATACGTTTAATAACTGATTATTGAACCATTAATTTCGCACGACCGTTCGCAAATTCCGCAAGGTTACTTTGATTTTGAACTGTTCCCGTTATGCGCAGTGTTTGCTGTCCGGACGTCTGAAGCGCCCCAAGTTTTAAAGACAATGCATTGTCCCCGGTTGATTGCTGACGGGTATCATTAATTTGCCAGAAAAAAATAAGGTCGTTGAGTGAGGAGTTTGTAAAAAAGTACGGAATAGATTTCAAAAATATGTCGCTCTGTGCTTGCACAATACCATTTGGATATGGCGCTTCAATCACGACTCGCGGCGCCGTGATTGGAATTTGGAGAGATGTTACGAGCGTCCCCTCTGCGCGCTCAATTTCTGCCCGTATGGTGTGCGTTCCGCTGTCTTTCTGCCGAGCCGTGAACGTTACACTCTTTTTCCCGTGCCCCTCACTCACAAAATTATCATCAAGGTACCACGCGATATTAGAGCCGCTAATGTTTAAGAATTTCCCTCCGCGCACTACTTCAACGAGCGCTGTCACGGGCGTGCCGGGAGTTACGAGCGGTTTCCCTAGAAAATTCGCCGGATAAAAATTGTTCGCTTCCCATGTAATAATGACCTGGTCAGTTGTTTGCGCAAGAGCAGTTTGAACAAGTGTAGCGACCGCAAGTATTGCTAAAATAACAATGGTAAAACGTGCTAAATTCATCCCGTTTATTATAACCTATTTAACAGTCGTGCTCACGTCTTCTCATGTGGCGCCGCGCGATTATGCATAATCGCGCTGACGACAAACACAACAAACGTTGTTGGTATCACAGGAAGTATATTCGCGGCGTACTTAGCTATTTGTCTCCCGATCTTTTTTGAGTCGGCGTCTCCCTTGTTTTTAAACCAAAACCACGTTGCCGCAGTCACGCCCGCTTGTATAAGCGGGCTCACAATAATGCCGATAGCAAATGCGTCGAGAATCCCGCAAGCAAAGTCAATAAAGAACGTGACTAATCCCCCAATAAGGATTTCGGCCTCCGAAAACTTTTTATACTCGCCCATCGATTATTGCTTTTCAATCCCCTTCATCTCGAGCATTTGCTCCGGATTTGTCGTGATAATCTGGTCCTCGGTGTACGACGCAATAACCTTAAGCGCGACGTGTTTCAATCCAGCGAAGAAAAGCCCTTCGCCGACGTTTGCTTCAAGGAGAAACGCCTTCTCGCCTTCCGTAAGGCCGAATGTCTGCGCGACCGGCGCGATGCTCGCGGGTGATTGTTTCATAAGAAGCTGGAGCGAAGAGTTTGTAATGATTGGCCGGCCGTAGTCCGACTTAATGAAATCCTCAACGTCTTGCGTAATCGTTGTAATGCCGAGATAGTATTTGCGCGAGCGTTTTACGAGACCAAAGAGGAACGCCGCGCTGTCCTTATACTTCATCATCCACCACGCCTCATCAATGACGAGGATTCTTGGTTTTAGCTGCGAGCGGATGAGGTTCCAGACGAAGTTTAAAACAATATACATTGCAATCGGCCGCAACTCTTCCTCAAGATCGCGGATTGAAAAAACAATCAGGCGGTTTTTAACATCAACATTGGTCGGGGCATTCGTAAATCCGGCGTATGAGCCGTTCACGAACTTTTCAAGCCGCTGGCCGATTCCGCGCCCGCCCTCGGTGTTTTGAAGAATTGTCTGGAGGTCTCCCAAAAGCGGCGGATTAAGCTCTTTCATTGAGCCGAAATTTTCCGCCGTAATGTCGCGCGAGGCATAGGTTTCTGTAATCACGCGGTCAAGGATCGCGTCCTCCTCGGGCGTTACGACTCCCAGCATAAGTTTTACAAGGCCGGTAAGGTTCAAGATGTGGGATTTAAACACGTCCGCCGGCTCCTCCCCTTCCGGTATCACTGGAATATCAAACGGGTTGATGTGGCTCTCGGACGTAAGAGAAATTTTAAAGTAGCTGCCGCCGATCGCGTTTGAAAGATTTTCATACTCATTCTCGGGGTCAATGATGATTACGTCATTCCCGAGCATGAGCGATCGGAGAATTTCAAGCTTTGTTGCGTATGATTTCCCGGCACCTGCTTTCGCGAACACAACCTGGTTCGCGTTTTCAAGCGAGAAGCGGTCAAAGATGACAAGTCCGTTATTGTGAAGATTTATCCCGTAAAGAATGCCCTTGTCCGATGAAAGATTTGGCGAGACAAATGGAAAAAGAGACGACGCAGGTCCCGAATTGAGGGGCGTGTGAATCTGAATCTGGTCCTGATTCAGCGGGAGGACCGAATTAAATCCCTCAATCTGGCGGAAAAGCGCTGGCTTTATGTAGACAAGCTTGCTTTCTAAAACGTTTTCAACGGTGTGCTCAAGCCGGTTTAATTCCTCAATGCTTGCGCCATAAAACGTGATATAAACCCCGACTTTAAAAAGATGTTCTTGTGCTTGCATCAGCATATCGCGAAGATTCTCTACGTCTTCCTGCGCGGTTTCAAGCGCCGGGTCGCGCACAAGCCCTTTCTCCTCCTTTTCTGAAAGTTCCACCTCAATTTGCGTAATTTTCTTTTTAAGGCCGCGAAGCGCGAGCGCTGTGTCCATTGGGTGTATGAAAATTGAGATGTCCATCATTTGCGCCATATTAATAATAGGAGAGAACCACCCGCTTGATATGTATCGCGGATAAGTGAAGATGAAGACGGTTTTCGCGTAGTAATCGCCGATTTTAAGATAGTTCGAGCTTACCTCAAGGCCGGCGGGGGCGATAATATTTGGAATGTCTTCCTCGGGAGACGCTTTGTAAGCTTTCGGAATTTTAATATCCATGTAAATAATTAGTAATTAAGGGTTAATGCTATTGTTTTCGCGTGGCCTCCAAATTTTTCTTTTCGGTAAGCTGCGGATTGTAGAGATTGTAAAAAAGCTCGACCATTTCATCGTCCGCGAGTTCAGCTGTCCGAAGCCCGATTTGCCCAAGGCCGCTAGTGACTTGCGACACCCTCTGCTCAAGCTGTTCTGCGTTTTCTTTTTCGGTATTCTCCTTTTGTTTCTGATTTGGTTTTTGTCCAAGGACTCCGCTTAAGAAACCGCGCGCTTCAGAAACAAGAATAAGTGGCTCGTACGGGACGATTACAAAGAAAGCCTTATCAATAATAGCGTTTTGCTCGACAAATGACTTAATGAACTCAACATATTCCGCAATCTGGATTTTGAGGAGTTCATTTGTTTCCTCGTTTTTACGCGCAAGCATGCGCTCAAGATAACTCTCAATATTCACTTTCCTTGAATGGATGAAAAATTGTATTGGGAAGTCAAGTCCGTTCAGAAAATTCTGGAACGTACCGAGAATCATTTCCTGTTCTTCCTCTGATTTGAGATCGAAATTAATTCCGCTTACAATTAAAATTTTTCGCAGCCCGCCCTTTTTTAAATAGACGATGCTGTTTTTAACCTCTTTAATTTCTACGAATTTTTGCGTCGGCAAAGATGGCTCCATGTGTTTATTATATTAGTAATCTATGCGCTTTGCCACAACTTTTTCTCCGGTTATCCGCGTAACGACCTGAAGTCGCTCCCCCGAGGATTCCTTGCTCTCGGTAAATATTTTTCCCGTTGCGATATTCATAGTAATAGATTTCAACTTTTCCTGGATGCTCATCGTGTTCCGCACTGCCTTAATCCGCTCAATATCGGAAACGTCAACGTCTTTTGATATTCTCTGCCACGTGTAGACGCGCGGCTGCCACATATATGAGAGTCCAGAGAGAAGTGCCTGCGTGGCGTCTTGCCCATTGATTTTTATAAACGCGAGCGCCGCGGCGGCTCCGCCCACGATAATCGTAATCAAAATCCAGAAAAACATGTTGAAAATGTTATATGAGATAACACTAATAAGGAACGCGCCCGCGATAAAGAAAAACTGCCGGAGCGTAAGTGGTCCGATGATTTTTGCCTTTTCTTCAATGAATTGTGGGACTTGGAATGTTGCCATGTTATTGCTTGAGATTTACGATGTTGCCGTCTAAAAGTACACCCCCTTTCATTGTATCCTCTCCTTGTTTTTGAGGCGAACTTATTTGTTGCGCGGGTAATGGAGCCGGAATCGGCGAGATTGGCGGAACTGGCGCGTTAGGCGCCTTAATTGACTGCGGCGCGGAGCTTGGAGCCGCTCCACGGGCACCTCCGCCGAAAGTTTCTAGATTAATAAACTCCCCTCCGCGCGACACTGGAGAAATCGGCGTGCGGAATTCGCTGTAGTGCACTACGCGCTTATCCTGAGCGGAGCCGAAGGATTTCTCCGGCTGTGGCTTGCTCTGAACTTGCCGATTTTCGTCAGGCGCCTCGATTTTGGCTTTTACCGGATTTTGTATTTCTTGCGGCGTGATTTTTTGCGCGAAGAAACTGAATGATTTAGAAAGGTCCTTGAACGGAACTTTTGTACGTTCACTTGCGCCGGGTCCGAGTGGGCGCATCTCGTGAAGAATAAGCGGCGCGCCTTCCTCGCCCATCGTTTGTTTTGAGGCACCTTCGCGGATTGGTATTTGGGCTGTCTTTTCTTCGGATCTTTTTCCCTGAGCGGGAACATTTTGCAATAAACTTCCTCCCTGACGCGAAAGTGCTAACTCTTCATCAGCTGGCATATATATCTGCGCGAGGTCGCTTTTTACGGGGTTGAAAATTTCAGAAGCGAGCTCGTTTGAAAGCGCGGTCGCATGCTCAAAGTTCATATAAAGCCGGTCAACAAGTTCCTGCTTCAAGTCGCGCATATCAAGAAATCCAAGGAGCACGAGCCCGACGAGCTGTTCAAGAAGTCCGATTTTCTCGCGGCTCAAGTAATGCGATTTTCCAATTTGTGTTACAAGTTTTTCCGTGTGTTCGCTCGCAAGTAATTCCTGAATATGCTCAGGTAACGTATCAAATCGGTCTGAAATAATTTCTTGTGTGAGAAGTGAGTAATCCATATATTACACCGTGTTTGGAGGTATTGTATTGCCGCTTTGGCCCTGTCCTGGCTGTTGCTGACTTTGTGTTGGGCTTGTTGAGGCGGTAGGTGGTTGTTGTGATTGTCCGCGTCTATTTCTCCCAGTGACCCCCATTGCCTTATTCATGGCGCCTTGTTCTTTGTCTTTTTGAACCGCTACACTCGCATACGTCTTTATCCTAAAGTTGAGATCAGTAAGCGCTCCTTCTGTTTCCTTAAATTTCTTTTTTGCGGTAGCTTTATCAGTCTTAGAAGCTTTCTCATCATCTTTAACCCTATCCCAATCCGCTTTAGCGGCACTAAATTCGCTTTGTAATTCGTTTTGTCCCTTGTTTTTCTTGCCATTATCATCAGTAAACCCATCAATAATCTTCTTAAGATTTGCATTTACTTCATCCATCCCCTTGCCTCCTAAATCTACACGAATCTCGTTCTCAATAATTCTATTGAGTTCTCCTTTTAGCCGTTTAACATCTGTATCAATTCCCATAACTTCTTTTGAATCCTCCTTGTATCCCGCCTGTATCATATTTTCCTTGAGATTTTCCCTTGTTTTAATATCTTCCGTAATTTCCCCCTTGGATTTTCTTTCTTGCGGTTTTTCTTCTTTCTTTTCAATAGCTCCGATACTTTCAAGACCACCTCTTGTAAGTATTCCGATTATGCCCTTAGCCTTAATATCCGGCGCTTTTGCGAGGTCCTGCATTGTCTTAGCCCGTCCGGAAAGCAGTTCCCCTGTTGCACCACTCAAGGAAGAAAATCCAGTGGCCTTAGTGGCAACATTGGCCGCGCGCTTACTCCAACGTTTCATAAATCCATCATCCGGTTTCACCTTCCAATAATCACCAGCGACTCCTTGTAGTGCCTTGCCGCCGCCCTGAAGCCTTTTTGCAACATTCTGTCCAAACCTAGTCCGTGCCGTTGCTTGAGTGCTGCGGCGCGCAATATTCCCCGCCCATTTTTTTGTGCTGTTTCCAAGGCTTTGTGCCGCGCCGAGCGCTGCCTTTGCACCAGTAGCTCCCATCGACTGTGCTGTTATAAGCCCCATCATGAGGATGCCGCACAACACAATCAAATTAAGGCCATTAGAAATAGTTTCTCGTATAGCGCCAAGCGCTGTTCCGCCAACTATGCCCGTTGGAGGGTTTTCTGCAAACTGCTGTGCGGCGACAACCGCCAAGTAAACAAAGAACGACATTGCCGGAGCAAATAATAACTGCTCAGTAAACTTTTTCCACCACTTACTCCAGTGTTCGGAAAGCGCAGGAAACGCGAGTGTGAGGCACGCCATCGGCGCGAGAATCAATAAAACAGAAAGATAAAGATATCTTGCAAGGAGCATGAATGCAAACCCAAGCATCGTAATCGCGGCAATCATTGTAAACGCGACATTGAATACGAGCGTGGTAAGTCCCACAAGCACCGCTGTTCCAAATGTCGCAAGTCCGCCCCCTTGTTCCGCGGGATCCGGCGGTGGCGGGTCGGCTGGCGGCGTAAGAAACTTCTGCGGGTTTATAACCCTTCCTATCGTGTCGGATAATAGAAGGCTGGTACCCTCAGGGACGGTTCTTCTGATAAAGAATTTTGTGAGAACATTCGAAAACTGGATGAGTGAGCCGGCGATGGTGAGCGAGAAATTCACAAGAATCGCGACTGCTATGAGTTTTCCGAGAAGTTTATTATTGCCGTAGCTCTGGTATCTTACGATGGTTGCGATGGCGATGATAATCGCAAGGAGCACAAAGCCGAGGTTCGCAAGGTCGCGGGTGATTGTCCACCCTATCTGCACTACTTTATTGGTGGAATTTAAAATATCAAAGTTCAACTGAAGCGCGATATCAACAAGCCACCCTCCTAAAATGAGAAGCGCTCCGGAAATAAAATTAAAGAGGTACCCAATGTAATAGAAAAAACCGCCGACAATTTCCGAGGTGCTCCATCCTAGCGCGCTCGCCTGATGCGGGATAATAAATACGATAAATGATACAAAGAAAACTGTGAAAAGTATTTTTTTGTTGAAAAATTTCATGAGCATTCAGGAAGCGCCTATTGGCTCATAAACGATTCGCTTGTTGTCGCTGTTCGCGCGCCCGACCCGGTCGCCGACGCAGTTGCGGAAATCGCCGATGTATTAAGGGCCGACTGCGCCGGACATATATATTCCTTTGCCCGATTTTCGCAGAGAACTTTCTCGTCGCTGAACTGTTTTATCGTTAACTGAAGCTGTGTTTTAAGCGTTCCAAGTGCTTGAACATTGCTTTGGAGACTACTAAGAACGGAATTTAATGATGTGATAAGTGAAATGAGCGTATTATCATCTGAACTTTCGGCACTGGATTGAATGTTTCTCGCTTGCGCGATTATAGCGGTCGCCTGGTCGAGGTCGCTTTGCATTGTGGAAAGCGACGTCGCTAAATTTTTCGCGCTCGAAACCGCGGTATTAGTATTTGCGCATCCATCCCCCGACATTATCCCGTTCAGCGTGCGGTCTTTTTGGCAGACGAGCAACTTTTCTGTCATGGTGTCTGCGGCATCATTATTGGCAACACGCGCATTAAGTGCGATAACCTCTGGCAGAAGCGCATTTTCATCTTGCCACGCCTGCGTGGTGCTCGCGATAAGATTATTTACTGTTTGAACAAGCGATGCGCCTAAGTTGCCGGCGTTTCGATAATCAGTTGCGCCCTGTAAAAGCCCCGCTGTTCCCGCGGCACTCGCTGTAAGTGGTGTTGATTTTCTCCCCGTGGTGGTTTCGCTAAAGATATCGCTTGCCGAATTTTTGATTCCCTTCACTCCTGATGAGATAAGCCGGTTTACCGCCGCGTCAAAAATCATAGACATATACGGAGTAAGATCGTCGGCGCTCAAGAGATAATCAGTGTCAGAGGTAAATGCCTTATTAGTAGCAGCTTCTTTTACAGTGTAAGGTAACGTCGTTTCAGTGTTCTTGCAATTCCAGCGAAGATTTCTAGCGTTACTAAAGTTTTCAGGAACAAGGTCCTGAGACGGATCGGACGGATTGTATGTAGGTGGTTTTGTCGGATCAGGGAATTTACTTGTGTTAAGTGTGGGACCAAGGATTTCCTGCTCGAAGCCATTAAAAGTTCCAAGGAGTCGCCACTGAGTACACTGTTCTGTTGGGGTAAATCCAGCGCTTACGTTAAATTGTGCTTGTTTTTTAGCTTCTTCTTCCGCTTTTTTCTTTTGGTAATCCTCGTACGTCATATACGCGAGGCCATACTGGTTATTCTGCGGTTTTAGAAGTTCGTAATACCCGAGCCATCCTCCGGTTGTGAAATTGTCGCGAAACCCCGCCGCATTATCCATAACTTGCGAAAGCGTACAGCTGTATCGTTCCGCGGGAGGTACTGATTGTTGAAGTTGTAAGTTAATATTGAAACGAAACGCATTGCCATAACAAAGGTTTCCCAAGCCGATGTCGATGAGTGTATCGCCGGCCGCTTTATCTGCCGCATCCCTCATAAATCCCGTGAAATTCGTGACAAACTGAGGCTTTCCGCCATCTCCCCTGATCCACGAGATGGTCTGGTCAGTCATGCGGTCCAATAGGCGCTTCTTGAAATTATAGAGGGCAATCTTTCCGGCCTGATTCATTATGTCGGTGATACATGTCTGGATGGACTGTGTATTCACAATATCTCTAAGTCCAGTTTCTTTTACACGCTGCTCGCCCCCAATGATTCCTCCAGTGAGAAAGCTGAGGCCACTTGATATGCCGCTTGATATAAGTCCGGTAACTTCTTGGAGAAGCATGTTCATGCCCGTTTTTATAAAACATTTATTTGTAGAAGCTTTTTTCTCATCTATAAGCTTTTCAGCCGTTGGAGCTGGAGCAATGATATTATTGGGATTTGCGAGATCCGGCGATGGTACGAGGTTTCTTGTTGCCGGAGTGTTAGCGTCGTCCCCGCTCGTTTGGGCATAGGAAATAAACGGCAAGCTAGCGCCTAAAACAATTGTCGCGGAGAGCAATATCGCAATGAATTTTAATCCTTTAGAATCCATGTTTTATTGTTACGATTAAAGTTTGCTAAGTGTATTTTGAAATGACGCGAGTAACTGTTCCTCATTATTTACCGCATCCGAAAGTCCTTGAAGCGCGGCAAGCGGTTTTAAACTATCTTGATTGCCATCAAGGACAGCTTTTCCTAGCTCGTAGCGCTCGTTCCACGCGTTTATAAAATCAAGATGAAACGAGGCGAGATTAGGCGGCGCGGTAATCGCAAGAAGATCAGTGATTTGGTCAGAAGTCGTAGTTAGATAGCCCTGAAGCTTTTCCGCGCTCTGGTTTATAACAGCATCAGCGACCATCGCTAAGTATTGGTCATCCTGTCCGTGAAAATTTTTTATGTACGTGTTTTGGATATTTTTAAGATACGCGAGCGCGGCTTCCTTACTGAAATCGTTTGAGATTTTTATATCTTTTGTTTCGTAGTGTTTTATTGCAATACCACGAGAAAGTTCGTCGCTTATAATATTGCCCAGCGTCGCCTCATTCGGCACGGTGATTGGAGAGCTTGTGCCCACGCCAAACTTATTTGCATTAAAAATTTCCTGCTGATAGCGCTGAATAACCCGCTCGGTAATACTATTAGGATTTTGCTGTACCGCGGAATCGGTGTTGGTCGCGACCACGCTTGAAGTCGCAAAACGTCCAGAATCAACTCCGGACCGGATGATTTCAAAAAGCGACGCAACGTTCCCGGTTTTGGACTTTGAATTTACAATCCAGAATGAAATCCCTGCTCCGATAAGAACAATAAAAATTGCAATGACAAACCGCCTGTTTTGAAACATTTTTGTCCTCTTATTATACACTATCGCGGGCAAGATTTTTAATAATTTGGACGCCTAAATCTTGCGGGCGCGAGTGAGGATCAACCCCGTACTGTTTAAGCAGCCCCAAAAGAGTTTCTTGAGGAATTTCGAGGGTCTTTAAATTGTTTAAAACCGTCTTTCGTGGCTGCTTAAAAAGCGCGCGGATGAACGGGTAATACGATTCAGTAATAATGCTTTTATCTTTGGGGAGCATGACAAGTTTAATGATGGCCGAATCAACTTTTGGCTGAGGCGAGAAATCGCTTCGCGGAATTATTTCAATGATTTTGGGTTCCGCCCACACTTGCACGCTCGCCGCGAGAAGATTCATCTTGGGAGGATGCGCCGCAAGGCGTTCAGCGACCTCTTTTTGAACGGTAAGCACTATAACGCTCGGTTTTTTAGGAAGCTCGCCGAGTATCCGCAGGAGATGCCCGGTAATGTAATACGGAATGTTCCCCACTAGTTTGTAGTGAGTAGTTTGTAGTGAGTAGTCGGAGATAATTTTAGGCAGTACTTTGAGAGCATCCCCGCAAACAATCTCAATATTCCGATTTTTTTGAAACCTCTTTTTTAGTTCTGCGGCAAGTCTCATATCCTTTTCTACCCCCATAATTCGTACTTCATAATTCATAATTCTCTCCGTGAGCTCTCCGTGACCGGGCCCGATTTCAACAACAATATCGCCTGGTTGGATATCGAGCGACTCAACGATATGCCTGATTTTTTCAGGGTTTTTAAGAAAGTTTTGACCGTAGCGTTTTTGCGCGCGCATAATGTTTATGGTATACTGGTTTCATTCGTATTCTACTACACATTTTGACCTTTATTAAGAAGGGTGCCTGCCTGCGCAGGCAGGTTTTGAAGGCGGCCATGCCCCAAATAAAGACCGGATCGGCGTGGCTTGTCATTTTTGCGATATCCGCAATTGCGGCGCATCAAATCGCTGTATATACGCTTGCGCACGCAGGAGAGCGTGACAGCGCAAAAACTATAAGCGAAGAAATTGGAAAATATAATCTTGATGCAAGCCTTCTCGCTGTTGCCGGCCAGTTTTCGTCCGCGGCCAGTAAAACAGAGCAGGTTATTGCCACAAACGGGTCCGCAATGATGGGCACGCTCGATCCGTTTACGACGCTTATAAAAAAAGAAGGCGGCGCGCAGACGTATAAAGTAAAACGCGGAGAAACTCTGCAAGGCATCGCAAAAAAGTTCGGAATCTCGGTGGAAACAATAAAAACGACAAATCCGAGCATCAGCTCGAAAGTTGCTATGGGCCAAACGCTATCAATTTTGCCGGTTTCGGGGATTCTCTACCCTGTTTCCGAGAATGACACGCTTCAGCTTATCGCAGAACGTTACAACGTTGATTCGAACCTCGTAAAAATTTACAATCCTAACTACATTGATGTTCTTACATCAGGTAACGGCACGCTTATCTTGCCCAACGCTATTTCGCCAGTTGTAACTATGAAGCTGGCGGCCACGTCTACAAATAAATAATCTACTCCCCTGTTTTGACGCGGTATTGAAACGCTTCCGCGAGGTGGTTTTGTGAAACGCGTTCAGATTGTTCTAAGTCGGCAATCGTGCGCGCAACTTTTAAAATTCGGTAATATCCGCGCGGCGAAACGAAATTTTTCTCAAGCACGCGTTTCAAGAATTGTTCGCCCGCCGAATCAAGCGCGGCATATCCTTCCGCGAGTTTTGAGCTCATATCGGCATTCGCGTATACGCCGGAAACTGTTTTAAACCGTTCGTACTGGCGCGCCCGCGCGCTTCGCACGCGCGTCCGGTACTCATCATCATTTGACGCCGCGCTTTGTTTCCGTAATTCCTCAATTGGAATTCTTGGAACTTCAAGTTGAATATCAAAGCGGTCAAGTAATGGTCCCGAAATTTTCTTTTGATAGCGCATAATTTCATGTGCCGTGCATCGGCATTCTTTTTCGGAATCTTCAAAATATCCGCACGGGCACGGATTCATCGCGGCAAGAAGCGCGAAGCGCGCCGGAAACGTAAGCGTCCGCTTCGCGCGCGCGACATGAATTTTCCCGTCCTCAAGCGGTTGGCGAAGCCCCTCAAGTACGTCGCGATGGAACTCAGGGATTTCGTCCAAGAACAGCACGCCGCGGTGCGCCAAACTTATCTCGCCTGGCCTCGGGTTTGCTCCACCGCCCATGAGTGAAACGAGCGACGCCGAGTGGTGCGGTGAGCGAAACGGGCGCCAGCTCATGAACGGTTGGCTTGCAGTGAGTCCTGCAGCGCTGTAGATTTGCGTAATCTCAATTGCCTCGTCAATTGACGGTGGTGGAAGGATTGAAGCGAACGCCTGCGCAAGCATCGTCTTGCCGGTTCCCGGCGGCCCCGAGAAAAGCACATTGTGTCCGCCGGCAGCCGCGACAAGCAGTGCCCGCTTTGCGGCCTCGTGTCCCTTGATGTCTGAAAGCGAAACAGATGATGGCGGATGTCCCGGTACAATTTCCGTAAACGGCTGTGGCGTAATCAGTTTCGCTCCCTCAAGATGCTCAATAAGTTCGCGCACATTACCAACCGGAATTACTTGTATATTTTTAATAACGGCGGCTTCGCGCGCATTTTCGCGCGGGACAAAGACAATGGGAATTTTTTTGCGCTGCGCGAGCCGGGCGATATTCAATGTGCCCGCGACCGGTCGCACACTCCCATCAAGCGACAACTCGCCGATAAAAATTTTGTCGTCGGTTTTAAAAGGCTTTAATTGGTCGCTCGCGAGAAGGTACGCGACGGCAATCGGAAGGTCAAAATGCGCCCCGCTCTTTTTTACGTCGGCCGGCGCGAGGTTAATAGTAATCCGCCGGTTTTCTTTCGTCGGCGGTTTGATGCCGGAATTCTTTAGAGCAGAGTTAACCCGCTCTTTCGCCTCAGAAACCGCCTTATCAGCAAGCCCGACAATATTAAATGAGTGGAGGCCGACGTTAAGATCGGCCTCCACTTCGATGAGTTCCGCGGTGATGCCGTCAAGTTCTGCGGCATAAAGCTTCGGAACCGAGCTCATAGTTACTTCTTGCCTGCCCGCGGTTTGGCGGAAGAATTTCCCTTCTTTGATTTTTTAAGCGATTCAAGCGTTTTATTAATTTCTTTAAGCTGATTCTCAAACACGCGCTTCACGCCCATGCGATTTGATTTTTCTTCGCTTTCCTCGGTTTCCTCGTCTGGATCAACGTCGTTTCCAAAATCAACAAAACCGCTGCCGAGTTTTTTGAGCTGCGTCTCAATTTCTTTTTTATGCTTCAAAAGGCTTTTTTCTCTGTCCGCTGTTGTATTCATCCCGTTAGAGAAAGGAAGCGCCTTACGCGATTCCTAACGTTATTACTCGAACCTTTTTGTTTAAAATCAAACCTAGTACACCAATTATATCAGAAAGGGCGCTTCCGTATTTGCTAGGTATAATAAATATATTATTTTTAATCTTTGTTATTTTATGAAACATATGCTTTAAACATTGCCTTCTCTAACGGGATTCATTATTTCCAGTATATCATGCCGAAAATGCTCTGCAAGATACAAGAAAGCGGCACTATTTAGGCCGCTTTCTTTGTTTCTTAATACTAAATACTAGATACTTTCTTTAATATCCCAATCTATTTACTGCCTCTTTCATTCCCGTGTAGCTCGTGCTCATAAGAAGCGAATTATTGGGAAGCCATGCGTAGTTGAAAGAAGCGCCGGTTTGCGAGAACGATGCGTACCGTGTTACGAGAGAATTTATTTTTCCATCCTTCCATCCTGTCGTTGTGCCGGGGTCTGAAAGATAAAATCCTTTTGCTTCTCCGCTTGTTTCAATATTTTGAACACTTGTTTTAAGCGTTGCGATAGTTGCATCGGCTTTTGGTTTCGCGATTATACCTGGCCATGAACCCGTTTTGTCGGTATAAATAAAGAATGTGAAGTCCGATTCAAAGCTTTTAACTATTTCGGGATTAAATGTCAGTGGTGCGAACATTTGCGCTAATCTATTGAAGGGTTCAATCGTGCCTCCACCATCCGGTTCGCCTGTTCTGATTACGATTTCTTTAAGAATTGGCACCTCGGCAGTTGAAAATTGAATAGCCGTTTTTAGAGTATCGGGTGTAAGTTGGCGAAGCTGAGCCTCTGTTGTCGCGTCCGCCGCAATATTGAAGAGTGATGAATGTGTTGGAACCTCAGGCGGCGGAACAATGGGCTGTTGTGTAACTTCGGGTGTTGTTACTGGGGGCGGAGTTGTTACTGCGGCAGGCGGCGTAACAACAGGAGTTGATGGGGAAAGATATGGATAAACGAAGAAGTAACCAGCAAGGCCTAGCGCGACAATAACAAGAAAAACGATAATTCCCGTTACCGCGGCATGCCCGGATTTTTTCGGGGCCTCTGGCGGAAACTGGCTTGTTGGGGGCATTGGTTGCGGAGCTTGCGGTTGTGGCCTAATGCTCGGAGGCGTAACAACCGGAGGCCGCTGTGGAATCCCTCCTCCAAACTGCGGTGCGCCAAATTGCCCGGACGGCAAATTTGTCGGAGGAGCCGGCGGAGCCGGGGGTCTTGGTGGCATACTGCTGACCTGAGGAGTGTAAGGCGTAGGCGCGCCTCCCCCGCTCTGTTGCATTGACTTTATATCCGAGCCCATCGTACGCATCGTGACATTTTGAATTGGCGGAGCAAGCGGAACTTCGCCTTCGCCTGTACCGATTGAACGAGTTGGCGTTGGGACAGTCGGACTTTTGCTTTGCGGAATCCCCCCGCCAGGGAATGTATTGTTTTCCATTGCAGTTATTATACCACTCTGGGATTTTACGATATCTGTGGATAGTCCTTCGGCGAGCTCAGGACGTAAATTCTTCAAATTAAGCGGGATAGTGAATAGCATAAAAAGCCCGCCAGTGCGGCGGGCTTTTTATAAACTAAGAAAAATTAACTGGCCGGCTTCCCCATTGCTTTAAGCGAAAGGCCGATCTTACCTTCGGGATCTACGCGGATAACTTTTGCCGTTACGCGGTCTCCGATGTGCAGTACATCCTCCACTCGTTTTGTGAATCCTTCCTTAAGTTCCGAAACGTGAATCATACCGTCTTTCCCGCCGCCCAAGTCAACAATCGCGCCGAACTCAAGAATTCTCACAATCGGGCCTTCAATAATTTCGCCGACCGTGTATTCCCTCGTGAGTCCCTTAACTATCGCGAATGCTTTTTCAACCGCGACGCGATCAGTGCCAGACACAAACACGTATCCTTCCGCCTGCCCGTTTTCTTGTTCAATATCAATCGCGACGTTTTCGCCGACATCTGAAATAATTCCTTTGATAGTCCGTCCGCCCGGCCCGATGAGCAAGCCGATTTTATCCTGAGGAATCGGAATCTTCATAATAATCGGCGCGTAGCTTGAAACGGTTTCGCGGTATTTGGGAAGTGTCTTTTCCATCACGTCCAAAATATGGAATCGCGCTTTCTGTGCCGCGGCGAGCCCGTCGGCAAAAATTTTTGCGTCAATGCCGTTGATTTTCACGTCCATCTGAATCGCAGTTATTCCGTCGCGTGTTCCGGCAATCTTAAGATCCATGTCGCCATAGTGGTCCTCCGGTCCTTGAATGTCGGTAAGTATTTTATATTCGCGCTCGTCAGACATAAGGCCAATCGCGATTCCGGCGACGAGTTTTTTGATCGGCACGCCGGCATCCATAAGCGAAAGGCACGCGGCGCACGTTGATGCCATTGATGACGATCCGTTTGAAGAAAGTGTTTCAGCAACGACGCGGATTGCGTACGGAAACTCGTCCTTTGACGGAATCATATTAATAAGCGCTTTGAGCGCGAGCGCGCCGTGCCCAATTTCTCTTCGTCCTGGACCGCGCGATTGCTTTATCTCCCCCGTCGCGAAGCTCGGGAAGTTGTAGTGGAGCATAAACCGTTTCTTTCCCGAAAACTCAATCGTCTCAATTAGTTGTTCGGCGGCCGGCGAGCCGAGAGTTGTAACCGCGAGAATTTGCGTTGTGCCGCGCATGAAAATCGCCGAGCCGTGTGTCCGTTCTAAAATTCCAACCTCAGCATAAAGATCGCGCACTTCGTCAAATTTCCGTCCGTCGGGGCGCTTTCCTTTTTTGATTGCTTCTGTGTGCACGAATGCGTCAATGTAATCTTCAAAGATTCCAAGCATGAGCGCTTTATTGAGCCCGGTTTCTGATTCTGCCTGTTTGAAAAGCTCGTCCTTCAAAGCATCAAGCGTTTTTTCCCGCATCGCTGTTTCGAGTTTGTCGCTCAAAAACTTTTGCACGAAAGAAAGCGTCTCTTGGTCGGGCTCGGGAAGCGCGACGTTCTCTTTCGGTTTTCCGATTTCCTTAATGATTGCTTTCTGGAATGTTACAAGTTCGCCGATTTTTTTCTGGGCGTCGGCAAAAAGCTTAGCCGCAAGATTTTCCTGGATTTCTTTTCCTTCAAGCTCAATCATATTGATCTGAGTTTCCGTGCCGGCAAACGTTGATGTGTAAAAAGCATCGGATTCGCGCGGTTCTGACGACGCGAGTTTCACGCCGGCAACCGGCCCGCCCCACGGAATATTTGAAACTCCGAGCGCGGCGGATGCCGCAATGAGCGAAATGATATCGGGGTCGTTTTTCTCATCGTACGCGAGAACCGTCACGACGATTTTAACTTCGCGCCGCAAACGCGGGTCAAAAAGCGGCCGCATAGTGCGGTCAATAAGGCGGCCCGAAAGAATCGCGTCATCCGACGCCTTTCCTTCGCGCCGTATAAACCTGCTTCCCAATATTTTCCCGGCCGCGTAAAACCGCTCTTCGTAATCAACGGAAAGCGGGAAAAAATCTCCGCTTACGTCATTTTTCCCCATCACCGCGGTTACTAAAACTGCGGTCTGCCCCAATCTCCCGATAACGGCCGCGTTTGCCTGTCCCGCAAGTTCTGAAAACTCCAAGCTCAGATCCTCGCCGTCAAGCGTGGTTTTATATGTCTTCCGGTTTAAGTTCATTTATTTGTTGTTTTTATTCGCTGATTACTTTCTTTCTTGTTTCCGCTTGTTTATCTTCAAAAGAATCTTTTGGATTTTTTCAATTTCAATAAACGTGTCAGCCGCTTCTTTGAGCCGGCTCGACGTCGTGCGCGAAAAGGCCGCGACTTCAACCTGCTTGCCCATCCCCCACTTGAGGTATTCGACGAGCGGCACGAAGTCGCCGTCGCCGGTCACGAGAATCACGACATCAAGCGCAGGCGCCATGCGGATCGCGTCAACCGCGAGCCCTACGTCCCAATCGCCTTTTTTGACGCCTCCCGCGAATATCTGCAAATCTTTTACGCGCAAATCAATGCCGGTTTTTTCAAGCGCGTCAAAAAACGACTCTTCGCCAAGCGCCGTTTCGCTCTTCACGACATACGCGAACGCCCGGACAAGCGGGCGATCCGAAACGAGTGACTTCATCAACTCCTGAAAATTAACGCGCGAGCCGTAAAGGTTTTTCGCGGAGTGATAAATGTTTTGGACGTCTATAAAAATTCCTACGCGGTGGTTTGGATAAATGTGCATGAATTGCTGTTACGCCTCAATCGCGAGTTTCTTCGCGAGCTTTTCGTATTTCTTCTCGTTCGTGTGTTTTAAATATTCCAAAAACTTCCTCCGCTTCCCTACCATCATAATAAGCCCGCGGCGCGAGTGATGATCCTTCGCGTTTTTCTTTAAATGGTTCGCGAGTTCGCTGATACGCTTCGTAAGAATGCCGATTTGCACCTCCGCCGAGCCGGTATCCCGATCGTGTTTTTGGTGTTCTTTTATGACCGTCTGCTTTTTACGTTTAGTAAGCATATATCTCAATCGTACCGCAAATATGTTTGATTGTCAAAATTCCGTCCGAAATGGTGCCTGCCCCGTTTCCAACGGGTGTCGCACAATAATGTACAATAAAGATATGACAGAGATTGAAAAATTGATGCAGGATTACCTTTCCTATCTTGAAATTGAAAAAAACCGCTCCCGAAAAACGCAGGAAAATTATGGGCGCTACCTCAAGGTTTTCATAAAGGAATCAGGAATACGATCGGCGCGCGACATAACGCAGGACACGGTCCGCAATTTCCGATTGAAACTCGCAAAAGGAGATACTAAAAAAATAACGCAGAGCTATTACGTTATCGCGATACGCAGCTTCTTAAAATATCTCATAAAGCGCGGGATGAAAGCGCTCTCTCCTGAGATGATTGAACTGCCTAAGGTAACGCGGCGGGAAATAGAAGTATTGAGTTATGACGAGCTTGAGCGGCTCGTTGGCACTCCTGCCGGAAGCGATATTCGTTCGCTCCGCGACAGGGCGATTTTAGAAACGCTGTTTTCAACCGGCCTCCGCCTTTCGGAGCTCTGCTCGCTTGATAGGTATATTGATTGGAAACGCGGCGAGATTTCAATCCGCGGAAAAGGCGACAAATTGCGCGTTGTGTTCCTCTCCCCTACCGCGAAGGAAAAACTCAAAGCGTATCTTGATAAGCGCACCGACACGGAAGAAGCGCTCTTTGTAAGCATTTCAAAAGCCAAAGTCCCGAAAGTTTTGGGACGCGTAATTCCGCGCGCGGTGGAGCGCCTTGTTGATTTTTATGCGCGCAAAGCCGGTATCGCTAAAAAAGTGCATCCGCATCTCTTGCGTCACTCGTTTGCCACCGACTTATTAGTAAACGGCGCCGATCTCCGCTCGGTGCAGGAACTCCTTGGCCACGCGAATATCGCGACAACCCAAATCTACACACATCTCACAAATAAAGAGCTCCGCGAAGTCCACTCCGCCTTTCACGGCGTAAGGAGAAAGGAGAAATAGCTTTGGTACTTGTGGTTAACCCTTAATTAAGCTTTAGCATCCTTATCATTTTCTTCTTTTGTTTTTTGCAAGATAGACCGCAATTGTTCTGTATATCCATTTATTCTTTCATATTCTTGACCATCCGTTGTTCTTGTTTTTCCCTCAATGAAATCATATCTGATATCTGCAAAATCTTCTATATAAATTTCTTTTTTATCGGTAGTTATAAATATATATTTATCCCCATTCTTGGTGATTGTATTTATGCCTAATTTTAGTAATTCGGCATTTCCTATGTCCTTGCCCATTTTTTCTATGTTATGCAATAAAGCTTTCAATTTTTTATTGACTTCATTTTTATTCAAAAAATTATCCTTCATTACAATTCTGGATTTTAAGATTAATTCGGTGTTATAAGACAATAAAATATAAAGGGATCTTAAATAAGCTGAACCGTCGAGCCGACATCTTTCTGAGTCTAAGTAGTTTTTTATAAAAGAAAGTCCAGTAGAAGCCCTGGTTGCCATACGAAACGCAATATCATATTTTTCTTTTTTATTCATTTTTTCTTTTATTATTTTAAATCTTATGAGTAAAATAAAGGCAAAAGTTATTATTGCGTCTTTTACTTTTTTCACACCTTTAAATTTACTAAAAAGGAAACCAGCTCAACTTTTGTCTTAAATCTTTTAATAATATCCAACGCTATTTGTTCAAGTGGACTACCTAAAAAATCAGTTTTCAGTATGGGAAAACATTTTTCAATAACCGATGGATTATCGCATCTCCAAATTAATTTAGGAAAAATAAAAAATATTTGCTCATAAATTTTGATTCCAGAAATTGAATTGCCAATCGTTACCTTTTCATTACTGTCTAAAAGTAATTCTATTTCGCTGGGATAAATTGATGTGCTGTCTTGATATGTGTGAATAATTTTGCCCATGTTTTTGAAATTATTTTTTTACTAATGTTAATTATTTCTTCCTGTGCCTCCGAGAGGATTTGAACCTCTAACCCTTGCGGGACAGCGTCCTAAGCGCTGCGCGTATGCCAGTTCCGCCACGGAGGCATGAACCCCGTGTAGTTACATAACTATTTACGGGGTAACCCTGATTTCATGGGCTAATTCCCCTCATAATACCAGCGTTTCTGCTATTTGACAAATAAAGTTTTTCGCGGTATTATTTTAATAGAAACTTAATTCATTAAATACGAGACAAAATTATAAGAAAGGAGTTGTGCTATGGAAAAGGTAAACATGGGTTTTTCAAAACTGTTAAAACTACTAACAATGACTGACTGTAAGAAAGATATCGAAAAATTTAAGGAAGAAATGTTGATACTCGGTCTCTCTATAGAATTCATATGCAATCCAACCGTTTTATCAGAGTTGACAATTGATGGTTCAGGCAACAACCCAGAGATTGATCGTGGTTCAATAAATTCTTCCGACCTCGATGATAGAATCCTTCCATGTATTACTTTAGGAAGTGCGGAGAAAATCCAGAAGTTTTTAGAAGAAAATCACGCAGATGGGGCGTTGGTACTTTCGGGACTAATAAATGGAAATAGGTATGACGGATATATATTTTCCATTACAATCCAGCCATATAAGTTAATTCGCCAAGGCGGAAAAGATTCATAACGGCCTTTTGTGTAGAGTTAGGATACAATTTTATTCATGGTATAAATTAGTAGTAGTGCTAACTTTCTAAAATACTCCCTTGTTAACAGCAAGGGAGTTTTTATTAGTAAATTCTACTATTTCAGTTGCGCCATAAAATACCGCATTTTTCCTAGGTTTTCTACATAATAACACCAATTTTTCGCTGTTTGACAAATCCGTGCTCTCGTGCTAGAATATGACCAGTTATTAAACAATTAAAAACTCTAATTTAAGAAAGGAAAAATCAATGAAAGCAGAGATAATAAATTTTCTGAAAGGAACGCTTTCGAAAGTTGTTACAAGCGGCGAAAAGTTTCTGGAGAAACCAAGGCCGCTTTTGCTGCCAGGAACAATCTTTTTTGCAGTAGCGGGTATTCTTGAGGTATGTATTTACTACGCGGCAAACGTGTTTGGCCTCCCGTGGTTTGTTGAATTAATGTGTCTTGTGGGCGGCGTAATTATTATAATTATTGCCACACTTTTTCTCACTATAAGCATCCCAGCGTACAACTTCGGAGTAGTTGAACGATTTGGAAAACGTACAAGAGTGTTGTATGAAGGACTAAATCTTCGCTTACCATTTGAGGAGGTAAAATTTATTTCCATGGAGGTTATCTCCGTAGAAGTAAAAACTGGATTTACCACTTTTGATAAGCTTCACTTAACATGTGTTGGTTCGCTTCAATATAGGGCAAATCCAGATGTTAGGGATGAAGAAAATCGTAATGTTTTCGTAACAATGTCGGAAAGCATTATTAAGAGTGGTATTGTGGCCGGAATAGAAGCGAAGTTAGGAGCGTTGGGTGGTGTATATAAAGGAGAGGATTTCATACAATCGCGCCACGCAATTGCCGACATTATCAACGCTTTTCTTCGTCTGGGAACACTTCCACATGAAGAACATCAAAAAAACGGTTGTGGTGTTCAAGATTGTAAATTTATAGGGCAGAGAGTGGAAGCAAAAGATCTAATAGAATTCTACAATTCTCACTGGGATTGGATCAAGAAAATGCTTTCTGAAACGCAGGGAAGTTCTCAGTCGGGAATCGAAACGTTGTACGGAATTGATATTAGGAAGTTTGAACTTTCCGACATTTCTTTCGAGAAAGAAACAAAAGAAGCGTTTGAGAAAGAACAACAGGTAAAAGCTAAGAAAAATGCATACCTGACCAAATTAGCAATGGCTAAAATCACTATGCGTAAACTTGGCGCATCACCTCAAGTTGCCTTGAATAGCGTGGATGTTGCGCTTGATCCTCAGGTAAAGAAAAGCGTAGTTTCTGTGGAAGGAGAAATTGGGGTATTGGGTGGATTACTTGGAAAATTAACAAATGAAGGAGGGAGGTAATTATGTCTCACGTCATTAATGGGAAAGGAAATGCTTCCCCAAAAGCACTCAAGGTACTAATCGGAAGCCTCGTGATTATTATAATCGCGGTTGTGGTAATAATGTGGATTTACAGTGCGGCAAATAATCAAAAATCAAGCGCACAGCAACCATTCGAACAGGCGGAAATTGTTTTAGCGCTGGGACAATTCAAGGACTTTAAGTTAAGTTCGGCGTGGACGCCACGGATTAGTACGCCGCCAGGAAGTCGGTACCTCTTTTACATCGAAGACTCCACATTTATTTTGTTTGCGAACGGAAAATTAGACACATTAGTTCCGGGAAACATAAATGTTAATCTTGGAACAAAGAGAGGAATCTTTAGGTTAAGCGGTAAGGGTGTAACAACAGTAGAGGCGCGCAATATGTAGTAAAAAATTAACCCCCAAGAAAGGCAGGATCTTTCTTGGGGCGTTTTATTTAGCGACAAATAAAAACCCCCGAAAGGAATTTCGGGGGTTTCAACTTACAAAACCGGTCTAGAAACTTGGTCCGCCAGGTACTCCTCTTTGATCGGGTGGGGTTGCATTAAAATTTCCTGGCTGGCCTAGTATAGGCGAACCAAAGTTGTTAATAGAAGGTTGCGATGTGTCCGCAGTGCCCGCCCCTAAAATGTTTTGCGTAAACGCAATAATGCCTTTTGCAAGAATTGCGATCGCAACCGCAATCACGGCATACACAATTTGTTTCTTTGCTTTCTCAAGCTTCTCTGTGTCCCCTTGCGAAAAAAGAAACATATACGCGGCGTATACAATAAAGAGTACCGCAAGAATGAGAAGAAGATAATACGCCCAATTGGTTATGCTTACGATTAGATTAACGACTCCTTGTGGCGTATCAACTGCATGAGAAACCTGCGCCAACGCGAACGTTGGCGCAGATAACGCAAGAAACGTAATACTGTTTTTTATGCCTTTCAACATCGAGGAATTTTATTTATCGGCCAAGCGGTGTTGCTGTGCCCTGGCCAAAGAAATTAAGGACAAAACCGACCATTCCTTTCGCGAGAATCGCGATTGCTATTGCAATGACAGCGGCAATAATCATCTGCCTCGCCTTTCCTGTTTTTTCTTCATCACCTCCGGAGGTGAGATAGAGGAATGCTGCATAAACAATGAAAATGACGGCGAGAATGAGAAGGATGTAAAACATCCAATTCACTATGGCATTACCAAGGCTTGAGATTTGGCCAGACGTGCCATAATCCGCTGTGTTTGGGAGATTGAAGCCCCCCGGACCTGCCTGCGCGCCCGCAATAACCGGCAAAACAGCCGCTCCCAGCCCCCACATAATTTTTTTAAACATTTTTTTGATTTTTATTAGTGTAATCCTCGACCTTTCAGGATTATTTCAATTACTATGATACATTCAGCATGTATTGAATAAGCGAAGTAATGCTTTTTGCAAGTATGATTATACCATACCCTATCACGGTGTATAGAATCGTCTGCCTGCCCCTTTTAAACCGTTCAGGATCGCCGCCAGAAAAAAGCATCTGAAAAGCGCCGATGATAATCATAAGCACAGCGATTGCCCCGCCGAGTGTTATAAGCCAGCCGACAATTGAATCAAGAAGAGAATAAATTGTGGTGTTTTGACCGAGAGGGTTTTGGAGTCCCTGTAAAGCGCTTGAGTTTGTCCCATAACCAGCTGCGGGAGGGTTTGTTCTGTAGCCAGTTGCAGGCGGATTTACACCGCCGCCCGCAGCGGGCGGATTTGTCAAGTAGCCAGTTTGTGCCAAAACAAAACTTGGGCCAATGACTATTAAAATTGTCAATGCTGTAAGGAAAACAACAAAACTACTTTTTTTTGCACCGCACTTCATTGGTTAGATTATATCACTCGCACCTTACTTGCGACCATGGGACATTAGCTCCGCCGGTAAGAATATGAAAAACCTCATTTACAAGAAGCCATGCGAGAACAACAATCACGAGCCCTATAATCGCGCTTGTAATCTTTGACCTCCCGCTTCCAAACCTGCTGGTATCTCCGGCGGATGTCATCATTAAAATTGCGCCATAAACAATCATTACGATTGTGACTAAAATCGCGATTTGAACCATGTAGTTGATAATATTCGAAGTTACGATAATGCCGTCGCAAAAACTGCACGGCCCAGTAGGCCCGCCGGTTGTGATTTTTGGCGCGTTAGGATTAGAACTGCAGGTAGCGCCTGCCCAAATATTCTGCGCCCCCGCGACGAAGGGAAGGAAGTAAGCTAAAGCAATAAATAAATATTTTTTCATTTTATTTTCTTCCCATTAGCGCCGTAACCGCATCCTGCGCCTTGCGGAGCGCCGTCTCGGCAATCGCGGCATTTGTGTTTACCTCCATAATAGCCTGCGAAAGCGCCGCGCTGATTGTGTCCTCGTCAATTTGCGGCCATGAGCGGGCGGTAAGCGTCTGTCGCGCGAACGCCCCAAGTTCTACGTCGTTCTGGTCAGTAATCGCAACGCTCTTTAATGCGGGCGGTTTGCGAGTTGCGGCAAAATACTGCTGCGCCGCAGTCGGGCTCATTGTAACGTCCATTATAAATTCCCACGCGAGCGCCTGTTGCTGCGATTGGCGGGAAACCGCGAGGCCGTAATATTGCGGGAACGAAACTCTGTTTGCGACCGCCGCATTTGCCGGCTGAGGCGCGGGGATGACTCCGAAGTTTAAGAAAGCATTCCGCGCCTTGATGTCAGGAATCGCCGAGGCAAACCCGAACATCATTGCGGTTTTTTCCTGCGCAAACGCGTCGCGATCATTCGCGAAGCCGTCGTTCCACGCATATGTCTTGCTGCGCGTATCTGAAAATTGTGTATAGAATTTCAAGGCGTTCACGCCCTCGGGGGAATTCGCGAATGTCGCGTTTGAAAAATCCGGCGAGACCATCGCGGTGCCGTTCTGAAGCATTAAAAGTTCAAGAATTGAAGGCGCGTCCGTAATGCTTTTCACCGAGCTTCCGATTGCCGCGCCCGACTGCGTTATCTTCCCCGACGAATCGTACTTGGTAAGTTTAGGAATAATCGCCGAAAAATCTTCCCATGTCTGCGGCGCGGCGACTGTCGCTTGGTCAAGAAGATTGCGGTTGTAATAGAGCGCGAGCGTGTCAATTGAAAGCGGCAGCGCGTACGTATAATTTTGCTGAACAAAATCCTGTCGGACGACCTGCGGGAACGCGTCAAGAAGCGTAGCAGCAGGAAGCGCATCGCTTCCGATTGGCACAATTTTATTAATCATCCTCGGCAAGTCCGTGTTGCGAATCATGAAAATGTCCGGGCCGGATATGGAAGCAAGCGCCTCAAGAAGCGCCTGCTGGTATTCGCCGTACGTCTCAAAGTTGCGGTAGGAAACGGTAACCTTGGGATAAACGGCGTTGAAACTCGCAATCACGGTATCAAGCTCGCTGCGCGATTTTGAAACGCCCCAAATTGAAAGCGCCCCCGTGATTTTTGTTTTGTCGTTGCCGCCGCCTTTTTGGAAAGCTGGAACAACGGCGATACCGATAAGCACAAGCACGATTAAAAGCGCCGCGCCCATGAGAATGATTTGATTTTTACTGAAGTTCATTAGGGGTAGTAATTAGAAATTAGGAATTAGTAATTAACAGAAACCAGAACGAAGACTTAAAAATTCTCTAGAGGCATACGATGCCGATGAGGCTGTCCCCTTCTTCAAGGTTCATGACTTTGACTCCTTGCGTCGCGCGTCCGGCAATTCTAATTTGCCCTATCTTGCTTCGTATCGCCTGTCCCTTTGAAGAAAACGCGATTACTTCTTCCATTTCTTCGCCTACAATCCGCGCATCAATTACGACGCCGGTTTTTGGCGTAACTTTCGCGGTTTTAATTCCGGACCCTCCGCGGTGCTGAACCTTATATTCCTTGAGCGGTGTTTGTTTTCCGAAGCCGTGCGCCATTACAACAAGCAGTTTCGCTCCCTGTACTTTCTTGTCACTTCTTATTATATCAAGTCCCGCGACGATGTCGCCCTTCTTGAGGCGCATTGAGTGAATACCGGCAGCGGTTCTTCCCATTTGCCGCACATCTTTCTCTTTAAACCGAATAGATTGTCCTTGCGCCGTAACCATAATTATTTCATCCACTCCTATTGAACGCCGCACCCACCGAAGCGAATCGTCTGGCTTAATCTTTAAAGCGATAATGCCGCTCCGTCTCACGTTTTCAAAATCTTTGAGCGCGGTCTTTTTAATGACGCCGCCGCGCGTTGCCATTACGAGATAGCCGGATTTTTTCTCTTCGCTGGAATATGTCACGATTGCCGCAATTTTTTCCTCCTGCGAAAGCGTAAGGAAATTATGCACGGACTTGCCCTTCGCGGTGCGGCTTGCGACCGGAATTTCGTGCACTTTTGTCTGGAACGCGCGCCCGCGGTCGGTGAAGAAGAGCGCGTTGTCGTGCGTGTTCGCGGAGAGAATATCGTAGATCTGGTCTTCTTCCTTGAGTTCAATGCCGATAAGCCCCTTCCCGCCGCGCTTCTGAGCGCGGAAAGATGTCGGCGGCATGCGTTTTATGTAACCATCTTTCGTAAGCGTCACGATGACTTCCTCCTGCGGAATCAAATCTTCCTCATTGAATTCTTTGAGTCCCGACGCGATAAGTTTTGTTTTTCGCGCGCTCGGGTACGCCGCCCGCATCTCCCCCGCTTCGTGTTTTATAATCTCCGCGATTTTCTTCGGGCTCTTTAAAATTATCTCGCACTCCGTAATAAATGTTTTCTTTTCTTTGAGTTCGTCCTCAATCTTGTGCCGCTCAAGCGCCGCGAGCGTCTGGAGTCGCATCTCAAGAATCGCGTTTGCCTGAATCTCCGTAAGAGTAAACTTTTTCATCAGGTTTGTCCGCGCGTCATCCTTGTCTTTTGATTTCTTAATCGTCTCAATAACTCTATCTATCGCGTCAAGCGCTTTTACGAGCCCCTCCAATATATGCGCCCGCTCCTTCGCTTTCTTTAAATCAAACTCGGTCCGCCTGCGGACCACGACCGTCCGGTGCTTCAGGTATTCGCTCAAAATTTCTTTGAGTGACAGTACCTGTGGCTGAATGCCGTCAACCAAGGCAAGCATATTGAAATGGAAATTTTTCTGAAGTTCGGTGTAGCTGTAAAACTGGTTTAAAACTTTTTGCGGAGCGCCGTCTTGTTTCAGCTCAACCACAATGCGGAATCCCTCGCGGTCGGACTCGTCGCGTATGTCGCGAACGCCCTCAACTTTTTTTGAAACTACAAGGTCCGCCATTTTTGAAATGAGGTCTGACTTGTTCACCTGATACGGAATTTCCGTGATGACGATCTGGAACCCGCCGGCTGCCTGCCCTGAGCTTGTCGAACGGGTTCGTTCCTCAATTTCCGCAACGGCGCGCATCGTAACGGAACCGTGTCCAGTCGCATACGCTTCCTCAAGCGCTTTTTTGTCGTAGACGACTCCACCAGTCGGGAAATCAGGTCCAGGGATAAACTGCATAAGCTCTTTCGTGTCAGCGTCCGGATGCTCGGCAAGATGCATAATCGCGTCAAGCACTTCAACTAAATTGTGCGGAGGAATTGAAGTCGCCATGCCGACCGCGATGCCGACGACGCCGTTCAAGAGCAAGTTCGGAAGTTTTGCGGGAAGATATTTCGGCTCTTCGCGCGAGCTGTCGTAGTTCGGCTGCCACTCAACCGTTTCTTTTTCAATGTCCAAAAGAAGTTCCTCGGAAATTTTTGTAAGCCGCGCTTCGGTGTAACGCATCGCGGCGGGCGCGTCGCCGTCAACCGAACCCCAGTTTCCCTGACCGTCAATAAGCGGATAGCGCAGAGAAAAATCCTGCGCCATGCGGGCGAGCGTGTCATAAATCGCGGAGTCCCCGTGCGGATGGTACTTGCCCATCACTTCTCCGACTACGTTCGCTGACTTGCGGAATTTCGCGGTGTGGAGAAGGCCGGTGTCCCACATAGCCCAGAGAATTCTCCGTTGAACAGGCTTCATCCCGTCGCGCACATCAGGCAGCGCGCGCGCGATGATGACGGACATCGCGTAATCAAGATATGACTCGCGAAGCTCGTCTGTAATTTCGCGCGGCTCAATGCGCTCAATGCTCACTGGTGGTTTTTCTTTTGATTTATCCATGGTTTTTTCTATTTACGATATGTCCCTTCGGGACATCTCCCGTAGGGAGACAAACTATTTATTGTTCCGGTTTAAATTGCGTGCTTGTCGCGGTTATTGAAAATTCGCGGCTCTGTCCTAAAAATTCCATAAGCCGCCCGATGCGGTCCCCCGCCTCGCCTTTTGCGAGACCCACTTTTCCAATGAAAGAACTCCAGATATTTATAGCACCTCGCGAGATAACACTAAAGAATGAATCGTTCTCTTCCGATGCTGACGCATTTTCCGGAGAGTTTGTTTGTTCGGCGGACATGCTTGTTTCTGACGGATTTACTTGTCCTGAGCTTGCCGAATGGGCCGAATCCATTGTTGAAGTTGCCCCACTCGCGCTCACGTCTGGTTTCCCTTGGATAAGTGCCGGAATACTCACGTTTAGATATAAAAACCAGAGACCGATGACAATAATCATAGCAGCAGAAGAAAGAATGATAAGCCACCGGCGCTTCACATCATCATTAGCCCGCTGGATTTCTCGAATGCGGTTATGAAGAGTTTCAAGCGCCATATTATGAAGAAAGAAGCACTACTTTCATTGCGTGCGGCACAAGATCCTTTTTCTTTATCGTAAGCTTTTCCTCTTTTGTTTCATCTCCGCCGAATTCTTTAATAAACGGCTTCGGGTCTTTAAATAATGAAGGGATTACAATGCTCGGTTCGATTTGCCGGACAAGTTTTGCGGCTGATGATTGTAGAATGTTCGGACTTCCGCCCGCGGGAATGATTACGACGTCGCAGCCGTTTAAAGCGAGAAGAATTTTGGGGTCCGGCTCTTTGGCGAGATATCCTAAAATTCCGATTACAACATCATCCCACCTGATGCGATAAATAGTTTTTTCTGTTCTGTTGTCTTGTCCTACGCTCCAACCCTCAATATGAATGCCTTTTGTTTCGTACTCGCCCTGATGTTCAACAACGAGGCCGCCCTCAAGGCTCACTGGTAAAACCGGCGGGAGCGTGGTTAAAACCACCGCCGTCGCGCCTTTAAGCGACCGCGCGTTTGTCGGGTCTATAAGAATCACATCGTTGCCATTTTGAATTTTAAAGTAATTATCCCCCTGATAACTGATTGTCATATGTAATAAGTATACGTCGGTTTCGCTTGATTTTCAACCGCGGGTATAGTATCTTTCCCCTGTATGATAAACACAGACTATAAACAAGACGCGCTTATCCTGCCACTCGCAATTAAATCGGATCCGCGGCTTTTTGCCTTTTTAAAGGCGGGAGATCTTATCTCGGGCGCGCTCATAAAAAAAGGCGCAAACATTGCTTTTATTGATTTGGGAAAATACGGAACCGGCGTGGTGTATCACGATGAAATGTTAAACGCGCGGGAACTGTTGCGGAACTTGAATCCCGGCGACACGGTGCAGGCGAAAATAGTTGATACTGATAACGAGCAGGGATTTGTGGAACTCTCGCTCTCCGAAGCCGGACGGCAGAAAGCATGGGGCGAAATTACCGAGCTTAGGGAAAAAGACGAGCCGATTGCCATTAAAATCATGAGCGCTAATAAGGGCGGGCTAATCTCCGAAATCCGCGGCATTCCTGCCTTTTTGCCGGTTTCCCAGCTTTCAAACGACCATTATCCAAAGGCCACGTTTGAGGAAAAAGAGAAAATACTTGAAGAGCTCCAGAAGCTTGTCGGCGAAGAAATCAAAGTGAAAATTATTGACGCGAATTCGCGCTCAAATAAATTGGTTGTTTCCGAACGCGAGGCGTCCGAGGTTTCAAGCCGCGAGTTCGTGAAGAATTATTCCGTCGGACAGATTGTTGAGGGAATTATTTCGGGCGTTGCCGACTTCGGCGCGTTTATGAAGTTTACCGACAATCCGGCTGTTGAAGGTTTGATACACGTCTCGGAACTTGATTGGCGTACTGTTGATAACCCGAAAGAAATCGTGAAAATTGACGACGTTGTCAGGGTAAAAATTATTGAAATCAAGGACGGCAAGATTTCGCTCTCGCTCAAAGCGTTGAAGTCCGACCCGTGGCAGACGGTCGGCGAGCTTTTCCGCGAAGGCCAGGAAGTTAAAGGAACTATTTATGCCACGAACCCGTTCGGCGCGATTATCAATCTCGGCGGTTCTTTCCAGGGGCAATTGCACGTTACGGAATTTGGCAGCATTGAAGAAATGAAAAAGCGGTTAAGCGGAGACAAGGAACACGTCTTTATTATTGAAAGCATAAAGCCCGAGGAACGGAGAATCGCGCTGAAGCTCAAAGCATAACGCAGGTAATTAGCAATTAGTAAATAGTAATTAGGAAATAAAAAGAATTGCCACTAGTCGTTGGATAATTCGATTAATTACTAATTACCAATTTCCATTTTATGAAAAATCTTAGTAAAAAACTCATCATAGTAATTGTTTTCTTCGTGTTGCTCGCGATCGCTTTTTCATCGGTTGAGATGAATGGCGAAAAACCGAAACAGCTTTCTTTAAACGCGCTCGCGCAAAAAATCGGCACTGGAGAAGTAAAAAGCATTGAGGTTTCCGGCAACGACGTAAACGTGGTGCTTAACAGCGGGGACAAGGTTTTGGCGCAGAAAGAAGCCGAGTCCGGGCTCGTTGAAACGCTTAAGAATTACGGCGTAGATCCGAAACAGCTTCAATCCATAGATGTTTCCGTAAAGGGGCCGGGCGGAACGCAATATTGGCTTGAAATTTTAATTCCGACGCTTCTCCCGCTCATTGTAATAGCGATAATCTTTTTCTGGCTTTTCCGTCAGGCAAAAACAGGCGCGAATCAGGCGTTCTCATTTGGAAAAATAAACGCGCGGCTCTTCGCAGTTTCTCGTGACCGCATTTTATTTAAAGACATCGCGGGACTCAAGGAGGCGAAAGAAGAATTGCGCGAAGTCGTGGACTTTCTTAAAAATCCAAAAAAGTTTTTGGATATCGGCGCAAAAATCCCGCGTGGAGTTCTTCTTATTGGATATCCGGGAACTGGCAAAACACTTCTTGCGCGCGCGGTCGCGGGTGAGAGTAATGTCCCCTTCCTTCACATCTCGGCATCCGAATTTGTTGAAATGTTTGTCGGTGTTGGCGCCTCCCGCGTGCGCGATCTTTTCCAGACCGCAAAGCGCGCCGCGCCGGCGATTATCTTCATTGATGAAATTGACGCCGTCGGCCGCGAGCGCGGCACTGGTTTAGGCGGCGGGCACGATGAGCGCGAACAGACATTAAACCAAATCCTCGTTGAAATGGACGGCTTTGACCGCGACACGAACGTGATTGTGATTGCGGCGACGAACCGCCCTGACGTGCTTGACGCCGCGCTTCTCCGCCCAGGCCGCTTTGATCGGCGCGTGATGCTTGACATGCCGGACATTCAGGACAGGAAAGCGGTTCTCGAAATTCATAGCGAAGGAAAGCCACTCGATAAAGACGTTGATTTACGGACAATCGCGGTTCGCACGCCGGGATTTTCAGGTGCAGATCTCGCAAACCTCATGAACGAAGCAGCAATCTTGGCCGCTCGGCGCAATAAGAAAATTGTGAGCCAGGCGGAAATCATTCATTCAATTGAAAAAGTTATGCTTGGTCCGGAGCGAAGAAGCCGCGTGATATCCGAGCGAGAAAAGAAAATCACTGCGTACCATGAAGCCGGCCACGCGCTCGTCTCGGCAGCGTTAAAGGACGCCGACCCGGTGCATAAAATTTCAATCGTGAGCCGCGGATTTGCCGGCGGATATACCTTAAAGCTTCCAACCGAAGAGCGCCGACTCAAAACGCGCGCGCAGTTTCTCGCGGAACTTGCCGTCGCTTTCGGCGGATACGCTTCTGAACTTCAGGAATTCAAAGACATCACAACCGGCTCATCAAGCGACATTCAGCAAGCGACTGACATCGCGCACGACCTCGTTGCTCGCTACGGAATGAGTGAAAAGCTTGGGCCGCGCGCGTTCGGCAAGCACAGCGATCTTGTGTTTCTTGGGCGCGAGATTTCTTCTGCGCGCGATTACTCCGAGAGCGTCGGCACGAAAATAGACGAAGAAATTAGCGCGGTTATCCAGAAAACGCTCGGTATGGCGAAAAAGATTGTCTTGGGAAACAAGGAAATTCTTGATGCAATCGCAAAAGAACTGATTGAAAAAGAAACGATTGAGCACGAGGAGTTTAATAAATTAATAAAGAACTTTAATCTGAAACCGATTGCGATAAAGTAGCCGGCTTGACACGCCCGTGTCTACGCCCGATTATTTTATAGACGCGGTCCGTAGCTCAACGGTAGAGCAATCGTCTTATACACGATTGGTTGTAGGTTCGAATCCTACCGGACCGACTGTTAGGTACTATTATGGGCCGTTTTCAAAATTTATTTTTCAAGGCGCGGGAATGTAAGGATTGTGGTCCCCTGCCGGAAAACCACTGGCATAATTTTCTGGATGATCCGGTTAATTTGGTTTTAAGGCGATATATCAAACTGCCGAGCGGTGTTACTCACCTGTGCACAAAATATATAACGAATATTTTTGAGTCGTTCGGGCTAATTTCTTTTGTCCGTGATTTTGAGCCCGGCGCTATTTCCCTGCGAACAACCGTTTTTACGGATGAAGGGAAAAAACGCGGGTGGAATTTTCAGTACGCAAAAGGCCCCGCCGGATACCTCAACGATTTTTATATGGCAATTGGCGGGAAAAAATATTTGTGCGAAGGTCTGCCGCACGCGGAATGGCTCGCAACTCATGAGACGGAATCAATTGATGATAAGGCAATTGTTAAAGAAAAACTCTTGTCGCTTTCGTTTCCCGCGCCGCTCGGCAAATCTTTTTGGTTTTGGCAAAAGAAAAGCGCGCTTCGCTATGGCTTTGGTTTGGGGTTTCCGCTCGTAGTAAAGCCGCGGAGCGGCTCAATGAGCCACCACGTGACGGTAAGCATAAGAGATGATGTTTCTCTAGCTCGCGCAATTGATTGTGCCCGCCGGTACTCCCCCGCGTTTATAGTTGAGAAATTCTTACCAAACACGCGCATGTTTCGGGCAACTGTGATTGACGGAGAAAATATCGCGTGTGTTGAGCGCGTTCCGGCGCACGTGATGGGCGACGGGAAACACTCAGTAAAAGAACTTTTAGAAATAAAAAATGGCGATCCGCGAAGAGGTCAGCCAAGGCAGAAAGACACAACGCTTTTTAAGATTGTCGTGAATGACACAACAAGCAAAATCTTGGCGCGGCAGAACTGTGAATGGGACTCAGTGCCACAAAAAGACAAGCGGGTATATCTTCAGGAAAAAGTCATACTTGACCTAGGCGCGGATCTTTTCGAAAAGACGAAAGACGTCCACGAAGAAAACATGAAGCTCTTTCGCGCGGTCGCACAGGCGTTTCATACAAAGTTGGTCGGTATAGATTTTTTAGCGGAGGATGTTGCTAAGCCATGGCAAAATCAGACTGCCGCAATCATAGAATTAAACAGCTTGCCGTACATTGATATGCACCACTTCCCGACGGAGGGCGAGCCGGTTAACGTTGCGGGATTCATCTGTGATATGGTAGAAAAGTACTATAAGTAGAGGGGCGGGGCGACTGTTTATTCACCCCGTTAGATGCAGTAAAATATATAAATGCGCGCTTAGCTCAGTGGTAGAGCGACTGTTTTACACACAGTAGGTCGGGGGTTCAATCCCCTCAGCGCGCACACGAATTTCGTTTGAACGTAGTGAAACTACGAAATTCAGTGCCCCGCAGAAAGCGTGGGCAAATTCTATGACTAAAACCTTCAAGCGCAATAAAGAAAATTTCACCTGCGAGCACTGCGGAAATGCCGTGACAGGAAACGGCTATACAAACCATTGCCCAAAGTGCCTATGGAGTAAGCACGTTGATGAAAACCCTGGGGATAGGAATGAAACATGCGGAGGAATGATGCGGCCCAAAAGCGTAGTAATAGAAAAACGCGAATTCATCATCTCGCACGAATGTGAAAAATGCGGCGTGAAAAAACGCAATAAAGCCGCGGAGAACGACGACTTATCCACGCTTCTCTCGAAATAACGCGCTTGTTTTTAGCGCTTGAAGAATGTATTGTTTCTAATTATGCGCGATAAAATTGTCTTTGATATTGAAACGAAAAATACATTCGCTGATGTCGGCGGATATGATAACGTCGGCAATTTAGACGTGTCAGTCGTCTGTCTTTACTCGTACAACGACGGCAAATACCAATGCTTTACGGAACACGAGATGGGTAAGCTTGAGGAAGTAATGAAATACGCCTATCTCATCATCGGATTTGCGAGTAAGCGCTTTGACGTGCCGGTGCTCGCCAAGTATTTTAAATTCAACCTTGCATCAATCCCCCATTTTGATATTCTTGAAGAGGTAGAGAAAAATCTGAAACGGCGCATCGGTTTAAATATTCTCGCGGAAGCGAATCTCGGAGTCGGCAAAACCGCGAAAGGTTTGGAGGCGACCGATTTCTACAGGAACGGGGAAATGGAAAAGCTGAAGGACTATTGTACGAACGACGTAAAGATTACGAAAGATATTTACGAGCTAATAAAAAATCAGGGATACCTTTGGATTCCCGAGCGTGGCATCCCGCAAATGAAAAAACTGGAAATGAACTATAAAGAACTTGAAATGCCGCCGGCAGGTCTGCTCTAATTACCAATTTCTATTCTTATGGACTGGAAAAAGAAAACAATAACGGTTTTGATAGTCGCATTCCTTATTTTGTCGTTTGTGATGGCGTACGTGCCCTTGCTTTTCCCAAGCGCGCCAGCGGCTCCGAATGGCAATAGCCCTGCCGTAGATGAAAGCGCAAGCTCATCTTCCCCTCTCTCGGCCATTGGCACGCAAGCGACCTCAACCACAACAAGTTCTACAACAACCTCGACTCAATAGTGGCTTGCCCCGTTAGAAATCTGTCCTGCCGCAGGCACGGCGATAGCCGCCACGGGACAGTAATTTCTAACGGGGGGACAAGCTGGGGATATTCCATTTTCGCCTTTAAAACTGGCATTTTTTTGGGTTTTGCCATACACTAGGAAACATAAATAAATGAAAGACAAGGCCATCCAAAACCTCGTAACAAAAGAGGAAAAACGTCAAAAAGAGACGATAAACCTAATCGCGTCTGAAAACGTGGTTTCGCGGGACGTGCGCGAAGCGCTTGGTTCCGTTCTTACCAATAAATATGCCGAAGGGTATTCTAAACTGCGTTACTACGGAGGAAATTCCATTGTTGATGAGTTAGAAGATCTCACAAAAGAACGCGCGCTGAAACTTTTTGTCCGCCAGCCGGCGGATCTCCGCGAATGGAGTGTAAACATCCAGCCGTACTCCGGCTCTCCGGCAAATTTGGCGGTATATCACGCGCTTGTCCCCATTAGCGGAAAGATCATGGGAATGGAGCTTTCAATGGGCGGGCACTTAACGCACGGGCACAGGGTGAGCGTGACGGGAAAATTGTGGAAGCAAGTTCCATACGGCGTTGATAAGAAAACAGAGAAAATTGATTATGAATCGCTCCTCAAGCTGGCGAAACAGGAAAAGCCGAACATTATCGTTGCCGGCGCGACTGCATACTCAAGAATTATTGATTTTAAAAAGTTCAGAGAGGTTGCCGATGCCTCAAGCGCAATTCTTATGGTTGATATGTCGCATTTCGCGGGGCTCGTTGCGGGCGGAGCGTATCCGTCGCCGTTTCCGTACGCTGATATCATCACAACAACAACGCATAAAACGCTCCGTGGTCCGCGCGCGGCAATGATTTTTTCAAAACAGAAATATGCGAAAGCGATTGATAAGGCGGTATTCCCCGGGCTCCAGGGCGGTCCGCACATGAATGCTATCGCGGCCGTTGCTGTCGCACTCGACGAAGCAAGTAAGCCGGAATTTAAAAAATACGCGAAGCAAATAGTTAAAAATGCGCAGGCGCTTGCGGCTGAGCTTAAGAAACTTGGTTGGAGAATTGTCTCAGGCGGCACCGATTCGCATTTATTTCTCGTAGATACAATGGCGCAGGATATAAGCGGGAAAACAGCAGGAGACGCGCTTGAGCGAGTCGGGATTATCGTAAACAAAAACACGATTCCGTATGATGCCCGCTCACCCGTTGACCCGTCAGGCATTCGCATCGGAACTCCGGCGATGACAACGCGCGGGATGAAAGAGAAAGAGATGAAACAAATTGCAATATTAATAAACGCGACGCTTCGCGGGACTAAGCCGGAAACTACACTAGTGAAAGAAACGAAAACTCTTGCTAAAAAATTTACACATGGTTATTAACGGCAAAGAAATCGCGGCGAACATTATCTCGTCGCTCAAAGAACAAAAGAAGACGAAGAAATATCTCGCGGCGATTTTAATTGGGGAAAATTCTGCATCAATCAGTTTTCTAAAACAAAAGGAAAAGGTTGCCGACGAACTCGGAGTAAAGTTTAAGCTTACTGATTTACCCGAAGGCGCGGCGGAAAACACTATTATCAAAACAATTTCAAATTTGGAGCACGATAACGAGTGCGGAGGAATAATCATTCAGCTCCCGCTCCCCTCTCATCTAGACCGCGAAAAAATTATTAGCGCGATTCCGAAAGGAAAAGACATTGATGCTTTAAACGGCGGTGATGTTCTTCCCCCAGCAGTCGGCGTCGTTGAAAAGATCCTACTCACCCTGCCTGCGCAGGCGGGTACTCACTACTCACTACAAACTTCCGCAGTTGCAGTTGTTGGTCTGGGAACACTTGTCGGCAAGCCGATTTCCAAATGGTTAAGCGACAAAGCAAAAGAACTTATTTTAGTTGATGAAAAAGATGATATAAACGTTATTAAAAACGCTGATATTGTAATCGTGGGCGTCGGCAAGCCCGGTCTCATAACGCCAGAGATGCTCAAAGAAAACGCGCTCGTAATTGATTTTGGTTACAGTATGAAAGACGAGAAACTCTCCGGCGATTTCGACTCTACCAACCCTGCCTGCGCAGGCAGGTACTCACTACCAACTACTAACTATTCTTATACCCCCACGCCTGGCGGCACCGGCCCAATTCTCGTTGCTAAATTATTTGAAAATTTCTATAAATTAAACAAATAAAAATCCCCTAGTTGGGGATTTTTTTTATTACTCTTCACTCACTTCTCCCACGCCGCCTGCCTGCGCAGGCAGGCCAGTGGTAACCTGATTCTCCGCCGCTTCGGCGGTTTTCTTTTTTATCGCTTCAAGTGTTTTTTGGTCATCCTTGAGTTTTTCTTTTATGTTATCAATTCCTACGCCAAGTTTTTCATCACCAAATGAATAGCTTGCGCCAGCTTTCTTCACGACGCCATATTTTACCGCGGTATTTATCACGTCGCTCTCATACGAAATTCCCTCCCCGTACATAATATCAAACTCCGCAATTTTAAACGGCGGTGCAACTTTGTTTTTTACGACTTTCGCTTTAATGCGATTGCCGATAATCGCATCACCTTTCTTAATTTGCGCTGACCGCCTGATATCAATACGAACTGATGCGTAAAATTTCAAAGCGAGTCCGCCAGGCGTTGTTTCGGGATTCCCGTACACGATGCCGATTTTTGAACGAATTTGGTTTATGAAAATAATAATCGTATTTGATTTTGCCGCGATTGCCGTGAGCTTGCGGAGCGCCTGTGACATCAATCGCGCCTGAAGCCCCATGTGCGACGCGCCCATCTCTCCCTCAATCTCCGCCTTCGGCGTGAGTGCCGCGACGGAATCAATGACGACGATGTCAATAATATTTGAACGCACTAAACTCTCTAAAATGTTGAGCGCCTCCTCGCCGTTGTCGGGCTGGGAAATAATAAGGTCCTTGGTCTTTACGCCGATGCGCGCGGCATACTCCGGATCAAGCGCGTGCTCCGCGTCAATAAATGCCGCCCTCCCCCTTCGTTTCTGGACCTCGGCGACTGCGTGAAGTGCGAGTGTTGTTTTTCCTGAGCTCTCTGGTCCATATATTTCAATGACGCGTCCTTTTGGTAATCCTCCACCCAAGGCGCAATCTAGCGAGAATGAGCCCGATGACACCATCTCAACATTTATTTTCTGCGCTTCGCCGAGCTTCATAATCGATCCCTCGCCGAACCGCGACTGGAGCGACTCCATCAATGCATCCAATTCTTTTGCCGGCGATTCTTCTTTTTCTTTTTTGGGATTTGGCATAAAAGATAGTAATTGGTAAATGGTGATTAGTAATTGGAAGGAATTGCTGATGGAGTTTCTGGCGTGCTTGTTGTGGACTTGTAATAAATCTGCCGCACGACCGTCTCCTCTTTTCCTAATAATTTTTTGACTTTAAATACAAATGTATTGAATCCAGGAGAAAGTTCCACAACTTTTCTGAATGCGCCGTTAGTATCAGGATAAAGAATTTCATTATTAATTGTCAATTCATTCTTAGGGTCTGCGGTGCCGGCAAGTACGAACGTTGGCTCAGCCACAACCATATTGTTTTCAAAAGAAACCGCAAGGCTCGGCTGGCTGAGGAGCGACGGGATGCGGAACGCGATATAGAGAACAACGATAAGAATCAGTACTCCGGCGATTACAAGTTTCTTGTTCACGCGGAGACTTATGAAGCGATTTTCCGGAAGTTTGTCTTTTTCGCCCGACCGCCGCAGCGCGTCGCTGTATTTCAAATATCCCTGCCACAATTCCTCGCCATCAATATTCAAAGCGTGCGCAATTTTTACGAGATAGCCGTGCACATAAGGCGCCGCCGGAAGCTTATCAAATTTTTCTTCAAGAATGAGCCGGATGTACCGCTCGGAAATGCCGGTTGCCTGCGTGAGTTTTTCAAGCGTCATGCTCCGCACCCGCATCATGTCGGCGAGAAACACCGAAAGGCTTTTTGTTTCTCCTGTTGGCTGTGGTTGCGGGGTCATGATTCGTTTGTATGGTTATCCATAAACACCTCACGTGCTTTTGCACCGTCCCCAGGCCCTATAACGCCGCGCTCCTCCATCATATCAAGCAGGCGCGCGGCCCGCGCATAACCGACCTTAAGCCGGCGCTGTAAGAGCGATGCTGACGCCTTTTGTGCCTGCTGGACAACCTGCATTGCTTGTTCGTACATTTCGTCATCATCCCCCGAATCCACTATTTCATCAAATAGGGGTAGTGGTCCCGGCGCGTCTTCTCCATTAGTCGGGATTGCAACAATATCCGCCGCCGGTTCGTTGTTTTTTACGATAAAGTGCACCACCCTTTTTATTTCTTCTTCTGTGACGTAACAACCCTGTATGCGCCGTGGTTTTGAGAAATCAGCGGTTTGAAGCAAAAGGTCGCCGCTTCCTAAAAGTTTTTCCGCACCGGCGGAATCAAGAATTGTTCGCGAATCAACCTGGCTCGCGACCTGAAGCGCGATGCGTCCGGTGATGTTCGCCTTGATAAGCCCCGTGATGACTTCAACCGATGGCCGTTGTGTTGAAACTATCAAATGAATTCCAGTCGCGCGCGCCATTTGCGCAAGGCGGACGATTGAGCCCTCAACTTCCCTGCCGTAGGTTGACATCAAATCGGCAAGCTCATCAATGACAACAATAATATAAGGAAGTTTTTCTGTGGCGCTCTTGTTGTAGCTTGTAATGTCGCGCGAGCCGGCCTCCTGCAAAAGCGGATACCGCCTATCCATTTCCTGAATAACCCACCGGAGCGCGCCAATCGCTTTTTTGTTTTCCGTAACAACCGGCGCAATCAAATGAGGCACTCCATTATATACGGAAAGTTCCACGCGTTTCGGGTCCACGAGAATAAGTTTCAACATGTCCGGCGAATTTTTATACAAAAGCGAAAGAATGAGCGAGTGGACGGCGATAGATTTTCCGGAGCCGGTTGCGCCGGCGATGAGCGCGTGCGGAAGCTTTTCAATATTCACAAATACCGGATCGCCGCTCACGTTCCTGCCGAGTGCAAAAGTAAGCGGACCGGATTTTTGGAAATCATCATAGAGAATAAGATTGCCGAGCCGTACTATTGCCGCGGATTTGTTCGGCACCTCAATACCAACGAGCGATTTCCCTGGGATTGGCGCCTCAATGCGGATTGGGTGCGCGGCGAGCGCGAGCGCGAGGTCCTGGCCAAGTGCCGTGATGCGGGACAATTTCATGCCTTCGGCGGGCTTCAAGGTGTAGCGCGTTACCGTCGGGCCGACATTTACCTCGCCCATTTCAACCGAAATTCCAAAGCTTTCAAGCGTCCGCTTAATGATGTTCGCGTTGCCGCGCAGGTCGCCGATGGTCGGCTTATCAACGCTTGACACAAGGAGCGACGCCGGCGGCGCGATGTAATTTTTTATCTGCTTCGTAGTAAGCGCGCCTTTCGGAACTTCAAGGTTAACGTGTTTTATTTCAATCTCTTCCTCTTTCTGCTTTTTTAGTTTTTCATTTTCTTCTATTTCTTCCTCCTCATTTTCTTCAACGTCGGGTTCATCCGGCAAGCTGACGGTTATTTCTTCATCGTCATCCGCGTCGCGGCGAAGATTACTGAACGAAAGTTTAAGCGGCTTATTAAGCACCACAATCAGCGATATCAAAAGCAACACCGCCATAATGACAACTGCCGCAACAGTGCCGAACGGAGTTTCAAGCGCGCCGACGCCTTCGCCGATTACTCCCCCGCTCATTGGCCGCGCAATATCAATAAGTCCGAGTCCCGTGAGCACAAAAAGAACGCTTCCAAAAAGAGGAGTGCCGAAAAGTTTTCTCTGATTCGGCGAGAGAAAAGAAAGTCCGAGAAGCGTTGAAGCGATAGGCAAAAGATAATATCCCCATCCGAAAAGTTTTTCCATGAGAGAAAAAAACTTTTCTCCGGCGGGCCCGGCTTGATGGAGTCCCGCAAGAAGCAAAATTACCGCGAGTCCGATAAACGTGACAACCCACAAACTTTTTCTCGTTTCGGGATGCAGGTTGAGATACTCTTCCCGCTCGCGTTCTTTTTTACTTTTCCGTCCTCTCGTCCCCTCTTCCTGTTCCTCTTCTTGATGCTTTCGTTTTGCCATATGACCCATTCATTAAAGTGCAGAAAAAGGGAAACCGCAAGTGAACGGAAATTCAAAAGTACGCGTTGACAGAAAGGCACGTATCAGCTACAACAAAGATAGAAAATTTAATATATTTTAAGGAGGAAAATAATGAATCTTATTGTGTTATCAATTAATGCTGTTTATTCAAAACGGGAGATTTTCTTAGTGTTCTGTATTTCTTTCATGCTATGCACCCTATTCCTTGCTATATTTCCATGGAACGTTATCTATGTTGGCGCACCAATTCACTGGGTACTCAGTATGTTTTTTACCGATTCACTCGGAATCATCAGAGTCACTCTCATTTTGACATGGCTTGTGTGGACAGGTATTTTTACAGCCCTTCATTTTATTGCCAAAAGACTGGTTGGCTGGATTTAACCAGCCCCGACCTCCCCCAAATCTTATAAGCAAAGCCCCGAAATCTCGGGGCTTTTAATATTGAGCACAAAGCCAATATGCCTAAAAGTAATTTTACGGAGTCAAAATCTTAAGCCAGTTCCTTTAAAGCTTCTTGAACCAAGTTGTAAGTTTCATTATCCCCTGCTTCGAGTGCGGTTTTCCCAAATTCCTCAAGAGTTGTATAAGCTTCTCCTATCATAACTTCATAGTTTTCTTTTTTACCAGCGAAGATGTTGTACTTCCAATTTTCGGAAGTAATGTTGTAATATTTGCCATCAACACTCGAACGGTAACTAGACTTTTTCATTTTCTCGATTTCTTCCGGTGTTATCCTATCAACTCTCTCAGCTTCCAGTTTTGTTTCCTCTATAAAGTTCTTAAGTTTTTTAATATAGTCTAGGATGCTTTGCACGGGATTTCCTGTTCGTATGTCCCAGTTGCCAAACCATACAGCGCCTCTTCTTACTGAATTTTCAAGATAGCGACCCAGTTTTTCATAAATTTTCTCAATCCTTTCCTTGGGAACATTTCCAGTAAGTTCGCTATAGGCAACAACGGCACAATTTTCTGACAATAGATAATGTTCCTTCGCCTCAAGCTCCAGGCGCTCTTTTTCAGATAGTTCTACCTCATGTGTTCCGTTAGGTATTTCTGGTGATGTCATAATAATTTTCCTTAAAGTTGGTTTGTTTTTCGACCTTGTTTACAGCTTACCATTAATCAATACTTTAGCAACATTATTTTATCTCGCAGATCCTACAAATAGTAAACTGAGTTAGCTAATAGTCAGTTATACTAGAATTGACTCTGGTGACAGGAAAGTAACCCCCCGTCATCACATGGTGATGTTATGAGGTGGTAGAACTAGGAAAAATGGAAAAACTCGAAAAACCCGATAAACCCAATAAATGGAAAAACCCGATAATGCGATGAAACCTACATTTCCGCATAAATGCTACATTTTTTGACTGACAAGTCAGTAGAGCGATGAAACCTACACTTTTTGGACATGTGTCGCACAATATTGTTTGTCGCTAAACATTTTGCATGAAACCGGAAAACCCGATAATGCGATGAAACCTACACTTTTCATTTTTGCACGGAAAAAATGTTTGTTGCTAAACATTTTGCACGGAACTAAAAAGTCGGGGAAAGGTGACTTATGGATATAAAATTAGCCATGAAATAGAAAAATCCCCAAACAAGCTAAGTTTGGGGATTTAGAGGATTGATTAATCACGGCGCTACTCAGTCAGAAATTTTCTGGCCAGAGCAGCCCATGATGGATCAGTCGACCGAATAATTCGGGTGACCCTTTCAGAAAGCCAATCAATTGGGCAGAGTTCTCTTTGCATCTCTCCGGAAAATGATTGTAGGTAGACAATTTGAACATTTTTTCTGACGTAGATAACAAGTTTAAGTTCTTGTTCGTTGTCAGCAGTTTCTACGAAATCTCCTTTTTTAAGGTCGAGTAGTTTGTTTTTCATTTCTTCTCCTAGTCATTTTTATTAGTACTATCGTCATTGAAAAAAATTATTTTTAACCCAAATTTTACTAGATACATTATACACAACATTATATGTTTTTGTCAAATGTTGTGATACTATAAACCCAATGACCCAAAAATCGGAGCTTGGAAGAATAGGGGAGGATACTGCGGTAGAATTCCTGAAAAATAAAAAATATAAAATCATTGAACGGAACGCGCGGGAATCGTGGGGAGAATTGGATATTATCGCGCTCGCACCAGATAAGACGCTTGTATTTGTGGAAGTAAAAACAATGAGCGATGGGGGAATGAATGGTTTGAAACCCGAGGACCAAATGAGTTTCGCAAAAATAGAAAAATTCAAAAAAGCGGCGATGCTCTACGCCGGCTACAATCAAAAATTAATCAATGATAAAAGAGGTTGGCGGCTTGATGTTGTGACGCTCGTGAAAAAAGGGGAGGGACCTGCCTGCGCAGGCAGGTTTGAAGTGAGGCATTATGAGAATATATGAAAAACAGAAATTTCTAATTCCTAATATCTAATTTCTAATACCCCTTCGGGTTTTTAGACATTGGACATTTGGATTTTTATTAGAAATTAGTAATTAGACATTAGTAATTTTTCAACACCTCGCCTATAATTCTAAAAACATATGAAACAGGAAAAGAACGAATCATCCGCCTACGACCCGAAGCTGGTAGAGGACTCTATATATAAGGAGTGGGAGAAATCGGGATATTTTAATCCTGATAATCTGCCGGTAAAAAAATCAGCGAAGCCATACGTTGTTTATATGCCGCTTCCGAATGTGACGGGAACACTGCACATGGGGCATCTCCTAAACAACGCGATTCAGGACGTTGTGATTCGCTATCGGCGCATGCGCGGATACAAAGCGCTGTACTTGCCAGGCACGGACCATGCCGGCATCGCGACGCAATTCGTCGTTGAGAAAGAATTACGGAAACAGGGGATTAACAGGTTTGAGCTCGGGCGCGAAGCGTTTATAAAAAAAGTGTGGGAATGGAAAGAAAAATACGGCGGCCTTATTTTGGAACAGCTTCGGAAAATCGGGGTTTCCGCTGATTGGTCGCGCATTCGTTTCACGATGGATGAAGAATATACAAAAGATGTTTTAGACGCATTCATTCATTACCACAAAAGGGGACTAATCTATCGCGGGGTGCGCGTCGTAAACTGGTGTCCGCGGTGTGGAACGAGCTTATCGGAACTGGAACTTGAACATAAGGAAGAAGAAACAAAACTGTGGCACATCCGTTATCCTGGCGCAGGTGGAGGTGAGGGAATTATTGTCGCGACAACACGGCCGGAAACAATGTTGGGTGATACGGCGGTCGCGGTGAATCCGAAAGATGCGAGATATAAAACATTGGTCGGGAAAATGGTAATGCTCCCGATTCAAAACAGAAAAATTCCCGTCGTTGCTGATAATGCAATTGACTCGTCGTTTGGAACGGGCGCATTAAAAGTAACTCCCGCCCACGACATCGTTGATTTTGAAATAGGGGAACGGCACAAGCTTCCGATGATTCAAGTAATCGATGAGCGCGGCAAGATGATGGAAGTGGCCGGCAAGTTTGCCGGAATGAAAGCCGATGAGGCGCGAGCGGCGGTACTCGATGAACTTAAAAAGCTTGGCCTTTTAATGAAAGAAGAACCGTACGCGCATAATCTTGCGGTGTGTTACCGTTGCGGCCATACGATTGAGCCGATTCCGTCCGAACAATGGTTTTTGAAAATGAAGGAACTCGCGAAAAACGCGATTGATGCCGTAAAGAATGAAAAAGTAAAAATCGGGCCGGAGAATTTTGAAAAGACGTATCTCAACTGGCTTTCAAATATCCGCGATTGGACAATTTCAAGACAGATTTGGTGGGGGCACCAGCTACCAGTTTGGTTTTGTAAAAACGACAAAGAAAAATTTACGGTTTCAATTGAAAAGCCAAAAGCATGCCCATTTTGCAAAACGTGCGAAATGGAACAGGTTCCTGATGTGCTTGATACCTGGTTCTCGTCAGCACTATGGCCGTTCGCGGGATTAAGCAAAGAAGATGTTAAAAAATATTATCCCGGCAATGCGCTTATCACCGCCCGCGATATTTTAAACCTTTGGGTCGCGCGGATGATTTATTCCGGAATTGAGTTTCAGAAAAAAGTTCCGTTTAAAGATGTGTACATCCATGGCACGGTGCTCACGAAGGAAGGGAAGCGGATGTCAAAGAGCTTAGGAACAGGCATTGACCCTTTGAAATACATTAATGAATTTGGCGCGGACGCCGCGCGATTTGCCGTAATCTGGCAGGCGACAGGCCAGGATATTCATTGGGACGAGGCGGCGGTTATGGCCGGAAGAAAATTCGCGAATAAAATTTGGAACGCGGCAAAGTTTGTGATGAGTAACCATGAAGGCGCAGAGACCGTAAAAAAGCCAGTTGGAAAAACCGTGGCGGACAAGAAAATTCTCGCGAAACTCGCTGCTACAAAAAAGCGCGCGGAGAAAAACATTGAATCATTCGAACTGAGCGCCACCCTAAAAGAGTTATACGATTTCTTTTGGCATGATTTATGCGATACTTATATTGAGGAATCCAAAAAACAGCTTGCGGACGCGGAAACAGCAGAGTCGACAAAAATTGTGCTTTCTCACGTATTAGTTGAATCAATAAAAATGCTACATCCTTTTATGCCGTTTGTGACAGAAGCGATTTACCAAAAACTTCCAGTCCGCGGCAAGAAATTTTTAATGATTGAAACATGGTAGCGATACTTCCGTTTATAATACTACTCGCGGCATTTTTGCCCGCGGCAATATGGCTTGTGATTTTTCTACACGAGGACCTGCACCCAGAGCCACGGCATCTCATACTCTACGTCTTTAGCATTGGTATTTTGATTACTATTCCGGTTTTAGGAAGTCAGATAGCATTCCAGAAAATCAGTAACCTCTCGCCTGACGGGAGCCTATTCTTCATTATCGGCATTGTGGTCATTGAGGAAATCTTCAAATTTTGCGCCGGCTATTTTGCGGTATGGAAAAATACGGACTTCGACGAACCGATGGACGCGATGATCTACCTTATTGTCGCGGCGCTCGGTTTCGCAACTGTTGAAAATCTGTTCACTGTCGTAACACAGATGTTTGGAAATTATGTAGCACCAACATCAATCGTTGTTGAGACGCTAGCCCTCCGATTTATTGGCGCGACGCTTTTGCACACGCTTACAGCCGGCATTGTTGGCTACTATTGGGCGGTCGGCATTATGAAAAAAGAAGTAGTCCGATATGTCGCAATGGGTTTAGTGCTCGCCATCCTTGTTCACACAGTATTCAACTACTTGATGTATTTGTATCAGGACATCAATGTGCTCTATCCGACCATTTTTCTTGTCGGCGTCGCGTTTTTTGTGATTGAGGATTTTCAAAAAATAAAAGAGGATGAACGCGAGGGCAAGGGTTTTGATATAATAAAGAGGTATGGAAGAAAATAATGAAAAAGGAATGGAAGGAGATAATGTTTTTGTGGAACTTGCGAAAGTAAGATCGGCCGAAGCGGCGCTTCAGGAAGAGATCGCTACGCCGGGAAATGAAAGCGAGGGACAGCTCACCGTTGATGTGTACCAGGACGGCGATGATATTGTTGTGGAATCGGCAATCGCGGGCGTTCGCGAAAACGATATTGATGTTCACATCGCAAACGACGCGGTTACTATTCGCGGAAAGCGGGAAAAGAAGCACGAAGTAAAAACGAAAGATTATTTTTACCAGGAATGTTTTTGGGGGCAGTTCTCGCGGACGGTAATTTTGCCAGCGGAAGTTGATCCCGAAAAATCAACCGCAACGCTCAAAAACGGCATTCTTGTGGTTCGCATGCCATGCTTCGCGAAAGCAAAATCAAAAAAGCTGAAAGTAAAAGAGTAGAAACTAAACAAAACAATCCCCGCGCAGGCGGGGATTTTATTTATACGACCACTCTCTCAATAAGCGGGTTGATACAGGTGAGCGCTTCGTAATTGATTGAATCGCATTTTTCTGCAAACTCTTCCGCGCTTATAAACTCTTTTTCATCTTTTCCGATAATCGTCGCGGTGTCGCCGACGCGCGCGGTGGAATTTGGCGGAAGCGCGACAGTAATCAAGTCCATTGAAACGCGGCCTAAGATTTTTGCGCGCACTCCGCGTATTAAAACTTCGCCGCGTCCTGATGCAACGCGCGGAATTCCGTGCCAATAACCAATAGGAATAATCGCCGCCAGCGTCGGCTTTGTAATGCGCTCGGTGAGATCATAGCCGATAAAATCGCCGGGCGCGAAATGCTTTACCTCGCTCACGGTCGCCCTCCAACTCAAAACGGGCTCAAGCGCGAGTGTTTTCCTAAGTGTAATTGGGTGCTGGGCGGCGGATTCTTTTGTGGGCCAGTGGCCGTAGAGCCCGATGCCGACGCGCACAATATCATAATGCGATTGCGGAAAGAGAAGCGCCCCGCCGGTTGCCGAAGCGTGAAACTGCATATCGCGCAGGCCGGATTCTTTGCACAACATCTTCGCTTTTTCAAATTCTTCAATTTGTTTAAGCGTGTAGTCGGGATACGTGAGATTTTTTGCGCTCGCAAAATGCGTGCATGCGCCGATGCAATGTTTTTGCAAAAGCTTAGAGGCATTCACAATAGAAAGCGCTTTCGGCAAATCGCTTACATAAAATCCCTGCCGATGCATGCCGGTATCAATTTTGAGGTGAAAGTCTACTGGAGTTTTGTCTTTTTGAATCGCATTAAGCGCGTCAAAATTTGAAACAGTAATCGTAATGCCGTCGCGCGCCGCTTCCTGCGCAAAGTGATTGAGCGACGGCCCGAGCACGATAATCGGTTTTGTAATTCCTCCTTTTCGCAATTTCTTTCCCTCAATAACACTATCAACGCAAAAGCCGTCGGCACCAAGCTCATCCGCGAGTTTTGGAAAAACCGTAAGCCCGTGTCCGTACGCGTTTGATTTCACGACGGCGAAAAGTTTTGTTGGTTTTTTAAGAATAGAGCGAAACGCCTGAATATTACGCGCGAGCGCGCTCCGTTTAATTTCAATCCAGGTTTTGTATTGCGTCCGGCCCATAAAGTAAGTACTTATTATCCTACCGGAAGCGAGGCGGGCTGTTAAGAGTGTTTTTCGTTGTACGCGCGGACGGCTTTTTTGATGCCGCTAAGCGCCGCAATCCGCGAGACGAATCCATTGATAACCACCTTGTCGTATTTTTCCTTCTCAAGCTTTTTGATTTCCTTGAAGTGAATTAAAAGTTCCTGCTGTTGGTGTTCGTTTAAATCCTTGTATGATTCAATATGCGAAAAGCGCGGGTCAATTTTTGTAATCGGAACCGCAATCACCTTGAGGTCGCTGCCTTTTTCGTCTCGCGTGTCAATTCCGCCGATGACGCGCGCTTTAATGACACAGCCTGGGAATGTCGGGTACGTTGTTAAAAGCACCACGTCCACCGCATCGCTGTCGTCATAGTGCGTCTGCGGTATGAAGCCGTAGTCAAATGGGTAAAACATGTGGTGGTACAGCACGCGGTCAAGTTTAAAATATCCACGCTCTTCGTCGTACTCATACTTGTTGCTTGAGCCCTTTGGTATGTCTATAACCACGTTTATTGTCTCGTTTTTTTTGTCCGTGAACGCGGATAATGTCCTATACAAATTATGCATAAGTTATAAAATATGATTTATTTTTTGTTATTCGTCCTCTCCCTTGATTGGTTCAGCTTTGTCCGGCGTATATTGCGCCGGGTCGAGTTCGTCGTCAATGGCGACCGAGACACCGCCTTCCTGAACCTCTTCGGGGCGCGCCTCTGACCGCACGTCTATTTTCCATCCGGTAAGTTTTGCCGCCAGTCGGACATTTTGCCCGCCTTTGCCGATTGCGAGTGAAAGTTGGTCGTCTGAAACAAACACCTTCGCCTCGCGGCGGGGAAGAACCTCAACGCGCTGAACTTTCGCAGGTGAGAGTGCGTTCGCAATAAACTTCTCGGGATCGTCGGACCATTCTGTAACGTCAATTTTTTCATTGCCGAGCTCGTTTGTAATCGCAATCACGCGCGTGCCGCGCTGGCCGACCGCGGAACCAATTGGGTCAACGCGGTCTTCCTTGGACGCAACGGCGATTTTTGTTCGGCTGCCGGCTTCGCGGGCGATGCTTTTAATTTCAACGATGCCATCAGCAATTTCCGGAACCTCAAGCTCAAAAAGTTTTGCAATAAATTTCGGATGCGAGCGTGAAAGCACGATGCCGGGGCGGTGCGGATCATCTTGCACTGCCAAAATATAAAAACGAAGCCGCTCGCCTGGGCGATAATGCTCGCCAGGAATGCTTTCGTTTCGGAACATGATGCCGATTGCGCGGCCGAGGTCAACATAAACATTCCCGCGCTCAAATCGCTGGACGATGCCGCTCACGATTTGCCCTTCTTTGCCGGCAAATTCCTCGCGCACCGATGAGCGCTCTGCTTCGCGAAGGCCCTGAAGAATAACCTGCTTTGCGGTTTGCGCCGCGATGCGGCCGAAATCGGCGTGGGTTTCAAGGGGAAATTCCAAGGCGTCGCCTGATTTCGCGTCTTTCTTTATCTTTTTTGCCTCATCCGTGAAAATATGGCGGTCAGGATTATAGCGGGGGAGAAGATCTTCCTCACCCTCAATCGGAGCGGCAACATATTCTCTTTCTCTGTTCTTTGGTTCTTTTTCCTCTGGTTCATCTTCCTCGGCAACAATGCGCACCTCAGACGGATCAACGACGGTTTTTTCCTGCCAAAACTTAAGTCGGCCCGTTTTGAGGTCAAATTTTGTCTTGATTATTTCGGAACGCTTCCGATATTCTTTTTTATACGCCGCCGCGAGCGCCGCCTCAATCGCGCCCAAAACCTTATCGGCCTGGATGCCTTTTTCTGCGGCGACCTGCTGGACTGCTGAACCTAATTCTTTTAAATCCATAATATTAGTTTGTAGTTGGTAGTGAGTAGTTTGTCTCCCTACGGGAGATGTCCCGAAGGGACATAGTTGATAAAATTATCAAGATTTTGAACAAAGAACCGCTCTGGAAAGAGCGGCTGTCACCAAACAATAGTAAGTATACTCTTCTGTTTTAAAATGTCAAATATCAGAACTTCTATAGGCTCAAATTCGCCTGCGCGGTAATCCGTTTGTTCTTTTTTCTGAGATAGCTCATATATCCGGCGACGGCAATCATGACAGCGTTATCGGTATTGAATGTTATAGGTGGTACGAAGAAATTCGTTTTTAACTTACTACTCAGGGTTTTGAGCGATTCGCGCAAAGCAGAATTTGCCGCTACGCCGCCCGAGAGAAAAATTGATTTCGCTCTGTATTCCTGAGCGGCTCGAGAAGTTTTATGAGTCAATACGTCAATCGCTGCTTTTTGGAACGATGCGGCAACATCAGCCTTAGTTTGTAGTGAGTAGTGAGTAGTTTGTAGATCGCGGAGATAATATAAGACAGAAGTTTTGAGTCCCGAGAAGCTGAAGTTATAGTCTTTTGTGTGCATCATCGGACGCGGAAATGGAATGGCATTTGGGTTTCCGTCTTCCGCGAGCTTCTGAATTTCCGGCCCGCCCGGATAGGGAAGCTCGAGCATCTTCGCCGCCTTGTCAAATGCTTCGCCGACAGCGTCATCGCGCGTCTCGCCGAGCTTTTTCCATTTTGTAAGTGAGTCCATCCTGAGTAGTATTGTGTGTCCGCCGCTCACGACAAGAGCGATGGCGGGGAACAAGTTTGTAGTTGGTAGTGAGTAGTGAGTAGTTTTGGATTGCGAAAGGAGAAAACTATACAAATGACCCTCGAGATGATTTGCGCCGATAAGCTTTGCTTTTGGAAAATATTTTTTGTGGATTTCTTTCGCAAACTCCACTCCTGTCCAAAGTGCCGGCTCAAGCCCGGGGCCGACGGTGACGGCAAGAATGCCTATGGAAGACGGCTCAATTTTGTCGAGCAGTTTTTTAAAAATTATCGGCAAATTTTTCTGGTGTTCGCGCTTTGCTAAATTCGGCACGACTCCGCCCCAGGGCCTGTGAATGGAAATTTGCGACGAAACAACGTTTTCAATAATTTTAAATTTTGGAGATATTAATCCGCCGCCCGCCTCAACAAGCGCAAACGCGGTCTCATCGCACGAAGTTTCTATAGCAAGGATTTTCATGGTACGCATTATTTACTTAACCTCATAAACCACTTCGCACGATTTTAATTCTGGAAAATTTACTAAGCATCTCGTTGAATTAAATGAAAGAATAACTTCCGGTATTTTTTCTCCGAGCAATTTAAAGGCTAACACCTGAGACGGATATGCTGAGATTCCCTTCTTCTTCTTTGCAAGGTCAATATCGCTAAGCTTTATAGGAATTTCAGTTATTGTAAGAGCAGGATATTTACTTTTAAGGAAACTAAGAGGAGTTTTTCCGCCGTCTTTTATAAATTTTTCAATGTACGGATAATCTTCGTAGAGGAAAAAATGAAAATTTCCGCGATTTATTAATGGAGCGGCTTTCATGGTAGCCTCATTTAATAAAATATGGTCCGGATGTGCTTCACTTGTTCCAAACGCAGCCGGGCCGTACACAAATACGTTTTTCCCATTGTATTTAGACAACAAACTAAGAATGTCATTAGTTATTTTAATTTTAAGCAGTTCGTCGTTGTTTGTTTTTCTATACTGTAAATCCTCATACATATAGCTTGTGCCGCTAACGTCGAAAATTTTCAGCGCTCGGCTATTTTCTGCCGTGCGTGAGAAAGCGGCCTCGTGGCTATCCGAGAATCCGGATAATTTGTCCCAGTCGGTACGTACTGCGTTTACCGATTCGCCTCCGAAAAAAGTTGCCACAATAACACTGCCGGGTTCTTTCTGTGAAATAAAACCCCCAAGCGAAAAAACAGCATCATCGTAATGCGGGGAAAGTATGATATAAATCTCACCATCCGGGATTTTACCAGGCAAAACAAAGAAACCGACAAAAACTACAAAAGCAATTGATGCAAATGTGACTATTTGTTTCACGGAAAACACGTCCCTATTATTCATTCACCTGCGTTGTAGTCGCGGTTGTCTTATCGAACCCTTTAATTTTAAGCAGTTCTTTTTCTATAGTTTCCTTGTCCTGAAATCCGTAAAACACTTTTTGATCGATTGTTATAACCGGAAGGACATCTTTTACGCTATATAGCGCGCGCAATGTTTTTATAGCGGAGAGATCGAGATTGGCGTCAAAAGCATATACGCGGAGTTTTGGATATTTCTCACGAAGATACGTCAGAATATATCCTATTTTAGTACAATCCTCACAATCACCGCGGTTTGAATAGAAATAGAGCATTGTAACCGATTTTATACCGCACTGAGAATTAACCTTTTTCATAAGAAGATAGTCCTTGATTTGCAGAAGCGAATAATAGCGCTTGAGGCGCACCACTTCAGGATTATCAACGCCAAGGCTGTTTTCCATATAGGAGAGCCGCTCGGCGAGAGAGTTTATTTCTTGTGAAAGGACTGACCCGGCTAAATTTACACACGATGACTCGGAAAGAAGCGCGTACTGCGTTTCAGATGAAAGAATATCAATGGAAATCTTGTCTTCAATGGCTTGTATTTCCGCAATACGTCGGTTACTTAGAAGGTTGCTGATGTAGAGCGCGGTGCCGAAAATCGCGGCCGTTATAACAAAAACAAGTGCGTATTTTTTAAAATCTAATGCGCGCATACTATTTTAATTTATCTCCACGGCGTTTCATGGGAGAGAACGGCGTCGTACGCTGCCTTCGTAATCCATAGCGGAGCAAGAATGGCGTAGAGCGCTACAAAATAAAACATATCGCGGGAAATTCGCGGCCCGCCCTCTGAAGAAAGCCACTTTCCCAAAAGGATGAGCGCGAACACAAACATAACGGACGTAATTCCTAAAATTGTCGCGAAGCCCGTGTTTAAGAAAAACCAATCAGGGAAGCCCGGCGCGCCGAAGTGAATGCCAACTGTTAAAATTTTTACGATGGCATTATAGGAAGCGGAAAAAGTCTGGAGTAAAAATCGGATTACGAAATAAACGACGGAGGTAAGGGAAAGAATTGCGATGGGAAGCACGAACGAGCTCAAGTTCCCGTACTTCCGGTTGAAGAAAAGTGCGCGATGGTCAAACGCGTTTTTAAAAAACCCATAACTCCACCGGATGCGTTGCTTAAGAAGCGCGCGAACAGTCCGGGGCGTGGCGGTGTAAACGTACGCGTCATGGGCGTTCTCAATTATGAGCCCGTGCGTCTGCATGCGGAGCCCAAACTCGAGGTCTTCGGTGTTATACGCCTTGCGGTACAATCCTAATTTATCAAAAACGCTTTTGCGGAATATGGAAAACGGTCCAGGGGTAATGTAGAGGCTTCCCAAGAAAGACAGAACTTTTCGGTTGAAGATTGCCATGGTGTACTCGGCTTTTTGCATGAGCTGAATGATAGTTTTCGGCTCGTGAACTTTCATCGCGGGAGTTACCGCCATAACCTCGGCATTTTCAAAACGCAGCACGATTCTGCGGAGCGCGTTCGGGTCCACAAACGAGTCTGCGTCAAGACAACCTACAAGATCCGATGTTGTGTTCATAAGCCCTAAATTAAACGCGGTGTGTTTCCCGCCATTTTCCTTTCTGAAAATTTTTACGTTTTGATTGTTTTGAAACTTCTGCGCGACAGCGACCGTTGCGTCAGTGCTTCCGTCGTCAACGATAAAAATAGAGAGCTTGTCTTTGGGATAGTTGAGTTCTAGCAGAGACATAATCGTACCGCCGATGGTTTTCTCTTCATTGAAACAAGGGACAATAATAGTGACAGACGGATACTCGCGCGGGTCCTGATTATCAACCAGCGTAATCGACGAGCGCAGTTCAAAAAAAGTAACAAGAAGAAAAACCTCCGTGTAGAGAGAGGTAAAGAGTAAAAAGTACGTGATAATGGAGTCCATATATATAATAGGAGCGAATTATGCTGTAGCTGTGCAGCCCGATGGGGATTATACTGTAAGATATAACGATTTTCAATGAGAGAATACGCGACAGAAGCAATAGTTCTTCGTACCGCGCCAATGGGAGAGTGGGACATAACTGCATCGCTTTTTACGGAACAGCTTGGGCGCATTGACGCTCGGGCAATCGGCGGCAAAAGAATTCATTCTAAATTCGCCCAGCATTTAAATCCGCTGAACCGCGTGCTTGTGCGCCTCGTCCAAAAAAACGCGACGACGCTCGCTGACGTTGTAACGGAGGCCCGTTTCAATGGAACGGCACGAGCAACGCAAAAAGCGCTCATGGCGCTTGCGCTTATCAACGCAATTATCTTGCCCGGGAACTCTGATACGCGCCTCTGGCGCTATGTAAAGGATGCGCTTAGTAGCGCCACGCTCGCGCCGCAGGAAATCCTAAAACTTTTGGGCCACGACCCGTCGCGTGCCAGCTGTGTGAGATGCCGCGGCCGTGATGTGAGGTCGTTTTTACCTGAAGACCAAGTATTTTTGTGCAACTCGTGCAATCTAAAATTTCCCGACAAGGGCATTCTCCTGATACAATAGAGAAGACATGGCACTTGAAGATCTTGAGCGAAAACTATACGGTCCGCAAACGGGAAAAGAAGACTTGCCTGTCCGCAGCCGCGCGGAAGAAAATGTAGTTTCTGAAACTGACGCCGAAGCTGAGACGTCGGAAGATATTGAGCCGCCGCGCAACTGGAACGCGACTGAAGAGGTTGAAGACGCTGATGAACGCGCTAAAAAACATTCGCACGCGATGCGGAATATTTTTATTGTCGGAGTCGCAGTTCTAGGAATCGCGGCGTTCGTGGGCGGCGTGCTGTTTCTCTCGCGCCTCTCAGTGAATAAAGATGTCGCGATTGAAATTTACGCGCCGGCGGATGTAAGCCGCGGCGTGCCGTTTGAAATTTCCATAAGTGTTGTGAACCAGCTTGATTCCTCGCTCATGAACGCTGTTCTTGAGTTGCGCCTTCCGCAGGGGCTTCTCCTGCTTACCGATAGTGGTAGCGCGAAACGGGTAATCACAAGTGAGGACGTCGGGATAGTGAAGGGCGGGGACTTAGTGAAGCGTACGTATAAGCTTGTCCCGATTGCCTCAGAAAATACAATTCAGAAAATTACTGTTGCGCTAATCTACACGGGAAACGGAAAGGGAAGGTTTGAATCGGACGGAGTAAAAGAAGTGAACATTACAAAATCCGCGCTCACGCTTGATATAAAAAAGCCGGACTACGTGTTTCAGAATTCTGCAGCGGAGTTCACTATTATTTATAAAAATACCTCGGAAGCCGATTTGCCGGATTTGGCGCTTACGGTCCAATACCCGCCGTCGTTTAAATTCATTTCAGCGAGCACAAATCCGGATTCGTTTAATAATCACTGGATACTCGGAACACTCAAGGCGGGGAAAGACGGAAAGCTCGTCATACGCGGCACGTTTGGCGGCACGCAAAACTCCCAACTTATATTTCCAGTCGTGGTTTCAGGCGTGTTTTCTGGAAACGAATATAAATTAGTGGAGCAAAGCGTCAGCATCGCGCCGGCGCCCGCGCCGGTTGCGCTGAATATTTTTGCAAACGGAAACACCAATTATGTCGCGAAGCTCGGCGACTTTATTCAGTACTCAATCCATTATGAAAATCTGAGCGGTGTCGCTTTGGCGGATGCGGTTATTAAGGCAACCATTGCCGGAAATTTGGCCGATATGGCGACAATCAATACGAGTGGAAATGTAAACACGTCCGCCGGCACGGTATTATGGAACGCTTCAAACATGCCAGGGCTAAAACTTATTGACCCCGGCGCATCGGGGGATGTAACGTTTAGTGTTCGTCTCAAGTCCAATTTCCCAAGTGGCAGTATGGCAGGCAAAAACTACGCGGTCCGTATTGACTCTCTGTTTGACTCTCCGTCGGTTCCGTATTATCTCCAAACATCAAGAACAACGGCGGCGGCGAGCCTTGAAACGCGCGTCGGCGGCGGCATCCTAATAGACGCGCAAGTGCTTCATTATGACGTTCTCTCCGGCATTCCGAATAACGGAGCATTTCCGCCAAAAGTTGGAATGCCGACGCAATACACGGCGCATTGGATTTTGCGAAATTTCTCAACTGATATTAAAAACGTTAACGTTACAGCGACGCTCGCGTCTGGTGTGACGTGGACAGGCGTGACGAAAAGCGAGCCGGGCTCGTCGATCTCGTATAATGAGCGGACGCAGGAAGTGACGTGGACGCTTGCGCGGATACCGGCAATGCGCGGCGTAACAAGCGAGCCGGTTGAAGCGATTTTCCAAATTGAAGCTACACCGGACGCGACAAATGTCGGGCGATTTGAGACGCTCGTGAATCGGACGGCCGTGGCGGCGACCGATGAATTTACCGGTGCCGCCATCACGGCGTCAGATGTGTCGCTCACGACGGAGCTTATTGATGACAAAACAGTTGGCAGAAACGCCGGAATCGTGATACCGTAGAAAAATCAATGGATACATTTGAAAAAATCGGCAGCTTGGCAAAACGGCGGGGATTTATTTATCCCGGTTCTGAAATTTATGGCGGGCTCTCCGGCACGTGGGATTACGGGCCGCTCGGCGTTGAACTGAAGCGCAACATCAAAGAAGAATTCTGGAAAACGATGGTGCGGAATCGCGATGACGTGGTGGGGCTCGATGCAGCGATTTTTATGAACCCGAAAGTATGGGAGGCGTCCGGACACTTGGAGGCGTTTTCAGATCCGCTCGTTGAATGCAAAAAATGCCACCACAGGTTTCGTGAAGATAATCTTGGAGAGAAAAAAGAATGCCCCGATTGCGGAGGAAAAGAATTTACAGAACCGAAGCAGTTTAACCTGATGGTTGAGGCGTCGCTCGGTGTTATTGAAGGCGAGAAGCAGAAAGTATATCTCCGCGGAGAAATCACGCAGGGCGTACACGTAAACTTTAAACAGGTGTTGGATTCAACGCGCATTAAAATTCCGTTCGGCATAGCGCAAATCGGAAAAGCATTTCGAAATGAAATCACGCCGGGCGATTTAACATTCCGCTCGCGCGAGTTTGAGCAGATGGAATTGCAGTTCTATGTAAAGCCCGAAGAAAAAGAAGGAAAAAAATGGTTTGAATACTGGAAAAATGAAAGGATGGAGTGGTACTTAGGCCTCGGAATGAAAAAGAGCAATCTCAAGTTTCGCGAGCACGAGCCCGAGAAGCGCGCGCACTATGCGAAAGCGGCGTTTGATATTGAATATAAGGTGAGTGATGGTTCGGCGGGGCTCACCCCAAGTTCTTGGAAAGAGATGGAAGGAATCCATCACCGCGGGGATTGGGATGTCGGAAGGCATTCAAAGTTTTCAGGGAAAGACCTGAGCTATTTTGACGAAGAATCAAAGGAGCGGTTTATCCCGTGGGTTATTGAAACCTCGGGCGGAGTTGACCGCGCGGCGCTCTTCTTCCTTATGGATGCCTATCATGAGGAGAAGTTGGAAAAAGAAACGCGGATAGTTTTGAAACTGCATCCGAAACTTGCGCCGTACAAAGTTGCGGTGTTTCCGCTCCTCGCGAATAAAGAGAACTTAGTCAAGAAAGCAAAAGAAATTCATGGCGAACTTAAAAAGAAATGGATGGTTGCGTGGGACGAGCGGGGGAATATCGGCAAGCGCTACCGCGCGCAGGACGAAGCCGGAACTCCATATTGCATCACAGTTGATTTTGATACACTCGATAATAATTCTGTTACTGTCCGCGATAGGGACTCAATGAAACAGGAACGCGTTGCAGTAAAAGAACTCTCGGTGTACTTGGAAAAGAAACTGGCATAGTAGGCGACAAAATTAAGGCTCAAAACCCGCGTATAATGCGGGTTTTGAGTATATTGACAAATATTACGATATAGTGCTATAATCACCCGTAGAAACTTACAAATGTTAAGTGGTCATAGCCAAAAGTTCCTGGCCTAGCCCGAGATTTTTGGCTGTGACCATAATGGCCACAAGTTCCGCCTCGGATGAGAGGAAAATAAAAGTGCGCAATTGAGCGCAAGGAGACAATCATGAGTAACGAATTTGCAATCGCTGAAGTCGAGACGGGCAAACTTAATGCCTTAGTTAAAAACGCTATGCGCCAAACGGGGGTAAATGATCCTAACGAAGCAGTTAGACTCATCAACTCCGGAGAGCGGATAATCACCCGTAGGTGGTGTGAATATGGCGGCATTATCTATTTCAGAGTCGCCTCTAATGGCATGTCAGGCCCTCAATGGATCAAATATTTTTCGGAAAAGGGTTTCCGTTTCGGAAATTATACCGAAAGCGTGCTAAATTCGGATGATTTCAAGTTAACAAATGGCGTAGTATATGAGATTGCTATCTTAAAAGGCGGGCTCTTCAAGAATAGGGACCGCACTACTTGGAATATCTATGCTAAAGCCGATGGATACGGATATAGTAAGCCAAAAGCAGAAGTAGCTTGCCTCATCCGTAAGGAGTTCACAGACAAAGAGATAAGAGAAATGGGTTTAACATGGATTTTGACCATGCATGAACCTATCGGGGACTCAAGCGGCGATCAAGGATTTCTGAATGTCGACAGCGGAGATGATGGCAATAAATTGAGTATGTGCTACGGCACTGAGAAATCCCGTTGGTGGGATCAGGGCTTTGGTTTTGCAGTCGTGGTTTCATCGAAATAAATATTATCATTTACCCCCCTCTTTCTCTTCGGAGAAAGAGGGATTTTTATTTTCCAGTATTGCGGTTTGCCATTTTCTCGCCTATTATAATTTCAATATGGAGAAAAAAGAATTTGACCGGATAGTTTTGAAAAATGGCCTGCGGATACTGCTTGTTCCGCAAAAGTCAAGCTTAGCGACAACGGTCGCAGTTATTGTCGCCGCGGGGTCGGAGTATGAGACGAAAGAACTGAATGGCGTCTCGCACTTTTTAGAGCACATGTGCTTCAAGGGCACAAAGAACCGTCCGCGCCCGATTAATATCGCGGGCGAGCTTGACGGGCTCGGTGCGGAATACAACGCGTTTACCGGCGAGGAGTACACAAGCTATTTTGCGAAAGCAGAGAATGAAAAAACGAGCAAAATTTTAGAAATTGTCTCTGACCTATACCTCAATCCAGTATTTAATCACGAAGACATTGAAAAAGAGCGCGGCGTTATTATTGAGGAAATTAATATGTATGAGGACCTGCCGATGCGGAGAGTGCAGGAATTATTTGCAGAATTAGTATATGGCGACCAGCCGGCGGGGTGGGGCATTGCGGGGAAGAAAGAAGTAATCAGAAAAATTAATCAGGACGACTTTATTAATTACCGCAAAAAGCATTATCTCCCGCAGTCAACGGTTGTGTTTGTTTCGGGCGGTTTCAAAAAACAGACCATTGTAAAAGAGATTGAAAAGCATTTTGCGGGAATTCACGTTGGGCTGAAAGATAAAAAACCGAAGACGGTTGAATCGCAGAAAGGGCCGCAGGAGAAAGTTTTTCACAAAGCATCCGACCAGACGCACATGGTTATGGGATTTCGCGCGTTTGATATGCGTGATGAGCGGCGATTCGCGCTTCAAGTGCTCGCTGACATTTTGGGAGGCGGGATGAGCTCGCGCCTATTCCGCGCGGTACGCGAGGAACTTGGCGCCGCGTACTATGTCCGCGCATCGGCGGACTTGGCAGCCGACCACGGGTTAATCACCATGGCCGCCGGCGTTGACCATACAAAGCTTGAGAAAGTCATTGGGGTCTCGCTCGCGGAATTCAAAAAGTTTAAGACCGAATTAGTTCCCGAAAAAGAGCTTGAGCGCGCGAAAGAGCATATGCTTGGCGGTCTTTTCCTCTCGCTTGAAACATCAGACGAGCTCGGGTATTACTATGGCATGCAGGAAATCATGGAGCGGAAGCTAGTAACGCCCAAGGAGCTTGTGAAAAAAGTCCGCGCGGTTACAACAAAAGATATCCGCGATGTGGCCCGCGACCTTTTTAAAGATAACCGGCTCAATCTCGCGCTCATCGGCCCGTTCAAAGAAAAATCGTTTAAGAAACTGCTGTCCGTGGACTAGAATTTTTTCTACTCACTACTCACTACAAACTACTCACTCATGCAGAAGTTCTACATCACAACTTCAATCGCGTACGTAAATGCGCCGCCGCATATCGGTTTCGCACTTGAGTCAATCCAGGCGGATGTTGCCGCACGGTATCATCGCGCAAAAGGGGAGAAAGTTTTTTTCTTGACCGGCACTGACGAGCATGGCTCCAAAGTGGCGCGAAGCGCCGAAAAGGCAGGACTCACGCCGCGGGAATTTACTGATAAGATTTCAGAAAAATTCGAAGCTTTAAAAGAAGCGCTGAATCTGTCATGGGATGACTTTATCCGCACGACTGATAAGGAGCGCCACTGGCCGAACGTGGAGATGATTTGGAAAAAATTTATTGACGCGGGCGATATTTATAAAAAAACGTACGAAGGATTATATTGCGTTGGGCACGAAGCGTTTGTAACAGAAAAAGATTTAGTGGACGGAAAATGCGCTGACCATCAGACGAAGCCGGAGGTGATTAAAGAAGAGAATTATTTTTTCAAACTTTCTAAATATGCGGATGTCGTCGCGAAAAAAATTGAAAGCGGAGAAATTGAGGTAATTCCGGAAACTCGCAAAAATGAAATCCTCTCATTCATCAAGCAGGGAGTCACGGATATAAGTTTTTCACGCCCCAGTAAGACGCTCTCATGGGGGATTCCGGTCCCCGGCGACGATAGCCAGACGATTTATGTATGGGCAGACGCGCTTACAAACTACCTTTCCCCCAAGGAATTTTGGCCTGCTGATGTACATATGATTGGAAAAGACATTCTACGCTTCCACGCGCTCTACTGGCCGGCGATGCTGATTTCCGCGGGCATCGAGCTTCCAAAAAAGATTTTTGTTCATGGATTTATAACATCCAACGGGCAGAAAATGTCTAAAACAATCGGAAATGTCGTTGACCCATTCGCGCTTGTTGAAAAATATGGAACTGACGCGGTTAGATATTTTTTGCTCCGCGAAATTCCAGCGTACGGCGACGGCGATTTTACGGTTCAAAAATTTGAAGAACGATATAACGGCGATCTTGCAAACGGCTTAGGGAACTTTACTGCGCGCGTCTTAACGCTAGGCAGCCAGCTCGGGGAAATAGAAGCTGACGGAAATATACGCGAGTGGCTGCGAAAAGAAGTTTCGGAAGAAATTGAAAAAACCCGCGGATTGGTCGCGAAAAAAATTGAAGAATTTAAATTTCACGAAGCGCTCGCCGATATCTGGGCGCTCATCGGGTTCGGTGACAGATTAGTGAACGAAGAAAAGCCGTGGGCGATAAAAGACGAAAAGGAAAAGAAAAAAATCCTCGTGAATTTAATCGTCTTACTCGATAACATCTCGGCAATGATAGCGCCGTTTCTGCCGGAAGCGTCGGAAAAAATCACAAAAAGCATTGTCTGGAAAAACGAAAAAACGCTCGCAATAAAAAAAGGCGAGGTTTTATTCCCTCGCCTGCAATAGAATGGAAATAAAGTTCATAGATACCCACATTCACCCCGTTAGAAATCGCGCCCGCGCGCAGCGCGCCCAAAGGGCCTATGGGCGGGCGATTTCTAACGGGGCAAGCGCGACATGAGAACACTAATGTTTATTGATTGTCATACTCATACCCAGTTCTCGGCGTTTGACAGCGACCGCGCCGCGGTAGTACGCCGGGCGCTTGATGCCGGAGTTGCGATGGTAAATGTCGGAACAAAAAAAGAAACATCGCAATCAGCGATTCTACTCGCGCACTCGTATGAAAATGTATATGCGGCAATCGGCTTGCACCCGATTCACGCGAGCCATTCGGAAAGCGACCCGGAAGAGCTAAAGCGCGGAGAAGCGAATCCGGAAGAAGGATTTGACTATGAATTTTATAAAAAACTAGCAGGCGACGATAAGGTTGTCGCGATAGGCGAGTGCGGGCTGGATTACTATAGAATTCAAGAAGACATTGAAGAAGTCAAGAAAAAACAAAAAGACATTTTCATTCAACAGATTCAGCTCGCGTATGAAGTCAAAAAACCGCTCATGATTCATTGTCGCTCGGCTCTACAGGACCTTATAGAACTACTCACTACCAACTACTCACTACTCACTTCTCCTCCAGGCATCATGCATTTTTTCTCCGGGACAACAGACGAGGCAAAAAAACTGCTTGATATGGGATTCTACTTCACATTCGGCGGTGTTGTTACATTTACCAGCGATTATGATGAGGTTGTGAAAATAGTCCCGATGGATAGGATTCTTTCCGAAACCGACGCGCCATATGTTGCGCCGATTCCATACAGAGGTAAGCGCAACGAGCCGGCGTACGTTCTAGAAGTCGTCAAAAAACTTGCCGAACTCAAAAAAGTTTCCGTTGAAACAATAGCAGAGAGAATTTTAGAGAACGCGGAGTCTGTTTTTTGCGTTGAATCGCAATAAATTTGTAGTTTTCTTTTTTCTGAAAATGGGAATATAATCTTTTTTACCGACTTCAATGCAAGCTGTTATATTAGCCGCCGGATTAGGAACCAGGATGAAAGGGCTTACATCAGACACGCCAAAGCCTCTTCTTAAAGTTGGCGGAAAAACCTTACTAGAGCACAAATTAGATCGCTTGCCCAATGAAGTAAACGAGATAATTATCGTGGTTGGATACCTGGGAGATAGAATAAAAGAGCTTTTAGGGAGCGAATATGCAGGCAGAAAAATCTCTTATGTGGAGCAAAAAGAACTTTTAGGCACCGGACACGCGTTAAGTTTATGCAAAAAAAAATTATCCGGTAAATTTTTGGTTTTAAACGGCGACGATTTATATGCTAAAGAAGATTTGACGGAACTCATTAAACACGATTTAGCACTCTTGACTTGGGAAGTGCCTCAAGACGAGCGGGGAAGGAAAGTCGCGGAAGTTAGGATGGATAGTTCAGGCGCACTATCCGATATTGTGGAGGGCCAGCCCGCCAAAAAGGGCACACTTTTTAACGCGGGCGCGTATGTTTTGGACGAAAGATACTTTAATTATTCTCTTCAATTAGCCACGCCAGGCAAAAAAGAGCTTGGGCTGCCTCAAACCATGCTCCAAATGCTAAAAGACGGGTGCAAAATAAAAATCGTACGCGCCACTTGGTGGAAGCCAATCACCAGCCCGGAGGATTTGGCGTAATATTTGACACGTACGCTCATTGGTGCTATACTAAAAAACAGTAGATAATAAAAATTACACAAGTACCTAGATAGTGGAGGGGCGGAAATGAATCTAGGAGAATCGTTGTTGGGAATGGTAGTCATCCTGACCGTTATGGTCTATGGTTTCGCACTAATATTAAAAGGGCCGGAACCAGCAGCCAAAATGCTCAGGTGGGTGTTTAAAAAAGCATGGAAACTGTTTTTGAATTTTGTAGGGGGAATATTAAAGTGGGTCGGGAAAGCATTCACTGACCTTTTGGCGGCGCATCCCTACATAACAGGCGTTGCTGTCTTAGGAGTGATTCTTTATTTTCTCTACGGGCGTTGAAATTTAAGCGCCCGTTTTTTATTTGAAGAAAATCTGTGTTTTAGCTACAATTGGGCTAATTAGTATGAAAAAATACGACCATAAAAAAATAGAAGCTAGATGGCAAAAGGCGTGGCAAGATGAAAAAATCTACGAGCCAGATTTAAAAAAGGCAGAAAAGCCCTTCGGCACTACTCAGGGTAAACCGTTTTATAACCTAATGATGTTCCCGTACCCGTCAGGGGAGGGATTGCACGTGGGCCACGCGTTTGCGTTTACAGGAGCGGATGTCTACGGTCGCAAAAAACGCATGGAGGGGCGCGATGTATTTGAGCCTATGGGATATGACTCGTTCGGAATTCACGCGGAAAACTACGCGATAAAAATAAACGAGCACCCGAAAGAACTGACGAGAAAAACAACGGAACGTTATGAAGCACAGCTCAAAAGCATGGGTATTGGATACGCGTGGGACGAGCGCCTATTAACATCCGATGCTGAGTATTACAAATGGACGCAGTGGATTTTTATGCAGATGTGGAAACACGGGCTCGCGTACCGAAAAAAACAGGCGGTGAATTGGTGTCCATCCTGCAAAACAGTCCTCGCGGACGAACAGGTCATTCTTCGCGGAGTGAAGAATGATCCCGAGCAAATGCGAGGGATAGGTGTTTGCGAACGCTGTAGTTCCGTGGTGAAGAAAAAGAATCTTGAGCAGTGGTTTTTCAGAATCACGAAGTACGCGGAAAAACTGCTTCAAAATCTTGAGAAAATCGACTGGTCGGAAAAAATAAAAATCGCCCAACGAAATTGGATTGGGCGTTCCGAGGGGGCATCAATAAGATTTCGTATCAAGTATAAAGTATCAAGTATCAAGAGTTCCGATGAATATATTGAGGTGTTCACAACGCGGCCCGATACATTATTCGGCGCGACGTATATGGTGCTTGCGCCAGAGCATGAACTAATCTCAAATCTCAAATCTAAAATCTCAAATTTTAAAGAGGTAGAGAATTATGTCAAAAAAGCACGTTCAAAAACGGAGGAGGAACGGACTGTAGAAACAAAGGATAAAACAGGCGTTGAACTGAAGGGAATAAAAGCGATTAATCCGACGAATAACGAGGAAATTCCCATTTTTGCCGCGGACTACGTTTTATCCGGCTATGGCACGGGCGCGATTATGGCGGTGCCAGCGCATGATGAGCGCGACTGGGAATTCGCAAAGAAGTTCGATATAGAAATCCGCAATGTCATTGACCCAGTTTTTAGCACATTTGAAGGAAAGACTGAAGAAAGAGAAAGAGTAGTTGCGCTCGTTGAGGATGGCGACAAAGTACTGACGATTAACTGGGGGCCGGGAAAAGGTGGTCGCTTGCTCGTCGGGGGAGGTATACAAAGTAGCGAGGGTCCAGTTGAAACGGCGCAGCGGGAAATAGCCGAAGAAGCCGGGTACACGCACGTGAAGTTGGCGGAAATCGGGCAGGAAACTGTTCACTATAAATATTTTTCCCACAACAAAAAAGCCGGATTTCATGCGCATGTAAAAATTCTGCATTTCAAGCTTGAAAAAAAAGAACGCGTTGCGCAAAAACTCGAAGATAATGAAAAGGGCTGGTTTGTTGTAGAGTGGATTTCAAAAGAACAGGCCGGCAGGGAAATTATTGACCCGCTTCATAATTACGTGTTTCAGAAATTTATTGCGGGAAAGTGCTATGCCGGCACGGGCATAATGGCTAATTCTGGAAAATTTTCAGGGATGGATTCAGAAGAAGCGAAATGGGCAATTACAAAACTTGTCGGAGGCGAACGGAAAATCCAGTATCGGCTTCGTGACTGGCTTATCTCGCGCCAACGGTACTGGGGCGCGCCGATTCCGATGATTTTCTGCGACACGTGCGCCGCGGCCGGAAAAGGAGAATATCCGTCAGCTAGCGGAGAAATGCATGGTTGGTACGCGGTGCCTGAAAAAGATTTGCCGGTTGAGCTTCCATTTATAAAAGAATTCCGCCCGCAGGGGAAGAATGAATCTCCGCTCGCGTCGGTAAAAGAATTTTATGAAACAAAATGCCCAGCGTGCGGAGCGAAAGCGCGACGTGAAACGGATGTCTCGGATACGTTCTTAGATTCCGCGTGGTATTTCTTAAGATATCCAAGCGTCCACAATGAAAAAGAAGCATGGGATAAGGCGCTCACGAAAAAATGGCTGCCGGTCAATATGTATATCGGCGGAGCGGAACACGCGGTGCTTCACCTGCTCTACTCGCGGTTTGTCACGATGGCATTTCACGACTTCGGGATACTTGATTTTGAAGAGCCGTTTTCGGTATTCCGCGCGCACGGGCTTCTTATCAAAGACGGCGCGAAAATGTCCAAATCAAAGGGAAACGTTGTAAATCCTGATGAATATGTCAAAAATTTCGGCGCGGATGCATTTCGTATGTACTTAATGTTTCTCGCGCCGTTCGAACAGGGCGGTGATTTCCGCGACCAGGGCATTTTAGGAATCACTCGCTTTTTGGATCGCGTATGGAAGATGGGAATGGAGGTTTCCGAAGGCAAGGAAATAGAAAAAACAAACAGCGAAACCGAAACACTCATTCATCAAACTATAAAAAAAGTTACGGGGGACATTGATGGATTGCAATACAACACAGCAATCTCCGCGCTTATGGTTTTTTTGAGCGGACTTGAAAAAGACGGAGCAAATCGCGAAAACTTTGAAATTCTCTTAAAACTTCTCGCGTCGTTCGCCCCGCACATCACAGAAGAATTATGGTACGAACTTGGTAATAAAACTTCAATTCATACGTCAGCATGGCCGAAATTTGATGCAGCGCTTGCGCTCGGCGACACCATTGATTTTGTGATTCAGGTAAACGGAAAACATCGCGGAACGATAAACATCCGCCGCGGCATCGGGCAGGACGAAGCGGAAAAGCTTGCGCGGGAAACAGAGAAAGTAAAAACGGCGCTTGCTGGCAAAAATGTGCATAAGGTTGTCTTTGTTCCGGATCGCCTAATTAATTTTGTAGTCCAATAGGTTACAATAAAGATAATGGAGAAAGGAATCGGTTTTCTGATAGTTGTTTTTATCGCGGGATTTATTATTTACCTTCTCGCTCAGATAGGTACGGGTAAGATAAGTTTCGGCGAAAAATTTTCGTTTCTAACGCTTACCCCGCCTGGGGGAATGCGTCTATCTGTTCCCGCCTCGGCCCCAAGCCCGTCAGTTCAAGTGCAATTCCAGCAACCCGCTTCACAAGTTGGGGCACAGCAACCAACACCGCCAACTGGATTTTCCGCGTCACAGCTCTCGCCGTTCTACGGCATGGTGAAAATAAATCAGGTGCGCCCTTCATATGGATACGCTGACCCAAGCGAATTTACGCTTTCCTCCAATTACCAAAATCCGGAAACCATTGATATTACCGGTTGGCGGCTCGCGTCAAATAAAAGTATGTACGCGGCAATAATTCCACAGGGAGTCGCCAACTATAGTCCGACCGGCCCGCTCTACGATGGAGATATTATTATTGATTCCGGAACGACAGTGAATGTCTCAAGCGGCATAAGCCCCATAGGAAAAAGTTTTCGGCTTAACGGATGTACTGGTTATCTGAACGAGATGTATAAGTTCAGTTCGTCGCTTCCGTCAAATTGTCCGACGTCTTATGACCGCAGTGAGATTACGACTTTTAACGGCAATTGCCAGTCGTTTATTCTCTCCCAGTACGGCTGTCATACGCCGACTCCGGATGAAATAAATCGCGCGGCAGGATATCAAGACACTGCGTGTCGCGCATATTTAGACCGCTTTAGTTTTAACTCCTGCTATCGCACGCATTCAACTGAAAGCAACTTTTTTTCGCATGAATGGCGCGTGTGGCTTAACCTGCAGACACCACTGCAATTTGATTCTCAACATGACCGGATTCTCCTTCTTGATATAAAAGGGCTTTTGGTGGATCAGTACGTCTACTAAAATAATTTCTAATTCCTAATATCTAATTTCTAATAATCCCTTCGGTCCGCCAGCCGGCGGATTTAGACATTAGACATTTAGATTTTCATTAGAAATTAGTAATTAATAATTAGATATTTTGCAACCTATTTCCGTTCCGCGAGTGAAATTTTAACGCTCAATTCTTTCTTTCCGCGCAAAACAGTGAGGGCAATGACATCGCCGACGCTGCAGTTTTCAAGGCAGTCCTGAATGTTTTTCTCCCTGGTAATTTTCTCCGCGTTCCATGTGAGAATGATGTCGCGTTCTTTAATGCCGGCGCGTGCGGCCGGGCTCTGCGGAACTACCGCCGTATCAAACGGATGCTCGTGAGTAACAAGCGCGCCGTAGCCGATAGGAAGCCCGAGTTTTTCTTTCATATCTTCGTCAAGCGTAATGTATCGTAAGCCGAGAAGGGGCCGGCGTATGCGGCCATACTGCTTGATGTCTTCTAGGTCGCGCCATGCGGCATGAATAGGAATCGCGAAGCTGATATTTTCCGCAGCCGCAACGACTGCGGCATTAATGCCGATTGCGCGCCCGAAAATATCAACGAGCGGTCCGCCGGAATTTCCTGGGTTAATTGCCGCATCTGTTTGAATAAGCCCGCGCATCTCCTGGATAGGGGACGCGATATCTGCTTGCGCGGAAACGGAGCGTGAAAGCCCGGAAATAATTCCGCGAGAAACAGTGTTTCTAAAAATACCCAAAGCGTTTCCGAACGCCAATACCGTTTGCCCAAGCGCAAGTTCATGCGAATTGCACAACTCAACAACCGGCAGTTTTTTGCTGGATTTTATTTTGAGAATTGCGACGTCGTCTATCGGATCGCGCGCGAGAACCTCCGCAGGATATGTTTCGTTATCACTTGCAATAACAGAGTATTCCACATTTGGTTCGCTTACGACGTGCTTATTAGTGAGCACAATGCCGGACGCGTCAACAATAAATCCCGATCCGCCGCCAACCTGCACCATCCCGTGCGCGTTGATTTTATCCGGCGGAATCCGGAACGGCAGTTTGCCAGCGCGTCCGTGGCTGCTTCTGCGCAGAATAGAAATCTCCTTTTCAAGTTCCGAGATGTGTTTTGAAAGCATCACTGACACAACGGCTGGCAATACCTTTTTTACTGTCGAGATAATCTCCGATTTTTCTTTTTTAATCATAATGAGCTTATTGTACCTTATTCACATAATTCTCCACAACGCTACATTCCACGTATCACATCAATCCTCGCGCCTATGGCATTCAGGCGTTCGGCGACTTCTTCATAGCCGCGGTTGATGGAATAGACGTTGCGTAAAACAGAAACTCCTTTTGCCGCAAGCATTCCAATAAGCACAATCATCGCGGGGCGGAGTGCTGGAGGACATACAACCTGCGCGCCTTTGAGCGGGCGCGGGCCCTGGATGAAAACGCGGTGCGGGTCGGCAAGCGTTACTGACGCGCCAAGCCGGTTAAGCTCGGTAAAATAAATTGCGCGGTTTTCCCACATCCAGTCGTGGATAAGCGTTGTTCCTGTCGCCTGTGTGGCGATGGGGACGAAGAACGGCAAATTATCGACGTTGATGCCCGGGTATGGCTGGGCGTGGATTTTATCAGACGGCGCGCGGAGTTTTGAAGGAAAAACGGTTATATCAACAAGTTTTGTTTTCCCGTTGTACGAATAGTAGGAAAGTCCCTTTGTGTAGCGCAATCCCATCTTTTCAAGTTTTAAAAGTTCCAGCGCCAAAAAATCAATCGGGCACCGCGTGATAGTGAGACGCGAGCCAGTAGTAATAGCCGCGCTCAAAAACATCATTGATTCAATCGGGTCCTCGCTATTATGGTATTCAACTGGCATATCGATTTTCGGCACGCCGTGGACAATGAGCGTTGATGTGCCGACTCCTTCAATAGTCACGCCGAGCATTTCCAAAAAGAAACACAGCTCTTGCACCTGGTAGTTTGATGTTGCAAATGAAATGCGGGTAATGCCGGGAATTTTTGCCGCGGCAATGAGGAGGTTTTCCGTCGCAGTGTCGCTCGCTTCATAAAGAACAATATCGGCCGGCTTTAATTTCTTTGCCGTGATGCGGTATGAATTTTCAGTTGTTGTAATGCGCACGCCGAACTCTTCAAGCCCGAATCTGTGCGCGGCGATAGTGCGCTCTCCCATCTTGCATCCGCCGGCGTGCGGAATAGAAAAAGCTTTCTCGCGGTGGATGAGTCCGCCGATAAGCATAAGCGAAGAGCGCATTTTACTCGCGGAGTCCTGATTACACGCCGCAATATGCACCCGTTTCGGGGGAGTTATTACCACGCTGTTTTTCCCGGTCCACTCAACGGAAAAGCCGATGCTTAAAAGCACCTCAATGAAGCGGTTCACTTCTTCTATCCGCGGAATTCCGTGAAGCGTGGTTTTTGCGTCGTTTAGTACCGACGCGGCAAGCAATCCGAGCGCGCCGTTTTTTGACGAGTTTGTCGCGACCGTGCCGTGAAGCTTGCGCCCGCCGTCAACGCGGAAATCAATTGAGTCCGTGATTGAAATAATTTTTCTTCCGAACACTTCCCCGATGCTCGCGAGCGCCTGCATTGATAAATTTTGCCGGCCGGTTTCCATGCGGGCGACCGCGCTCTGGGAAGTATTCAAGGCGCGGGCGAGTTCGTGTTGCGTCATGCCTCGCTGGTCGCGCAGGAAGCGTATAAATGCCCCGATTTTTTTCTGCTCGTCTATTTGTGTCATATCGCAAAAAGTATATCATATATGGTATACAATTTGTATATGGAGAAACCACCTAGAATTGAAGAGCATATTCCTATCGGTAAATTCTGCACATTCCGGCTCGGCGGCCCCGCGCGGTATTTCTCGCGCGCCTCAAGCGCCTCTCACATTCCTTTTCTTGTTGAGCGGGCACGCTCTCTCCGCGTGCCGCTGCATATATTAGGCGGAGGGTCAAACACCATTTGCGCGGATGGGGTAATTGAGCGATTTGTCATCAAAATGGAGGAAAACAATATCAGTCCGGTTGATGAAACTAAAACCAATTTTTTTATTGAGGCCGCGGCGGGAACCCCGTGGGACGCATTCGTAGAATATGCGGTGCGACACAACACATCGGGCGTTGAGGCGCTCTCGGCTATCCCGGGAACGGTAGGCGCGACGCCGATTCAAAACGTTGGCGCATACGGGCAAGAGGTCGGTGGGACCATCGTTCATGCGCGCGCCTACGATACAAAAACTGATTCGTTCGTGACTATTCCCGCAAAGCAATGCCGATTTGAGTACCGCGGGAGTATTTTTAAATGGCGCGCGCGCGGACGATTTATCATAACCTCGGTTTTATTCAGGCTTTCAAAACGCGCGCCAAAAATCCCGAATTATCCAAGCGTTCGAAAATACTTCGTGGAATCAAAAACGCGCCATCCGTCGCCCGTGGACATAAGAAACGCTGTTATTACAATCCGCGCGAGCAAGCTTCCTGATCCCGCGCGCATTCCGAACGCCGGATCGTTTTTTGAAAATCCGGTTGTGCCGCGCGGCGTATGTAAAAAGCTCTCGCGTAAATTTCCGGAAATTCCGTTGTTTGCTTTTTCAGATACAAAATTAGAAATACCCGCGGGCTGGCTCATTGACCAGTGCGGCTTCAAAGGAATATGGAAGGGGAACGCTGGCGTGTATAAAAAAAATGCGCTTGTTCTAATCGGAAACAGAAAAACAACCTATCAGGACCTAATGAACCTCAAAGACGATATCATCTCCGCGGTGCGCAAAAAATTTGGTATCTCCCTAGAAATGGAGCCGGATATTGTTATCTAACAACGCGCCTGTTTAAAAATCCGCCAGCTGACGGAGCAGGCGGGCGCATTTCTTCACAAGGCGGAGGAGGTGAGATTCGAACTCACGATACGGTTTCCCGTATACCGTTTTTCGAGAACGGCCCCTTCAACCACTCAGGCACTCCTCCGCCTTGTGAAGAACTTTTTCGGCGACCATCCCGCCTTCATTAAAATTATGGCGGATAAATATGCGAACTCCCTATGTTTTGCCTGTAGAACTACGACTCTACGTTTTTCACTGCCAGCTACTTTAATACATTAAAATAATCTGCAACAGCAGTCAAAAGGTTGTTTGGTTTTTCAACAAGACAAAAAGGTTTTCCACGGAGTAAGGTTTCCGGCGTGTGGAATCCCCACGTGATTCCAATTACCCCAACTTTCATTTTTTCTGCTTCGTGCATGTCGCCGAGCGTATCAGTAATAAAGACGCAATTTTTTGCTTCTACGCCGTACTTCTCGAAAACCATTTTCATTTTTTCAACTTTGCTCTTATGAACGTCATTTCCCATAATTTGGGCAAAATGATTAGCTAAATCGTGTCCTTCCAAAAATTCCTGAATCGGGCTTGTAATCGTGGAAGAAATAACGATAAGCGTATAATTCTTCTCGAATTCAGTAATAACTTCTTTCATTCCAGGAACGATTTGGACTTCGTTTTTCATTCTCGGGATGTATTCAGTAAAAAAATCAATGTCATGCCGACATTCTTCCGTGTGAATGTTTATCGGTTCTTCCCAATCGTTGATATTGCCTTCAAATCGTTTCCGATAGATATCCTCGGTCAGATGGGGGCAAATTATTTTTTGAGTTTCAAAAGCTGGCTGAAACGAATCAGCTATAACGCCATCAAAATCGAAAAGGATAAATTTCTTTTCCATAAATTACGGGGTGCCCTCGCGAGCTGCATCTACTTCACCTCTCGTCGCGCCGTCGCACTCCTCGGGCTAGCCACCACCTCGCGTGCAAGTCCGCTGACTTGCACAAGCTCCGGCGTTCGATTCCTCGCGTAAGCAAATAAATTTGCTTACTTCTCGGTCGCTGCGCTTCGCTTGTGCGTCTTTACAGTTTGGCTCGAACCTATTTTATCAAAAACTGCTGAACGAAACCAGACTAAGGAAGCCAGCCTCGCCACCGCTCGCTCCGCTCGCCACACCACAGAAAAATACTCTTTGCTCTTTTCATTTTGCGCGCGCCGGATTTCTTTTTCTCTTAATGAAAAGAGTATTTTTCTGTGGTGTCCTGCCTTCCAAGTATTCAGGCAGGTGGCGGGACTGGCCTCATTTTGTTTGAGCAAGAGAAAGGCGGAATTCCCCCCAAACCCCCCTTCCGCTTTTCTCTTGCTCAAACGGGACGGGAACGGAAGCAGGCGGGCAAAAATTCCTTCCCCCCAACCCCCTCCCTTTTTGCCCGCCTGCTTGGGCTTCGCCCCCAAAACTTTTCGGCGGACGGATTTTGTGGTGAACAAAATCCTAAACAAATATATCCTTGATCAAAACTCTAAATGGGACAATGGCAATTGTAATATCGCCTTCTTCCAGAAGCAGATTGGAATCGTGAGCAACAATATCACCAGTTATTTTAGTACTATGATTAAGTTTTTGCAAAGCCTCAGCCACACTTTTCCCAAAAACATTATTGCTAAGACAAAAATTGATTTTGTCCTTCAGGCCATTCTTTCTTTTAGCATCAGCACTTTTTCGATCAAGCGCTCTCTCCAGAATAATCCTCATCAAAATTCCGCAAGAGTTCCAACAGTTTTTGAAATCAAAATTATAGTTTAACTCTGATCCGAGTTGATAAATCTTTTTATCAGTTTTTTTAATTTGGGACAAAATTGAATTTCCCAAAACAAAGTTTTGCGTATTTGGTGATATGACAAAACTGTTCGTAGCTTCTATCTTGTAGCTCTTAATACCTTTTAATATTGTCCGCAGATTTTTTGTCCATTGTTTTTTCTGCAATCTATTGTTAGACCATGTTTTCTGTAAATACTTCAATGCACCGGTTTGTTTTGGTTGATCTTGAAAGATAGCCGAAAGAGTTTTTAAATGATTAGCTACCCAATTTTCGGCTTCCTCCTTAACCTTTTGATCAGAAATTGTCGCCGAACATTTAAGTATCTTATTTAACAATGATTCAGTTGAAGTAATAACCCTGTTCATACAGCAAGTTCTTTAAGGTAGTTTTTAATCTCGGAAATACCAGTAGAGGACAGTTTATACTTTACGCCTTTCTTTTTTCCAATAGTTCTAAACCATTCCGATCCACCGACATTTTTGGCAAACTTAGTTGTATCATAAAGACCAGAATGTTTTGCCGCCTCTGCTAAGAGACTCGCTGACACCCATTCGCATTTAATCCCCTCGTGATAGGCGAACGATACAAGCGCAGATAAAAATCTCTGTTGATCTGCTTTTGTATCGCCTTTTATACTAGTTTTCGGGAGAACTACTAAAACTTGTTCCGCCTTGATAGAATAAACATCTTTAAGTTTTTCAACGCTAATATCACTAGCCCCACTTAGATTGTCCCAAAAACCGCTAGGATAGTCGCCCTCAATTTTAGTAGCTCCGAAATTTGGTTGGAGAGAATCTCCCAATTTTTTATCAGCCAAAAAATAATCAATGGCCTTTGAAAAGGCTATTTTTCGCAACTCGATATCTTCAATCTTAGATTGCTCAATAAGTTTCTTTGCCGCTTCTATTGCTTTTGAAATTTTATCTTCCATAGTGTTTTATTCTTCGGACTTACTAGTAAACATTTCTTTGATTTTGGGGAAATTAAAGTCTGGTATGTAGTATTTAGCTTGCTCGCCCTTAATAAGCCCTGTATCACTTAAGCGTTTAATTGTTACATCTACAGTGCCCGCCGGAATGTTTTTAGAAAACTCATTTTTGATATCACGCGGAGCAACTGACTCAGAGGGCACTGTTCCCAGTAGGCATAGAACCTTCTTAGATAATAAGAAAAGAATTATCTTTTTATTCGGTTTTAGAAGTAGTCCTTCCGGAGTGAAAATAACCTTATTATTTTGCCTATTTATACCAATAAATGGCTTTAATATGGCCAATAATTCACTTGGATTTATATGATTTGAAGAGTCTGTAAAAAGCTCTTCAAGGGGATTTTTGTTTGATTTATCTGCCATATTTAATACTTTAGTTACACTCTATCATAAGCACTTTCATAAAGCAAGGCATATAAGAGATACCTTACATATACCATTCTACCCCCACGCAAAATATGTGTCAAGGACTCCTCTAAATAATCCCAAGCGAAAAGGCGGCTTACGCCGCCTTTTCTACAATGTAATCATTTACGATCTCCAAATTATTTTCTTTCAGTTACATACAACATAGTGCAAATATTCAAGTGTCTTATCTGTTTTATAGTCTCGGTTTTCATCTCTGTCGGCTTTGAACCTATTATATTCTTTTGTGAAATATCCATATTTACCCCGCAAACTCATTATCTCTTTAATATCATCAAGTGTCATAAGCCCCTCGTTGTTATAACTCAAGAAAATATATTTTGTCCTCGCGCTTAAAATCAAATCCTCAAATGCTTTTTTTGCTTTTGTCCTTGAGCAATAAAGAGATTTTTGATTTTCATACTCTCGTAATCCTGTTTTGCCGTGAATTTTTGGATTGTCATATTTAGCCACTGTTTCTAGTAAATGATAATTCGTTGCGTATTGTCGGTGATTATATGGTGGATCAAGATACAAAATATCGCCTTCAACCTTGCTCGCAAGTTCGTTGATGTCCTCGTTGAAAACTTGGTGCTTTTGGTCATTGATTATCAACTCTGCCGGTTTTAACACAAAGGGCGTTTGCGCTGTCTTTTTTAATTGTTTCAAAAATGCGCCATAAACCGAGGCGGTGTTCGCTCGCTTATCAATCGTTTCAATAAGTGTAGCTAAGAGAAAATAATACTCATTGTCAATAATCAACTTTTCTTTTTTCCACTTTTCAATTTCCGTTCTAATCGCATCGCATCTCTCCCCGTTTTCATCTGAAAAATATTGTCGTTGAAATTCCTGATTTTGTGTTCCACCCAAACAATAATTTTTGAATATAAAACCCTTTATTCCTTTAAGATTTGAAAGATAATCGCAAACAAAGTTTTTCCTCTCGCCAATTTCAATATTTTTCAGTTTTGGCAAAATCTTTGTCAATTTCTGAAACTTTAAATGCTCGTGATTTTCAATGTACTGCTTATTGAGGACAAAACTATAATACTGAATATCATTGGCAATAACCGTATATCCTTTCTTTTTGAAATAAGATCCAACAATACCAGTTCCCGCAAATAAATCACAAAAGACATGGCAGTTTTTATCAACCACTTTATTTATGGATTCTTCCAAAAATTCTAA
>JAUSHK010000004.1 GCA_030648515.1 Candidatus Jorgensenbacteria bacterium
GCTTGGAAGCCTCACTTACGAAGTAACTGAGACTAACCTTGGATATGACGCCGATCTTAGCGGAGGAGCTTTGGCAGGCAACATTGTGGGCCTCTACGTTGACGGTACCCCGACACTCGAAACTGTCACAGCGAAGACATAGTCTTTGTTGTTCTGAACCTGCTAAGAGAGATCTTACAAAGAACCCCCGAGAGGGGGTTCTTTGTTTTCTTATTTCCTATGACTTCGCCAACTGACAGATGTTGTGGAAATTGTTTTGCGTAAATTAATTAGTGCCGGAATTTATCCACAGTTTTTTTATTCAGAAATAAGTAATGTGATACAATAAAGCCAACGCTTAGAGGTTTAGAAACCATGGCGTAGATGAAATGGGCAGTACAGCCAGAAAAAAGTTTTGGATAGTACTTGTTTTGGTGGCGCTAATTTTAATAGCGGCCTATCTTGTTTTTATTAAATTCACGCTTGAACGTTCGTATTCTGTTGTGTATCTCGCAACAGGGGAAACGTACGTTGGGAAATTATCATATTTCCCGCGGTTATATCTTACGGATGGGTATCGAGTTGACGCAGTTATCGATAGCGGAAGCGCTCTAAATAAAAGCAATATTCAGCTCGTACCGTTGGAAAAAATGATGTGGGCGCCAAGCGGATTGTATATTAATAAATATCAGGTCGTATTTTACGGCCCCCTACAAAGCAGTAGCGAAATTGCTGAGTTGCTCAATAAACAGAAATAAATGATTCCAACAATATTAAAGGTCGGGAATATGTAAAAATGTTTAATACACAAAAAGGTCGTAAAAAAGTAAATAATAATGAATAAAAAATCTATTTCTATGAGAAAAAGTATATTGCTTATTTTAGCTGTTGCTCTTTTGGTCGGTTTGGGTATGGGGGCCTCGGCGGTAGTGCAGGCCGCGCTTACCATTAAAGCCGATGCTATTAATGGCGATACCGCAGTTTCTATAAACGGTATTGCTACAACGACGTATGCACTTGGTACGTCGACGACAAGCGGCACAATCGTAATCGGTGGCGAGGCGCAAACCGGCGCGCTTACTGTTGGTTCAAGCTCTGGCGCGAATACGGTAAACGTAGGGACTGGTGCTGGTGCAACTACCGTAAATGTTGCAACTGGTGCCGGAGGAAATACGGTAAATATCGCTACTGGAGCCACGGCTGGGAAGTTAATAAAGATTGGTACCGGCTTGGTTGCAAACCAAGTAATGATAGGTACTCGGACAGGTGCGGCATCAACCACGATTCAGGCTGGCACCGGACAGATTATGTTTAAGGGGCAGTTGACAACAGTGGCGACGTCGGGGCTTATCGCGTATCCAGGGACTGCTACCACGACAGCGACGTCAAATGACACTGCTGGCACGGTGACAGCTCAAGCAACGTCGCACGTCTATACTGGCGTTGGGTTTTCGGCAACATATGGCACTGCGCCAAGGTGTGTCGTTACCCCCGGTGATGTTGTTACCGCGGCTTTCGCGACAACAACGTATGTTGGCACAACGGCGACATCCGTGACTATTTATCATGCGACTTCAGCCGAAGCGCTTGTGTTTACCTACTTCTGCGTAGGAACCGAGTAAGGTAAGTAAATTTCCATTTCATCTATCGCGTTTGTTTGTTAAGAGTGAGGCCGGGGCTGCTTAGCTACTTTCTCAATCGGGTAAAGGTCGGCTAAGCATCCGGTATTATCTCACTGCAACTCAGAAGAATAAGAAACATAAATGATAAGAAAGAATGTAAAAAAGTACATAGGAATACTTGCGCTCGGGGCGCTAATTGTCGCAGTAGCGGGAACTGCTCCTGCCGCGGAGGCTGCGTACAATAGTGTTACGTTTGCTGCGGAAACTCCGCTTTTGGTCGCCGGCGAGACGCTCTACGTCTTGAATGGAGGCACTGCGGTGAGTTATACAATTAACTCAACCTCGGTTGTTTTTGAGATGGCGGCCACCTCTTCTATAACAGTACGGTCGCTCGCGAAGAAGGTGTTGAATACGACTCCTTCCGACGCTTATAGTTGTGCCTCAACGTTTTCGTCAGCTAGTCGGACATCAACCGCGACGGAAACGTTTACGATTACTCCGACAAATACCACGTGTTCCATCACGGCAGGCGGTGGAGGAGGAACGGCGGCGTCTAGCGGCGGCACAACTCCGGCCGCGACTCCAGCCGTGGTGACAACAACTCCAGCTCCTGTTACGACTCCAGCTCCTGTTACGACCCCTGTTGCGACTACTCCAGCCGTAACATCAGCCACTCCGACTGTTCAAATAACATCAGCGCAGCAATTCGTGAAACGCCTGAGCGTTGGATCAAAAGGATCCGATGTTCAGCAGCTGCAAGAGATGCTTTTGAATAACGGAGTATATCCGGAAGGCATTATTACCGGCTACTACGGTTCTCTTACACGAACAGCAGTTCAGACATTTCAGGAGAAATATGGAATTGCGAATCAAGGAGACCCAGGATACGGTGACGTTGGTCCGAACACGCGAGCCAAGCTGAACGAGATTGTCAGCTCGGGAGCATCTCCTGCGGCGGCTACTTCCGCGCAATCAGCGGTTAATACCCAGCTCCAAGCACAGATACAGTCATTGCAAGAACAGCTGGTCATGCTTCTCGCGGAGCTCGCAAAACAGCTACAATCCCAAGTTCAATAGTAGTGATGGGTAAAAAGAGTTTGTTGCTGTATTAAAAACAGCCTCGGCGTAACCCGCCATGGCTGTTTTGTTTTCTGTTGCGGCCGTAAGATAAAGGCGGTACAATAAGTCCGCTAATGAAAAACTATTTTACAGTAGCCAAATTCCTCCTCGTGTTTCCCGTGGTAGGAATTGTCGTTGTTACAGTTTCAACGCTCTTTCCGTTTATTGTCGGGAAATATGTTTTATTCCGGACAAGCGTTGATCTTTCACTTATCGTATTTTTGCTCGGTTTGTTGTTTCAGGACGCTGAAGGAATTATGTTGCGCAGAGTTTTCGCCGTGCTTAAGCGGCCGCTTGTTGTAGCGGTTTCCATTTTCGTCGCTATTTTTCTTCTCGCCAGCTTTTTTGCTTTTGACCCAATGATGGCGTTCTGGTCCAATTTTGAGCGCGGGGAAGGCGGGTTACAGCTTCTACATCTATGGTTATTTTTTGTGCTTCTTGTAACTCTTTTCCGCGAAAAAAAGGACTGGCGAATGATTTTTTGGTGGACGATTGTTGGGGGAGCGCTCTCGGGAATTTATGGGATATTCGCCGGATTAGGCGTTTCGGGGTTTATTGGAGCGCTTTTCAGTGATCCTGGATTTCGTTTTCAGGGCTCAATCGGCAATCCCGCATATGTTGCGGCATATGCAATTTTTCTGCTGTTTTATGTCTTTTATCTCCTTTCCAGCGAGTACCGGCGCAGACTAATGTCCCCGGGCGGGATTATTTTACTGATTCTTGGGGCTGGGTTTTTGGGAATGTTTTTCTCAGCAGCGACACGTGGCGCGTTTCTCGGGCTTATTGCGGCTGTTCTTGTGTTTTTGCTTTATGTTATGTATTCGCATAAGAAGTGGCGCAGGTGGATGATTGTTGCCAGTTTATTGATCGTGGCAGTAGTCGGTTCTTTCGTGTATTTCAAAGACACTACTTTTGTAAAGTCCATTCCTGGTTCGCGCATATTCGATATTTCTTTTAAAACCGAAACATTCCAAGATCGCGCGACAATGTGGAAAATAGCATTAGATGGATTCAGGGACCAGCCGCTTTTAGGGTGGGGTCCCGAAAATTATCTAAATATATTTGACAGGCGTTTTAATATAGAATATTTTGCGCCGAGTGCCGGATTTGGCGCCTGGTTTGATAGGGCGCACAGCGTTTACTTTGACTATCTTGCCGAAACAGGAATCCTCGGGTTCCTGAGTTTCTTGAGCATTTTCGTTGTGTTCTACTGGCAATTTATCCGATTTAGCAAAAAGCAATTTTCATTGCAGGGCAACAGCAATAGAGTTTCCTACGTACCTATTTTGGAACGGGGGCTTTTATCCGCAATTCTTGTCGCGTATCTTGTGCAGGGACTTGTACTTTTTGACGTATACACGATTTATATAAATTTGTATCTTCTTCTCGCGTTTTCAGCGTTTACATTTCAAGAAACATTGGGAACTCATAACTAACACTTTGTATTATGTTTAAACAAATAGTCGCAACTGTTCTTATCGCATTCGCAATTTTATCAATATATTTCGGGTCGTACCTCCCACTTTCGAAGGCACAGAAATATGTTGAAGCACTTCGTGCCGCGCGCTCATCCGCGCGAAGCATCAGTGATTTTAAAATGCTTTTTAACATCCCGCTTGATTTTTATTCCCCGATTGGCAACGAAGAGGTGATAAAATTTCTTAGCATAGATATCTTAAACGCGATTACGCAAAAACAGCCTGAGGAAATAAACCGCTCGCTCGTTGAGTATATTGAACCGCATATGTTTAAAAATGACGTGCGGCACCTCATTATTCTTGGGCAGATGTACGCGATTTTATGGAGAGAATATGGGAATAAGGAAGATTATCTGAAGTCGGAGTCATATCAGCAAATGGCGCTTGCGATCGGGCCCAATCTTCCGCCGGTGCTTTATGGGCTGCTTGATATATATCAGGCGAGCGGGGATAAGGTAAAACTTATGGAGATTGCCAAAACAATTGTTAAATATTGGCCTGAAGATGAGGGCGTGCAAAAAGTTATTAAAAAACTCAACGGTCAATAAGGCGCGGTCTGTAAAATTCTGTGTTTGCTTATATTGCGCGGCGCAGGATTATTGTAGCGGATTACTGACAGCGGAGAGCGCCGACGCGGTAAATATATGAAAACGCTTTTTCTTGTTTCTAATCTTAATAATGTAGGCGGCATCCAGAGATATTGCCGCGATTTTCTTTCCGCTCTTTCAGAGTCGTCGTCTGTTTCCAAGGTAGAGCTTAAAAAAAGCTCTCCTTTCTGGAAAATTGTTTTTATTATAACTGCGTGCGCCGCCATTTTTAAAAATAGCCCGCGCCTTATTGTGTGCGCCCATATCAATTTTTCTCCGCTGTGCCACTTTTTACGGAAGGTTTTTGGCGTGGAATATATTGTTTTAACATACGGCATCGAAGTGTGGAATATAAAGAGTTCCCTTAAGAAAAAATCGTTGCGGTCGGCGCAAAAAATAATCACAATTTCTCAATTTACGAAGCGGAAACTCACTGAGCAATTTCCAGAGTTAGAAAGCAAAATTAGCATAGTGAGCAACGCCGTTGACGGCGCGGAATTCTCAATTGATTCGAAGCCGGACGATATTTCACGTAAGCTCGGCGTTACAGGAAATAAGGTTGTTCTCACGGTGTGCCGGCTTTCTGCGCAGGAAACGTATAAGGGATACGAGAAAATAATTGGAATTTTGCCGGCAATAATCAAAGAGATTCCTGATGTAAAATATGTTCTCGCGGGAAGTGGAAATGATTCGGACCATATTCGCTCCATGGTGCATAATTTACAACTAGATAAATATGTAATCATGCCCGGGTACGTTCCTGATGGTGAGCTTGCCTCATACTATAATCTTTGCGACGCGTTTATTATGCTTTCTAAAAGCGAGGGGCTCGGATTTGTATTTCTTGAAGCGCTTGCTTGCGGGAGACCGGTTATTGCCGGCAACCAAGATGGCTCGCGGGAGGCGGTTTTAAATGGGGAGATTGGGGTTTTAGTTGACCCTGATAATGACGACGAGATAACGCGTGCAATAGTTGATGTTTTAAAAGGAAACGCCGATCAGAAATTTTTAAACAGGGAGTATTTGCGCAATAAAGTTCTAGAAGCTTATAGTGTCAAGACATTTAAGGAAAGAGTAGGGATGTTGCTTGATTTGAAAACCGATCGGAAATGATGGTTTTTGAACATGGCATATTTATACCAATGAAAAAATACAGACTGGCAATTTTAGTTTCTCATCCAATACCATACTTAGTCCCGCTTTTTAGGAGGCTCGCGGAAAGCCCTGACCTTGATGTGATGGTTTATTATTGTTGGAATTCCGGAGCGGGTAAAGAAGTGTACGACCCGGGGTTCGGAATGAAAATCAAGTGGGACACTCCGCTTCTCACCGGATACTCATACAAATTTTTGAGAAATATTTCGCCCCAAAAAACATCCACAAAGGCGTGGGGAGAAATAAATCCAGGGATAGTTAAAGAGCTTCTCTTTGGCCATTATGACGCGCTCATGGTTCATGGGTATATGTTCGTAACGGATTGGCTCGCATTTTTTACTGCTTGGATAACAAGGACGCCGATTCTTTTGCGCGGAGAATCTCATATGTTGCGGCCAAGGCCGCTTTGGAGGAAAATTTTTAAGAAGCTTGTGTTTAAATTATTATTTAAGGGAATCTCGTGTTTTCTTACTGTCGGCACATTAAACAGGGAATTTTACGAATATTATGGCGCAAATCCTAAAAAGTTCTTTAAGGTTCCGTATGCCGTGGATGAGCGATTTATGAGCGCTGAAGCGCAAAAGAAAAATGAGTATCGCGAAGAGTTGAAGAAAGAACTTGGGATTGATGCTGAAACGGTTGTCATTTCATATGTGGGGAAAATTTTTGGCGGCAAGGGGCCCGGGGCGTTTGATTTGCTTAAATCTTTTGAAATTATGGAAAACAGGGACAAGGCGGCCCTTGTGTTTGTTGGTGACGGGCGCGAGAAGAAGATTTTAGAGGAGTATGTAGAAAAGAATGCTATCCCGGGAGTCATTTTTGCGGGATTTAAAAATCAAACAGAACTTCCAAAATATTACAGCGCGACCGATATTCTTGTCGCGCCGTCATATACGGATCAGTGGGGGCTTGGAATAAATGAGGCTATGTATTTTGGTACTGCTATAGTTTCTTCCGACCAAGTCGGGGCGGCTCGCGACCTTGTTCGCGAAGGAAAGAACGGGAATTTGTTTTCTCCGGGCGACGTCGCAAAATTAAAGAAAATATTGGAAAATCTCGTGCGTAATAAAAATCTTCGCGTTTCCATGCAGCAAGAATCTCAGAAAATAATCAAAGAATGGAGTCTGGATGCCGGCGTGCGCGGCATTATTTCCGCAGTTCATTACGTAAAGCCGAGAGAACATGGGAGTTGCTCTTGCGCGGACGATTAAACAAATGTTTCTTTTTAATAAAAGCTCAGGAATAAAATATCTCGCAAAGCGGGCCGTGGAATTTCTTACGCGATATGCTATCCGATATCACGTGCCGCCACGCGAAAATAAGGGGCCGCTTTTTACTTTTGACGACGGACCGCTTCCCTCTACGCTTGGCATTTTAGATATTCTTGATGAATACAAGGAAAAGGCCGTGTTCTTTTTAGTCGCTGAAAACGTTCAAAAATATCCCCAGATAGCCGCTGAGATAGCCAGGAGGGGGCACTCCATAGGATCGCATGGCTTTCGCCATATCAATATGAAAAAGTTGTCTTTGTCGGAGTTTTCGCGCCAGATAAAAGAAAGCTTTGATATTGTAGAGAAAACATGTAAAATCAAAACCAGATATTTCAGGCCGCCCTTCGGACAAATCAGTTTGATCCAGGCGATTTGGCTTTTAATGAGGGGGACGATAGTATTTTTTTGGTCGTGCGGCGTTTCACAATCAGGAGAAATCGACTTTATAAATCCTGGAATTGAAAAAAATAAAAAGCTTTATTTAAACAAGAATCCATTGATTGTTTTATTGCATGATTATATGCAGCCGGACATAATCAGGGCCGGTTTAAAAAAACTAAAATAACCAAATTAAAAATAAGATGAAAGTAATCATAGTTGGAAAAGGGGCAAGGGGAGGAGTAGAGTCTTTTATTCTGAAAGCCTTTATTCAGTCGGGGGTAGAGACCAAGTTTTTAGATTCTGATAAGTATTTTGCACAGTCCGTGTTTAATAGGATTTTTAATAAAATTCGCAGAACCCCGAAGTACTGGGGCGTTAAAAGTTTTAATGATGCCGTTATAAAAGAAGCCGAGGAATTTACTCCTGATTTTATTTTATTTTTCAAGCCAGTGCTTATTCTTCCATCGACACTCGTAAAGCTAAAAGCCGTCACTAAAACTTTTTCATGGTATCCGGATTATATCCCGACTAAAAAATCAGCGAGCACGTATTTTTTTGACTCGATTCCTCTCTATGATTGCCATCTTTCTTTTAATTTTGCGAACGTAGAGGAGCTTAAAAAACTCGGAGCCAAGCGCTCGCTTTTTCTTCCTTGCGCCGCCGATCTTGACTGCCACGGGCCGGTGGCCGCCTCCGACGAAGAGAAAAAAGAACTGGGCGCCGATATTGTTTTTATGGGAACTTACGCAAATGAAAAACGCGCGGAATATCTGGAGCGGCTTTGTAAGGATGGCTATGACATTAAAATATACGGAGACGGATGGGAAAAACATCCCAAGAATTCTTGTCTTAGGCAAAAAAACTGCATTCAATTCAAGGCGCTTTATTGCAAGGATATGTCGAAAGTTCTAAATTCGAGCAAGATCTCGCTTTCTTTTGTAAGGGAATACAACAAAAAAGTGGTTACCTTTTGTTGCAGGATATACGAGATACCTGCCAGCGGGGGTTTTATGTTGCATCAGAGAGCATTAAAAACAGACGAGGTATTTAAAGAAGGGGAAGAGGCCGCCTTCTTCTCCTCATATGAAGAGATGAGAGAAAAAATTGATTTTTATTTAAAAAATGAGGAGTTGAGGAAAAAAATAGTACAAAAAGGAAAAGAAAGAGTGCTGCGCGAGTACCTTTTCATTCACAGAGTTCAGAGCATCATTGAGATTTTTAAAGAATTAAAATAATTCATAAAAGCGGCGCGCTTATCGAGGCGCAGAGAAAGCCGCAATAAAAAATACCCCATAACGGGCTTGACGCGGGGTATTGTTGAAGTTTTTAGGCGCCTGATGTAGGATACAGGGCGTGAATCAAAAAACGATTTTAATCACAGGTGCTGCGGGTTTTATAGGCAGTAACACGCTTATTTATCTCTTCAATAAGTATAAAAACTACAAGTTCGTTGTGCTTGATATCCTTACGTATGCCGCGGACCTTAGGAACATTCCTGACTACATAAAAACAAGCGGCAGATTTCAATTTTGGTACGGTGACGTTAAGAATGCAAAGCTGGTAGAGCATCTCGTGTCGCAGGCCGACATAGTAATCCATTTTGCCGCGGAAACGCACGTGTCGCGTTCCATTTATGACGACACCGCGTTTTTTGAGACGGATGTTTTAGGAACTCAGCGCGTCGCAAACGCCGTTCTTCATAACAGGAAGAAAGTTGAAAAATTTATACACATATCAACGAGCGAAGTATATGGCACGGCTGTTTCGGAAAAGATGGACGAAGACCACCCGCTTAATCCGCAAAGCCCATACGCATCGGCGAAAGCCGGGGCTGATAGGCTAGTGTATTCGTATATTGCCACATATAAAATTCCAGCGACAATCATCCGACCATTCAATATGTACGGGCCGCAACAGCACCTTGAGAAACTTATTCCGCGGTTCATAACAAACTGTCTCTTGGGAGAGCAGCTCACTGTTCATGGCACCGGAGAAAGCAGCCGCGATTTCACGTTTGTGACTGATTTGGCGCGCGCCGTTGATTTGGTTATGCACGCTCCGCGGGAAAAAGTTGAAGGAGAAGTATTTAACGTCGGTTCGGAAAAAAGCCACTCCATTAACGAAGTCGCCGATCTTATCTTGAAAAAGATGAATGGGGGAAATCCGTCTGCTGGCAAGCAACACACGTCATTTGCCGTTCTTGTCGGAGACCGTCCTGGCCAGGTATTCCGTCATACGGCACATCATGGTAAAATTAAAACTGTTCTCGGTTGGACGCCGCTTGTTGATTTTGAGACGGGACTCGATAAGACAATCGCGTGGTATACGAGCAACCCGCGGTGGTGGAAAAACAAGCTTTGGATGCGCCATGTTCCGATTGAAACCGAGGAAGGCAAGACGGAGATGCACTAATTGTTTCGGTAATGAACCCTCTTATTAAAGATAAAAAATTTGTTCCCAGTAAAGACTGGGTTTGGTATGCGCCGAACACAACAGACGCATTTGGCGAAAACGAAATTCAGGCCGTTATGGCGTCGCTTAAAAGCGGGTGGCTTACAACTGGCAAGATTACAAGAGAGTTTGAAAATAAAATCGCCGGGCTTTTCGGGAAAAAGTACGGCCTTTTTGTTAACTCCGGTTCTTCTGCAAATCTGCTTGCGCTTGAGGCGCTCAAGTTTCCGAAAGGTTCGGAAGTTATAACTCCGGCGTGCAATTTTAACACGACGGTTGCCCCGATTATTCAGACCGGGCTCAGGCCGGTTTTTGTTGATGTTGGGCTGGGGACGTACGTTATTGACGCCGATTCTTTAGAAAAAGCGCTATCAAAAAAGACCGTTGCTGTTTTTGCCCCGCACCTCATAGGCAACTTCGTTGATTTGCCGAAGATACGGGCATTTTGCAAAAAGCATAAGCTCGTCTTTATTGAAGACAGCTGTGACACAATAGGTGGAAATTTCCACGGCGAACCGTCCGGCAAATTCAGCGATATCACGACGACGAGTTTCTACGCGTCGCATCTTATTACTACCGGTGGCGCAGGCGGCATGCTCATGACAAATGACAAAAAAATCCGCGAACGCGCGCGGCTCTTTAGGGACTGGGGCAGGGGAATATCGCGCCACGACGAGAAAATCCGCTCGCGCCTCGCCACGTTCAAGATAGATGGCAAGCCGTATGACAGCGCGTTTGTTTTTGTAGAGCACGGATATAATTTCAAGCCCACGGAAATGCAGGCCGCGTTCGGCTTAGAACAGCTCTCGCGGCTTCCGGGCTTTACCGAACTTCGTAGGTGTAATTTCAGCTATTTGCGTAATTTTTTCAAAAAGTTTGAGAAATTCTTTATTCTCCCGGAAGAAAAACCAAACACCATTACAAACTGGCTCGCGTTTCCGCTCACGATTAAAAAAGGCGCGCCGTTTAAGAGAAACGCGCTTGTAAAGTATCTTGAAGATAATAAGATTCAGACGCGCCCGCTTTTTTCGGGGAATATTTTAAAACAACCCGCGTATCTCGCCGTATCGCACAACAGAATAGGGAATCTTGAAAATTCCCAGCACATTTTAGAGAACTCATTTCTTATCGGGCTTCATCACGGGCTTACCCAACTAATGCTTGAATATGTTGCGGATACTTTTGAAAAATTTTTGAAAAAGCAATAAATTTGTTCCTGCGCCAGACATAATTGATGTTAATGTAGAAATAAAAAATCCCAGCGTGAATCTTCGCTGGGATTTTTGTTTAGACGTTTTTCAAATCGATTATATCTCTACTCTCGGATGAAGAAGCATCCACGCTATCGCGTGAGGAATCAACGTATTGCGGTGATGCTCGAGCGTGTTTTCCGGAAGATGGTTTGGGTCATAGAACCCTCCAAAATTCCCAGTAAACGGTCCCTTGTGGAATCCTACCCATATCACGGCACGTTCCTGCCGTGTTGGGTTTTCTCCGCGTCCGGTGCCTTTCATAACGTCCGCATCGCATATCCTTATGACGCGTTGAACATTCAGGCTGTTTAAACCCTCCCCAGACTTGAAAGCGCGTCGGATTGCTTGTGCCTCGGTTTCTCCTGGTCGTTGCACGGTACCCGGACAATGTGATGGTTTGCCGGGGTATTCTTTGTCCCCGTCCGGTCTTGGTATCATAAATACTTGGCCGTGCTCGTCAAATATTATGATTTCCATCGGGCCTGATGGGAATTTTCCTACCCATTTCGGGAAAATCTCGGGCGGTATGAAGCCATCCGGTATTCTTTCCATAAGGTCTGCACACTGCCTGATTTCCGCGGCTGATAGTGGTTCTTTTGCTTTGCTCGTTCCTGCCATTCAACACCTCCGTCGTTTTTGTTCTCGTACTGCGTTAGTTAATGGTCCGCGGACAGTATAATCCATATTTCTATGAATGTCAAGTGATGATATATTGACAAACAACTTTTTTATTCTAATATAGCTTTAGCAATATAAGTCTGTTTTACACTATTTGTTTCACGCGCACTTTTAATTTAAAAGGAGGATGCGATGTTTTCGATTAAGAGATTTGTTAAGGGTTTTTTAAGGATGCGTAAGACTGAAACGTGCCCCATTTGTGGAAGGTCGGCAACGTTCAGATCAAATCTTTCTGCTCCTGCAATGGGCTCCAGTGAGAGCGGTTTTACAGGGTCGATTGATTGCGAACACTGTGACGAAAAGTTACTGAATTACCTTGGCGTATGCCCTGCTTCGGCGCAGACGAAGTGGGCCGAAGGCAGTAAAATACTGGCAGGGTACGGGCAATTTGAAGTTAATCCAGAAATAGAACCGTCCGGCGATAATCAGCATCTCCTTGAACATATAATAAAAATCGCCGATTGATATAATCCTCATCTCCCATCTCCCACAAATTAAGCAACCCCAAACAATCAAGTTTGGGGATTTTGCTTTAAAATAATGCTACAAATGCGCCGCTTAGCCAGCGATTGATAAGTTTTCAGTCGTTATGTATAATATTGCAACTTGTGAAAAGCAATTCCACCCTTTATTGATATGGATAATTTTCATCAAAAAGATCAAGATTTAACGAAGCTCTTAGAAGAAAAGGCGCGCTGGGTCAGAAAAGAAACGTTCAAAATTTACAAGATATCTCCAGGAATCCGTTTGGCCTCCTCGTTATCCGACGTAGAAATACTTGTCGCCTTGTATTACGGCGGAGTTTTAAAATTTGACCCCCAAAATCCTTATTGGGAGGGGAGGGACAGATTTATAGCCAGCAAGGGGCACGGGTCTATTTCACTGTATCCCATATTGGCTGATCTCGGTTTTTTTGATTTAAAAGAACTAGCGAGGATTTCTCACGAGGGTTCGTTTTTGGCGGACATTCCGGATACCCGAATCCCGGGGTACGAAACCATAAACGGTTCCTTGGGACACGGACCTGGGGTTGCGTGCGGAATTGCCATCGGTTTGCAGAAGAAAAAGTCTGACGCCAGAGTTTTTGTTTTGACCGGGGATGGAGAATTAAACGAAGGGTCGGTTTGGGAAGCAGTTATGTTCGCCGGCCATCACAAACTGAATAATTTGATATTGATTGTTGATAATAATAAAACCTCAATGCTCAGCCGGAGTAAGGACATTATTGATTTAGAGCCGCTGGAAAAAAAGTTTTCGGATTTCGGATGGAAAGTCGTAAGAATTGACGGCCATAATGCGATGAATGTTTACGAGACACTAAAGAACTTAAAGGAAGACACAAGCGGGTATCCCAAAGTATTGATAGCGGATACTATTAAGGGCAAAGGCGTCTCGCAATTAGAAAGCGATGCAATGTCCCACAGCAGGGTATTAAAGGTAGAAGAAATTATTGACGCAGAAAGACAACTACAATGAACCCCGAGCCATTAAAAAAATCAATGCGGGAAGTCTTAGTGGAAACTTTGCATCGAAGGATGCTCAACAACGACCGCCTTTTTCTTTTGTCCGACGATCTCGGGACTCCCGCTTTGGACAAAATAAGAAAAGATTTTAGTGATAAGTTCATTAACGTCGGCATTGCCGAACAGAATATGGTCAATGTCGCGGCGGGGCTGGCTCTGGAGGGCTATGTTGTTTATACATATGCCATAGCGCCGTTTTTGATGAGAGCGTATGAACAAATACGGTTGAACTTATGCGTGTCGAGCCAGATAAGGCCCGTTAATGTTAATTTGATAGGTGTTGGCGCGGGAGTGAGCTACGACGTAGCCGGCGTAACGCACCACTGCTTGGAAGATGTCAGCATTATGAAGGTCTTGCCTAATATGATGGTGTTTTCTCCGAGCGACTGGAAATTAGTGGAACTTTTTGTTGACTACTCAATTGAAAAAAAATCGCCAAAATATTTTCGCCTGGACGGTAAGCCGGTGCCGTCGATTTATGAAAATATTAACGACGTCGATTTTTCCAAAGGATTTTACGAGCTCGTGAGTCCGACGGCTGGAGGAGGGAAGGTTTGTTTGGTCACGACTGGCTATCCCACGCATCGCGCGCTCCAGGTTGCTAAAAAACTTCCCGGGGTCGGCGTCGTTGACGTTTTTATGCTGAAGCCGCTCAATGAAAAATTATTATTTGAGGCGCTAAAGAAGTACGATTCCGTCATTACCATCGAAGAAGCATTTTTGAACGCTGGCGGACTTGATAATCTGATTCTTAAAATTCTCCGCGCCAATCGGTCAACAATTGAGCTAAACAGCCTTGGGTTTAATGACAAATACGTTTTTGATTCAGGAGGCAGAGATTATCTGCACGCGTTGAATGGTTTGGATGAGGGAAGTATTATAAAAACAGTGCAAAAACTTCTTGAGAGCAGTAAGTAATCCAAATTTATATTTCCATGAAAAAAATATTAGTTGCGGGAGGAAGCGGACTTATCGGCGGGCATTTGGTAAAAAGTCTTTTGAAAGACGGTTTTGAGGTTCGCGCAGTCGGGAAGGGCAAGCTCCAGGATTGGAAACAGCTTCACGCCGGAGCTGAAAATATTTCTTTAGACCTGTCTCTTAAGGAAAATTGCGACAAAGTTATGGATGGCGTTGATAGGGTTTATAACTTAGCCGCAGAGATTGGAGGGGTTAATTTTATTGAGAAGCAGAAAGCCCAGACAATGCTTTCTGTTTTAATCAATACCCATCTTCTTATGGCCGCGCGGGCGATGCAAGTACAAAGATATTTTTATTCTTCGACATGCGCCGTGGCTGTTGCCGAGGTTCCGCAAGAAGGCAAGGCGTTAACCGATGTTATTGAAGATGGGCATGTCTGGGAAAAACTTTTCAGCGAGAAGCTTTGCAAGTATTTTCGCGAGGATTTTGGTCTGCCTACCAGAATCGGGCGGCTTCAGAATGTATATGGGCCATATGATATCTATGACGGCGGCAGGGAACGCGCTCCCGCTGCCCTATGTCGGAAAGCGGTTATTGCCAAAGCATCAGGCAATCACGACCTTGAAATTTGGGGAGATGGCACGCAGATTCGAAGCTTTATATTTGTTTCGGACGCCGTAGAAGGAATACGCAAGCTTGCTGAAGGCGATATTGTTAATCCCGTAAGAATAGGAAGCAATGAATTTGTAACGATAAATCAGCTTGTTGACGCCGTGGAGAAAGCGGCTGGCATACAATTTAACAGAAAATACAACACAAGCGCGCCCAAAGGCATTGAGCGCAAACTGGGTCCGGAGACCGCGGCTGATAAAGAATTTAACTGGAAGCCGAAGACGTCTTTGACGGAAGGAATAAAGGTGATGTACGATTGGATTCAAGAAGATATGAAGCAAAAAGGGAAGATATAACACATATGAAATTAGCAATTGTTTCTACGACTATAAACGGGGAAAAGGGCTATCTGCCTTTTGATAAGCTTGCGGAGCATAGCAAGTTCTCTGAAATAATTTTTGTCATTGCCGGCGATACGTCATCAAAGCCGTTTGATACGAGCGCCTTCAAATGCAAAATAGAGCACATTTTACCGAAGGATCAGGAGCGTTTCTCCGTGAGTAATATTATTGGCTGGAAAACGCAGAAGCGCAGAAGTGTCGCATTTTTGCGGGCAATTGAATTAAATCCTGATTTTATTTTAAGCATTGACGACGACAACATACCTGAGCCGGATTATTTCGACCGGTGGTACGATGTTTTAACCAAGGATGCTACGAAAACCGTTGAGCCGACGAAAACCGTTGAGCCGGCGCATTGGCACAACTATCTTAAAACCGCAGATGCGCCTATTGAGATGTATCCGCGCGGTTTTCCTATGCCATTTCTCTGGCAAGATGCCACGGCGGTTACGGATGCGAAACAGCCAATCCCAGCGAACCGGATTGGACTTTTTCAGGGTATATCTCTTGGCGACCCGGATATTGACGGACGAACGCGGCTTGTTTATCCGAAGCATCTTCCCTTAAATTCTGTTCGCGAAAAGAATTATTGTTTGAAGAATGTTTGGTCGCCTTACAATACACAGAACACCATTTTCGCAAAAATACTTTTTCCGCTCATTTTTATGTGGCCCTTCGCGGAACGCATGGATGACATCTTCGCTTCTTTCGCGTGGCAGAAAGTACTCTTTAATAATGATATGTACGTTCACGTCGGGGACGCGGTAAATAGGCAGGATCGCGGAGTTAGGGACGTTTATAAAAATGACTTTTTGACCGAAGTCGAGGGGTACGTGCACGGGCATGAGGTATGGGCAGACATCAACACCATTACCGAAAAAGATTCCATGAAATTCCTTGAGAAGCTCGCGGAATCGCAGAACGATATTATTAAGAGGCACAAACCTTACTTTGAGGCGCATTTGAAAGATATGCGCAGGATTTACGGCTAAAAACAATACGCATCTGATACGGCATGAGCATTATAGATATAAAAGATCTCCCTTCTATCCGGGAGAAGCACAAAAACGAAAAAATTGCATTTTGCGCCGGCGCGTTTGATCTTGTTCACGCCGGGCACGTTCTCTTCTTTGAGGATTGCAAAAAATACGGCGATATTCTCGTGGTAATGGTTGGCAATGATTTCAACTTAAAGAATTATAAAGGCGAAGAGCGTCCGATATTAAATCAGTATGTCCGGCTAAAAATGATATCGTCTCTTAAGCCGGTTGATTATGCCCTTCTTGACCTTGACGCGTCAGACAAGGATTTCCTGGCCATTATCCGCTCAGTGTTTATTGAATTAAAGCCAGATTTTTATATTGTTAATGCCGATGCGTTTGATATGCCGCGGCGCTATGAATTGGTGAAAGGATTGCCGACGAAGCTCGTTGTTCTTGAACGGACATGTCCGCCGGAGTTTGAAGATATATCAACAACTGGCATCATTAAGAAAATCAGGGAAGGGAAAAAATAAAAAGTAATAAAAGAAAAAGCGTGCCACGGGAAAACCCGGGACACGCTTTTTTTGATGATTATTTGAATTTCAGTTCCCCGCTTATAATATGCGGCAGAACGAGCAGTGAACAGGCGATTGCTTTATTATCCTTAATCTCGCCCGCCCAGATTTTTTCGTACCACTTTTCAATCGGTACAAGAACCGTTTCGATGGTTCCTTTTTCGTTTTCATCGAGTTCAGGTTCCCCGACTTTTTCACAGTCGGTCCCCAGTAGAAAAACGCATTTTACGTTCAGGGAAGGGGCGTCAATATAAGAAGTGCAATGGAGATTGGTTATCTCGCGTGGCTTGTATCCCGTTTCTTCAAGAAACTCCCTCTCTCCAGCTCTCCGAGGATCCTCGCCTTTTTTAGGTATGCCTCCGGGTATTTCTAACATGAAATTATTGGCGCCCGCCCTAAATTGCCGCACTACTACAACCTCCCGATCCTTCGTTACTCCAAACACAAGTACCGGATCTCCTTTTGTCCACCACCAGAGATAGTGGGTTTCTTTTCTGTTTCCCGGATAATAAAAGTCTCTTTCAGCCATTCCTTTTCCCCATTCGCCTGGAAAAACAATTCTCGGATCGCCAGCTTGAGGCCTTACTAGTCCCATAAAACCGTCCTTTCTATTTATTAGTTTAGTTATTAATTTACTTAACCAGCTTTTTTAATTGTGCTCCCTTTTCTCCGATTTGTCAAGTCGGCATACTAATGTGGCGGAACTTAAAAACAGACTCTTGAAGCCAGTAAAAATAGATGTTATAATAATGAGCGAAAATGAATAATTCCAATAGTATATCTAAAAATAAGGCACTCTTTCTTGATAGAGACGGAGTTGTCTGTGAAGCTCTGAATCCTAACGACGGGAAGAACGGCTACCTGATTAAACCCGAGGAATGCGAACTGCTTCCCGGTATTAAGGAGCTTGTAACCAGCGCCAAAGAAAAAGGATATGTTGTCGTGGTAGTCAGCAACCAGCCCCAAATAGCCAAAGGGCTTCTTAAAGAAGGGGAGCTTGCCAGAGTTCATTTGAAGATACAGAATTTGTTAGATAATAAAATTGATAAAATATATCATTGTCCGCACAAAGATGAAGACAATTGCGATTGTCGGAAGCCGAAAGCGGGAATGCTCAAACGAGCCGCGGAAGAATTGAATATCGATTGTACGAAATCAGTGATGGTGGGGGATGGCGATAAGGATATCTTTGCCGGCCAGGCGGTCGGTTGTAAGACCATTTTTATAAAGAACAAGTTCAAGGAACAGTATTTGGCCAATTGTTCGCCTGACTATACAGTTACGCGTCTTTCGGAGGTTATTCCTTTGATTTAAATAAAAAAGGGACCGCGTTGGCAGTCCCTATAATCTAACCAGTCCTTATCCTTGGCGTTTTTAGCCATGGATGAAATTTAAAGAAAGATTCACGCAGCGCTCAACTGACTGACTTGTGTCAATTATCAGGAGATCATCAGGAGAGAATACGCCAGTTTTATGCGGCCATTCAAACCGGCCTTTTACATGGTAGTAATCAATCAACGTTTGCGTTCCGTATACGAATTTCTTTCCTTCGTCGCGTTGTCTCATTCTACGCTTAAGCTCCTCGTCTGTTTCCTGTTCTACGCGGCATATAATAAAGCGAAGTCGCGCTTCCTGTGTCCGCACTAATTCCAGCAAGAATTCTTGCGAGGACTTGCTCGCGTAAGTCGCGGAAATAATAAGAGACCTATCCGCTTCAAGTGATAGATTTACGGTTTCATGAAGCAGGCGATAGGCTAGAGTCATGTCTTTACGCGTGATTAGTGCCGCTTCCGTAGGATTTTTCCACCGCTTTGCATATTCCTCATGGGTCGGCACGCCGAAGGCGGCCGCTCTGAGCTCATCGCTGTCGCAATAATGAATCCCGAGTGTTGCCGCCAGATTTTTGCCCAAGGTAGTTTTTCCGGCAAGCGGGGGACCGGCGATGGCTATCAACATCGGTTGGTTCATAAACCCTCCCTCGGTTCTTGAATATAGGCGAGCGCGGCTTTTGCGGCCCCATTAACGTTTTCGGACATCATACTGACTTTAAGATGCGGGATATCGGTTCCCTCGTATCTCGATTTATCGTCGAGATAATGTTCCACCGACCGGCAGCCGCCGGGGTCGCCATTTGCGAGGCGTTCCCGTATGCGGCGATTAATTTCTTCATCCGTGTCTTCAAACGTGCACCAGATGAGTTTGAGTTTTCCTCCATTTTGTTCAACCGCGCGGCAGAGATATTCCTGGCTTTTCCTGCTTGAATACGCGGCAGAAACAATAATAGGAAACCCCGCCGTCACATTCGCCGTGATTGCTTCATGGAGAACGGAATAAGCCACCGCCATTCGTCTGCGTTCCCGATCGCGCTTCTCGTCGGAAGAATAAGGCTCCGGTTCCTGCGATGGTGCACAACGGGCAGGGCCGTCGTCAATATCAATGTGGTGAATGCCGGTACGCTGGGAAAGCTCTTTTCCAAGCGTGGTTTTGCCGGAAAGCACGATTCCCATAATCGCGATTACTATTTTCTCTTCCATTGCACATACTCCTTTTGGGTTAGTACGGTTCTTGTATATTTTTTATGTAACTTCACTATCTTGCGTGTAAAAAATCTTGTTGCATTATAATACATTAAAATAAAAAGTCAACTACTACGGTGATGTTCCGCGTTTTCCGGTCCTAATGTTAATTTGACAACAGCTTTTTTGTGTGATATCATTCTTTTTGTTAATAAGGGTTTAAAACTGTACATTTAAAACTTAAAAAGGAGGTGCGCAGTGATAATAGGGTTACCGGAATTTTTTCAGACTAGTGGTTTAAGCCCCGAAGTAAGGAATTACCTTCTTTTGTTTGTGGAGGACCGCGACAAAGAACTTCTTTTGCATAAAGACCCCGGTGGATTGTGGGAGCCGGACGGTAAGAAAGGCGACTGGAGAAATGTCACTGAGCATTGTCTCATGGTTGCCGCTCGCGCTGATATGCTTGGACGCTTTCTAAATCTCCCGAAAGATGTTCAGGAAGGGCTTGACTCGGCCGCTATGTTGCACGATTTCTATAAGCGGCGAGAAATCGAGATGATGAAAAACGGCACTATTGCCGGAGGAGACGGTTTGGTTATTGCGTGGACCGCCGGGAAAGAAAGCGAAAAAATTCTCCGAAGGGCGGGGTTTTCAGAATTAGTCATCTCGCTTGTAGGATGTGTCGGCGGATTTCCTCAGATTATCCTCCGCATGAAAGAGATTTTAGACGCGCCGGATTTAAAACCGGAAGATGTAGCGCATCTTGCGTTGCATTACATCGATGGTTACACCAACGGCAGTTCCCTTGCGGAGCCCGCAGTGGAAGAAGGAGATAAAATTATCAATGATGTTGACCGGAGAAATAAGAAGAACGCGGAGCGGTATTCTGAGCTTGCTAAGCAAAGTCCCCCGGAATACAAGGACCATCCGTTTTTCGGCAAGATGACGCTCTTTGAAGCGCAGGCTGCGATGAGCCATCTTATAGAAGTGCGCATTACTGAAATCCTTCACGACAATGGAGGACGAAGTATAAAAAGTCAGCTGCATCTTCCGGAATATATTGATGAGTGTATCATCGAGGCGGCGGCGTAATATTTTTGATTAAAAAGCGCGACCTAGAATTCTAGGCCGCGTATTTTTTTAATTTGTAGGCCAGTCAATTTTCTAAATTAGCGCGCCTTGAAAATGCTAATTTCCGGTGCTAGCATGGAATCATGATTGAAATTAAAAAAACAAAGCTGGAGGGGGTTCTGCTTATTAAGCCGGACGTTTTTGAAGACTTTCGCGGCAAATATGTTTCTCCGTATAACAAGGAGGAGTTCCAGAAAGCGGGGATTTCAGTTGACTTCGTGTGCGAGGATTACTCAACTTCTACGAGGGGCGTTCTTCGCGGCGTCCACGCCGATTCTAATAATTGGAAGCTTATTTCCTGCAGGCGCGGCAGGTTTTATTTTGTCGTGGTGAACTGCGATAAAAACTCAAAAGAGTTTCGAAAGTGGGAATCGTTCGTTCTTTCCGAAGAAAACCATTTGCACGTGCTCGTCCCGCCGACATTCGGCAACGGGCATTTTGCCTTGAGCGACGAAGTTGAATTTCATTATCTGCAGTCCAACTACTATGATCCGTCCAGGCAGACCTCATATCGGTACGATGACCCGCAGTTTAATATTTGGTGGCCGACTAAAAATCCGATTCTTTCCCAGAGAGACGAAGCGGGGAAGTACGTAGAGTAGTTGAGATACGCGTGGCGCGAAAATCTTTTTCGCTGGCTTTTTTGCGGCGCAATGGGGAATTGACAAAGTTTTAAAAATAAGCTATATATCTAACTAGTAGTTTAATCGGTGATTTGATCTTAAAAAATAAAAACGGAGGAAAATGTATGAAGAAAAAAGAATTTAATCCGAAGACGGCAATTTCCCGCTTGAGGCTGCTTCTTCTTGATATCGGTGAAAAAGTGCTTAAGATGCGCAAGTCCGGCGGTAATATGGGAATTAGAATAAAGACGGGTGTTACGGATATTGTAACGCGCGCCGACAATTTTTCGGAAGAAAAGATTGTTTCCCATATTAAAAAATTATATCCAGGACATCGCATACGCGGAGAAGAAAAGGGAGTGAGCGTAGAGTCAAACTCAGAATGGGAGTGGATTATTGACCCTATTGACGGAACATCCAACTACTCCGGCGGTATGGATTTCTTCGGTATTTCCGTGGGATTGTACAGAAATGGGATAGGCCAACTGGGAATGATTAACTACCCGGCCCTTAAAAAGCTTGTATACGCGATTAAGGGGGAGGGCGCCTGGATGAACGGGAAGCGAATCACGATACAAAGAGCAGATAAGAAGGCGTTGAAAGATTCTCTGATTGCGGCCGGCATTATGTTGAGCACCGCTGGCAAATTCGAACGTTTGCAGAGTCACTCGCGCAACATAGTTATGTTTGGTTCATTTACTTGCGATACTCTATTATTCCTCGAAGAGAAGATTGGCGCCAATATTCATACGGGAGCGACCCCTTATGATATCGCCGCGGCCCGCATTATTGTCAGGGAAGCCGGCGGTGTATCGTCCGGAATCGAAAGCGCCGCGATTAATATAGATAACGAAAAAATTCCCATTATTTTCGCGAGGTCCCAAAAACTCGCTCAGGAATTGAGGGAACTCTTAAGAAACTAAAAAATCCCGAGTTTTGCCATGTAATCGCCGCGCATCTGCCCGGCGATTCTTTTTATACAGCCTTTATTTGCAAAACTATATGATTGCGTTTCATGGATAAACGTGGCATTATGGAGGAAATTATGAAATTAACGGTATACGGTTCATGGCATCTAGCCGAGGTTTATGCGGTGGGACTTTGCGAACTGGGCCACGAAGTAAACCTGGTTTCCAGCAATACTGAGACCTATGAAAATTATAAAAAAGGCAAACCGCCGGTTTTTGAACCTGGAATCAGTGAGGGAATAAAGAAGTACGCCGAGAGCGGCAAACTCTCATTTTCCAACACAACAGCCGGCTCAGAAGGCAAAACGGATATTTGTTTCTTTGCTCAGGATGTAAATATCACACCCGAAGGAGTTGATATGAAAGACATTCAGGACCATTTTCGTAAAGCAATCGAGGGTAAAAATTTTAAAATACTCTGCGTTTCTTCCCAACTGCCTATAGGAACCTGCAGAAGGTGGCAGGAAGAAAATAAAGACATTGACATTGTTTATTTCCCTGAATTTCTTCGCTTCGGAGACGCTCTAAAGCGTTTTATTGAACCGGATTACATAGTTCTAGGAGGGGAGGCGTCAGTGGTTCAAAAAGTGTCGGAAGTTTTTAAAAACGTGAATTCGCCGAAATTCTCCGTTTCCTTGGAAGAAGCGGAAATGGCAAAACATGCGGCGAATATTTTCGTCGCCATGACAGTGAGCTTTATTTCCGAACTTACGAAATTCAGCGAACATTTTGACATTGATTTTGAAAAAATCGGCGCGATATTGCGGGCGGACAAAAGAATAGGGCCAAAAGCATACACTTTGCCAGGACTCGGATTTTCCGGAACCGTGAAGCGCGATATCGTGGTTTTGATAAACGAGGCAAAAAAGCTCAAAAAACAGCTTCCGATGTTTGAACAAATCATTGCCGTGAACGACGAGCATAATAAATTTATTGAATATGAGCTCAAGTCCCGTTTTCAGACGTTTAAAGACAAAAAGATAGGATTTTTAGGGGCTACCTATAAGCCATTCACTTCAAATATGAGAGGATCTCTTGTTGCCCCGCTTATGGAAGGTCTTAAAAAAGAAGGCGCCTTAGTGGTTTTATACGATCCGCTGGTTGAAAATAATCCCTATACAGTCGGTTCTATCAATGAAGCTTTTTCAGGGGCGGACGCGGTTGTTATCGCAGTTAGTAAAAAAGAGTTCAGGGAAGCGCCTCACGGAGAGCTCATTTCTTCCATGAGAAAAAAAGTTATCATAGACGCCGCTAATATGTTTAAGAAAGAAGATGCGAAAAAACTCGGCGTTGATTATTCGTCCATAGGTCGCGGGAAACTTTAATTTTTATACAAATATGAAGATAGTAATTTTCGGCGGAAGGGGATTTATAGGCACGGCGCTCCAAAAGAAAGCGAGGGAGAAATCGCATGAAATTACCGTGTTTGATTTAACTAAAGAGGACATTCGGGATCCGAAAACGTTTCAACGACTCCTTGAGGCAGAGAAGGCAGATGTAGTAATCAACCTAGCCGCAATTTTGGGAACCATGAAGGAGTCCCCGTCAGTTCAGGATCTTTTTGAAACGAACGTGATGGGTAATTTGAAAGTTTTGAAATCTTCTTATGACGCAGGCATAAGAAACTACATTTTTACCAGTTCCATGACGGTTCACGGAGAAAATGAAATCGGCGACCACAGAACGCGATTTTCCCCGTTTAATCCGAAGCACGGCTATAGCGCGAGCAAGGCTTCCGCGGAATTTTCTATGATGCAGTTTTTAAAAGAGGCGCCGGGGATGAAAATAGTGGCGGTGCGCCCGACCATGGTTTTAGGCAAGGGCACGTATTTGCCTCACGCTCCGATTGATTTCATAAAAACAATACTGTCGGGGAAAAATATAGAGATTTATGGAGAAGGCCTCCATGAAAGGGAATGGATATGGATTGATGACGTTGCTGAAGGGATTCTAAAGGCCGTTGAGTACGCTCTTTCCGCGGACGCCGGTTATTATCCATTTTTCCTTTCCTCTGTGCGCATTTCAATGCGCGATTTGGCAAATAAGGTGGCGGATAAGCTCGGCGGCAAAGTTGTTTTTGTCCCTTCTACTAAACAGGCCTTCACTTTGACGTCGGATTTTTCCGAGTCGCAGTCGCTTTTGAAGTGGTCGCCTAAGAATGGCATTGATGACATGATCGGCAAATTAATTGACATACTCCGCAGTTAACAGCGCGGTGATTTACAAGGCAACCGTTGTGTTATATTATTACGCATCTCTATGATGGTTATTACAAAAACGCCTTTACGAGTATCCTTCTTTGGCGGCGGCACGGATTACCCCGCGTGGGTTAAAGAATATGGCGGAGCCGTACTTAGCACATCCATTGATAAATATTCGCATCTGTACGTGCAGCGCCTTCTGCCATTTTTTTCCTACAAAACGAAAATAGTTTGGTCTCGAATAGAGGAGGTCGGCGCCATTAATGAAATAGCTCATCCTTCAGTGCGCGAAACTCTGCGTTTTATGAATTTGGACGGCGGATTGGCTATCACGTATAACGGGGATTTGCCCGCCAGATCGGGCGTCGGTTCAAGCTCGTCTTTTACTGTCGGCTTTCTTCACGCGCTTTACGGGCTTAAAAAGGTTACCCCTGATAAAAAAAAGTTAGCGGAAGAAGCGATTCATATTGAGCAAAATTGCATTAAAGAAAACGTCGGATCGCAGGATCAGATTGCCGCTGCCTTTGGCGGATTCAATAAAATAGAGTTCAATAAAGACGGCAGTTTCACTGTCATGCCGATACAGCTGAGCAAGGAGAGGTGTGAAAATTTGCAAAAACACATGATGCTCTTTTTCACAGGTTTTTCCCGGAACGCCTCAGACGTCGCTCATGAACAGATTAAAAATATTCCCAATAAAATAAAAGAGCTTCACGCAATGCATGGAATGGTCGATGAGGCTATCGGCATACTGCAGCGCAATGGCGATTGGCTCGGGGATTTTGGCCGGCTTCTCAATAAAAGCTGGGAACTCAAAAGAGACCTTTCGGCGCATATATCAAATGACGCAATTGATAATCTTTATAAACGGGCAATGGACGCCGGAGCGCTTGGCGGCAAACTCCTTGGCGCCGGTGGCGGAGGATTTTTTCTTGTGTATGCCCGGCCGGAAAAACAAAAGAAAATACGCGCTGCGCTTTCCGAATTGCTCTATGTTCCATTCGCCTTTGAAAATGAGGGTAGTAAAATAATCTACCAGGCGCATTAGGCCCGCGGTGTAATTACTATGAACCAAAAACTTAGAGATGTGCGCGTAGCTATTCTTGTCGGCGGCGCCGGGACGCGCCTACGCCCTGTTCTTTCCGATAGGCCGAAGGCTTTGGCGCCAGTAGGAAATAAAACGTTACTGGATTACGTACTTGATAATCTTTTACAGCAGGGATTTCGCGACATAGTGCTTTGTGTTGGTTATATGAAGGAAAAAGTTAGGGAGCATATAGGCAAGCGGTCATTTCCGGAAGGCACGACCATAAGCTTTTCGGAAGAGGAGAACCCACTAGGAACAGGCGGCGCGATTAAAAAAGCTCTTAGTGGCTCTCCGAGCGAAATAGTTCTTGTTTTGAACGGCGATACGCTTTTTCCCGTTGATTACGGCAATTTTATAAAGTTGCACATAGAACATAACGCTCATGTTTCCCTTTGTCTTAAACATATGAATGACGCCGGTCGTTTTGGGACTGTGCACACAGACAATGATAATAAAATAGTCGGCTTTCAGGAGAAAACTCAGAAGCGTGAACCCGGGGTAATTAATTGCGGAGTATACGCGTTCAATAAGAATATATTTAACAACTTTAATATGCCGGAGACGTTCTCAATAGAGAAAGATTTTTTTGAAAAACATATTCATACGGTAAGCGCCTACGGTTTCACGTTTCCTGATTATTTTATAGACATCGGAACGCCAGAAGACTATCAAAAGGCGCAGGACGATCTCAAGAACAAGCCAGAGGGGAACGAGCAGTATCATACTGATGTCGCCTAGCTTCTCAGTAAGATTTATGGTCTGCTGCACGCAGAAGGCGACTTGATAGTTTGCATAAAATGCCGGGCACAGGTATGATGAAATAAAGGTTACATATAAATAAAAAGGTCAATTATACTAATATTTTATTCAAAGAATATGTCAAAAGTTCTCATCACGGGGGCGGGTGGATACATAGGTTCAACCCTAACCCTGGAAATTCTAAAGAAAGGTCATGAGGTTGTCGCAATTGATAGTTTTTCACACAACCAACCGTCGCTTATGGACTGCTGCCGTTACGGAACGTTTACCATAGTTCGTGGCGATGTGCGGGATAGAAACTTGATTTCTAAATACATCAAAGGCGTTGATTTTATTATTCCGCTGGCTGGCATAGTAAGCGCGCCGGCATGCGATAGAGATCCTTTGGCGGCTCGAAGTATCAATCTTGAGGCAATCAACATGATTTTGGAGCTCCGCCAGCCGGAACAAAAAATTATTTATCCGGATACAAACAGCGGTTACGGTGTCGGGGAGAAAGATATATATTGCGATGAAAACACGCCACTGAACCCAATTTCTCTATACGGCCAGACGAAAGTGGAAGCCGAAAGGAATATTCTTAAAGCTGGGAATGCGGTTGTTTTCAGGCTGGCAACGGTTTTTGGAATCAGCCCGCGGATGCGGATGGATTTGCTGGTCAACGACTTTGTTTATCGAGCAGTTAACGACCGTTTTATCGTTCTTTTTGAATCTCATTTTAAGAGAAATTATGTCCATGTTCGCGATGTTGCGCGGGCTTTTATTTATGCTATGGAAAATTTCGAGAAGATGAAAAACGAGCCATACAATGTGGGTTTAAGCGAAGCTAATTTAAGTAAATTGGAACTGTGCGAAGAAATTAAAAAACAACTGCCTGGCTTCTATTTCATTGAGGCAAAAATCGGGGAAGACCCTGATAAAAGAAATTACATTGTCAGTAATGCGAAAATAGAAAAACTTGGATTTAAGACTCAGGTATCATTGCAAGAGGGGATTACTGAATTAATTAAGGGCTACCAGATTCTTAAGCGTACCCAATACTCGAACAATTAGTGCGTATATGGGTAATGGAGATGCCAGCGATAAAAATCCACTGGTAAGCATCTGCGCGACTTTTTTTAACGCGGAGAGGTACATTTACAGGTTTCTCGAAAGTTGCCTTAATCAAACATATAAAAATATTGAGATAGTAATACTTGATGACGCGAGCACTGATAACAGCGAGAAGATAATACGTGAGTATGCGGGGCGGGATTCTAGAATAAAGTATTACAAGAATGAAACGAACATTCGTCTCGCGGAAAGTCTTTTAAAGTTATTCAAGCTTGCAAAAGGAGATTTTTCCACGATGATTGGGGCGGATGATTGGCTTGCAAGGGATTACGTAGAAAACGGGGTGCGTAGTTTTTTAAAACATCCGGAATCCGCCGGCGTTATACCGAAAGTAGTCAGTCTTTTTGAAACTCGCCATAACGTGTTTCAATACGACACTGAAACAGATTTTCCTTCGCGGACATATTCAGCCGAGTGGTTCATGAAGCACATGTATCACCCGATATTCCTTTATATAAGCGGGTTCGCGCTTGTTAGAAGCAGTGACCTTGTAAGTGGGGAAGAATACCATGTTAAAAATTATTGTCGTAATACATCAGAATCTGTTCCGGAAGAATTACGCGGATTTTTTAAAAGAGGATACGGTACGGATTCGGTATTATTTCCGGAAATTCTTACGCGTTATAAAAATTTTGTTTTTGACAACTCAATGAGCTATATAAAAATTACGCACGGTGGGAATCAGAGCTTTGATAGCAGCCACAACTCGATCTACGAAATTTTTAAAGAGGCATATTATTTTCTTCTTATATACACACTTATGTATAAGCCAAAATGGCCAAGGTTTTACAAGGGAATGAAAATTTTCCGCGGAGCAGAAGTATTGTCAACGGTATATATTCATATTTTTAGATGCCATTTCAGACTTTCATTTTTGAATATTTCAAAGAGTAGAAAATTAATTTCCGGGTTTTTTAGCGACTTTTCTTTTTTTGAAATTGTTGCGACGGTCGCATACTCAATTCCAATGGCTATCCATCGTTGTTTTGGCGGGATGAAGAGGATGATTATAAAAAACAATCCCAACGATGAGGCGCCGCGCGTTTTTGTTAAGGAAAATTTTCTTAGTAAAGAGGGTAATTTCACTATCGCGATATAATAGTTTAGCGTCGGCATTAAGCTTGTATTTTCCCCAACATGTTTACACCAAACCCCAGATTTACGAAGCATCTTGTTGAAAGCAACTTTTTTCGCAGTCATCCATTAACTGTTATTGATGTTGGCGCCCGCGATGGCGTTGAGCCTCACTGGTCATGTTATGGCGACTCGGTGCGAATCATAGGTTTTGAACCGGACTTTGAAGAGTGTGAGAAATTAAATAAATCTTCAGGAAACAATCCGACTCGCGTTTTTTATCCGTTTGCTCTCCATAAAGACAAAAGCTCTCATGCCTTTTATCACATGAGCCCAGTTTCTTCTGGTTTATATCCCCCTGATCCAAAATTTATCAATCGGTTTCCGGTTGAAGATATTTTTACAATTACGAAGACCTCTACAATTGACACCATAGATTTTGATTCTTTTGCGGATACACATGGAATTTCCGACGTTGATTTTATGAAACTCGACACAGAAGGGTCGGAGCTTGATATTCTCCGCGGCTCTATTAATCAGTTAAAAAGAACAGTTTTAGGAATAAGCTGCGAAGTTTTGTTTTTTCCGTGGCGCGATGGAGGCGAAACATTTAGCGAGGTGGAGCAATTTCTAAGGCCTTTAGGCTTCAAGTTGTACGACCTGGATGTTTGGCGTTTTGCCAATAAGTCATTTCCAAGTTTTAACAGCGTCGCTCCGGTAGGTTCCAATAGTCCGAACGCTTCATACGGCCAGATTATTCAGGGCCAGGCAGTATTTTTTCGAGACCCCGTCGCAGAGATAGAAAACAAAAAGCTGATTCTTTCTGATTGGGACGAGGCGCGCATTATAAAGATGGCGTCTTTATTTGAACATTTCCGTATGCCCGATTGCGCCATTGAGCTTCTTGATGTCGCGGTAAAACATCGTATTATTACCGATTCAGAAAAAATGCCGGTGCAAAAATTTCATGATCTTATAACGTCGGGCTTTCTCGGGCGCGCAACAACATATGAGCGCTATATTAAAAAATTGGCGCATATTAAAAAACGCGGCTATTTAAGTAATTTCGACCGTATAATGCCATACTTAAGGAGAGTCCCTTATTTAAAGAATCTCAGGGACTTTGTTAGAAGAATCTTTTATTATTTTCACAATAACCATATCTTTTGAAATAAATATAGTTATATTACAGCATGAATGAAAACATCCTCGTAAAAATACTCGGATATGCTGCAACTATTCTCCACGGAGACGTGGCGGTTTTTGATCGCTGGATGTGGCTGCGCCGCAATTTGAAATCAGGGCTGTTGCGAACATTGGATGCCGGGTGCGGTTCAGGTTCTTTTACTATGTACGCGGCAAAACGCGGCAATGATGCGGTAGGCATTTCTTTTGATGAGAGAAACAATAAGATTGCCGAAGAGAGGGCGAGGCTTTTGCGTATTGCCAACGCACGTTTTATAACAGGAGATTTGCGGAAACTTGATGAGATTGGGAAAACTCTTGGTTTGTTTGACCAGATAATTTGTTTTGAAACGATTGAACACATACTAGATGATGAAAAACTTGTCAGAAATTTTTCCGGCCTTTTGAAGCCCGGGGGCACTTTATTACTTACCGCTCCTTATAAATATTATTACAAGCATTTGCTAGGGGATGATAAGACGCCAATCTCGTCATACGAAGACGGCGGCCACGTAAGGCTGGGATACACGCACGAAGATCTCGAAAAAATATTCAATAAAGCGGGCATTGTTCTTGTAAAAAGGGAATATGTTTCCGGTATTATTACTGCATTACAGATGGCGCTTTTCAGATTTCTCCAAAGGAAAATAAACTTCAGAGTCGTTTGGTTTTTGGTTTTTCCTCTAAGAGTTCTTTTCCTAGTTGACCCATTTATTACTTGGGCGACTCATTGTTCACATCTTACTGTCGCGGTAACTGGCATCAAAAAAATATGAAAGTAGCCGTCACAGTTCCGGGTAGATTTTGGCTTTTTTATCTGGCGCAGCAATTATTGAAGCGAGGCTATCTGGAACAGCTCATAACTTCATACCCTAAGTTTGAGGTCAAAAAATATGGAATTCCGAAAGAAAAAGTAAGTTCGATTTTGATTAAAGAAATTTTATTTCGAGGCTGGCACGGACTTCCCGGATTTTTGAGGAATGCCTATAACCCCCAGTATTTTATTCAAGAAACCTTTGATTATTTTGCATGTCGGGCGCTTCGGAAAGCCGACATCGTCGCCGGCGGTTCATCGTCTTTTCTAAGGACTCTTAGAAAAGCAAAAAAATTTGGAGCGATAACAATTGTAGAGCATGGCAGTTCGCACATCGTCTACCAGAATAATATTTTAAAAGAAGAATATGAACGATTTGGCATAAAAGTTGAACCGGTGCACCAGAAAGTTATCGAGAAAGAAGTAAAAGAATACGAAGAAGCAGATTATATCGCGATTCCTTCGTTTTTTGTTAAGAAGACCTTCTTAGAAAAAGGGATTCCGGAATCAAAGATCATCCATGTTCCGTACGGAGCTGATCTCTCGCAATTTCACCAGATACCCAAAACTGATAACGTTTTTCGTGTAATTTTTGCGGGTGGAATGAGTTTGAGAAAAGGCGTGCATTATTTGCTTCAGGCGTTTTCAGAATTGAATTTACCCAACTCGGAGCTTATGCTCATAGGTTCTTTTAATGACGAAATTAAGCCGTTTTTTAAAAAATACGCCACCGCCTTTCGGCGGGGTCCCGCTGAAAGCGGGAAGGGGAAAATCATATGGATGGGGCATATCCAACAAAAAGAACTTCATAAATATTATTCACAGGGCTCTGTATTTGCGATAATGTCTATTGAAGAAGGGCTCGCTCTCGTCCAGCCGCAGGCGATGGCATGCGGATTGCCGATTATCGCGACAACTAACACCGGCGCGGAAGACATTGTGCGCGATGGGCAAGACGGATTTATTATTCCAATTAGGGATATTGAGGCGCTCAAAACAAAACTTCTGTATCTTTATGAGAACCGCGATATCTGCAAGAAAATGGGGGAGTCCGCGAAAGCAAGGGTTTCGAGCGGTTTTACGTGGGACGATTATGGTAATAGAATGGTTTCGGAATACGAGAGAATTCTTGCAAAAAATGCCCTATGAAGATACTTCACATAACGCCGGCATACGTTCCGTCATACAAACACGGCGGACCCATTAAGGGCGTTCATTATCTGAATAAATATCTCGCACGGCTTGGGGTAGATGTAACTGTTTATACAACAACGATAAACGGGAACGAGAATTTATCAGTTCCGCTTGAAACGCCAGTAATGATAGACGGTGTGCGCGTTATTTATTTTAAACCATCATTCCCGCGCGCATGGTCCTATTCGCGCAGTATGCATAAGGCGCTTTCAAAAACAGCGGGCCAATTTGATTTAATACATATTACGTCCGTTTTTCTCGCTGCATCAATGCTTGGCGCGCATTACGCAAGGAAGTTTAAAAAGCCGTATATTATTTCTCCACGCGGGAGCCTGATGAGTGAACCACTTACAAGTTTTACAAGAAGGAATCGGGCTAAAAAAAGCATTTACCTTTCGCTTATTGAGAAGAGAAATTTGCGCGCGGCTTCTATAATCCACTTCACAAGTGACGCGGAGCAAGAGGAGTATATTGCCGCCGGTTTGCCGCTTGCACGCGGCGTTATAATCCCAAACAGCTTTGACGTTGAAGATTTTGATAAGGAAGCGAATAGCCAAGCACGCGGCGATACTTTTAACGTTCCTCCTGGGGCTAAGATCGTCCTTTTCCTTAGCAGATTAGATTGGAAAAAGGGGTTTGATACGCTCATCCCGGCTTTTGGGGAAGTATTAAAGGCTTTACCAAATACTATTCTTGTTATTGCCGGCGGCGATGAGGGCGGATATAAAAAAACAGTAATCAGCTTAATAGAGCGATACAAAATCAAAGAACATGTCCGCTTTACCGGAATGGTTCTTGGTGCTGATAAAATAAATCTTTTAAAACGCAGTGCGGTGTTTGTTTTGCCATCATATTCGGAAAACTTCGGGATGGCCGTCGTTGAGGCGATGTATTCCGGGGTGCCTGTCGTAATTACGAAAGGCGTGGGAATTGCGCCGGACATTGAACGCGCTGGCGCCGGAATAGTTGTTGAGAAAAACCCGAATGCAGTAAGCTCGGCAATCATAAAAGTTTTGGCCGGCGCCGTTTCAGGGGATATGGGAGAACGTGGAAAAATGCTAGTTGAAACCAAATTTGATGCTATGAATGTCGCGAAACAGATGTCTTTCGTGTACGATGGTCTTGTACATATAATATAACTATGGATTCACGGCAGGATGTGTTTGAAAATTTTGAGGTACCTGATCCGATTCGTATTCAAAAAGCGGCTCGGCTTGTGCGCGCCCAACTTTCCTCTGTGCGCGGTATAGCCCTACTTGAGTGCGGTGTTACGAAAGGCGGGCTTGCTGACACCTTGAAAAATGAGGGCGCTAGGTGTTTTGGCGTGGATATCAACCCGCGCGATGTCCCGGGTGTTGCCATACAACAGGCCGACCTTAATCTCGGGTTTCCGAAGTTTGACGCCGCGTTTGATGTTATTTTTGCAGGCGAGGTAATGGAACACCTTTTTGATGATGAAAAATTTGTGCAATCAGCCCGCGCGCTATTGAAGCCCGACGGTATTCTCATGCTTACCGTGCCAAATCTTGTTTTTAGCATGAACCGGCTACGGATGCTTTTTGGAATGACGCCGCTTTTTGCGTACGCGCTGTACCACTACCATATATATACGCGGAGCACGCTCGAGGATTTGCTTCGGCGCAATGGTTTTGAAATCGCGGACTTTACGTCGTCGCATGTTTTGTTTTCAACACGGAGAAATAAGCGGTTTGGCAGAATTTTTGAAATCCTCGGCGATCTTTTCCCATCGTTCGGGGCGCATCTCATCGTGTGCGCAAAGAAAATCTGATTGTATGCTTGTATATCTTGGAAAAATCAGGCGGCTTATTGGCGAACTTTACGCGCTGTTTTTTATTACTGATTTTAAAACCTTCGCGCGGTATGTCTGGGCGATTGTAATTGGTATTCCCGCGATTATCCGCGTCGGGGATCTTGGCCCTGCATCCCAAAAAATGATAGGGCGGAATTACGCGTTTACTATTTCCGGCAAGCAGGCAGTATTAAGAGGGGAGGATTTTGGGAGGGCGACGGAGCTTTATGCGCGAGGCGTGTACAATGCATTGCCGGAATTCAGGCTTCATGACGGCATGGGCGTCATAGTGGATTTAGGCGCGAACGTCGGGGACTTCACGGTTCTCGCGGCGAAGTTTGCAAAAAAAGTAATAGCCGTAGAAGCCGATAAGGCGCTTATTGAAACAATTCGGGAGAACGCGCGCCTGAACGGCGTTGAGGATAAGATAATTCCGGTCCGCGCAATTATCGGCGCGCGTTCCGGAATGTTCGCTGACCCTAAGATTAAAGAACGATTTTTTCACGGCGACGTTCCTCCCTCAATTTTGTTCCGCGAGCTACTTGAAAAGAACGGCGTGCGCGATGTTGATTTTGTGAAAATTGATATAGAGGGTTCTGAATTTGATTTGTTTAAGCACGAGATTGATTCCTTCGCGAACGTTAAGCTTATTTCTATGGAAGCGCATACGCCGTTTATGGTTCACGGAAACGAGGTTTCGTGCGGCGACATCCAGGAGCTAAAATCTATCTTTGAGCACGCCGGTTTCAAGGTTTGGCTCGTTGATGTAAACGGAAGAGTCGTGAAGGAGATTAAGGGCCAGGCGGGCTACCTGTTTGCAAAAAACCTAAAATTCTAGAAGAATTGAAGAATATGGTGAAACTCCCGCTCAGTGTTGTAATCCTGACTAATAATGAAGAAAAAAACCTCGGGCGGTGCCTCGAGAGCGTTTCGGGTATTGCCGGGGAAGTTATAATTGTTGATTCCGGCTCTACTGACGCGACGCGCGATATCGCAAAGCGGTTCGGCGCGAAAATATACAAGCATCCGTTTACAAACCAGGCAGATCAATTTAATTGGGCGCTTAATAATACAAAAATAAAGGGGGAGTGGATTTTACGGTTGGATTCAGATGAGCGGCTCACGCCAGAACTTGCCGACGAAATTAAGGAAACGCTTTTGGAGGTTTCTCCCAAGGTTTCTGGATTTTTTCTGCGCCGTCGCGTTTATTTTATGGGAAGGTGGATTAAGCACGGCGGATATTACCCGGCATGGTTTTTGCGGCTTTGGCGAACCGGGGATGGGAAGATTGAAGATCGGGAAGTTGACGAGCATACAATACTTTTGCGGGGCGAGTCGCGGAGGCTCAAAAACGATTTTATTGATGATAACCGCAAGGGGCTCGAAGAATGGGTCGCAAAACAAAACCGGTACTCAACGCGCGAAGCGCGCGAGCTGATGGGCCTCGCAAAAGAGGAACAGCTTAGTGCGCGTTTTGGCGGCGAGCAAGCTGAGCGCAAACGGTGGATAAAACAGAATCTTTACGGCCGCCTGCCTCTTTTTGTCCGCGCATTTGCTTATTTTTTCTACCGCTATTTTCTGCGGCTTGGTTTTCTTGACGGGAAAGAGGGATTTATTTTTCATCTTCTGCAAGGGTGCTGGTATCGCTTTTTAGTTGATGCCGAGCTTTATGAAATGCGCGGGAAAGGCGGGGCTTCTTTACAGAATTTGTAATTGGTGATATAGTTGATACGTTAGATATTCTTTGATTTATACATGCTTAAAGACGAGGAAATAAAAAAATTCATAGAGGGGAAGGTAGTCCTGGTTACTGGCGGCACCGGCTCGTTCGGAAACGCTGTCGTAAAAAAGCTTCTTCCGTTAAATCCCAAGCAGATTATTGTTTATAGCCGCGACGAAAAGAAGCAATTTGATATGGCAAACACTTTCGCGAACAGCGACGGCAAGCTTAGATTTTTTATCGGAGACGTGCGAGACGCAGCCCGCGTTAATTATATTATGAAGACGGTTGATATCGTGTTTCAGGCGGCCGCGTTAAAACAGGTTCCGAACTGCGAATTTTTCCCTGTTGAGGCGCTTATGACAAACACGATAGGAGTGCATAATATCGTTTCCGCGGCAGCCCACCATGATGTAGAGCGCGTTGTTGTTCTCTCAACTGATAAGGCATGCTATCCGGTTAATGTCATGGGAATGACAAAGGCCTTGAGCGAACGCGTTATGATTGCGCAATCGAGGGAACACGAGGGGCGGACGGCTTTTTGCGGGACGCGTTACGGGAACGTAATGTATACAAGAGGGTCCGTTATCCCGTTTTTTATTGACCTTATGAAACAGGGGAAGCAGCTTATCATGACTAACCGCAATATGACGAGATTTATGATGCCACTTGATGAGTCGGTTGACTTGGTGCTTTACGCGATGGCGCACGGAAAGAGCGGAGAAATTTACGTAAGAAAATCTCCAGCGGTTACGATAGGCAACCTTACAAAAGCTTTGGCGGATCTTTTCTCGTATGATAAGGAGATAAAAGAAATCGGTACGCGTCCTGGCGAGAAGCTTCACGAAACTCTTATCACGAGTGAAGAAGCTGTGCGGGTGGAGGATTGTGGTGAATATTATAAAATAAATCCAGAAGTACCGAAGATGGATATGAAAAAATATTATTTCAACAGTGCTGAAAAGGGCTCTATTGTTCCGTCTGACGGATACACCTCCGCAAACACGCGGCTTTTAACCGTTGCGGAAACAAAGGAGATGCTTCTTGCGCTTCCCGAAGTTCAAGAAGAGCTTAAGAATTGGAAGAAAAAGAGTTAAAAGTTAAGTCGGAATTTATAACAAGATGAATATTCGAGTTGGCATTACTGGCGCTGGTGGGTTTCTAGGTGGTCATATTTCACGCGCTCTCGCGGCTCATGGCGGGGCTAGCATTTCGAAGTGTGATGTTTCGAAGGGGTGTAATCTTATTGACCCGCGCGCGGCCGAGCGGTTTGTTTGCGATAAAGACGTTATTATCCATGCGGCTGCGGTTAGCAGGGGTAGCGATGCCGATATTATTGCTGGGAGTGTAGTAGCGACGTGGAACCTTCTATCAGCTGCCGCTGCGCTCAAAAAAAAGCCAAAGATAATTTTTTTCTCGTCCATTCACGCGGCGTCTTTTGATAATACATACGGAATAAGCAAAAAACTTACCGAGGTAATGCTTGAAGATTTTGCAAAACGCCTTGGCGTTCCGGTTTCTATTTTCCGCCTTACGAACGTATTCGGCGAAGGATCAAAGCCTTTTTACACTTCTGTCGTAGCGACTTTTTGCTACCAGCTTTCACATGGCAAAAAACCCACCGTAAGCCCGCTTGCGAGAAAAGTTACCTTCATCTATGTTGGAGATGTCGTGAGACTGATTGCGCGAGAAGTATTTACCAAAAGACGCGGAAAGTTCTATTTCAAACACGTTGCATCAAAAAATCAGATTACTGTGCCGCAGCTCGCCGCGCTGCTTCAAAAACTTTCATCAATGAAAAACGAGAGCGAGCTCAAATCTAAATTTGAACGAGATCTTTATAGGACATATAAATCATATACGAAGGCATGAATAAATTTTTAGACATAAAAGGCGACGAGCGCGGAATCTTTGTTGAGGTTTTTAAAATCCCTGGTGTAGGCCAGGCGTCATACTCCACGACGAAAAGGCGGGGGATTGTGCGCGGCAATCATTACCACACGCACAAGATTGAGTTGTTCTGTGTTATTGAGGGAGAAGCAAAAATACGGCTTCGGAATCGCGCGGATAATGAGATAAGAGAATATATTGTTTCCGGCGAGAAGCCCGAGCTTGTAGAAATGATACCGAACTGGACGCATAATATTGAAAATGTGGGCGAGGGCGAAATGAAACTTCTTATATGGGCGAACGAGGTTTTTGATCCGCAAAATCCTGATACATTCGCGGAAGTTGTGTAATATTTGGAAAAACAAAAAAAGACCTCAAAATTTTGAGGCCTTTTTATATTAATTGTGACTTTTTTATATTAATTGCGGCAAGCCAAGTCCGCTTGTACTAAAGGCTGGCTGTATGCCCAGCTTAAATATTTCATCAATTCTTCCATGGTCGCAACGTCACCTTTTTCCTGATATTCGGTGATGCGTTTTAATTCGCCTGGGACCATGTCCGTTTGTTTTTTTTTGGTTTCCGGTACTATATAATCCGGCGGTAATGGGGTTGGAGATGGAATTATTATGACATTCATCCCCCTTTTAATGAATGTTTTTAGGAGCGTGAGATATGCCCGTAACATATGGTACGGACTTACACACAACGTCAAACTGATAATTTTTCCCTCCGCTACTATGCGAGCTACCCATTTAGTTTGTTCCGGTGTATTTTTCGCGTCCCCTTGGGAAAATACCCCACCAATGCGGAGCAAATTGAATGGTTCTTTTTGTAGATTTTCCAAGTTCCGAATGACGGAGTTTTTCTCGTTTGGGTTTTGCCCGGCAATTAATAAGTGTTTTACGGTACAATTTTCCTTATTCCACTCCTTAATAGCATCCGATTCGCGCCGCCATTCTCCGAGGCCGGGGAAGACCACCAATGCGTCTACTTTCGATGCGAACCGGCTTAGAGGCATGATGTAAGCAAGCATGGCGACAAAAGTACTTGCTGGCGTGGCCTCTATAATTCTTGACTGCGGTGTTGCTTCCATAGAATCCGCTCCTTATTTAGTTATATTTATCCAACTACACTGAATTAAATTACTTCTTGCATGCTAGCACGCTTTTCCCCCTCTGTCAATAGTATGTTATTGACATTTTTGTTTGTGCGTGCTAGATTGTGTTTAGCAACAAAAGGACGTTTTAGGCGTTCTTAATTAATTAAAAATCAACTAATAGGAAAGGAGAGTAGTTATGATAGAAAAAGCTTATTTAGATCTTTTCAGGGCGGCGACAATGCTGTCGTCCGACAGGCCTTCGGACAAGGTTAATGCCGTTTACCTTCACGGGCTCAGTGAAGGTATGGTGGAATCCGCTGGTATTTTTAAGAAGGCCGTGGATATGGTTACTTTTGGCTCCATGGGAAGACAAGCGGAGTTTATTGCCTTTAATGGTTCTCGTGGCGAAGGCATGGGTGAACAAAACAGGCCGGGTGCGGCATGGCCAGGTAGTGAATACTACATAAAAGAACTCACGACCGAACTAACTTCGCATCACTCTTTGGCTAATACACCTAATATACTTGTTCCAACCGGTCCGGGATTTCATACGCGGAGCGAGACTGACGAACTGGTTTTAACTGCGAAAGAGCGCGGCTGGAAATCGGTCGCGATTATGTCCGTGGCGTGGCACTCAGTGCGTTCTATGTCTTGTGTTGTTGCAAGCATGTACGCGCTCGGGTATCAATTCAAGGCGTATTTCGTTACGCCAAACAGTACGAATTGGTGGCTGCCCATGAAGGGAAGCCAGGGGATTGCGGACACAATTCCTTTCGCCGAAGTTCTTGCCGAGATCGACAGGATTTTGAAATACTGGTCTCGAGGAGAAGGAGATGGGTGGAGAAAAGGTTACGGCGCTCCTCCTGAAATGCTTTTTGATTATCTACACAAGAGAGAAGAAATAGAATAAACATCTTCTATTGTGCGGGTAGGGGCTGGTGATTTTCACTAGCCCTTTTTTATTTATTAAATAAACGACTTTTTAAATGTAAATATTTGCACTAGTTGGCGAGTTAATGTATTATAGAAACACTAATATGGCTAAGGAAAAACCTTTCAAACCTCTCAAAATAATGACCATTTTCGGGACGCGGCCGGAGATTATCCGGCTTTCGCGGGTTTTTGCCGAGCTTGATAAATATGTCAATCATATTATGGTCCATACCGGCCAGAGCTATGACTATGAGATGAACCAGGTTTTTTTTGACGATTTGAAAGTACGGAAGCCCGATTATTTTCTTGAAGTGAAATCTGAAACCTTGGGCGGGCAGATTGCGAATATTATTTTGAAAAGCGAAGAAGTATTAAAAAAAGAAATGCCGGATGCGGTTTTGATTTTGGGAGACACAAACAGCGCGCTTGCGGCGATAGTCGCGAAGCGGATGAAAATACCGATATTTCATATGGAGGCGGGGAACCGCTCGTTTGATGAGAACGTTCCCGAGGAAACCAACCGGAGGATTGTTGACCATATCAGCGACATTAATATGCCCTACAGCGAAAACGCGCGGACATATCTTATTCGGGAAGGCGTGCATCCGGGAACCATATATACGACGGGATCGCCGTTCGGGGAAATCTACGCTCACTACAAGAGCGCTATAGATAAATCAACCATTTTGAAAGAATTAAAACTGCTCCCTAAAAAATATTTTGTAGCGAGCATGCACAGAGAAGAAAATGTTGAGAGCAAGGAGTTGCTTGCGAAACTTATTGATTCTTTAAACGCCGTTGCGGAGACGTACAAAATGCCGATTATTATGAGCACTCATCCGAGGACGGCTAAGCGGCTCGCGGAATATAAATTTAAGGCGAACGCACTGATTAACTTCCATAAGCCGATGGGTTATTTTGACTACAACAAGCTCCAAAAAAATGCCTTTTGTGTTTTATCAGACAGCGGCACCATACATGAGGAATCTTCCATTATGGGTTTTCCGGCGGTTCAGGTCAGAGTAAGTTCAGAAAGGCCAGAAGCGTTTGATGAGGGAGTTGCGATTCTTTCGGGGTTAGACAAGGACATAATTTTACACGCGATAGACACAACAATAGGTCAATTAGCTGTTGGGGAAAAATTCAACATTCCTTTGGCTTACCGAGCCACTAATGTTTCTGGAAAAGTATTGCGTTTAATCGTGGGCCTTACCAAGATAGTGAAAAAGAGAAGGGCGCTTAACTAAAATAGGAATGAAAATCCTAATTGCTGCCGATGTTTACCCGCCGGAGGTTTCTTCTGCTGCAAACCTTATGGCAGAGCTTGCCGAAGGGCTTGTAAAGCGCGGGCACGCTGTAACAGTAGTGACATCATATCCGCGTCACTATTTAACAGACGCCTCAAAAGGGAAGACGTTCCTATCGAGGGAGACGGTGCATGGCGTTGATGTTTTGCGCGTAAAGACGTTGCCGCTCCATAAAGTAAATTACATCGTGCGTGGAATTTCCCAGCTCATTCTTCCGTTTCTGTTTTTCCGTGCCGTAAAACGGTCCGTGCAAAACGGTGTTGACGCGGTAATCATATACAGCCCGCCGCTTCCGCTCGCTGTTCTCGGGGTGCTCGTGAAACGCCGCTATAAGGCGCGGTTCCTTTTGAATCTCCAGGATATTTTTCCGCAGAACGCAATTGATCTCGGTATTCTGACTATAAAACCGCTCATTATGTTTTTTGAGTGGATTGAAAAAATAGTTTATAAGAGAGCCGACGTTATAACGTTTCATTCTCCAGGCGGAAGAAAATTTCTTATTGAGAAAAAAGGAGTGCCGTCTGAAAAAATAGTTACGCTTATGAACTGGGTTGATGTTGATTCTTATCAGCGCTTCCCAAATATTACCCCGCCGTTCCGAGAGCGCTATCATCTGGCAAACAAATTCATTTTTCTTTTCGCGGGAATTTTCGGCCCGGCACAAGGACTTGAGTTTCTTATGCGTGTCGCGCGCGAGGTTCAGGATATTTCTGATATTGTGTTTCTTCTCGTCGGAGACGGCGTTGAGAAAGAGAAAATGACGCGCCTGGTTTCGGAATGGAAATTGAAGAATGTTATTATCCAACCGTTTATCCCGCAAACAGAATATCCGGCGCTTGTGCATGAGAGCGATGTTGGCGTGGTGTGTCTGAGTGAGAAGAATAAAACCTCGTTTGTGCCAGGTAAGCTTCTCGGATATCTTGCCGCTGGGAAACCTGCCGTCTCGTTTTTAAACAAGGAAAGCGACGGGTTTGAAGTGATGCGTGACGCGCAGTGCGGATATGCGAGCGTGGCGGGGGATTTATCCGCCGCTGTTTCGCTTGTGCGGAAGATGTATTCCGAACGGACAACGCTCGCGAAGCTTGGGGAAAGCGGACTTGCGTACGCCAGAAAAAATTTGGCGCTTGATAGCTGTTTGGAAAAGATTGAAAAACTTGTAGCTTCTCCAAATCACGCGGCGTAGAAATACTGAAATTCCTACGTTCTTGCCGTCCGGATCATTCCTTTGATTTCTCCAACGATGTGCTCTTTGAGGAGATAAAGGCAAATGAGATAGGCGGCGCCTGACGCAGCTATAGTTATAAGAACGTGGAATCCGAGGCGGTTTAAAAAGTACGCCACAATACCCATAAGAACAGACGCGATAAATGACTTTCTGATGTGAAACAGCGCCCGGAAAAAATTAATCTTTTTCGCGAGATTCCATAGGAAGATATTGTACATTATCTGTACGGCAAGCGTTGAGAGCGCCACGCCGGCTATACCGAGGAGCGGAAGGAGAAGTACATCGAGTACAACGTTGCCGATTGATGTAAGCGCTACGTACACTGCTACGCTTTTTTGGCGGTCATACGCTAGAATGAGATTTCCTAGAAGCATCCCAGGGAAAACCACAAGCACGGTTGATATCAAAATCTGAAACACCGCCGCTCCTGGAAGATATTCAGCGCCATACAGAAACAAAATGATTGGCTTTCCGAGCACGATGCCTCCTGTGGCGAGCGGAAATGCTAAGAGAAATATTGCCGCGGCGCCTTTTTCCATAATAGAGGCGACTTTTTTAGGATCATGCGCGCTGACAGCGCGAGAGAGCGCAGGAAAAAGCGCGCTCGTGATGATTGAAGGAATTGTATAAAGCACCTGCACGACTTTCTGTCCAGCTGAGTAATATCCGATTTCCGCAGCGGTGCGCAACCAACCGAGAATAATAATATCTACGTTTAACATAAATGCTCCAAGAAGACTTGTAAGCGCAATCGGCCACGCTGACCGTAAGAGCGGGCGGATGAGTGACCTGTCGAAATTTTTTATCACATGGAAAAATTCCTCGCGAAGTATGAAAGCCGCGGCAAGAAAGCCGGCTCCGGTGCTCGCGACATACGAAAGCGCGAATGAGCTCGCCGTTGCGGAAATTGAAATTGCGATGAAGCCAAATGCGGTGATTGAGATGTTCATGAGAACCGTGGTTATTCCCTCATACTCCATTTTTTCCTTTGCGCGGAAGAACGTATTTGAAAATTCCCTGAGATTATCAAAAACAACCAGGAATGCCACGAACGGCAGAAGCGCGGTGGCGGCTTCCAGTTTTGAAAAATGCGGCGCGGCAAAAAGTATCAGAAGCGATGTTCCGAATAGTAGCATCGCTTTTATCCAGAATGCCGTCGAAAAATACAGCGAAGCTTTCTCCGGTTTCTGCGACACCTCACGAGTAAGAATCTGTCCGATGCCGATATCGGCGAAAATGGTAAAGAAACTAGCGAGTCCCAGTGCGTATGAAAAGATGCCGTACTCGGCGGCTCCTAACACTCTAGCGGCATAAATAATGATAACTGCGCGAATCAGGCGGCTTACAATCTGGCTGAATGTTAGCCAGAACATATTTTTTACGACAGTCTGACGCCCTCCCCGGTTATGAAAGAGGAGCTCTTTTATTTTCCGAAGTATGTTCATCGTGATGATGTTACAAGATAACGAATTGTTTTGAGGGCAATGAGAAGATCAAGAAAAATGGACCGATTCTTTATATAGTAAATATCGTAGCGGAGTTTTTCGTACGCTTCCTCAAGCGATGCGCTTGGCCGGTAGTTAATCTGTGCCCAGCCGGTAAGACCAGGTTTTATGATGTGCCGCATCTCGTAGTGGGGGAGTTCTTCGTACTGTTTTGCAAGTTCCACCCGCTCAGGGCGCGGTCCGGCAACCGAGATGTCGCCGCGGATAATGTTGATGAGCTGCGGAATTTCATCAAGGTGCGTAAAGCGGGTAAATCTTCCGAAAGCGGTGACGCGCGAATCATTCTCGGTAGTCCAGAGTGGCCCGTTATTTCCGCTTCGCATGCTTCTGAATTTATAGAGCGTGAAAAGCGCGCTGCCTTTTCCGACACGTTCCTGTTTATAGAAGATCGGTCCTGGAGAAGTCAGTTTTATTCCAACCGCGACAAGGAGCGCAAATGGCGAGAGGATGATGGCTCCCAGGATTCCGAGTACGAAGTCAAGCGCGCGCTTCAACGCATCATAGAACGGCTTCCGCGCTGTCACATTTTCAATAAACCATTCTTCATGCAGCTCAGAAAGCGGTATCTTTTCAAAAAGCATTTCATAAAAATCCGGAAAGTTCACGACGCTTACATCAAGAGGCAAAAGCTGATACAGCGCCTTTCGGTTCGCGAGGTCTTTTGTAAGATTTGGCTGGACGATAACTATATCAATTTTTCTTGCTCGCGCCATTTCAGTAATTTCTTTAAGACTTTGTTCCGACGGGCGCTCTGTCCAGTGAATAACACTGTAGCCGGTGTGGCCGTTTTCCTTGAGATATTTGACGGTTTCTATAATGAGCGGAGACGAACCAAGCACGATTACTTTGAGTGCGCCGGATGTGAAGAGGTTTAAAAATATTATTCGGACCGCATAGAGAAGGACAAGTGAAATTACGCTAAAGATAAAAAGGTTCGTCTTCGGCGTAAGCTCAAAGAGTCCCGGGAAAAGGTAAAAGCTGATTGCAGAGATGGCGCCGCTTACTATGACGGCGGTGAATATTTTTGTGAAAAGCCGCTTGCGAGTTTGAAATGCCTGATATCGGTAAAGGTCGTTCAAGTAGAAAACAAAAAGCCAAAGAATGAAGATTGCGGAAAATGGGGCGGTATGAACTCCGAATTGCGCGTCAAACGCCTCAAGCCCGTACCTTATAAGGACGGTTGCCGCGAGTGAAACGTAGAGGACAATAACATCCCCCAAAAGCAAGACAAGCTTCTTTAATATTGACATTTTCCCCATATCCTAGCACCAATTTTGATTTTTTGCGAGTTTTGGGGTATTGCATTTTGAAACGCGTCATTTGCCGGCGATGGGATTGACTCTATGCAAGGCGAACGTACAATAAAGAATATGAATGAAATTCAAGGAGGTGAAACGAAAAAGGGGGATTATTTTTTGCCAGTGAGTATTGTGGTCGCGGCGATTCTTATTTCAGGAGCTGTGTTTTATAGCGCGGGGAGTATATCTGGGCCTAATGACAAGCTTGCTGCAAATCTTGGAACGGTTGTTCAGAAAAAAACATTACCAAATGTGCCGCCGATTGGCCCACTCGACCATCGCGAGGGTAGCGAGAATGCTCCGGTAACGCTTGTAACGTACACTGATTTCGAATGTCCCTTCTGCAAACAGTTTCACGAGACAGCGCGCCAGGCGCTTGATGCATACGCGCCGAATGTCGCGCTTATCTATAGGAACTATCCCATTTCCGATCTCCATTCAAAAGCATCAAAGGAAGCGGAAGCGGCGGAGTGCGCAGCGGAACTTGGCAGCAATGCCGCATACTGGAAATTTGTTGACCGCCTTTTTTCCGTGACGCCGTCGAATAACGGGCTTAATCCGATAGAGCTTCCTAAAATTGCCCAATATGCCGGCCTTGATGTCGCGGCATTCAATGACTGTCTTTCAAGCGGGAAAGAAGCGGTTAAGATTGCAACGCAAGTAAAAGACGCGGAGGATGCGGGCATTTCAGGAACGCCGTTCTCCATTGTATTTGTGCGCGGGAAAGCAGTCGAAGTAATTCCCGGCGCGCTTTCATTTGACGATGCCCGTCCCGAAGTTTCTACGGTAAAACAGATTATTGAGGCGGCGATGAAATAATATGAGCGCAAAACACATTACTCAGATTATTGTCGGCGCGTGGCTCATTATTTCACCGTGGATTTTTGGGTTTTCATCGCTCAATCTTCCGTTTTGGAATAATGTTATTATTGGAAGCGCCTTGATTCTCGTGGCCGTGTGGGAAAACGCATCGCAGAAAAACGATTTCGTATAACGCATAAAAATTTATTTGATTATGTATGAACTTGTAATTATAGGCGGTGGTCCCGCCGGTGTTACGGCCGGAATATACGCTGCGCGCAAAAAAATACGTACAGCGCTCGTGACCGACACATTTGGCGGGCAGTCGCTTGTTTCCTCCGATATTCAGAACTGGATTGGCACCATTTCTATTTCAGGTTTTGAACTCGGAAAATCGCTTGAAAAACATCTTCGCGCCCAGGAGGGAATCGATATTATTGACGGCGACAATGTTACTGAGATTTCCGATAATACCGCACAAAAAATTTTTACTATAAAAACAAAACAGGGGCGAACGCTTGAAACGCGCTTTCTTTTAGTCACTTCCGGCAGTAGGCGGCGCCGGCTCGGCGTGCCAGGGGAGTCGGAGCTTGATGGAAAAGGGGTCGCGTATTGTTCAATCTGCGATGCGCCTCTTTTCCGCGGCAAGGACGTTGTGGTTATCGGGAGTGGAAATTCGGGGCTTGAGGCGGTCCGCGATCTTTTGCCGTACGCAAAAAACATTTTTATCCTTGATAAAGTAAACGGGTTGCGTGGCGACAAGACAACGCAGGAAAAAATTCTTAAAGAAAAAAACGTGCAGACGATTTTAGGCGTTGATGTTCTTGATATCTTCGGCTCCCCGATGGTTCAGGGATTGCATTTTAAAAAAGGCGACGGCGATCCACAGGCGCTTTCTGTTGGTGGTGTATTTATTGAAATCGGGCTTATGCCAAACAGCGACATCGTAAGGAATTTTGTAAAACTTAATGAGTACGGCGCGATTATTGTTGATGCAAAAACCCAGCGCGCATCCAACCCGCGCATTTGGGCGGCTGGCGATGTTTCGGATGGTCTCTATCGGCAAAATAATATTTCAGTTGGCGACGCGGTGAAGGCGGTGCTCAATATCCACGACTCTCTGCACTCGGGTGTGGTATAATGAACGCAATGGGAGTCACGAGTAAAAATAAAAATTTTCGTAAGGACACAAAAAGGATATTGCTTATTGTCGCCGCCGTTCTTGTTGTCGCCGCCGCCGCTGTTACGATAGGCGAGTTTGCATACGAATCGTCTGGAGATTACGGTTTTCACGCGGTCTATCTTCGCACCGGCGATCTTTATTTCGGGAAACTTACCAAGCATCCGTTTGGTTTGAGCCAAGTATATCTCCTTCGGGTGAATCAAGGCCAGCAGGAAACGCCAGTCTCAATTCAGCAGTTTAAAAAAGTTTTCTGGGGACCTGAAGATTTCATCACTATAAACCCAAGTGAAGTCGTTTGGACCACAAAGCTTGATCCGAATGGGCAGTTTATGGCATTCCTGAAACAAAATCCTGATCTTACTCTTCCACAAAGCGCGCTTCCGAATTCCTCTGCGCCTGAGACAAGTACAAAAAAATAAAAGTAGAAGCAGGTGCTGGGCAAATCATGTCTATTTATTAAGCGTGAATGCTGTCACGCAGAATCCCGTTTTGTTATGATTAATAGGTAATGCGAATTTCTTATACATTCGCCGAGTCGTGTTTTGTGCGCAATGCAAATCTTACCATGCGATGCAATCCCAATAATGTGCGGGCGCCCTACCTGCGCAGGCAGGGATTTCTAACGGGACAGGCGACCATCTCTTTCATCCTTCTCATCAGTGGTGTGATTCTTCAAATTGCGATTGCGGGTTCAGTTGTTACATATTTTTTAAGCTCCTCGCGATTCAATGATCGGCTTTTGGTCCGTTCGTTTATAGCGGCAGATGCTGGTTTTCGGGACGCCGAGGTGCATATCGCGCGCAATCTGAATTTTGTGCAGTCCGGCACAACGGCATATTCAATAACAGTTGGAAGCGACACAGCGCAAGTAACCGTTTCGCGCGCAACCGACGCAACTAATAATGTGTATGTGTACACCATTACTTCAATCGGCACCGCTCTCTCTAGGCAAAAGAAGCTTGTGGGCACGCTCCTTGCGCACCAGACAACTGGGCTTTTGGAATTTAAGTCGCTCACAGAGCAATCAGTAAACTAAAACACATGCCAAATACCGGAGATATCATTATCCAAAAGGCGAAAGCAATTTTAGACCGTCTTACCTCGCGGCCGATTATCGGCGGACTTCTTATAAGCGATTCGCTTCTTGAGTATCTTGTGCTTGGGGTATCTCCAAAAGGAGCGTCGCTTAAAATTCCGCCGGGCGTATTCCGCGACGGGAAAATTATTGACCAGGAACAGTTTGTCGCGCTTTTGAAACAGCTTCATAGCATCATTGACGCCGAGAATCGCGAACGGAGCATGTCAGTCATTGCTGTTCTTCCGGCTGGCACCGTTTATTCCCAAGGTCTTCAGGTCCCAAACATCGGCGCTGATAAGCTTGAAGAATCCGCGTACCTCAATCTTCGGATGATTTCTCCAATACCCGCCGACACGGCATACATGAGCTATCAGATAATAAATGAAACACCAGACAAGTTCGATCTTCTAGGCGCAATTGTAGAGCGATCATACATTGAAGAAATGCGCACGGCGCTTATCCGCGGCGGATTTTCTCCTATTGTGTTTGAATTTCCCGGGCTCGCGCTCGCGCGCGCAGTCGGCGAATATCTTCCCAAAAATAACCGCGCGTCAGTTCTTTTCCAGATTACCGGCGACGGGCTTGAGCTTTCAATCGTCCGCGGCGACGGGCTTTATTTTGATTACTTCCGTTCGTGGCACTCAATTCAAGGAGAAGAGCGGCAAATTTCGCGCGCGCTGTTTGAAAACGTGGTCGCGCAGGAGATTCAGAAAGTGCTTAACTTCGGGCTAAGCAGGTTTAAGGAAAGCATCGGGGATATTTTTCTTATCGCGCCGGGGTTTGAAGAAGAAGTTAAGGGATTTGTAGAAACGCGTTTTGGCGTCACTGTCACTCCGCTTGTGCTTTCCGGGATTGAGCTTGCGCCGAACTGGTATGCTGTTCTAGGCGCCGCGATGCGCGGGAATATAGACAGGTCGAGCGATCGGTTTATCACCCTTTCAAATATAAGTTCAGTTGAATCGTTCCGCGAAGAGCAGATTATAAACTTTGTCGTGTTATGGAGAAATATTATCGTTTCCGTTCTCGGGATATTCCTTATTCTATTTGGCGGCATTTCGTATTTTATCGGCAGTGAAGCAAAATCGGTTCAAGGCAACCTTGCGCTCTTTAATACCGCAGGACAGAAACAGAAACTATCAAATCTTGAAAAGCTTGCCGGAGAGTTTAACGCGCTTGTAAAAACTGTTGCGGATGTCAGGGGAACTGCCGAACCGTGGGGGCTGTTTCTCTCGCGCATCATCCCGATAACGCAAGCGCATCAGGTGGGGATTGATAGGATTGACGAGCTTGGCTCGTTTACGGGCGCAACGGTCACGCTTGGAGCGCGCACGGTTTCCTACGACTTGATTACGAATTTCAAAGCGGCGCTTTCCGCGGAGCCGGATTTTTCAAATGTTGATTTGAGCATCTCGCGGATTACGACGCTTGAAGACGGGTCAATCGGATTTATCCTTACGTTCAATTTTGATCCGACAAAGAGTCCGAAGAGCTAGGCGCTAGCCCCTGGGAAAATTTTTCCGGCAATTTCCTCGAAGACGCCCTCGAGGATTTTTTGTTCGCTTTTTGCAATCGGGCGAAGCACGAATTCCTCCGCCTTTTTTCTCTCGCCGCCGAATTCAGGCCGGACGCCGATGCGTACCCGCCGGAAATTTTTTGTGCTGAGCGCTGTAATAATAGATGCAACGCCATTATGACCCGCGGCGCCCTGGCTGCGGCTTTCTTTCCAGCTTCCAATAGAGAGGTCCGTATCGTCATGGATAACAAGGAGCGCATCTTCGTTGAGTTTGAAATACCGCAGTGCTTCACGGACGGCGTTACCTGACTCATTCATAAACACAAGCGGCAAAATAAGCATAGCGTCTTCCGATTTTGAAAGCATAAATTGTTTTGCGGTGATTTTTTTAAACGCAGGCATTCCAAAATGCTTCCGAATGTATTGAAGCGCCTCTCCTCCGACGTTGTGATACGTGTTTTTAAATTCTTCGCCGGGGTTTCCAAGCCCGACGATAAGCAGTGGGCTTGCCCCGTTAGAAACAGACCGTCCAAAGACGGTTGTAGGCGTGTTTGTCTGGCGACGGTTTCTAATGGGGTTGTGTTCTTGTTTCATCCCACCTATAATAACACAAATTTTATCCGCGCTATGAAATTTTTGAAGTCATTACTTGAAACCATTGAGACCGTCGCCATTGCCGTTGCAGTTGTTTTCGTCATACGCGCGTTTATTGCCCAGCCGTTTCTTGTTTCCGGCTCAAGCATGGAGCCGGGTTTTTCAAACGGCGACTATCTTCTCGTTGATGAGCTGTCATACCGCATACGCGCTCCGGAGCGCGGCGAAGTCATCGTGTTCCGTTATCCAGGCGACCATCGTTCCTATTACATCAAGCGGATTATCGGGCTTCCAGGCGAGCGCGTGGTCCTTGTAGACGGGCGCGTGACGATATATGAAACTGACGGAGTGACAAAAGTTCTCGCGGAGCCCTATATCGCGAAGCAAAACTTTTCAGGATCAATGGATTCAACGCTCAAACCTGACCAGTATTTTATGATGGGGGATAACCGCGACTTCAGTTTTGATTCACGTGCTTGGGGGCCGCTTGATAAAGGCGACATCGCGGGCCTTGCCCGTTTCCGGCTCTGGCCGATTCAGAGGGTTATGGCATTTAGCGCGCCATCCTACTAAACTGACATTAATCGCGCGATAGCAGAGAAATCTTTTTCTTCATGCCGACAAAAGAAAAACCCCAAAAGAAAAAAACCGGAGCCGCAGAGAAAAAGACGTCAATGAGAGTTGCTGGCACAGTAAGCGTTTTGCCTCCGGACGAGGCCGCGTGGAAATTTTTATGGAACGCGCAGGAAGCAACCGCAGAGCTCCATGATTATCACGTCATTGAAACCCCGTTTTTTGAGTCCGCGAACCTTGTCGTGGGAAGCATGCGCGGCGGCGATGAGGACGCGGTGTGTGTTTTGAAACCCGCGGGCGGAGGAAGCGACATCGCGCTTCGTGTTAGCCAGGAGATAGGCATCGTGCGCAGTTATTCCGAAGAACGCCTCGGGCGTTTTGCCCAGCCGCTCAAGGTTTATAGCCGAGGGACGATTTTTTCCTGTGAAAAACAGGGAAACAAATCCGCGCTCCGTGAGACGTATGAGCTTGGATTTAATATAGTTGGCGACAATGATCCGATTTACGACGGCCAGGTTATTACGACCGCGATTTCGTACGTGAAGGCGCTTAAGTTGAAAACCGCTTCGCTTCGCGTGAATACTTTAGGGTGCAAGGCGTGCCGCGCGGTGTATCGGGAAAAATTGCGCGGGTATTACGGCGGGAAAAAATCAAAAATTTGCGATTTGTGCACTGTCTCGTTTGACCGCGGGATGTTTGAAGGGCTTGCGTGCAAATCACCGAAGTGCGCGCCGGTGCACGAAGAGGCGCCGCTTATTCTTGATAACTTGTGCCACAACTGCAACAACCATTTTAAAGCCGTCCTCGAGCTTCTTGAGGACAACGGCATCGCTTACGAACCGCAGCCGCGCCTTTCCCGCGCGCTGCCGTATTACACGCGGACTGTTTTTGAGCTCCGCGGGGCAGGCAATCGGCTCATTGCGCAAGGCGGCAGATACGACTATCTTTCGGAAATGCTTTTTAGCCGCACGGTGCCCGGCGTCGGCGTTTCGTTCAATGCTAAAAACATTATTGAATTGCTTGCTGAGGAAAAAATTCAGATTCGCGAGAAGAGGAGGCCGTTCGTGTTTTTTGTAGCCGTCGGCGACCAAGCAAAGAAGGCGAGCCTCCGTTTTATGAGTGAAATCCGCTCGCATGGCTTTCCTGTTGTTGAGTCAATCGGTAAAAAAGCTCTTCAGGCGCAGCTCAGAACCGCCGAGCGGTGCGGAGCGGCTGTGGCGCTTATCTTTGGTCAGCGCGAGGTTTTTGAGGGGACGATTATCATCAGGGACTTGCGTTCAGGCGCGCAAGAAACTATTATCCTTACGAAGCTTATTGACGAGGTGCGGAAGCGCTTGAAATAGGCAGATTTAGGCTTATGGATGACTGTATATTCTGTAAAATGACGCGCGGGGAAATAAAGGTGGACATTGTCCATGAAAGCAGCGGGGCGCTCGCTTTTCTTGACCAGAGCCCAATTACCCCGGGGCACACGCTTGTAATACCCAAGGTCCACGCGGCAAATATTTCCGAAGCCTCGCATGATTCCATAGGTCCTACGTTTATTGCGGTTCAGGCGGTGGTAAAGTTGCTCAAAGCAACGCTCGCGCCTGACGGGTTTACAATCGGCGTGAACCACGGCAAAGCGGCCGGGCAGGCGATTGACCACCTGCACATACATGTTCTTCCCCGGTGGGCAGACGATCACGGGATTACTATTCATCAAGTTGTAAAAAATCCGCCGGAATCGTACGAAGCGGTTAAGGAAAAAATCATGAAAGGTCTCGAATAATAAAAAGACAATCAAAATAAAAAATTATGGCACTAGAAGTAAAAAAACGGGAAGGGGAGACGCTCGCTGCATTTTTATACAGGTTCAATAAAAGAATCAAAAACAGCGGTCTCATAAAAGAGGCGCGAAAGCGGCAGACGAGAAAGCGCAGCCCGAACAAACGCGTGCGCAGAGCCTCCGCAATTTATCGCCTTAATAAAGAGGCAGAAATTTCCCGCACAAAAAAGTACGGGTAAGCCCATGGCACTCGTTGAACAAATAAAACGCGATTTCGAAACGGCTTTTAAAGCGAGAGAAACAGTGAAGATGGAAACGCTGCGGCTTTTGCGTTCCGCGTTCCACAATCGGGAAATTGAAAAGCGCGGGAAGGGAAGCGAACCGGTTTTGACCGAGGAGGAGGCGCTTGAGGTTCTGCGGCGCGAAGCGAAAAAGCGGAAAGAGGCGAGCGAGATGTTTTTAAACGGCGGGCGGAAGGAGCTCGCGGAAAAAGAGCTTAAAGAACTCGCGGTGCTTGAGGCGTATCTTCCGGCGCAGATAACCGAGGCCGATCTCCGACGCATGGTTGATGAGGCGCTAAAGAATTTTCCCGGCGCAACGCAGAAAGACGTGGGCAAACTTATGGGGTTTGTTATGAAACAGGCGAAAGGAAACGCCGACGGAGCGCTTGTCGGCCGCATCATCCAAGAAAAGCTCGCGCAATGACATCGGTTCGCATAGACAGTTCAAAAAAGCAGTTTGCTCCGCTTGTCCCATGTGTACAGCGCGCCGCAGAAGCGGCGCTTTCCGCGCTTCGGCTCAAAGATTCCGTTCTTGACGTGCACCTTATGAGCCGTGCCATGATGCGGAAGCTGAACCGCGAGACGCGCGGCAAGGATGAACCCACGAATGTCTTAAGTTTTGAGGGTGAGGCGTTCGTTCGCGGGGACGCACCCAACAAAAAATACCTTGGGGAGGTGTTTCTCGCCCCCGAAGTCATCAAAGAGCGCGGGGAGGAGATTCAGTACCTTGTTATCCACGGGATTTTGCATTGCGCGGGGTATACTCACGCAGCCTCGCGTGATAGTATAAAGATGGAAAAAAAAGAACGCGAGATTTTGAGGCATGAACATAATCACCGGACTTGATGTTGGATCATCATATATAAAAGGCATCGTTGCTGAAGTAAAAAAGAACGGAACTCCGTCCGTTATTACTGTTTTTAAATATCCGTCCGCGGGATTTCGCAAAGGCGCGCTCGTTGACGCGGAGGCGGCGACCGCCGTGCTCACGGATATCGGGCGCGACATTGAAAAAATTTCCCGATACGCGGTGCGGAATGTGTTTGTAAATATTAATAGCGAGCACATCAAGTCGCATCCATCGCGCGGCATCGTTGCGGTGTCGCGTTCCGATTTTGAAATTCAGCAGGACGACATTGATCGCGTGACGCAGGCGTCGCAGGCGATGAAAATGCTTCCGAACCGCCTCATGCTCCACAACATCACGCGCGAATATTTTGTGGACGATGTTGGCGATATTACGGACCCCGTCGGCATGACAGGGAGCCGGCTTGAAGTAAGCACGCTTGTCGTCGAGGGGTTTTCGCCGCAGGTTTCCATATTAACCAAACAGCTCGAACGCGCCGGCATGCTCGCATGCGGCATTATTTTTAATCCGCTCGCGGCGGCGCGCGCCGTGCTCTCAAAGCGCCAGAAAGAGCTCGGCGTTATTCTTATTGACTTCGGGTCGGACACGACGTCGTTTGCCGTATATCAGGAAAATAAAATCGTCCAGACGAAAAGTTTGCCTATCGGTTCGGGATACGTGACGAAAGACATCGCAATCGGGCTTCAGACGTCAATTGATATTGCCGAACAGCTCAAGGTGGAATGCGGATACGCGGCGTCGCGCGACATTCCGCGGCACGACCTTGTGAAACTCGCGCATCTTGACCCGGAAAATAAAGAGCGGGTTACAAAGAAATTTCTTTCGGAAATCATTGAAGGGCGGCTCGCGGAGATATTGGATGTTGTTAGTAATGAGATAAAATCACTTGGCCGTACGGTACAGCTTCCCGGCGGTGCCGTGATTACCGGTGGCGGCGTAAAGCTTTCGGGCATGACGGAGCTCGTGCGGAGCAGTTTGAAGCTTGCAACGCAAATCGGCGTTCCCGACGTGAGCTCGTTTGAAGTTGTAAATCCCACACACCAGAGCCTTCTTGCGGACCCCGAATTTTCAACAGCGGTTGGGCTCGTGATGTGGGGGATGACTGGCGAGCGCAAGCCGACGCACGACACAAGCGCACTCATCAGGAACATCTTTAAGAACTTGATGCCGTAGTGTTGTAAGAGGGGGTCGTAATCGGTCTCTTTTTGTTTTTTGACGGCATTAAGACAAGCTTGGTTGGGGTACTTGACAAAATAGACGCGTTTCTCTATCATTCTGCCCAGTTGTGAGCTGGGTAAATTTATAGAAAACGCGCTCGCATTGACATAACACAACAAATACACAAGTTCATTTAAAGGGAGGAATGCAGGATGAAATTATTACGCAAGTTACTCGCAGATGTAGACGCCGTCACAGACGAGATGATTAAGAGTCAGGAGCCTGAGGAAGAAATTCAAGATGGTGCGAAGATTATTGGCCCACTTTCTCTTGATTTACAAAAGCTTTTTACCCTTCGCGGCTTACTGGCTGATAAGCTTACTGAGACGGTAGGGGTGCACCTAAGAGAGCATCTCGATCCCAAACATACCAGTGAAATGTGTAAAGATTTCGCGGCTTCAGTTGCTTTACTCGAAGAGGAGATCGATTTTGCCGGAAAAGTGCTTTTGCGAGAGCTTTATGGCGAATTTAAAACCTCGACTGGTGTGGAAATTACAAAGGGATGGAATGTGGTCGCGCCGCCGGAAAAGAAAAAATTCGGCATTGAAGTGATTGGTATTGAAATAGGTGGTCCGTATTCATTTTCAGAGTTTCTGCGGGGCATTCGAGCATAAGGTGAATGTTAACAGCAGGAAAGCGGGAGTTATTAAAAAACGCGGCGGGACGGTTT
>JAUSHK010000005.1 GCA_030648515.1 Candidatus Jorgensenbacteria bacterium
GCTTGGAAGCCTCACTTACGAAGTAACTGAGACTAACCTTGGATATGACGCCGATCTTAGCGGAGGAGCTTTGGCAGGCAACATTGTGGGCCTCTACGTTGACGGTACCCCGACACTCGAAACTGTCACAGCGAAGACATAATTTTGCTGTCCGAATTGGTTTCTACAGAACTTATGAAAAAGTATTTCTTATTGCTCATAGTGGGTATAGGTGTTTTCCCGATGTTGGTGGGGGCTGAAAGTTTTCCATCTTTTCCGATGGCGTTTTGGGGAAATGTGACAGTTGATTCGCAGTCCGCTCCTGTTGGAACAATTATTAAAGCTTATGCGAATAGTGCTGTTATTGGACAGGTTACAGTGCAAGAAAGCGGAATATACGGCTACACAGAGCCGACAAAACAAAAATTAGTTGTCGGAAGTTCATCAGGGGTAATTTCATTTTCATTTCAACACTCGTCGCTTAATGGAGGAGTTGAGACAGAAGGGAATACGCCTCAAACTCACAATTCTTTTGTGAGCGGAGAGACAGTAAATAAAAACCTTGCATTTGTAACTTTGTCGGAAACTCAACAATTACTTAGCGAAAGTACGGTTGTCAGCGTGAGTACTCCGTCGGTTGTTGTGGGTAATAGCAATACCGCTGATTCCGTTGTCTCTATTCCTAGCGATGTAACGAACGCAACAATTGACGTTTCTGCGCTTACCACAAATACTGCAACGAGCACTATTGCCACCCTTCAAGGCGCAATGACTATTAATTCTTCCCCTACTATTGGAGCTGTAAAAGTTGAGATCCCGGCCGGTATTCAAATAGTAGCTGGAATTTCAACTTGGAATGGAATTATTAATGCTCCGCAGGTAAAAGCGAATTCTACGGTTATCGTTACGCCGGATAGTGGGAAAACTGCCACTGTTTCCTCAGTTATTGAAGTTGGATATGGTGATATCAAATTAACATTTGACAAGGCGGTACGGCTTGTTCTTTCTGGACAAGCAGGCAAAGAGGCTGGTTATTCAAGAAGTAGTGTTTTTGCAAAAATAAGTACATCTTGTTCCTCAGATACACAAGTTGTCGGAAATGCTTTACCAGTAGAGGGGGATTGTAAAATCAACGTCGGTTCTGACTTGGTAATTTGGACAAAACATTTCACGAACTTTATCACGTATACTCAAATAGTAGTTGTGGTTACTCCTCCAGCTGGTTCGGGTGGTGGAGGTGGTGGTGGAGGCGGGGGAGGTGGTGCGCCAACACCGACCATTAAAATAGGTGACATTAATGGAGATAATAAGGTTGATAAATATGATTTTTCATTAATGATGTCTAATTGGGGCAAAACAGGAACTAATTCTTGTGATCTAAATAATGATAGTAAGGTCGATAAGTATGACTTTGCCTTATTAATGTCGAAGTGGGGCATGTAAAAATAAAATTTAAAATATGAAAGACACCAAAACAAAAATTATATTATTAGCAATTATCTTTTTGTCAGTTGCTGGTCTTGCCGGAATAGTTGCCGCCGCGGGCCCTTTCTTGTATGTTTCCCCTGCAAATTTAACCAAAACTGCTGGAGATATTTTTGATGTATCTGTAGGAGTTAATACATCTGGAAGTAAGGTTTGTGCTGTTGAAGGAACATTAGTTTTCAGCAATCTATCTTGCCAAAATATAACTGTAGCAGGTGATGTTACTCCTCAATCTTCACCTACTTGCTCAAATCCTCATTTCTTAATTGGCGTGCCAAGTTGCACAATAGGAGATAGGTCATTATTTACGGTATCAGCCAAAGCAGGAAACACTGGCGCAGCTTCTATTGGTTTCACGAGTGTTGATATTATAGGTGAAGGCGTATCAGTCGGTTCAGCTTCAATAAGTGGAAATTGCACCATTAATGCTGTTGCAACACCAACTCCAACACCAACGCCAAAAACAACACCGGTTCAGACGCCTAAGCTAACTCCAACACAAACACCAAGGGTAACAACTCCAGAAGCAAAACAACAACTTATTGGAACTTCTACCGAGGTTTCTGTGGCTGAAAATCCAAATCTTCTTTTTGCTGCAATTAGTAGTCTTATAACGTTTGGAACGGGGAATAATATTATTGGAATAATTGTTTTATTCGCAATAATCTTGATTATTTACTTGGTTTATTCCTACTTTGTGAAGAAGAAAAAATAAGCGGATGGGAGGAGAGTAATAATAAATTATGCCTTACGGGATGTGGTTTAGAGCTATAAACCATATTTCACCTTGCAATCCTCATAAAACTTAACCGATGCTTCACTTCCCATAATTAATGTTTTCGCTTCTACTTTAGGAATTACAATCCCGCAGGTATATTTATTCTCCGCCTCCCGTAAATCCTCATATGTTCTCGGAATTATAAGATTGTCCTTGAGCCAACTTACAGGAATACTTCCATAACCGTCTATGCTCAAAAACAGGTACTTCTTCGTCTTGGGGTTGTTTTCGTTTGGGTCGTAAGTAAAATCGCACTTTACCATATAATCTACTTGAGGTAGTGCTAGTCTTGGTCTAGCATTTCCGGTTAATGTTTCAGGGTTACACGCGATTTCCAATGGTTCGTAAAAATAATCAACCATTGCTTTTGTCGTGCTTGTAAAATCAATAACTACCTTTGGAGGCCTGACTGACGGGATAATCGGCGTAGATGTCGGAGCGGTATTCGTTTGTATCTGCGTAAGCGTTTCCCGCTGTTGTTGCGTATTCTGCTGGATTTGCGTCAATGTCTGTTGTTGTGTTTGGATGGTCTGCGTCTGTTCTACAACCTTATTCTCCAAGCTTTGAATGCTTTGCTGGCTTTGCTGTTGAACTTGGATTTGTTGCTGGAGGAGGGCGATTTGCTGGAGCAATGCATCTAATTGCGACTGCATTGTGTTAGTTACATCAGTTGTTGTCTTAGGTGTAGTAAGAGGTGTCGGAGTGATTCCTGTCTCTGAAATGGCTTGTGCATTGGAAGCCTCAATTTGAGTTGAAAGTCCAGTATTGGCTTTCACTCTTGTAAGTGGCCCAAAATATCCGGCGGCAGGGGAGATACCTTCGCGTGTTTGATAGTCTCTAACTCCTTTCAGAGTGAGCGAGAAGAAATTACCTGTTATTGGGCCATTATATACACCTTCGCTAGTGAGAAATTCTTGAAGTTTAGTCACTTCGGTGCTGCCTTGCATTCCGAAGTAGAGATCTGTGGAAAACAACCCATCAGCCTGTGCTATAGAAAACAATCCTAAAACGAGTATAAAAGCACTAACTAAAATCAGGTTTAAAGCGTTTCTCATATATTTATCTTAGTATACTCTTACGAATTTACATTTTCATACCCGAATAATAGTAATGTCCAACAAACGTGTCGCGTTTCTTATTGAAACGCATTAATTTTTGTTGAGTAATCGAGATATAACTGTTGTTGCAAAAGCCTTATCTGCGCGATTTGAGTGTCTGCCTTAATTGCCGCACTTTGGATGTCTTGTTGTCGAAACACTTCAGGAACTGCTCTCGTTTTTATACCCGCAACATCACTATAATATTTTGTTGTTATATCTATAATCTGCTGATCAAATGCAACCATTTGAGTATTGTATTGCTGAGTTAATGCTTTCATCTCATTGTTCTTTTCTCGTTGCACATTTATTTGAGCTTGTAGTGCCGCATTTATTTGAGCTTGTTGCGAAGCCTGTCTATCTAACTCAGCTTGTTGTGCGGCACGTTGCGAAGCCTGTCTATCTAACTCAGCTTGTTGTGCGGATTGTTGTTGAGCTTGGTAAAGAATTCTTGAAGATTGTTCAGTAATATATTTGTCGATTATTGGTTTCCATATTGCATTTTGCTCCTCCTGGGTTAAAAATTGTAAATCTGATACCTTATTAAACTCAACATACAAACCCGTTATTTGTTGTTGCTGTATTTTTGACAAATTAGAAATATCTCCAAGTGGTATTATTGGATAAGTTTTACGAACCGGTGGTTGGGTGCTTTGTGTTTTTGGTAACGTGATACTTTGTACCTTTTGAGGAGGCGCTATTTGGGATTTTTCTTGTGAAAATAAAATTGTGTTCTCCTTGGCCTTTTCCGCTTGTAATCGTTGGCGCTCAGTTTCAATCTGAATAGCTTGTTCTCTTTCTTCGACAGATAAGCCCTCGGTACCTGCTTTAATAGTTTCTGCCTCAGATTTTGCTTTCAATTCAATTATCTCCTGTTTCAATTGCTCAATTTCACTATTGAGTTCGGCGGTTTGTTTTGTAGCTTCTTCTTGGCTCTTTTTACTCACTTCAATTGCTTGCGTGATCGTTTCTTTTGTTTCTTCAGGAACTTTAATTAAAACCCTAGACAAAACTTCTTGTTGTTTTGAGATATTATCAGTAATTGAAGTAAATAATTCTCCCGCTTTTTGTTTGTTTTCAACTTGTTTTGATTCTTCAGATGCTAAGGCAATGTTACTTTCATAATTTGTAATAGCTGTTTTAACGGCATCAGAATTTTTCTCTTCTGCGGAAGTTTCTGCTTCGGCCAATCGTTCCTCAGCATAAAAGAGGTTTTTTTGAGCTCTCTGTTCATGACTGAGTGTAAAAAATAAACTCACTTTCTCAGAGGCGATATCTAAGAAGTAAAAGATACTAGTTGGCTTAATTCCGGCACCAGGAGCGGCGGAAACGGAAAATGGCGTCACTAAAATAATTAGCAATCCAACCTTAAACCAATTTTGTTTTAGAAATTTCTTTATCTTCTCTTTCATAACTAAATAAGAGGGCTAAGCGGCCAGACATTGGGCCATAAATGTAAAAATTCTAAAATTCTATATCCAATAAAAGGGAAGAAATAAGTAACATAGACGATCGCCTTGATAATAAAGTTTATTACCGTCCATACTAAATAAAGTAAACCAAATATAAATTCCATAAATCTTTATTTCTAACTATGGTAAAGTTTCGCATGCCACACCATCTTTGTCTTGGTCTAATTTGTGAGGATCACGAGCAGGGCCGCCATTTGATTCAAAGAATGCTTGGGCTTCTTCATGTGTAGCGAAGTTGGCACAATCATAATCTCTTATTGTTATGGATGGTGTACTGCCAAATATTGCCCACCATGTGATACCAATTACTATAACAGTTATCAAAATCCAAAAAACCTTTTTCATATACTAAGAAGTTTTAATTACCTAAATAAACCAAATATCCATTGCAATAACCCCCTTTTTGTTTCTGGCTTGACTGTTTCTGTTACCGAAGCACTTAAAGGTTTTTCAACGTTCTTTGGAATTGAAACTGATGGAATACTATATTCCGGCGCTGGTCGCGTAGAACCCGTCCCTCCCTCGCCAAATGTGCTCTTAATGGGTGCTTTTGGTTGTGGTAATGCCTTTGCGTTATGGCAGTGATATTCTCCGTAACTTAAACCCCAATTAGGACAATTGGTGCGACAAGTATGACAACCAGACGAGTCAGTACTTCCGGGATGGGCCAAAACAATCGCCGATCCTATTGAAAATCCTGTAATAATAGTTATTACCAATAAACTTACCCTGAACCAATTTTGTTTGAGCCAGTTCATATTATTTAATATTTTGGCAAGTCCCATACGAAATAAATAAATCTAATCCCAAACTTACAACTTCGTAATAACTCCCATCATTTGATAATTTAATTTCTCCATGTTTTGGCGGAAGGGGTCTAATTATATTATAGATACCACTAGGGTTTGGAAAGTAATCATATTTATCACAAGGTTTATTGTCACATCTGTAGTATTTATTTTGAATCTCATCAATAAGTAAGAAAACCGATGGCTTCATAGATGAACAATTGATGCCACTCTGACAATATTGTTTAGATGAAGGAATGCAAATTTTTGTGAAAACAGGAAGAGAATAGTTGAGCTTATTTAAGTCAATATCAAACTTTAAATCTCCTGTTTGTGTTATTGCTTGGTAATTATCGTTTTGCGAAAAATTGCCATTTTTAAATACAAATATACCAATTAGAACTAATGCTAGTAATCCAATCTTAAACCAATTTTCTTTGAGCCAATTCATATTAGTAACAATAACCCATTGAAAGTAAGGCGTAAGGTGCTACAAGGAGCTTATATGTTTTATTCCATACAGCAACTTTTTCCTGTTTAAAAATTGTATAAGTAAACATATCTCCTAAAACGTTTTGCTCAACCAAGACAATGCTGTCAGTGTCATTTTTTAGTATTGTAACTGGATTATCTCCGTTATTCCCTTTTATTTTCGGCTCTCTTGTAGAAAGACCCGCAAAAGTTAGGAGATTTGGTGTTTTACTACTCGAAGTTTCATAATACACTTTTTTGTTCTCTTTACTCCACGCGTCTTTTTGGTTTTTATAAACAAAATCAGAAACAACATCAAATTCACAATTGATAATATCCTCACTTAATTTCTGCCCATTATCTTGGAAAGAGGCCGTAGTTGCCTGTTCGCCACCTGTCTTGCTATTTTGACTTGTAGATAGGTAAAGATATCCGCCAATGACAAACGCGATAATTACAATTACTATCAGTCTTTTGTTACTAACTTCCTTTTCCATATAATCAATCTTACTCTTTTACCGCCAATTTTAGTAGGTGGCGAGTTTTGGTTTAGTACAAAATTTAGTCTTGAGAAAATTGCCAAAATGTGGTAAAATTTAACTAAATTACAATGAATATTATGCAAGACCTTGAACGTATTTATGATGGTTTCATAAACCACGAGCAACCACTCACTTTTTTTAAGGGACTACACGAGTATTTGGATTATATATTTAGTGTCCCTGAGCTAAAACGGGTTTTCGATCAGCAAATGGGAGAACGGACAGTTCTTATTAAACAAATCGAGAGTCTCGAAAAGGAAACGAGGCGGGAGCTTGATCAAGCAAAAACAAAACTGATTACACTGATTAAAAAAACCAAGGTAGATGAAATGTCTTTTTTGCGATACCTCACCCACTCCATTAATGACAAAACAACACTGCTCCAGGAATTAGAGGCATATGAGAATCGTACGATATTGCATGGTACTTTTGTCTCAGATGATATTGAAAGATATCTGTTTGATATTGCAGCAAATCTTCTCAATGCTGGCCATAAGAAAAAATTGAAAGAATTTATAGTATCACCCGAAGAATACGCGATACACTATCGCGGCGATGGTCCTGGTCAATATTTGCGCTTCGGAAATCAGGACAGTACTTTAATTTTTTCAAAAACGTTGTCGGAGCGAAGAGAAAAAGAGAGAAATTTTGAGCGTGAAAGGATGCTGGAATCATGGGGATCCTTTGAGGTATTACTTCAATTTGATATTGCGTATAAATTTGCGATGTCAAAAGACACATCTCTGGCATCAGTTCCTCCCAGTGGTACCGAAAAAACGCCATGGTTTGGATTGGCAAAAGAAAGAAATAAAATTTTCTCTATGGCACAAGAGCTACAACGTCTTGCTGAAAGCCAGCTGGATTTTCACTCGATGATTACTACTCGCTTTGAAAAAGTGCAGGTGGGTGAGTTAAAGAATTTGAAGCAAATTACGCTTAGGGACGCAGCTCAAGTCGTCCACAGTCGCCTGTTGCGTGTTACTGAATCGAAAATTGGGGAGGGGAGAGAACAAAAACGCCTGAAATCAATTGACCTTATTACCGCATCTTTTGGATCCCTCGACACTATATTCTTAGTCCTTGATGGGCATTTCGAGATGCCTATAAGGTGCGCTATGAAAAATAATAAGGGAGGTATCGCATCTATAAAAAAGTTATACGATGTCGCTTATTTTGTAGATGCTCCAGACAAGAAAGTTTTTTATGATAGAAATCTTGCTGATAATATTAATAATGGATTATTCAAAATTGTTCGCGTAAAGGAATATATGGAAACAAATGGGTTTAAAAAACCAACCCTCGTTAAAAAATCAAATGATAATATTTTGGTCTTAAACAACGAGGTTGTAGTGAAGACTGGGTTGATTCGTAAAAACGTACCAACACACCTGCAGTATCAATATACAGACAAAACAAAGTAGTATCCGAATTCCTTCCGACTTGATGGTTAGTCGGATACAGAAAACGCTTATTTTATAAGCGTTTTTTTAATTTTGTATCCGACTGTACGGAGAGAGAAAATTAAAGTGTTGCAAGAGACAACATTTAAGGTCGTGCAAATTACTAACAATTCCAATGAAAGAAATATTACAGGAAAAAGATTACTTCAAGACATCAGATATTTGCCTCGCATCAGCGTTGTGTTGCTGTGACTATCAGATAGAGGCGATAGAACGAATTGACCCTTCTAAATCCGTTTTTCTAATTAAAAGAGACGAACAGTTAGATAGCTTAATACAGTTATATTTTACCCATCAACTCAAGGTAGAGCCTTTGAGCTTTTTCGGTTTTCTGAAAGAAATTAAGACGCGCATTTATCACGCATAAATCAATGAGACAGAGAGCAGAACAAAAGTTACCAAGAATAATTTATAAACCGCCTGGAGAGATAACGGATGATATGGAGCGCGGAATAGATAGAGTTTTTGATCTGTTATTTGAGGAGGTTGTCAGGGTCCAAGAATTACAAAAACAAAATTACAACGAATATGAATGTACGAGAATATCTAAATAAAAATAACATACAGTTTACTGATTCCGGTAGCGACTTGGCTATGGTATGCCCATTTTGCGAGAAAACGCTTGTTACGGGAGCGGGGTATGCCACCTTCAATATTAATCAAGTTACAGGGCAGGGTACCTGCTATGATTGTGGAAAAACTGCTGAATTTTCGGAGATTATAAAAAAATTTGGTTTTCAAGACGAGATTGGAGAAAGCGAGGATGGAGTTGTTGAGCGTGCTACAAGAAGCAAGACTAACAAGCTGTCAAGAAATGAGCCGGTTGAAACCATAAGTTTTGATAACATAGAGCGTATACGGAAGGTTGAGAAGCCCGATAAAGAAATTGGTTTTGACGAATGGTTGAAAGTCATTAATTCTAATTTTCCAGATTTGTTATTTCCTGCCGAGGTTGGACTTTCTATTATTTCTCAACTTTTAATCAAGGACATTACTAATCCATTCGCACTTGTTTTAGTTGATGTGCCTTCTGCCGGTAAAACAATCACTATAAACTTTTTCGCGGAGGTTGAGGGAATAACCTATGCCAGTGATAAATTTACACCCGCATCGTTTGTTTCAAACGCCACGAATGTAAAAAAGGCGGATTTGAAGAATATAGACCTCCTCCCACGATTGAGATACAAGATGTTTCTACTTAGAGATCTATCCACTTTATTCTCAAAGCGAGATGACGATTTGAATGAATGCTTGGGGTTATTAACAAGAGTATTAGATGGCGAGGGATTAAATACGGACAGTGGGGTTCACGGACAGAGGCAGTATGTCGGCGAGTATCTTTTTATGGTTCTTGCTGGCTCAACTCCAATACCGCCACGAGTTTGGAAGATGATGGGCAGTCTTGGGTCCCGCCTATTCTTCTTAAATATCAGGAGTAAAGATAAAAGCGAAATTGAATTAGCGGACCAACTCACAACACTTGCTTATAAAGAGAAAGAAAAGATTTGTCGTGTAGCTACAAAGGGTTTTATTCAAACGCTTTGGAATAAGCATAAAGATGGCATCGATTGGGATAAAATAGCTGATAAACAAGAATATAAGCTTATCATTGGCCGCTCCGCGAAGCTTTTAGCGAGATTACGAGGAGTGATTAATGTCTGGAAGGACAGATCTCAAGACGGCGAAGTTTATGAGCACACAGTTCCTGTAATAGAAAAGCCAGATCGTATTAACCAGTTATTCTATAACCTTTGTAGAGGTCACGCCCTTGTATGCGGTAGGGCACAGATTAATCAAGATGATCTTAAGCTGATTGCAGAGTTAGCGATTGATAGCGCTCCCACAATACGAGCAAAGCTTTTTAGAAAGTTACTTGATAATGGCGGAGAAATGAAAACGGACCATGTAATGGCGGTATTGAATTGTTCTCGCCCTACTGCGCATAAAGAAATGGAGGCACTAAAGATTTTAGGCGTATGCACCATAACTCAAGAAAGCTATGGCCAAGTTGGAGAACCAGAGAAAACTATATACCTCGCCGATGATCTTGGTTGGTTTCTAAGCGATGAATGCAAAAAGATACGTGGAATGTCGTTACCCACCACACAACACACACTGTCAGATTTGCTTTAGCGATTAATCAATAAAGTGAAATTGACACTGTATACGCACTATGTCTGAAATACCACAAAAACAATTAGGGACCGGTAAGAAAACTACCGCAATAACTAAAAAATATACGCCAGAAGAGGCGCGGAAAATGGTATTAGAGCTTGCCATGCCAGACGGCGATCTCAGAAATAACCTTAAAAATTTTGGCGATAACATCCTTCCAGAATTACTTCATGGAAATGAAAAGGGAAAAAAAGAAGCATTGGAGAAATTTAAAGAAAAGGCCGTAGAGGTGATGATGGCATTAGAACCTGATACTCATGTAGCTCTTATGGAGTCATTTGATTCTCGATACAGAGGATTAGCAAAAGAGTTAAGCTCACAGATTATAAAAGATTACAGCTGTATTACCGGCGTAGAAAAGGCACTCACGGAGGTTGTTGTGAATGCTTTTATCAGAATCATCGATAATTCTCGGAGATTTAATAATTGTGCTGAAGCCGGTGAGTATTTAAGCGAAGAACGAACTAAACATCTTACTATGCTTAGTATTCAAATTGACAGAGCAAACCGGCAATTTTTGAATGCTCTAATTACCCTTAAACAACTCAAGTCCCCGAATATTGAAATGAATATCAAGACAAAAACGGCGTTTATAGCTCAGAATCAACAGATCAATGCTGATGGTGCCACAAAACCTCAAACAAGTGAAACCAATGAGTCCAAATGATTTAGGAAGAAAATTTATAGTAGAGGAATGTCAGAAAATTGAACTTTCCAGCTTTCTTAATAAATATCGCAAGAATTTGAAGGAGGCAATTTTGGGTTCAGAAATAGAAGCACTTAACACAAAAATCGAGATAGCGACATCCAGGACGGGCTATGGAGGCACCCGCTACTGGTTCAGATGCCCGCGCTGTGAGGCAAGAGTCGGGGTGTTGCATAAACATCCTCTTAATCTAAAGATCGGTTGCCGGAAGTGTCTTAATCTCTATTACAGAAAGCAACGATATAAGGGGATGATTGAAAGCGAATTTAACCACTTGACACCTAGGAACAACTAAGAATATGATAAAAGCAATGGAGTTTCTTACTAAGGAGGAGGTGGCAAAACATTTCAGGGTCCATCCGCGTACCGTGGAACGCTGGCTCAAAAACGGCATGTTGCTTGGTTATAAGCTCGGAAAGGGTAAAACGGCCTTATGGCGCATACCGCAGGGCGAATTAAAGAGATTTTTAGAGAGGCATAAGAATTAACCATGAGAACGAGCGAGGACACTAAAAAGGCGATTAGTTTAATAGCGGTGTATGCGAGGGTATCAACCGCACGGCAAGAGGAGGAGGGAACTATAGAAACCCAGCTTTCCGCCGTTCGGGAGTTTGCAAAGAAAAACGAGTATACAATCGTAAAAGAATACATTGACGATGGATGGTCCGGCGATATGTTGGCTCGGCCGCAATTGGATCAGCTTCGTCAGGACGCAAAGAGCAAGGTATGGGAGGCGGTGCTGGCGTATGATCCGGACCGTGTCGCGCGCCGGTATTCTTATCAGGAATTAGTGATGGATGAGTTGCGGGAGGGAGGGATTGAGGTACTTTTTGTAACAACGCCTTCGCCAAAGAACGGCGAGGAGAAAATACTACACGGTGTTAAAGGGCTATTTGCTGAATATGAACGCGCGAAGATTTCGGAGCGCTTTCGGCTTGGTAAAATGAGGAAAGTTCGAGAAGGTAATATTCTTCTCACTGAAGCGCCATACGGATACAGGTACATTCCTAAAAAAGATAAGGTACACGGCTATTTGGAAATTAACGAGGGAGAGGCGCGGGTTGTGAAAATGATTTTTGCCTGGATAGTAAACGAGGGACTTACTATTCGAGGAGTGGTCCGGAGATTACAAGAGCTCAGCATTAAGCCGCGAAAGAGTAAGAGGGGTGTTTGGAATACAAGCACACTGGCGCACCTTCTTAGGAATAAAACATATATTGGGCAAGCTACTTATGGAAAATCATACGCGGTAGTACCAGAAAATCCCATCAATACCGAAAAGTACCGGAAAATGAGAAAGACGAGCAGGCGAATTAGACCGGAGGAGGAATGGACTAATATACCAACGTCAGCGATTCTTGAAAAAGATTTATTCGTGCGCGCACAAGCGCAACTCAAAGCTAATTTTGAACTGTCGCAGAGAAACAGGAAAAACGAGTACCTTCTCGCCGGTAAGGCGTGGTGCGCTTGCGGCAGTAGGAGAACCGGCGAGGGACCGCAACACGGCAAACATCTGTATTATCGTTGCAGTAACAGGATTACTAATTTTCCTTTGCCTCAAACGTGCGCGGAGAAGGGTATTAATGCCAGGGTTGCTGACGTGCTCGTATGGCAACGGATTGCAAAGCTTATGAGTTCGCCGGAGTTATTAACTAAACAGGTTAAGCGTTGGTTTAGTAAGAAACATTCCGAAGCGCAAGATTCTATAGCGGACGTTACTATTATGAAAAAGGAACTGCTCAAAATGAAAGAGCAGGAGGATCGTTATACAAAAGCATATGGGGCGGGTTTGTTTTCGATTGAGAAGCTGAAAGAGTACACGGTCCCATTGAGAGAAAAGGCATCTTCTTTAGAAAATCAGATAGCGAGAGTGCGGGTTGAGGGAGAACGTGGAAACGGGGCTGAATTGCCTAGTGCAAGTGAAATAGGAGTATTCGCCAAGAAGGCGGCAGAAGCCCTTCAGAACTTGAATTTTGAGGCGAGAAAGGCGATAGTTAGGAACGTTATAGAAAAAGTCGTGGGGACGCAAAGTGAATTACAAGTATACGGTTATATACCTGTATCAAATATAAATTATGTCGGGTTTAAAACTATCCATCGGAATCGTTGGTCTGCCAAACGTGGGGAAGTCAACACTGTTTAAAGTAATCACAAAACAGGAGATTTTGATTGCGAATTATCCATTCGCGACAATTGACCCGAATGTGGGGGTTGTGCCGGTGCCGGACGAGCGACTCGCGAAACTCACGGAAATTTCAAAGTCCAAGAAGACCGTGCCGGCAGTCGTGGAGTTTTATGACATTGCGGGGCTTGTAAAAGGCGCGAACGAGGGAGCGGGGTTAGGAAATCAGTTTTTGTCGCATATCCGCGAATGCAAGGCGATTGTGCATGTCGTGCGGTGTTTTAAGGATGGCGACATTATCCACATTGAGGGCAAGACCGACCCATTGCGCGATATTGAGATAATTGAACTGGAGCTCGCGCTTAAGGATTTGGATACCGTTAAGAAACGGATTGGTAAATTTGAATCAGAAATAAAAGCCGGCGATAAGCATGCTCTTGAAAACAAAAGAGTTCTTACAGAGGTTGAAGAAAAGTTGCAAAGCGGGAAACTTATACAGGAATACGCCGATTTGCTGATTATGAAAGAGATTCAGCTTCTGATGTCAAAGAAACAGCTGTTTTTATTAAACGGCTCACGTGAAGATGTTCCGCCCGAGGTTTTTAGCAAAATCAAAGAGCTCGGCGGGGACTATATAATTTCAGACCTCGCATTGGCAGAGAATATAGACGAGCTTATTAAAAAAGCGTATGAAATTCTGGACCTCATTAGCTTCTTTACGACAGGGGAGGACGAGACGCGGGCGTGGACAATTCAGCGCGGAGCGAAAGCGCCGGAGGCGGCAGGAACAATTCACACGGATTTTGAGCATAAGTTCATCCGCGCGGAAACGGTTTCATATGAAAATCTTGTCGCTTCAGGAGGGTGGAGTCAGGCAAAGCAGAAGGGGAAATTACGATTGGAGGGGAAGGAATATGTTGTGCAAGACGGAGACGTAATGGTAATTCGACACGGATAGATATTACTGAAATTTTCAATTTTTAATCAATTTTTAATGAAACGCCCCAAAAGGCGGCTTTTTGTTGGTAGAATGAGGGTTTTATAGACATTGACAAAATGAGATAGGATATGCTACAATTGCAAGTAGAAAATTAACTTAGATAATCACGTTAAATTCAACTTGGAGGATAGGACAATGAAGACAGAAAAAATCTTTGGTTTGCGTGGAAGTATTCTGCGTATGGTGTGGCATTTATTAGTAGTGATGCCATGTATATTTTTCGCGGCCACCGTGCTTTCGAGTGGTTGTTCGTCGGATAAACGATCAGTCGATTCGTCAGTTGAATCGAAAAGTTTTTACACCTTCCGCGGGGAAGTTGTGAATATAGCTATATTCACCGATACCACTTTTTTAGAGAAGCAAGAGATTATTCCTATAAATTCAGTTGAAGTTGGAATGGGAACAATCACCGTTAGGCGATTAACTGATGGGGAACTCTTTAGAGTTTTTGTTCCATCGCGGAAATATTTACAACTCCCGAATGGCTATAAGGTGAATGTAGGAGTTGTTTCATATTTTATGTCCCCCGAATCTCTTGGATGTGAAACAAAAGCTACAGCTGCATTCTTGCTACAGTAAATCTCAAACCTCGTGGAAAATTAATTAGCCGTTCAGCTTTTATAACTGGCGGCTTTTTTATTCCCCGACGTAGCCCGTCGGGGGATTTATTTTTCCATAAATTCAGTTAAGATGTCTTTAATGCCGTTTGAATTGAAATTAGAAAATTATCAGGGGCCGATGGATGTGCTTCTTGGATTGATTGAGGAAAAAAAGATGGAGGTGACGCAGGTGAGTTTGGCTGGTGTGACCGCGGATTTTTTGGCGTATTTAGAAAAATTTAAGGCAAATTCCGATACATCCAATTATCCGCAACTGCTCGCCGACTTTCTTGTTGTCGCGTCAAAACTTTTACTTATCAAATCAAAAGCGCTTTTGCCGACGTTGGAGCTCACGCCCGACGAAGAGGTGGAAATCCGCGACTTTGAGGCGCGCGTGAAATTGTATCAGGAGCTTAAGAAAAGCCAGCAGTATATAAAACAGGGGTGGAGCGCAATGCCGCAGATGTTTATGCGGGAATTTCTTGCATCATCCGAAGTTGCTTTTTATCCGCCAAAAAGCATAACGCCCGAGACGCTCCACGAGGCGCTTCGCGGCATTGTTGAACAGTTTCAGAAAATCGCCCGGCCGACCGCCACGATACGGCGCGACATAATCAATCTCAAAGAAAAGATTGAGGAGATTATCAGCCGGCTCACGGAGAAACCTATTATGTTCAGTAAACTGCATAGCGGGAAGGCGAAGGGCGAGCTTGTCGCGCTGTTTCTCGCAATTCTGCATCTCGTGAGACAGCAGATAATTGACGTGAGCCAGAATGAACATTTTGGAGAGATTACGGTTGCCAAACGAGGTCCCGCGGGTTAAAATTCATTTATGAGTGCGAGTAACAACGCGAAGCTTGAGGCTCTGCTTTTTTATTATGGGGAACCGATAGCGATAGAAAGAGCGGCAAAATTACTAGGCATTAAAGAAGACGAATGTAAAACGCTGGCGCATGAACTTGGAGAGGCGCTAAAGAACGACTTGAATCGCGGGCTTTTGCTTATTATAAACGGCGACGAAATTCAGCTTGCGACGAAACCGGAGGTTCAGGAAGTAGGAAAGAAAATAATCACGGAAGAATTTAAAGAAGAGCTTTCGCCGGCGTCGCTTGAAACGCTTTCACTCATCGCGTATCTCGGGCCGATAACGCGCCCGTCAATCGATTTCATACGCGGCGTCAATTCAAGCTTTACGGTCCGTAATTTGTTAATCCGCGGGCTCGTTGAACGGCAAAGCGGGAAGGGGCACGCGTACTTATACCACGCAAGTTCAAACTTCCTTTCACATTTGGGAATTACAGCGCCCGAGGAATTGCCGGAGCGCGAGGGATATCAGAAGATTTTTACAGAATTTGAGGAAGCGCAGAAAAAGCAAAATATGGCGGAGCAAATAGAACCAGTTAAAAAAGATAAGGAGGAAAATTTATAATATGCGATTTTATACCATTGTGGCGCTTGTTTTGGCATTTGGGACGCTCCTTGTTATAGGGATGAAGTCATTTTTAGGGCCGGTTGCGGATTCGGCCTCGTTGCAAAACAACAGTGCATCTATTGGGATAGCCGGGGGCGCGCTTTCTCCAGCGGACCCAGATCCAGCTCCAAAACTTCCAGTGCGCAAGTGGGATGTATTTGACCCGCAGGTGAATGCGGAAGCAGTGCTTATTAAGTCGCTTGACGAAGATTTTCTATTTTTCAGCTACAACACGTACAAGCCGTGGCCGATGGCGTCGCTTACAAAACTTCTTACCGCAGTCGTCGTTATTGAAAACATCGGCGTCGGCCAGAAAATTCCCGTGAGCGAAACGGCGGTTGGAACGGAAGGGGAGGCGGGCGGTTTGCGGAGCGGAGAAGTTTACGCGGCGCGCGATCTTTTGAAAATCATGCTGATGACCTCAAGCAACGATGCCGCGGCGGCGTTTGAGGAGTACGCGGGCGGGAAGGAAGCGCTTGCAAAGCTTTTAAATGACAAGGCGGCGCAGATTGGAATGACGGGCACGGTAGTTTACGACGGCTCTGGTCTTTCCGATTCAAATGTTTCTTCAGCAAGCGATATTGCGAAACTCGTACGATATGTTATGGAGTATGAGCCCGAAATTTTAAGCTGGACGCGCGTTCAAACCATGATGGTTCAGCCGGCAAATGACGCGACGGGCAAGCAGATAACGAACATTGACCCCCTTGTAACCAATTCGGATTTTCTAGGAGGAAAAACAGGGACTTCGCCGCTTGCGAAAGAAAACCTCGCTTCCGTGTTTTCATTTTTCAATGGGCGCGTTGCAGTGATTATTTTAGGCAGTACGAACCGCGTCCAAGAAGTGGACTCGCTTTTCAGTTGGGTAAAACAGGCGTATGAGTCCCGTTAAAAATAGCCCGTTCCGTAGACACTTTTGACGCGATTTCTAACGAGATGAGGTACAATAAGAAGTAACTGGTAATAAATGACTCGGACTACAAACTACTCACTAAAAACTACAAACTAAATCTATGGCAATTTTTGAGGCGGTTCGAATCCTTTTGTTATTTGCGCTCGCGTTTATCGTGGCGCTTATTATCACGCCATTTGTTGTGTATTTTCTTGAGAAGCTTGGTGCGCGCAAGAAAAATATCCGCGATGAAAAAAGCGCGCCTGTTTTTTATAGCTTGCACAAAAACAAATCGAGCACGCCAACGATGGGCGGCGTTATTATCTGGGCGACGGTGCTTATCATGGCGATTGTTTTTTGGATATTAGACGGTACAATAGACGGTTTTGGTTCGTATTTTAATTTTGTGAGCCGCGCGGAAACGTATCTGCCGCTCGCGGCGCTTCTTTTGACGGCGCTTGTGGGGCTTGTCGACGACCTGCTCGGTATTTTGCGCAGAGGACCGAACGGAGGAGGACTATCTGTTCCTAAGAAACTTATCCTCTACACGCTCGTCGCGGCCGTTGGCGCGTGGTGGTTTTACTTCAAACTTGGTTTTAGCACGCTCTATGTGCCGTTCATTGGAGACGTGAACATCGGTATCTTGTACATTCTCTTTTTTGTTTTTGTTTTGGTTGCGACGGCATTTTCAGCAAACGAAACGGACGGACTAGACGGGCTCGCCGCTGGCACGATGCTTTTCGGGTTCGCTGCATTCGGCATCGTGGCGTTTGTCACACACCGGTATGACCTTGCCGCGATGAATGCGGCGGTTGTAGGCGCCATCCTAGCTTTTCTCTGGTTTAACATTTATCCGGCTCGGTTTTTTATGGGCGACACCGGCTCAATGTCTTTAGGGATGACCCTCGGCATTATGGCGATGCTTACCAATACCGCGCTCTTTCTCCCGCTCTTCAGCTTCATTCTTCTTATGGAATCGGTGACGGTTATCATACAAGTGTTGAGTAAGAAAATCCGCAAGAAAAAGGTTTTTCTTTCAACACCAATTCATCACCATTTTGAAGCACTCGGGTGGCCCGAGACGCGCGTAACAATGCGGTTTTGGATAATTGAGGGAATCGCAACGAGTTTGGGATTAATTCTTTTCTTTATCGCGAGGTTTATATAAGTAGAAATTAGTAAATGGTAAATAGTAATTAGAGCAGACCAACAGAAATCCAATCGTCGTTTATTAATTTTCAATTACCAATTTCTAATTACTAATTACCACTTTCATGCTAACAGCAATCAAAAATGGAGTTGTATATGATGGCACGGGAAACACTCCGGCTAGAAAAAATATTTTACTGCGCGGCGACCGCATTATGCGGATTGACGAGGCGCCTGTTCATGAGGCGGATATTATAATTGACGCGCTTGGTTCTATTGTAATGCCTGGCGTTATCAATGTTGGTTCACGCGCTGATAAAACATCCTCGCTATTTTCCGATCCGCGGCAGGAAGCGGCGATTTTGGAGGGAATCACGACTCAAATTATAGGGAATGACGGCATTTCTCTCGCCCCATCTTCTCCTCATATGTCAGGCGAGTTTGAACCGCATCATACTGAGCGCTCTCACATTGTTCACGACTGGCGCCGCACAAGGGATATCACTGCATTTTTAGAAAAGCGGGGGATAGGGACGAATGTCGGAACGCTTGTCGGGTTTTCTAATATACGCGCCATGGTTGCCCGAGGGAAGCAGCGCGATTTCACTGAACAAGAATTTCGCGCGTGCTTAACTATTCTCCGCGAATCTTTGGAAGATGGAGCGTTGGGACTTTCAGCTGTCTATACGGAAGGTGAAGGGCATCTTGAAGGAATTTCACACGAGGAAGTAAAGGAACTTATGAAACTTCTTGCCGAGACGGAGCGAATATGCGTTTTACGCCTGCCGCGGCATGGCATACGCGCGGCGTTTGAGGATCTCATTGAATACACGCGTTCCGCGAATATAAATGCCGAGCTGAACTTTACCCGGCCGTTTGAGGACTCTCCCGATGCGTATAACGAGCTGTCCGATTTTATGGGCCAGCTTTCAGGGAAGGGGTATGTCCATTTTGATTTATTTCCGTTTCCCGAGGCGACTGTTCGCGCCGAGGCGCTTCTTCCCGCGTGGGCAAAAGGGGTCAATCGCGAAGCGACGCTTGAAATGCTTTCCTCGGAGGGAATGCACGATGAACTCTTAAAATATTTTAAAACGGAAAAAGAAATCGGAATGGTTATTATTCGCGTTGCCGACCCGTCACTCCGCTTTTTGGAAGGCAAATCGGTACGCGATTTCGCGCGGAATCGCGGAAGAAGCTATGAACGGGGACTCGTCGAGCTCTTGCGGCTTACAAAATTGCGGGTTCTGTTCCGCTATCCAGAGGGCGATTTAGCGATTCAAAAATTTATCACTCACTCAAACGCAATTATGAGTTGGGATACAGCAGAGCAAGACGTGAAGGGACCGCTTGATTTTCTAAAGCGCATGGACGAGGAGAAACTTGTCACGCTTGAGCAGGCGGTTGAAAAAATGACTTCTCTGCCGGCAAAAAAATACGGGATTTCAAAGCGCGGGGTTCTTGCGCCTGGTAATTATGCTGATATCGTTATCGCGCGGGATTTCAAAGTGACTCATGTTTTTGTAAATGGAGAACCTGCAATCGGGGAATATGCGACACGCGCCTTGAATGGAAGTATAATTACATCGTGACTTTGACAAACCTGTACTTATGAAAATTCCAACTCGGACATCCGCGCCAGACTACGTTTTTATCGCGCTCCTTTTTGTAATTGTTATATTCGGCTTAGTAATGCTTTCAAGCGCTTCGTCCGATCTCGGAAAAACGCAGTATAGTAATAGTTACTATTTCATAGAACACCAGTTGTTTCGCGGGCTTTCGATAGGCATTGTCGGTTTTTTTGTCGGTGTGTTTCTTTATTATCGGCGGCTTGAGCGGTTTTCACTTCCACTTCTTGGATTGAGTATCGTCCTTCTCCTCTTGGTTTTTACAGAGTTTGGGTCTCCAGCAAAAGGCAGTGAAAGATGGCTCGCGCTTGGACCGATTACCTTCCAGCCGGGCGAAATTTTGAAACTCACGTTTTTTGTCTATCTTGCCGCGTGGATGAGCAAGAAATACGCACGCCATAAGAATTTTTTGGAGGGGATGGTGCCGTTTCTCATCATTACCGGCGTTATCATGGCAATTTTATTTCTTCAGCCGTCAACAACTATCGCGGTCCTCATTTTTCTTGCGGCAGCCGCGACATATTTTATGGCAGGCGTGCCTGTGCGATATCTTATTTTTTCAGGAATTGCAGTTGCAATCGCGGTCGGGCTTCTTATTGCGGCAACACCATATCGCCTCGCCCGCGTAAAAACTTTTTTGAATCCCAAATCAGCCGACCAGCTGAACGAGGGTTATCATATAAACCAGGCGCTCATCGCGATTGGCTCGGGCGGGCTTACTGGTGTTGGGTTTGGGCAGTCAACGACGAAATTAAAATTCTTACCCGAGCCGATTGGGGACTCAATATTCGCGGTCATAGCGGAGGAACTTGGATTCGTCGGCGCGATGAGTTTTATTATTGTGTTTCTTCTTTTTCTTTGGCGCGGGTTTGAAATCGCAAAGAAAGCTCCTGATAATTTTGGAAGGCTGCTTGCCACTGGATTTATGTGCGTGCTGGGATTTCAGGCATTTGTAAACATCGCCGCGATTTCGGGAATTTTGCCGCTAACCGGCATGCCGTTGCCGTTTGTAAGCTACGGAGGAACGGCGCTCGCGGTATTTTTAACCATGTCAGGGATTGTGGTGAATGTGTCGAGGTACAGGCGCTAACGCGTAATTTTCAATTTTATTTCTATGTTACGGATTGTACTAACAGGCGGAGGGACGGGCGGACATATTTATCCGCTTCTTGCGGTTGCTGACGAGTTATTGCGTGTTGGTAGTGACGCCTTGGAACTTTCTATTACCTATATCGGGCCAAGGAGCCCGTACACTGAAATGTTTCGCGAACGTGGAATTGGTGTTCGATATGTTGCCTCAAGCAAGCTGCGGCGCTATGCATCGCTTGAAAATATTATTGACGCCGTAAAGCTTCCATGCTCGCTTATTCAGGCGCTTTGGCATCTTTATTGGATTATGCCGGACGCGGTTTTCTCTAAAGGCGGGCCGGGCGCATTTCCAACGGTTGTAGCAGCGAGATTTTATCGGATTCCAGTCCTTATCCATGAGTCCGATTCCGTGCCCGGGCTTACGAGCCGCGCCTCGGCATATTTCGCTTCCCGCATCGCAATTTCATTTGCTCCAGCCGCGTCGTATTTTCCAAAACAAAAAATCGCGTTTACTGGCAATCCAGTGCGGCGCGAACTTACAGAAAACATTCCCGACCGGGCATCTGCGAAAGGACGAATCGGGTTTAGACGCGAGGAGCCTGTTGTTTTAATTCTTGGCGGCTCGCAGGGCGCGAAACGGATTAACACATTTGTTTTTGATAATCTTGAAGCGTTTACTGAAAAATATCAGGTTTTTCATCAAGTTGGCGAGCGCAACATTGACGAGGCGGAGTCCGTTATGGAAACAGTGAAGGCGCGGGCAAAGTACCGCATTGCCGGCACACTCAGCACGACCGAGTTAAAGGACGCGATGGCGGCGGCTGATGTTATCATTTCACGCGCCGGTTCTGGCGCAATCTATGAAATCGCGGCATTTGGAAAACCCTCAATTTTAATTCCAATTCTTGAGTCGGCAAACAACCATCAGCAACTCAATGCGTTTGAATATGAAAAAAACGGCGCGGCGGTCGTGGTTGAGGAAAATAATCTCGCGCCAAACATATTTTTCCGAGAGCTTGATGGAATTTTAAGCGACTCCGCAAAAATGCAGATAATGGGCAACCAGGCTCGCGTGTTTTCTAAGCCAGACGCTGGAAGCGTGCTCGCGGGCGAGCTCCTTCGATTAGCCGGTGTAAGAGGGTGAAAAATTGGTCAAAATGGGGTATACTAACCCTATGGGAGTACGAGTCAGATTTGCCCCGTCTCCGACAGGGTTTTTCAGCTTAGGAAACGCGAGAACCGCGCTTTTTAACTGGCTTTTTGCCCGCCACGAAGGCGGCGAGTTTTTGCTTCGGATAGAGGACACTGACAAGGAACGTTCAACGAAAGAATTTGAGGAGGATGTCATTGCCGGCTTGCGGTGGATCGGACTTGATTGGGATGGCAGTATCACGCGCCAGAGCGAGCGTCTAGATTTGTATGAAAAATATCTCCGCCAGCTTGTTGCTGAACGCAAGGCATACCATTGTTTTTGTACCGAGGAAGAACTTGAAGCAGAGTATCAGGGATTTTTAAGCCAGGGACTTATTCCGAAATACAGCGGGAAGTGTAGCCATTTGAAAGAGGAGGAGGTGCAGACAAAACTCAAATCGGGCTTGCCGAGCGTAATCCGTATTGTAATGCCAAGTAAAACAGCGGTGTTCAATGATATTATTCGCGGAAAAATTGAGTTCAAGACCGAACTTTTCGGCGACATTATTATCGCGAAAGGATTTAGAAGCCCGCTTTATAATTTTGCCGCTGTTGTTGATGATTTTGAAATGCAGGTGACGGATGTCATTCGCGGCGAAGACCATCTATCAAATACGCCGAAGCAGATGATTATACAGGAAGCGCTCGGCTTTCCGTCGGTTCATTACGCGCACTTGCCGCTCATCTTAGGCCCCGACCGCAAGAAGCTTTCAAAACGATATGCGGCTGCGTCAATAAACGATTTTCGGCGCGAAGGATATATACCAGAGGCAATGGTTAATTTTCTCGCTCTTTTGGGATGGCACCCGGAACGCGATAGGGAGGTGCTTTCGCGCGCAGAGATCGTTTCCGAGTTTTCTTTAAAGCGTGTTCAAAAGGCGAGCGCGGTTTACAACGAGGAGAAATTAAATTGGCTGAATGCGAATTATTTGAAAAATATGGACGCGAACAAATTCATTGAGGTACTAAAACCGTTTGTGCCGGGGGAGTGGCTTTTAGAGAAAGACCTCCTGCACCGCGCGTTGCCGCTTGTACGGGAGCGCATTACTAAACTTAGTGAATTCTCGGGGCTCGCCGATTATTTCTTCAGCGTTCCTGAATACGCAAAAGAGCTTTTAATATGGAAAGAAGGAACGCTTGAAAGAACCACTGAGAGCTTGCGGGAGATCGCAGAATCTTTGGAAAAAATTTCGGCGAGGCAATTCAATAAAGAAGCAGTACAAAGCGCGCTAGATCCCCTCACGTTGAAATTTGGAAGGGGAGAGGTTTACTGGCCACTAAGAGCTGCGCTATCAGGACGCGTGGCGTCGCCGGGGCCGCTAGAACTTACTGAGGCTTTTGGAAAAACAGAAACATTGAGCCGTATCATGCTGGCGCTAGAGAAAATAAAATCATCGGAATCAATGGTATGAACACACAAAAGACGATTTTTATAATCGCGGTATTTTGTTTTTCCATCGGGTTCGTAGGCGGGGCGTTTCTTCGCGCGCAGACAGCTGATGCGCAGATTGCTTCAAACAATCCGGACGTTTCCCGCGTAATCGCGGCGGCAACAGAGGAACAGATTTTAAAACAAAAGATAGAAGAAAAAAATGCCACGCTCCAGAATATCCAAAATCAGCGCGAGATTCTTCAACAAAATCTTGATGAGGTTGCGAAATCCCAAGATTCTCTTAAAAAAGAGATACGCACGATTGATTCCAATGTTAACCAACTCAATCTTTCGGTCCGTGAGAGCGCTGTTACTGTTGAAAAGCTTGGGTTAGAGGTTAATACACTTGCTCAGGGCATCACGGACGCCCAGGCAAGCATAGTACGCAAGCGGGAAGCGGTTCAGAAGCTTCTTGTTGAGCTCCAGGAACGCGAGCGGATGGGAATGCTTGGCATTCTTCTTGCGCAAACGACGCTTGGCGACCATCTTGCTGAAATTCAGCAGATTACAAGTTTAAATGATGGTCTCCGCAATGGCATTACGGATTTGCAAAATTTACAAAGTGATATAAAAAATAAAATAGAGTCAACAAAGATAAAACAGGGCGAATTGCGCGTAAAGAGCACCAGCCTTGAGAATCAAAAAATTCTAGTTCAAGAACAAAAATCAGAAAAGCAGCGCGTTCTTGAGGCGACAAAAAACCGCGAAGACTTATATCAACAGCAGCTCACGGCGCTTGAAAAGATGCAGGAAGAAATTTCCTCAGAAGTTGAGGCAATAGAATATGAACTGCGCAAGAAAATTGATCCTGACTTAATTCCGATTGCGCGCAAGATTTTTCTCTGGCCGGTTTTGGGCGGGCACAAAACACAAGGATATGGGTTTACGACGTTCGCGCAGCGCGCGTATAAGGGCGGCCGGCATAATGGTCTTGATATTGGCGGCGTACCGATTGGGACCGAAGTGTTTGCGGCCGAAACCGGAAAAATTATCAGTGTTGGAGACCAGGATAAATATTGCCGGAAGGGCGCCTATGGCAAATACGTTATGGTAAAGCATAATAATGGCCTTACGACGCTTTATGGGCACCTTTCAAAGTACATCGTGGCCCCCGGGCAGATTGTTGAGCGGGGACAAGTCATTGGATATATCGGAAGCACGGGGTACGCAACCGGGCCGCACTTGCACTTAACTATTTTTGCAAACTCAACATTGCCTCCGTCGCGTCCAGGATATCCAGAGGGAACACAGCCGTCTCGAAGCTGCGGCCCTATGCCTATCGGCGGTGATTTGAATCCAGAGCCTTACTTCCTTTAAAAATTTCTATCGCCAGGGGAGCCACTCATTATTATATATGTCGCAAAAGAATGCTTGTGCGACAGGTCTAGAGTCCTTTTGATATACTCCCCTTTAACAAATAACCCGAGCATTACACGCTCGGGTTATTTTATTTTTTCTTTTGTTTCTTTGAGAAGCGAAGGCCATTAACTTTTTTGTCGTAGTCTTTCCACTTAACTTTTAAAAAAACGGCGATAATGCGTTCTACCCCAGTGGCTAAGCCATGTTCAAAATTATACGGGGCGTTTGGTTCATCTCCTGGCTCGCTCATGTCCCCTTCTTTCCTATTTTTCTCGTAGGCGATATCAAACTTCTCAACTCTTTTTTGTTTGATTCCGTGAGTTTTGCACGCGACGGCTTCCACAATCTCGTGAATCGCGATTAATGATTCATATTTCCAATTATCCATCCGTGAAACTCTAATCTCCAAATCATTGTTTTTCCACCACCAATCTCCAGGTGTTTCATATCTTTGGCTTTTATGAGGAATTGTTTTAACTGCTATTTTCATGCTTTATTATAAAATTCCCCATGTTTGAAGCTGATCGCTTTCCGTGTACCACTTAAGCCCGATGTCCGTGCGGTAAAACATATTTTGCAGCATGATGTTTTTTATCCGCCGATATGCCTGGTGCCGCGCCTCTTCCACTGTGCCATTTGAGCCTGTCACGACGATTGCATACCCGCTTTCTCCAGCGAGGTGCCAGTCCCCGTCCACAAGTTTTACATCGCCAAGGTGAACGCCTTCAGTATTTGGTTTTTTGAAAATAATTGACGAGTCGCGGTAAATTTCCGTTTCTTTCTTGTCATCATACGGAAATGGCGGCACGGCAACAACAACTCCTAGTTGAAATCCTTTTTTTGTTTTAAGGTCGTATTTTTCGCCCTTCGCAAGTCCGTATAAAAATTCTCCCCATGGGCTTATAACGCCCTCCATTTGTATATTGATGGTCGGATACCCGAAGCGCGTCGTAAATTCAAGCGGATAAACGCCCTTTGAGTTTGCAATGCAGTTTATATCAACATAGCCGACATATCTGCTTGCCTGGAGATGCCCGAGCATTTTAGCGAGCGTCGCGTTAAAAAGCGCGTTTGGCTCGCTCCAAAACATCAAAGTTCCCATCTCGCCTGTCGCGGGCCCTATATCGCCCGGGAAAAGTTTCTTATGCTCAAAGTTGATATTTATTGGGGTTATAAACTCATTGCCGTTAAAGAATGCGCCGACGGCAATTTCCACGCCCTGCGCGAATTTTTGGAGCTGAAAACGCTTTATTTTTCTGGACCACACTTTTTTATTGTGCTCCAGAACCTCAATAAGGTCTTTGCCGTCCTCGTCGTGGCCGATGAAAAGAATTCCCTTCTGGTCCGATGAAATGTTTCCAGACGGTTTAAAGACATATCTTCCTGGATTGTCTTTAATGAACTGAACCGCTGTTTCAAAATCGGTAAAGTCCCAATGTGGTAATATCGTCATCCCGACGGCCTTCATCTCAGCCTGTCCGAATTCCCTATCCAGTTCCAGTTTATCCGTGTACGGACTTCCTCCTACAACCGGCTTTCCCTGCGTTCGAAGCGTGTCCGGCGCGTTTCCAAATCCGACGTTGTCTCCAAATACGATAATATCAGCCCAATCGGCATGCTGTTTCCAATCATCAACTTTTTCCAGGAAGCCGTCATAAACATCTTTATCTGCTGGAGAGGCAACATAGTATCGCACTTCGTTCCCCTCTTTCTTTATTTGCCACGCCAAATCTCCGCTCAACGATTCAAGATCAATGAATAAAAATTTTTTTGAAAACTTTTGCTGTTGTTCTTCCATACGCAATTACTATACTACTGCTTTTTGAAAATTAAAATATCTCCGCCGTTGCCGATATTCCGTTTTCCAATAAATTTTACACCAGCATCGCGAAACATATCAATATATTCCTTTTGAGTGAGAGTAGTTTTTCGAAGTTCGTCGGGATTACGTTTCTGCGAAGCGTGCCGCGAGTGCCTGTATATTGAGGAGAAAAAAATAAATTTATTTGTCCAGCCGGAAAGCTGTTTTGCGGCGCGCTCAACCTCTTTCTCCGCGAAGTATGAAAATACATCGAGGCAGACAACCGCATCAAAGCTGTTTCTGGGGAAAATGGCCGTCAGAATGCTTCCTTGCTTAATCTTACTCCGGACCGTTTTATCCGCTCTCTGTATGGCGAAATCAGAATATTCAAGCCCCGCCACATCCGCGCCATATTTATTTTGCAATTCCGCGATGAGATAGCCGTGCGCGCATCCTGCGTCAAGCACGCGCGGCCTTTTTTTGCCATTTTTTAAACATCGCTTAATGAGCCGTGCCATAATACTTATCCACGACGCGACATCCGTTTCATATTCATCGTATCCGCCGGAAGAAAAATATTTTTTATTAAAATCTTTCGGTTCCAATACCTTCATGCATTAAAAATACGCTTATCGCCCGCTGAATACAAGATGTGTGGTATCATAGACTGCATGACTTCTGAAAATTCTAATAATATAAAGCTTACTCATGGGTATGAAGTTGACGGCACATGGTATCCGCGCGTGACAAAAATCGTTGAAATCAAAGCAAAACCGGCGCTCTATCGTTTCTACGGCAAGATGTCGAGTTTTGCCGAGGGAGAACGCGTAAAAGAGATATCGGCTGGTGAAGGAACGCTTGTTCATGAAACAATTGAGCATATTTTATTGGGCAGAAAAATGCCTATCCCGCCGTCAATTGAGCCATCCATACGCGCGTTCCTGGATTTTCTTATTACGAATAATATAAAGGCCGAGGCGGAATTTGTGGAACGGCGATTAGTGAACCATAAGGAGCGCTATGCTGGCACGCTTGACGCAGTTGCTTCAATAAACGGCCGGCTTGGCATTTTAGACATTAAAACATCGCAGGAAATTTATCGCGATTATAATTTACAGACAGCCGCGTATTTTGCTGCGATGAAAGATGTTGTGCCGGGGCTTGAGACGCGGTGGATACTCCGCGTTGATCAGACACGCCCCTGCCTAAAGTGCAAGGCATTTCTTCGAAGCAAGGGCGGACGACACCAGATTAAAAATGGCTGGAGTAATGGAGCGCGAGAGTGCAATCATGAGTGGGGCGCGCTCACCGGCAAAGTTGAGCTTAAAGAATTTCCACTTTGGGAAGATGATTTCGCCGCTTTTCTCGGCGCAAAGAAATTATGGGAATGGGAGAATGTGAATTGGCTAAGAGATATTGGATACTTGTCGTAGATGATATAATGAGATTATGAGGCGATTAATAGTTATAGTAGTTGTTATTGCTATGATAGCCGGACTCGCGTTTTTTCTCAAATCTTTTTGGGGCGGCGGCGAAGACGCGTGGGTTTGTATTCAAAACCAATGGGTGAAGCATGGGAATCCAAGCGCGCAGATGCCGGCCAGTGGGTGTGGGCTGACGACAAGTATTAGTACAAGCACTCCCCCGACTGTCGCGGTCGCGGAGTTTAAAAAGACCGGTTATCTTACGAGGTCAGACGGTTCTGCGGGAAACAATGGTTGGAATTTGCTGTATGAAGAACCGGGAGCTCCGGCGCTCCGCGTTTCGCTCCGGTTTACGTCTCAAAGTGCGTGCCACTACCAGGATAAAGCTGAGGTGTGCGTTGCGGATAGTGTTGCCGGCGATCTTGTAACGGTTCGCGGAATACGAGAGGGCGGAAGCGTTGTTGTCCGCAGTATGGATACAACTGGAAGATTTGGAAGTGGTTATTTCCCGCCGGGTTATTAAATACTTGGTTACTTTTCTATCAACTTTCGGAGTGCGCAGAACTCGCAGTCCTTGTCCCCGCATGTTTTGTCCCGAAACGACATTGTTATAATTTCGTTCGCGGTTTGTTTTATGGTTTCCTCCAGCTCTTTCACTTTTGCGTCCAATATTTCAAATTTTTCCTGCCGGTAATTGCCTTTTTCGTCCGGCTCAACAAAATCAATAACGCCAAGTTGCATCTTATAGCGTCCCTGCCAAAATCTATTAAGGAGAAGCTTGTAGAAAATCAGCTGGCGTTTTATATCGCCGCTTGAATTTTTTGTTTCCCCCTCTATTTCCCCTCTGCTTTTCGGTTTTCCAGTTTTGTAATCGACGACAATAACTTCATTAAGCGGCGCGGTAAATTCCAGCTTGTCTATTTTTCCGGTTAGCGTAACTCCTGGCGCGAGTTTCACGCCGTCTATTGAAAGCTCTGTAAGCACGTCGCGACTCCATGAGTGCGAATAAGCGTCGTAATATCCTCCAAGAGCTATTCTACCCTTTTCGCGCGTTTCCTTAAGGTCAAGCTTTTCAAGCGGTTGTTTTTCGAGCGCGTTCTCGAACTTTTTCAAGAATGATTGCTTGCTTGTCTTTGCGCCTTTTTTAACCGAGTTGAACAGTTCTCTAAGCGCTTCATGTACGGCCGTCCCGTACATCTGCCACTTTGTTTGCGCCTGCGGAATGCGCAGGAGATTCACATAAAAATACTTCCACGGACAATCGAGGTAATTATTTAGGTGTGTTACCGAAAAACCGTGTTTTTCAAAAAGCTCTCTGACTAATTTTCGTTCGGCGTCCGGTGCCCGCGCGGTTTTTGATTCCGCGAACTGCCTTGCGGGATCCACTATAAGCGCCCGTTCGAATTTTTCTGTCGGCACTATTTCAAGAAGCTCGGTTTTTATTTCTTCCACAAATACGGACGGCAGACGCTCTTTTCCGCTCTCGCTTTCGCTCGCGTACGAAATAGTAACGCTATTTTTTGCGCGCGTGAGGGCGACATAAAACAACCGTCTCTCGTCGCTCATCTCGTCGTGCGGCGCGTCCGCGTTTCCAAACAAGCTGAATATTTCAGGGAATAAAGGCAAGATGTTTGATTTTCTTTTATTTCCCCAGTGGCCGTCATGCGCGTTTATGATGTACACGTGCTCAAATTCCTGCCCCTTTGATTTATGCGCCGTCATGAGGCGAACGCGGCGTTCGGAAAGCCCGCTTATTTTTCGTTTCGCATATAAATTGTGTTCTTTGAGGGTTGTGACGTATTCAAAGAGATCTTCAAGGGAAGCGTTCCTTTTTGCTTCGGCGATGCTTTTTATCTCATCAAATACCGCATTCAATTTTTCTGTTGCCGCGAGCGGGTCCGGAAGTTTTAGTATATGGTCCAAATACCCCGATTCGCGCACAATATTTTCAAATGTTGAGAGCAGTGATTTATTTTTGTCCGTTCTTGTCCACGATTCCATTTTTTTATAAAAGCCCGCTATTTCTTGAGGAGACGAGACGCCTATTCCTCGGAGCGTTTCCTCGGATGATGCCACGTCAAGAACATGTTTCCGCGCTCCACGCGTGCCCGCGGTGCTTATTATTTTATAAATATCAAGCTGGCTGAGCCCGACAAAATCAACGTGCATCGCTCCAATGAACGCCGTTTCGGACCCGAATTCGCTAACCGCGCGCAGTATGGCGATGAGTTTTTTAATTTCAGTGTCGTCAAAAATATCCTGGTCGGATTCTATAACATGTTGAATGCCCGCTTTTTCAAGCGCGAGCGCAATCGGAAACGCGTCTTTGTTGTCTCTATATAGCACCGCAATTTCTTCCGGCGCCGCTCCGGTCGCGATTTTTTTATGTATATCTTCAGCTACCCACGCGAGTTCAGCCCCGCCTTTTTGAAATCTGCATAGGCGTATTTTCCCGCCGCTGGAACTTTGCGCATTCAGCTGTTTTCCAGGACTATCCATCACTGTCGCAAGCTTGTGTGCGGAATCCAATATTTGCTGCGTTGAGCGGTAGTTTTCAGAGAGCGTTATCATTGCGGCGGACGGGTACAATTTTTTGAAGTACAGGAAATTTTCGAGCGACGCTCCCTGGAAACGGAATATTGCCTGCTTTTCATCGCCGACGATGAATATGTTCGGGTTCGCGTGAAAACCGGCGAGCAATTCCAGGATTTTATTTTGCGCGTTATTGGTATCCTGATGTTCGTCAACAAGGAAATATTGAAATCGTTCCTGAAGCATTATCAGCAAGTCCTCGCTATTTTTGAGCGCCGAGAGCACTTCCATAATCATATCGCTGTAGTCGTAGAGCCGTTTTACGGAAAGTTCTTTCTGGTACGCCGCGTATATTTTGGAAAGTTCCTTGTTTTTCGAAATTTGTTTCCATAATTCCCTATACTCACCCTTTATCTGTCCCGCATGCGGGCCTTTTTCATGCCGCAGTCCCTCTATTTTCGGAAACGCTTTTTCTTTTTTACTAACTATGTCGGAAAATGTCTTATAATCCGTGCCCTCCCGCTTCAAACTATTAAGATTTCCGAGAATCGCCCGCACATAATAAAATTTATCTCCGAATGGGCGCAGTTCTTTAAGCTGGAGTTTCTCAACTAGTTTCTCAATAACTTTTATCTGCTCAACCTCTGTTATATTTTGAGAGCCGATTATGTACGGGAACTCCTCGGGATAATTTTTAATGATGTCGTTACAGAAGCCGTGAAACGTGTTGATGTCCACGGCGTATGCCGCGTCGCCCATGATTTCCGCGAGCCGTTTTCGCATTGAAATCACGCCTGATTCCGTAAACGTGAGCGCTAAAATGCTCTTTGGATCGGTGTCGGTTTCCCTCAGAATATTGGCTATCCGGAGGGTCAAAATCTGGGTTTTGCCTGTTCCTGGGCCAGCTATGACCATAACCGGCCCCTCGACCGTGTTTACGGCCTGTTTCTGGGCTTTATTTAAGCGTTTATAGAGTTCTTGGTATAAGTCCCTTTTGGGCATATTTAGCCCTGTTTTAGCCCTGTTTCTATCTGCAACAAACGGTCATATTTAGCCATGCGTTCTTTCTGCGTCGGTGCCCCGAATTTGACCCATTTCGCGCCGAGGCCGACCGCGAGATCTGCCACTGCGGAATCCATTGTTTCGCCCGAACGGTGCGAGACAACCAACTTATATCCTGATTTTTTTGCGAGCATTGCAGTCTCAATAGTTTCGGAAACTGTGCCGGCCTGGTTTGGTTTTATAATAATCGCGTTCGCCGCTTTTTTGCGTATCCCTTCCTCCAGACGTTTTTTATTTGTAGCGAATAAGTCATCACCGACAACCTGAACTTTATCTCCTATTTTTTGCGTCAGTTCCTGAAATGCGTCCCATTCATCTTCCGCGAACGGATCTTCTATTGAAATTATCGGATATCTTGACGTCCAGGATTCGTAAAGCGCCATAAGCTCATTTTTTGTGAGTGTTCTGTTTTCGCGCGCCAACTGATATCCACCGTCATTTTTGAGTTCGCTTGCCGCCACATCAATAGCTATCGCGATTTCTTTTTCTGAGAAGCTAGCTTTTTTAATCGCCTCAACCAGCATTTGTGTGGCTATTTCGTTTGCGGGAAGTTCCGGGGCAAATCCCCCTTCGTCGCCGAACTTCGTCGAGAGTCCCTTGTCTTCTAAAATAATTTTGAGCGCGTTCATTGTTTTTTTGGAACATTCCATAGCTTTTTTAAATGTCGCGGCTCCAATCGGCACAATCATGAATTCCTGAAAATCGGTTGAGTTTTGAGCGTGCCGCCCGCCATTCAAGATGTTCACCATCGGGATGGGCATTTTAAAAGAGTTATTGCCGCATAGTCCGCCGAAATATTCATAGAGCAGTTGTTTCTCGCTTTCCGCCGAAGCGCGCGCGAATGCGAGCGAGGCGCTTAAAATTGCATTTGCACCTAGCTTATTTTTGTTTGTAGTGCCGTCTAGCACGGTAAGCGCTTCATCCAGTTCTTTTTGGTTAAATTCTTTTCCGGTTATTGCCTGCGCGATAATCGTGTTTACATTCGCGACGGCTTTTGAAACGCCCTTACCGTCCCCGTCGCGCAATTCTAATGCCTCGTATTTTCCGGTTGATGCTCCTGATGGGACGGACGCCGTTCCTGAAATTCCATTATCAAATTCTACAGTCGCTTCAATTGTTGGCTTATTTCGCGAATCGCGTATTTCTCGTCCAGAAACATTTTTGATTATCGGCATTGGTACTATTCTAGCGCACTTATTCTGTAAATAAAAAAGGGGTCCGAGAGAAGTGGCTTCCTCTTCCACTTCATCGGACCCAGTGAAGATTTAGTTGAGACTTATGGAGGGATAGATGTAACGGTAATTTCACCTAATCCCCTTTTTCTCCCCTAAACATTCCTTCGGTGGATAGTGTAGCATAGTGCCTATTTTAGAGTCAAGTAAAAAAATCCCCAGTTCAACGCATATATAATTCTGTATTAGCGTTGAACTGGGGCCTATCTATATTGGAGGTTGCCTGTATTGTATCACGGCCATCTTTATTGTCAACTACCGCCAAACCTCTTCCATTCAATCTTCTCCCCCTTCAGTTTTTTTTCAGTCATAACTAATTCGTCATAAATTCCATCAAGCAAGCTGTATGTTTTTGCTTCTTCAAGCGTTACCCACGCGAATTGGTCATTTTCTTCCTGCTGGAGTTTTATTTCCCCACCGGCATAATCAGCCATGCAGGAAATTACAAGTGACGGCGCGCCGTCTGCATGAACAGTCGCCAAGCTTGTGATGTACTCAATGTTCTCAATATCAATTCCAACTTCCTCTTTTACTTCGCGCTTCAGCGTTCGTTCAAGAACGTTATACCAATAATCCTTCGTGTCTTTTGGAAGTTTCAGGTAGTCGTCGGTTTCCATTTTCCCGCCTGGCACCGTCCACGTCCCCGGAAAACGTTTTTTATTCGGCGATCTCCGTGTGATTAAAAATTTCCCGCCCTTCACAACGATTGCTGTTATCGCGACTTCGTGGAGATATTGGTTTTCCATGTTTACTATTTATTATAATGCTGTATGTTTAGTATGCCAGTTGGGGGGATTTAGCCAGTCCCCTTCGCTTCCTTGCTCTGAGGGATCCTAAATGAGCGAGGCGACATGGTATGGCCGCCGCCAGTTCCGGGGAGACAGTCAGCGATTTCAATGTCTCTTGTACATATCGCCCGGATTATCACTGGCGGCTTTTTTTTATTTCCCAATGTATCTAAACCTCGGCACTTTTGCGCAGTTTATTTCAACTTCTTCTAAAAACATCTTAATGGGCCGAACCCATATATCTTTTTCTCCATAAAGCGCCTGATATATAACAAGTTCTTCCAGTGTTTCGCTATGACGTCCGACTTCGAGCGCATTATATCGTTTTCCCGATTTTGAGTGCTCATACTCGCCGATCTTCAAAGATTTTGCCAGTTGGGAGAATTCCAGTTTTTCCATATCTTTTAATCTTATCAAATCCAGCGTTTTGTGGCGCTATTGCATGGTCACGGGCTACGGATTTGACAAATAATATTTCTAATGCTATTTTTTTATCTAGAACCAAATAAATTCAATAATGGGAATAAACAAAGGAGGTTATTATGCTGTGTACCATAAATCCAGAACCAATTAAATCTGAGTGGGAGCAGGAAGAGCATTCCCCTCCTGCATATATGCATAAAGAGGTTTTGGGCGCAAAAAGTTTGCTTAATTGGCATTGCGGTTTGCGTATGCTTCGCATCTTAAGATTTGAGAAATCAATTAATGATGGAGAGATAAGGCGTACTAACTATCGCGGCTGGATTTGCCGTGTTTGCGAACACCGAAAATGCACTCCGACTGATATGTGACCGTCTTAAATTTTCGCCCAGTGCTCACTTTTGTGGGCACTTTTCATTTTATACTTGCACCACATCAGCAATTTCAGGATTGACGATTGATTGATAGCATTCTCGGTCTAGTTTAATTGTTTTATCATGAACCCCTGGATTGAAAAAGATATTATCAACATTCATTAAATTCTCATCAACTATTGTTTTTACCCCGATAATATTCCCAAATGGATAGCACGCGCCTATCTCGCATCCCATAATTTCCTTGACTTCCTCTGGAGTTGCAAATCTGATGCTTTTGACACCGACTGCTTTTCTTAGTTTTTTAGAATCTAACTTTTTGTCTCCAGGGATTATAGCTAGAACAAAACTGTTTTCAGTTTTTAGTAATAATGATTTTGCTCCTTGGCTTAACGGAGAGTTCCTAACTTTCGCCGCTTCTTCGCTTGTGTAGACCGGCGCATGCTCAAAAAGCTCATATTTGATGTTATTGTCAGTTAACAACTTTTTGATTTTCTCAAAAGGCGTATCCATTATTTTAATTTCCACGCGACGAAACCGAACTTTTTTATTTTTTCCCGTTCCATTTCTGGTCTTTAACTTTTTTATCAATAAACCACGCGTCTTTTACGTCAAACCACCATGAGTCCGGGTTGGTTCTTACTAATATTTTTCCAAGTTTTTTCCCGGCGTTTGTTTTAAGGCGTTTTAATGCGATATCTATCCATTCGCGTGTCTTCATGTTTCCTTTCACTTCTTCCCCGCGCAAGGTCGTTATCCATTCAAGCTGGTCCGCGTCTTTTACCAGTTTTGCTTCTAGCGTTTTTCTTTCTCCTTCTTCTTTAAATAGTTCAAAAATTTCAGAACCAAATGGAACGCTATGGGCGATATCTTCAACCGCTTTTGCTTCCGCGAGCCGGCCGTAACGCTGATGGACATAGTTATGGTCCGATGTTCTACCCTCTCCGATATCGTGAATGAGCGCCATTAATACGACCTTATTTTTGTCAGCTTTTGGTTCCAGATAAGATAGCGCGTAAGCGATAATCGTCGCATGAAAAAGGTGCTCGGCTACTGACTGGTTCCCGCTCCCTAAAAACCATAATCCTGAACGGGGCGTTTTGCTGTGTATGCTAGTTTCATAAATGAAATCAGCAATTTGATTATAAACATTTCTCTTTTTGTTTTCCCTTTTAGCCATATCTTTATTTTACAACTTTTTGTACTGCGTGGCGCCTTTTATATTCATTTACTATCCCGCACCAGGGACAATACCACAGGTTCTTTTTTGCCGGTGCATCACCAATGCTCCACCATTTTTTACATTCATTACAAATAAAATGGTGCAATTTTTCTATTACTCTTTTGTTTTTAGTCACTTTCCGTGGCATTTTTTGTACTTTTTGCCAGAACCGCACCAACACGGGTCATTTCTGCCAATATCTTTTGCTTCGGGCGGAGGCGGATTTTTCGTCTTTTCTATATCCGCTTTTAGTTTTGCCGGGTCAATTTCAAATAGTTGGAAAATAGTGCCATAAATAAGCTCGCTCCACGCGTTTTGAAGTTGGCTATAAAGTTCATGCGCTTCGCGGCGGTATTCCACAATCGGTTCATGCTGGCCGTATGCGCGGATGTTTACCGTCTCGCGCAAGCTTTCAAGGTTTTCTAAGTGGTCAATCCAAAGAGAATCAAGAACGCGCACGAGATGCTGGCTTCCAACGACGGCCTGTTCCGGCGCAAGTGTTTTTGGCAGTCCGGCAATTTTCTTCCGCGCATCATCCAGCACTTTCTGATGCTCGGTATGGTCGCCTTCAATGCGTTCAAGTTGCGACTCAAGAAAAGCGACATGGTGATTAAGCGTTTCTTCCAGTATCGGCAAAATCTCATTTTTCTCCCCGGCTTCCAAAATCTTTTTCCGGCGCGCATAAAACGCCGTGCGCTGTTTATTCAAAACATCGTCAAAGTCCAACAAGTGCTTTCTGATGTCAAAATTATTTCCTTCCACTTTGAATTGCGCCTGGTTCACGGCTTTTGAAACCATACCTGATTCAATCGGCGTGTCTTCCGGAAAATTAACGCTTTCCATAAGCCGCTTGATTCTGTCGCCGCCGAAAATGCGCATCAAGTCATCTTCAAGCGAAAGGAAAAATTGGGACGAGCCCGGGTCCCCTTGGCGGCCGGAGCGCCCGCGGAGCTGGTCATCAATTCGCCGCGCCTCGTGCCGTTCAGTGCCAATAACGTGAAGTCCGCCCAGCTCACGCACTTTTTGCGCTTCTTCCGGCGACGGAGGGTTTCCACCAAAAACAATATCAACGCCGCGGCCTGCCATGTTTGTCGCGACGGTAACGGCCTTCAGTCTTCCTGCCTGCGCGATTATCGCGCCCTCGCGTTCGTTGTTCTTCGCGTTTAATACTTCGTGTGGAATGCCCGCTTTTCCAAGATACGCGGAAATAATTTCGTTATTGCTGATTGAGGTTGTGCCCAAAAGCACCGGCTGGCCCGCTTCATAGTGTTTTCTTACTTCTTCCGCGACCGCGCGGTATTTCGCGTCTTTTGATTTATAAATAAGATCGCGCAGGTCTTTGCGAACCATCGGCTTATTCGGCGGGATTGAAACAACGTCAAGCTTGTACACTTTATGAAATTCTTCCGCGGAAGTTTCCGCCGTGCCTGTCATGCCTGATATTTTTTTATACAAACGGAAATAATTTTGAATGGTGATTTGCGCGTATGTTCGATTCTCTTCCTTAACGGTGACACCCTCTTTTGCTTCAATCGCCTGGTGAAGGCCGCCCGAATACCGCCTTCCAAAGAGCACGCGGCCCGTAAATTCATCAACAATAAACACCTCGCCGTCTTTTACGAGGTAGTCCCTGTCGCGCTTAAATAACGCTTTTGCTTTCAAGCTTTCGTGCAAGAAATGGACGAGGCGGGAATTTTCCGGCGCAAAAATATTTTGAATACTGAGCGTTTTTTCAACTTTTTCAATTCCCTCCTCCGTGATATTCGCCACGCGAAGCTTTTCGTCGGTGATATAATCCTTCTCTGGTTCAAGGCGGTCTGCCACGCGCGCAAAAACTTTGTAAAATTCGCTTGATTCGCGATCTGGCGCGGCGATGATGAGTGGCGTGCGCGCCTCGTCAATTAAAATGCTGTCTATCTCGTCAATAATCGCGTATGGATACCCACGCTGCGCCTGGTCGCTTATACGAAGCGTCAGATTGTCGCGAAGATGGTCAAAACCGAACTCGTGATTTGTTCCGTAAGTTATGTCCGCCGCATATGCTTCCTGGCGCGTTATTGGCCGCAAAAACTTTTCAACAACTTTAAAACTGCCGGTCGTGTCGCGTTCTTTATCCAGCTCGCTTGACCCTTCAAATGCCGGATCGTACATATACGCGGCGTTGTGCACAATGCACGAGACGGAAAGCCCGAGGGCGTCGTAAATCTGTCCCATCCAGACCGCGTCGCGTTTCGCGAGGTAGTCGTTCACGGTAATGATGTGCACGCCGTGGCCAGCTAAAGCATTCAATGATGCCGGAAGCGTTGCGACAAGCGTTTTGCCTTCTCCTGTAAGCATCTGGGCGATTTTGCCCTCATGGAGCACTGCGCCGCCGATTAATTGAACGTCAAAATGGCGCTGTTTGAGCGTTCGTTTTGCCGCCTCGCGCACGAGGGCGAACATTTTGGGTAATGCTTCGTTTAGCGTTTCTTCTGTTCCACCGGCATCTTGAACTTTCTTTTTGAGGCCCAAAACTGCCGCGCGAAGCTCTTCGTTTATTAATTTTTCAGTCGCCGCTTCCTCTTCGTTTATAGAAGCAACAACGCTTTCAAGTCGTGAAAGCGTTTTGTCTGGAAACAGCTTTGATAAGAATGAAAACATACCTGAATTAGGAGGTTACGGGAGGGTAAGGGTAACCTCCAAGTTTTTTTATTGTTGAGTAGGTGCTCATCCTACCCTCCCGCATCTATAGTAGAACATCGTCCTACATTCGACAAGGATGATTTCATTGACTAGGCGCCCCTTTTGTGTATTATATTATTAGCATAAAATAGACCCTAAATAAATGTTTAAAACTAAATAACCGGAGGTCCCAATGGTAATAGCAGATTTGAGCAAGAATAATGCTGTTGTGCGTTTCATATGCAACGCTACATATTCAACTGAGGTCCCCAATGAGATGACATTGCTCGGTTTTATAACAAGGCTTCTTTGGTCCTTAATAAAAATCGTGTTTAAAATCTCTGCACTAATCGTTTTCCTTGTATGTTGCGTGATTTTTGTAGTGGGAATAATCATCATTACAAGCGTAGCCGGGTTCATGTTTGCATACAGATTGAGTTTTGCTGACGGCGGGCTTTTTGCTGGATTAGTAGAGATAAAAAAATGGCCGAAAGTAAAAGGCCATCGGATTATGCCGATTTATATAGTTCTATTGTTTATTGTTGGCTATGCATCGTATCTCTCAACAAACATCGGTCTCGCGATTGTAATCGTGTGTCTGATGTTTTTACTTTGTGGCTTTCTTCTTGATCGTTGGGACACTGTAAGTAGTATTTTGAGCAGAGTTCCGCGGCTTACAGTAAAACTTTCTGACCCTATTCCCCCCGCTGTTTAATCGCGGGGGATTTTTTATTTGCACAACAAAAAACCACCCCCGCCGAAGCGGGAGTGGAATTTGGAGTGTTTCCTTAGATTTCCTCGCTTCCAGCTTGCGCCAGAGTCGAAGATAGGGAAACTCACTTACTCAACGTTTGAGAGTATATCACAGCTGCTTTTAGAATGCAATACCTGCTGGTTATTTCTCGTACGGCAGGGAAAAATGAAACTCGAGTTCGGCGTCGGAGACAACCGCACGCCCATTAACCGGATGATTTTTTACATATCGTTCAAGCCGTCGTTTTGCTATGCCGGCGACAAATTTTTCAAGCTGGTCTCCAATTATTCCGCTCAAAGTCCATTCAAGTGTTCTACGAAATAAACTCGGCTTTCCGCCGACATAACGCTCTGTATTTGGTACATTAGTAACGCTTCCCGACCATGACGCGGTCGCTTTAAAAAACCGTTTCAGTGTTTCCTGCTTACCCCAAATCGGCACGAGGTTTCTATACAGTTCTTGCCGATACGTGTTATACGGCGGTTTTGCGAACGCGTTTTCCGTTACGAAATGATTGAAACAAAATCTATTTGGACTTGCTTTTTTGTCGTCCGGCCGTCGCATGCGAAACAGCGAAAAGAGTGCGAGAAGACAGTACCGGCTTATAAACATTCTTCCGTCGCGAACACCCACGAGCACGTCAAAATCAGAAAGCGGCGCCACGTTTCCAAGTGCCATGGATCCGCTTGCTAGCGCGAATTCAATAAACGGGACGTGGCGGAATAGGCGCGCGTAATGGGAAAGTTTTTTCCATTTTAGGTCCAATAAAAAATCTTGGTTTAAGCGCGGAGAAAATTTTCCCAGCTCTTTCGTGAGCGAATAAAACCCGTCTTTTTCATAAATTGCGCCGTTGTTTACAAGTATGTCGAGTTCGCGTAAAACTTCGTCAAATGGCGTGTTATTAGTTGCTCTTCCAATCTCAATCGCGGTAAGCGGCCGCCCGAGCTTCTGATAAAACGCGAGAATTTGCTGTATCGCCTCCTTTCCGCGCGACATATCCATACTAAATTATTTACTCGTCTTCGGTGTCTGGCCTATCAAGCAAGGACTGTTCCGTGCCGGTTCCGCTGCCGGTAATCCGCAAAACGTCCTTGTCTATTTTTCCGAGTTCTTTGTACGCGGTGTTGTAGGCGTTTACTGTTGTGCCTAAGTGAGTGCCCATTTTCTTTACGAATTCTTCATAGTTTGAAAGATGCCGCCCGAGCTCGCCGACACGCTTAATAATTTCTTTCGCGGACTCTTCAATTTGGAGCGCCTTGAGTCCCTGTAAAACAGTCTGAAGATACGCGAGAAATGATGTTGGTGAAACAATGATGACGTGCTTGTCTTTAAACGCATATTCAATAAGATCGCGCGTATTTACCTTTACCGCTCCAACCTGCGCAACAAGCAGGTCGTAGTAAACGGCCTCGTGTGGAATAAACATAAAGGCGAAATCCATCGTGCCCTCAGCCGGCTTCACGTACTTTGCTGTTTCATCAATCCGGGCCTTAAGGTCAATTTTAAATTGTTTTTCAAGCCGCTCGCGCTCCACCGGATCTTTTTCTTCCGCGAGCCGATTATAGTTTTCAAGCGAGAATTTTGAATCAATCGGGATAATTTTATCTTTTACAAAAACGACGGCGTCCACGATTGTGCCGTCCTTGAATGGGTATTGCATCTGATAGCTTCCCGTTGGCAAAACGTTTTTAAGAAGAGTTTCAAGATAATACTCGCCCAAGATGCCGCGCTGTTTCGGATTTTTCAAAATATCCTGAAGCGACTGGAGCTGGTCGGTAAAATTAATAACTTGCTTGTTTGTTTCGTCCAGCTTCGTAAGTTTTTCCGTAACATCGCGGATGATTTTTGCCGATTCGCCGAACTGGCTCTGCATTGCCTTCGCGGACTCCCCTAGTTTCGTATCGATCACGCGCGACAGCTCATTCAGTTGGTTTTGAATTAAGAGGAACGCCTGATCGTCCGTTTTCGGAGTTTCCGCGCCGCGATTTTTGGAAGCGCGCCACACTGCAAAAAAGCCGATAGCAAAAACAATGGCTATGATTCCGAGAAGAATAGTGTTGAGGTTCATGTGCGCAGTTTAATTAACGGAAACAATTGTTGCTGTGGCAATCAGCGCAAGAAGCGAAAGTATAAGCGTTCCCACGATAAAAATGTATGTGAGTAGGCGGTTTCTGTAAAAAAGCTCCTCAGCAAGCACGGTGTTTGCGATCCCAAGAAGAAGCGCGCCTAGCCATACTATAAAGGCATCTGCTCGGCTTCCCATGAGCGTTACGCCGTGAAAGACATCAAAACGCAGGATAATTTGTGCCGGCAGTCTGCCGAAATTTATAAGGAGCGCGCCGAGGCCTCCAAGAAGTAGAATGGCGCTTATTGCAAGAAGAACTACGAGTGGTTTTTGTTTTAAGATTTCTAATTTCACGAGGGTATTGTAGCTTGTTTCCTGATAAAATAAAACTCACTTGTGCGCGGGACAGGATTTGAACCTGCAAGCCCTTACGGGCGCTACCACCTCAAGGTAGTGCGTCTGCCAGTTTCGCCACCCGCGCATTGCCATTTACAATCCTAAATTATCAAGGAATTTTCGTCCAGCCCCGCTTTTTAGAAATTTTTCCCGTTTCCTCGCTTCAATGTAATCCGGAAATAACTCAGTGTGAAAAATTCTAAATGGCGCATAATTTCTTGTACTTTTATTTTTGCCAAAATTATGTTCTTTGATTCTCCTTTTTAGATTACTTGTTATGCCAATATATCTAAAGTTGTCTGCGCCGAGAATAACGTAAACGCTTATCATTTTACAAGGTAGTGCGGCCGCCGGAGGCGGCTAAATCTGCCAGCTTGTCCGCCTAAGGCGTGGCTTGCCCGCCTTTGGCGGGTTTCGCTTTACCAGCCTTCGGCTGGCACCCGCGCATTTTTGAAAAATTATACTAAAACGCTCAAGATTTCGCAAATGAAAAAGCCGCACTCCACATAATGAAGAGCGGCTTTTGATTTTTTATTCAGATTTATGCCATATGACTAGCCGATAAGTAATCTCGGTGACTTTTTTCCACCGCGAAACCAAGCTTCCTGGCAGTTTCGCACAGCTTCCAAAAAGTTTCTTTAGTCTCACTGATTTTTTTGGCGAGACTGAGCAAATCTCTCACCTTCTCGATTGCTGGTACATCACAACTCTGCGTCGAATACCTTTTTTTCTTTTCTTCTTCTTCTGTAAAAATGGTGTCCAGTTCTGTTGCAATTATTTTTAACATTGCGTCTACATTTGGCTGGAGTGCGTTTCGTATTTTCCAATTCTTTTTTCCACGAGTTTCTGGTTGATCCGATATCCCTATTTTTGCAAAGAATTCCCTTACCCGTGCGTCTGCTCTATCAATCAGTTTCGCAAACAAAATTGCAAAACCGAGCGCCAAAGCAATCCCACCAACCAGAAAAATCCAATTCTGAGTTATCGAGGCTGTATTTGCAAGAATTATTCCAGCCACTAATGACCCGAGAACTGATACTGCCATTGATACTTTTAACATATTCCTCCTTTTGCGCCGTGCTTGTGGCGCATTAGTTTTACCGGCCTTTGCTTATCAGCTGGTGTTTTCTATTCCTGTATCTGTTCTGCCGTTGCTTATAGGCTTCCGAGATATAGGGGTCTTTGATTTTCAAAGAACGTTAGTATTATATACCTACAGTAATGATTTGTCAAGAGCTTGAAACTGACTATAAAAGTAATAAAAATACTGTGTTTTTCAAATGAAAAAGCCGCATTTCATGGTGAAGTGCGGCTTTTTAATGATGATGTTATTTTACCTTTTCGAGAACCATCTTTCGACTCTGGTTCTCGCTTCTTCTCTTATTGATTCTAATTCCCCGACCGCTGCCAGATATTCCTGGTAACGGCAGCGCCTTTCGAAGCCGGCGGCCTTCGCTGTGTGCCAAGTATCCCAAAATTTGTCTCTTGCCTTCTCCAGACACTCCCGGATTTTTTCCTGCATCTTCTCAATGTCCCTTTCTCCGTCTTGTCCGATCGGAATTGCCGCAATGAAAGCTGTTTGTCCAAAATCCTGGAGAGCGTATTCTCGCGCCAGTTTTGCAAGAATCTCATTGGCTCTTTTCTGACATTTTTCTTTGTCCTGCTCGGATAATAAACTCAGGTTCGGGATTTTCCGCAAGCGACGCCCGAGAATTTCTTCCCAGAGTTTCTCCAATTTTCTTTTTTCCGCTCCTTCGTAATAGACGTTCTCGATCGCGTACATTACCTTCGCGAGAAACGGGATGACGTACCTGCGTACTGCTAAAAAAATTCCAAGCAATGTGCCGTTTACCCAGATGACTTCTAGTACTGTCATGATGCCCTCCTTTTGCGCTGTTCTTATCAGCGCATCAGTTGTGGCCAGTTTCTTATGGCTGGCGGGTTCGTATTGAGCGTCTGTTCTTTCAAACGCTATTGTTAATTTGCAACTACATTGTACACTACTTATATAGTATCTGTCAAGTACTATAAAACACCGCAAAAACTGTCTATTTTGAGCTACTCCGACGCTACGGCCGGAGTGCTCATAATTGTAGTGAAATTTTCTTCTTCGTTATAGCTAGCTCGAAAATTTCAACAATTATGGCATTTTTCTATGATAATAGGCGCTGGCTGGGCCTCGCGGGCTATAAGAAAGCCGGCGCCGAAACTCAGGCCCAGCAAGAGTACAAGAATGACGCTAAGTATGACTCGCTTCCCTGTCGTTGACATAGGTTATGTATTGCCTTATTATAACAGGGATATTGTTACTCTGGCGCGGGAGGCCGGAGCGCTTATACTGAAGTCGGAGACATGGCTACTCCGATGGTCATCGGAGTGCTCATAGTTGTAGTGAATTTTTCACTAGAACTATGAGTGAAAAATTCACTACAACTATGGCACATACTAAAGCTAAAGGCACAACTAAACTAGGCCGCGAATCCGAAGCAAAACGCCTCGGCGTTAAGAAGTTTGACGGAGAAGCCGTGAAGCCGGGCGATATTATTATTCGCCAGCGCGGGACGAAGTTTTTTGCGGGCGAAAATACGCGCCAGGGCGGAGACGATACAATTTACGCATTGAGGCACGGCACGGTGAAATTCTCAACAAAACGCAAAACAAATTTTGACGGCACAAAGCGGTCAGCAAAAGTTGTCGGGGTAATCGCCAAGAACAGCAAATAAGACGCCTTTACGCTTCGGGTTCCACAAGAACCCGAAGTTTTGTTTTTATCCCGTCGCCCAAATCAATGTCAAGAATATGTTCGCCCGTAGTTTTTATGTGGTGCTTGCTTGCTATTGGAATATTAAATCCTTTTTCGCTCAGCGCGTTCCGGATGTCGGCGTCTGTTATTGATCCAAAAACTTTGCCTTTTTCTCCTGTCTTCATTTTGAAAATAAGCGTAGTATTTTTTATCGATTCCGCGGATTTTTTGAGTTCGGCTGTTTTTTCCGCGCGATTTTTTTCAATCCTGGCTTTTTCTTCGCTCGCACGCGCAAGCGCCGCCGGAGTGGCGATTTCAGCCAATTTTTGCGGCATGAGTAGGTTGCGAGCATAACCCTCTTTAACTTCTTTCACGTCGCCCTTATGGCCAAGCCCGCGAATTTCTTTGAGGAGTATCACCTTCATAGAAGTTTTTTACTTAATTCCCAACTGGGATTTCAATACCTGAATTGCCTTACTGAGCTGTGGGTCGCGCCCGTTCTTGGCATCACTGTCGGATATTTTTACAGTAAAGTCCGGCGCAAGCCCCTTTTTGTTTATATGGGTGCCTTTTGGAGTCAACCATTCCGCTATCGTAACTTTTATCGTGGCGCCATCCGAGAGTTCTTTGATTTCCTGCACGCTTCCCTTCCCAAACGTCGTTTCGCCAACAAGTTTCGCGTTGCGGACATCGCGCAGAGCGCCGGCTAAGATTTCGGAAGCTGATGCGGAACCGCTATTTACAATTACTACAACCGGAATATCCTGGAACATTCCCGGGCCGTCCGATTTCAAAATTTCTAGCGCTTTACCACTCATGTTTTCTTGCACAACAACCTCGCCGGGACTCAAGAGTAAGCTTCCGATACCAACAGCTACATCAAGGTATCCGCCAGGATTGTCCCGCAGATCAATGATAATACCCCGCGGATCTTCGGCCGCGATACGCGAAACTGCCGTAGAAAAAAGCCCCAAAGCATTTATATTGAAATTGTAGAGCCGGATGAGAGCGGCCTGCGTTTTCACTTCATTTCCGTTTGAAACTGTTGAGGATGCTAGGTCCACCATTTCCCATTCAAGCGTCGGCACGTTGATTATTTCGCGCATCAGTTTAAATGTTTTTGGATCTTCCCATCCGTCGCGCAAAATAAGGAGAGAAACTTCGGTGCCTTCTTTTCCGCGGATTATTTTTACGGCCGCGTCAACGTCCATATTTGTCGTAAGCTCGTCATCAATTTTTAAAATCTTATCACCAGCCTTGAGTCCGGCTTTATACGCCGGCGTATCTTTGAGCGGCGCCACAATGATAATCTGGTCATCTTTCACGTCTATGCGCGCTCCAATGCCACCAAAAGAGCCCGAGAGATCCTGATCAAACTTCTGCGCGTCGCTTCTATTAAAGAACGTTGTGTACGGGTCATTTAGCGCGCCGACCATTCCGCTGATCGCGCCCTCAAGCATGTCTTTGTCCTTCACGTCTTTAATGCCGATGTAATTTTCTTTTACAACATCCACCGCTTCCCAGAATGTGCTGAAATCAGCGTCTAAAAGTTGCCGGCTGTCCGTAATTTTGATAGATTTGAATTGAGCTCCGTAGGTAACGCCCCGTAAGAAAGCCCCGTAGCCAACCCCGGCGATTACCACAAGAATTCCAATTCCTATAAGAATTTTATTTCGCATATGTCTCAATCATACCACAAATATTTAGAGACGATACGCGAGCGCGGAAAGAAAAGCAAGGTGTACTGTAAGTATCAGGAAACCGGGCTCCAGCTTGCTGAGATTCTGGAGGATAGGAAGCATAAAGCGCTATACATAAAACTTTCGAAAGAGCATGATGAGCAGAAACTTCTACAGCTTGCAAAAAACATCGCCGAAAAGAGGGATGTAAAAAACAAAGGAGCTTATTTTATGCGGATTTTGTTTGATGGTTCGGCAAGCTCACCACAAGTTGGTTCGAAGGGCTCACCACAAGTTAAGAAATAAAAAGCCAAATGGATAAAATATATCTTTCTGAAAATAAGGACGAGGAAAAGCTTCTCCGTAAAAAGACGGTTCCTTTTGATTTTTCAAAATTCACAAAGCAGGACATACGCGAACTCATACGGCGAATGCGCGAAGCAATGAGGGAAGCGAACGGCGTGGGGCTTTCCGCGAACCAGATAGGGCTTCCCTATCGCGTTTTTGTCGCTCAGGTTCCGGATTCGCAAGGCAAGCAAAAATCGTACGCGATTTTTAATCCAGAGATTACTAAAACTGCCGACGAGACCGAGATAAGCGAGGAAGGGTGCCTAAGCGTGCCTCGCATGTATGGTCCCATTGAGCGCAGTTACCGCGTGTTTCTTACCGGCTTTGATAAGAACGGCAAAAGAGTAAAGATAAAGGCATGGGGGCTTCTGGCGCGCGTTTTCCAGCACGAAACGGATCATTTGGACGGAAAATTATTCATAGACAAAGCCAAATCGCTTTATAAGGTTGAGATTGAGAAAAAGGGCGGTAATAGAATATGATTTCAAGATTTGCATTCTTCGGATCTCCGAAGTTTGCCGAAATAATTCTTAGAAAGCTCATTTCTGCCGGAATGTCGCCGGCTGTTGTGATTTGCAATCCAGATAAACCAGCTGGAAGAAAAAAGATAATGACGCCTCCTGAGACAAAAATCATGGCACAAAAGCACGGCATTCAGATATACCAGCCGGAACGGCTTAGCGCTGAAGCGTTTGAATCAGAAGTAGGAAATGTTGATTTTGCTGTTGTAGCCGCGTACGCGAAAATTATTCCCGCCGATATTTTAAAACTTCCGCGGCTTGGCGTTATTGGCGTTCATCCGTCGCTTCTTCCTAAATATCGCGGGTCGTCCCCTATCCAGACAGCAATTTTAAACGGCGACGAAGAAACCGGTGTAACGCTATATAAACTGGATGAGAAAGTTGATCATGGGGAGATAATATCAAGTAGCAAGTATCCGTTATCAAGTACGGACACGTATGAAACTTTAGAGAAAAAACTTGCCGAGCTCGGCGGAGAGTCATTAGTTGAAACACTGCCTAAATTCGTTTCCGGAGAAATAAAGCCAGAGCCGCAAGTTGAGAGTCAGGCGACGTTTACAAAAAAGTTTAAAACAGAGGATGGATTCGTTGAATATGAAATCCTCGAACGGGCGCAAAAAGACGGTGGCGATATTGCCACAAAACTGGACCGCATGATACGGGCGCTTTCCAGCGAGCCGGGTGCGTGGACGCTCAAGCGGGATGGAAAACCCTTCAGCTCAACTCAGGGCAAGCGAATGAAGTTATTGGAAGCGGTTCTCTTGAACGGAAAGTTAAAACTTAAGAAAATTCAGATTGAGGGGAAGAAGGAGCAACAGATGCTAGTTGACTAATTTCTATAAGTCTGCTAATATTATAAACAGTTGGGCTACAAAATATGTAGTTCTTTTTTAACAAAAACAAAGGGAGGGATTGCTAATGAAAAGGGTTGTTATTGGAATAGCTGCATTATTACTTGTTGTGAGTTCCTCTGTCTTTTCACAAACAGGGTGGAGACTGCGAACGGTTGAGTCGAGTATCGGAAGAGGTGCATTTACTTCTGGTTTCGATATACGGGTTACATTAGAAGATAGCGTTCACAACCAGTGGTTTAACGTAACGGGAAATCACCAGCGTGTTTACCTGATTTACGGCACGAATTGGCGGATTGTCACAGTTGGTATATGTGCCGGATTCTACAAAAACATGCCGCAATCGGGGCCATATCTGATTATTGCTCCGGTAAAATTTTTGTATTTCTTGCACTGGTCAGGTTTTGGCGCAGGAATCCCGGATCGCCCAAAGATGGAGATTAACAAGTTTTATTCATCAAATGGGATTTATTTTACGGCTAAGGGATTCACTGCTGGGTGCCTACACATGGAATTTCTCGGAGAAACTACCTGGTTGCCTGGAATTTCTTACGTGTTTATATTCAATAAAGAACTCAAGTTTCTTGTAGGCGCAGACTATAAAACCGCCGATAAGAAAGTGCCGATGTTGTTTCGGATGGGAATTTCATATTCCCCTGCTGGTTAGCGCAATCGGCGCGTGGTAAATCTAAAAAAGCCAAGGAAAAAGGATCCTTGGCTTTTTGTTTTACCGAGAAATCTACGCTTCACAGTCGCACGATTCGCACTTTCCTCCGTCGTGCTTTTCGTGATGGCACTCGTTGCAGTGGCAATCACATGAACCGTGATCATGCTCGTGTTCCTCGCCGCACTTTTTGCAGAATACCATAGGTATGTTTTGTTTGTTTTATTTTATGCGCATCGACTCCTTGCGCATATCAGAACAATAAATACTGCACGCAATCCACTTACTATCTTGGGATCGCAAGGGCAAGGGACGCGAGAACTGCGACGGTAATAATAAGCAGAGCCGCTGCTGTATATATTGCAAGTTTTAGCCCCTCTTTTTTCTTGCCGTCTAGATACCACATAATCGGCCGCGCAAAGACGAGAAGCCCGGTGATTGTCGCCGAAGCCACAAAAAGCAGAAGAAAGCTGATGGGCCCGAACATGCTTTTATCCGCCACTGTTCCTAAAAGCGGGCCTACGTTAGTCATGAAAAACGCGACAAGTACGACATAGAGCGAGGTTGCTACGGCATGCAAAACTGCGTACGAGATAATTTTCTTGTTCATATATTTATTTTATTTCATCGGCTGCTGAGCCTGCTGATTTTCAACTAACTTGCCGTTTTCTATTGTAAGATATTTTGATACTCCAACTGAAGGTTGTGCCGTCATCGGTTCGCCTGGTTTCCTATCCGCATAGTTTACAACAATCATCCCATAATGGCTATCCGAAGGCCTCGTTTCTGAAATCAAGTTAATATTTTGCGGGGCAATTCTGTCTCCTAAGTGTATGGCGTTTGTGCCTACGTATCCGCCGTTTTCATTCAACGCCGCCGCGGCGTAATAAAATGTTCCACTCCCGCCGGGATTTTGAGCTATAAATACCGCCGCCTCATTTTTTCCATCTTTATTTAAATCTCCATAAACCGGATCGCCAAAAATTGACGTTGTTATTTTTGTTGCCGAATCAAACGATATTTCAATTTCCGATTCTCCGTTAACAAAAGTTATTCTGTTCCCGTCAATGATATACGTTGCGTTTAACGGACTCGCGGCTTGCGTGCTTGGCGCCGAGACCTGCGGCTTCTCCCATACAAACCAGCCTATACCGGCAATGATTATTACCGCAATAAGAATTATTAACTTATTCATATACGGTCAGTGTAGCACACGCGGTTAATCTGACACAGCTTTGTTAGCGGCATTAGCCATCGCCACGATTGCGGCGCTGTCCGGCTTGTACCGATGAAGCGGCGCGAGTCCCTGTTGCCACGCCGTAATAAAGGGGTCAATGAAATGCCACATCGCGGCTATCTCGGCGCTTGAGACAAAGAGCGTCTGGTCTCCGCTCACGCAATCGAGAAGTAATTTTTCATACTCTTCCGTATATTGGCTTTTCGTTGATTCGCGGTCGCGGAAATCAAATCGGAATGACCGCTCTTCAAGCTCAAGCGCATAGCCGGGCTTTTTGGCGTAGAAAGAAACAGTGATGCCTTCGTTCGGTTCCGTACGGATAATGATACGGTTTCGAACATGATCTTTTCCTGGCGGGCAGAGACAGGGTTCGGGGTGCTTTAAAATAATCTCAACCTCCTTGAGCGGCGCGCCGAGCCGTTTGCCGCCTTCCATAATAATCGGGACGCTTTTCCATTGCGGCGCGGACAGAAATCCGCGGACGCGGAAATACGTTTCGGTATCGGAATCGGACGCGACGCCGCGGATAGTGCGATACCCCTCGTACTGCGCGCGGAACGAGTTTGTCGCCGCATCAGCGATTGTCGGGGCAATGAGTGTCTTAAGTAGTTTTGTGCGCGCCGTGCGGATAGCGGCGGCGTCATAGCTCTCGGGCCGCTTCATAGTGAGAAGCGCAAGAATTTCAAGAAGATGGTTTTGCCCCACGTCGCGAAGCGCTCCCACGCCGTCATAAAATTCGCCGCGGTCCTCCACACCCTTACTTTCAAAAAGGCGGATATGAATACTTTGAATAAATTTGCGCCCCCACTCTGCTTCAAAGAGATTATTTCCAAATCGAAACGCGATAATGTTCTGAAACATCTCTTTGGCGAGATAATGGTCAATGCGGTAGATTTGTTCTTCTTTGAAAAGTTTTGAAAGCTGTTTATCAAGCGCTTTTGCGCTTTTTCTGTCGCTTCCGAACGGTTTTTCAACGATAACCCGCGTCCATCCCTCACCTGACCCGCCGCACGGCTTTGTAAGTCCGCTTTGATGGAGATTATTAAAAATAACGCTATAGAACTGCGGCGGTACCGAGAGGTAAAAAAGCTTATTTGAGCACTGACCCCACTCGTCATCAATCTGCTTCAGTATTTTGCCGAGAACGCGATAGTTGCTTTCTTCGGAGAACGTGAGCTGGTGGTAACTTGTGAGATTTAGAAATCCGTTGCGCGCCAATCGCGCCGCTTTCGGGATTGCGTCACCGATAATTGATTTGACGTGCTTTTTAAAATCGCTGTCCTGCCAGTTGCGGCGCGATACGCCGACGAGCCGGAACCGAGACGGCAATGCTTGCTCCTTGTGCAAATGGAAAAGCGCCGGCACGATTTTTTTCGCCATTAAATCGCCCGTCGCGCCCAAGACGACCATGATGGTCGGCGCTCCTAAACTGGCAGGATTTATATTCTTTGCCATGATATTGCCGTATAAGTAATACGGATTGGTCCGTTGTTTATTTTTTCCAGTACGCTTTGAAATTTTCAACTTCGGATACCAGCGTTTCTGCTGACTGTCCCGCGTATCGAATGGCTTTGTCGTCTATATATATCCACGCCACCGGTTTTCCGGGGTTTTCTCCCTGCATTTCCGGATTATGATTAATGAAATCAAAAGGAATTGAGAATTTCTCGCAATATTTTCTGATAAATTCATCCCCGCGCGTTGAATATATGAGAATCCTGAATCCTTTTTCTTTCAACAAACGCATTGCTTTTACCGTTTCCGTTACCGGTTCCTGAACGTCGCTGTGCGACACAAACCCGTTGTATTGCGCGATTGTTCCGTCAAAATCAAAAGCTATAATTCTTCCCTTTTTTATTGTTTGTTCCATGCAGCAAATAAAACTACATCTCCGCTTCTTTTCTTAAGATATAGTTGGTGGACATATCACCGCCGTCAACTGTAATAGTAGTGCCGTTTATATAACTTGATTTATCAGAGAGCAAAAAACTTACAACTTGAGCGATTTCCTCGTAGGTGCCGACTCTCTTAAGCGGATTAAGCGACGCGACTTCCTTAAGCAGTTCTTTCGGAGCTCCCATGCCGCCACCTATCCACCCGGGGGCAATGGCGTTCGTTCGTATCTTTTTCGGAGCGAGAATATTAGCAAGGCTTTGGGTTATATTAATGAGGGCTGCTTTGCTTGCGGAATAAGCCATGCCTGAAAAAGAACCAATCATGCCGTCGGTGCTTGAAATATTTACAATTGAAGCATCTTTTTCAAGATTTTCTTTTAAACCCTCTATTAATAAAAGCGGGGCATTTAAGTTAATCTCAAAAGTTTTTTCCCATACTTTCATATCAAAATTATTAAGGTCAACATCAATAAAAACGCCCGCACTATTCACGATTCCCTTGAAACGAAATTTGCCTAATTTTTGTATTAAAGCTTCTGTATTTTTCCTGTTGCTGAAATCACATTGAAACATCTCAATGTTTTTAAGTTTATTCTTGAGCTTCTCGGCTTCTTCTTTTCCCGTGTTATAAATTCCATACACAAAATAACCCTCTTTTACCAAAAGTTGCGCGACTGCCTTACCCATTCCACTTGATACGCCGGTTACGAGAATGTTTTTCATAAGTTGATTATAGCAATTTCTCGTATTATAAAATTTTAAGTTCGGAGAGCCATTCTTTCCAGACGGGTTCTATGCCGGGCGATGATTGCCACTCCGTTTCGCTTATTTTCCCCAAAATATAGTTTTCTGTTCTCTCGGCAAGTTTGCGAATTTGCTCTTTTGTATACCAGCCGTATTGCTTGGTTTCACTTGGGCTTGCTGTAACCTTCCCTTCTGTTTTCACTTCAAAGATTTTCCAGTAATGCCATGTGCCGTCCTCGCGCCTGCAAGGATTTTCTTTTCTGCCTTCGGCAAGTAATGTAATTTTTTTGGCATTGAGACCAACTTCTTCTTCAACTTCCTTCCGTGCCGCATCTTCAAAAGACCCATGGTCGTCAATGTGGCCGGCGGGAGGAGCAAAACCATACGGCGGCTTGCGCCGTTCAATAAGAAGTAGTTTGTCGCCATCCCAAATAAGCATTCCGACGCTTTTATGGTCGCAAATCGCCATATTACGCTATTTTTGTAAGGTCGCCGTTCAGTACGACTGGCTCAACTGTCAGTATCTCGTCCTCAATATATTTTTGGCTGGGAATTGCGTTTAATAGATAGATTTTCTTATCCCGATAGTGCGCGAAACCAACTTCAAGAAACGTGTTTGCCCCGATGTAATTTTCAACTTCCCCTTTCGTAATATTCATGACAAGAATGGCGTCTGATTTTTCTATTTTATCCATGTGTTCCGATATAAGCCCCAATTTCTTTTTTGCCTGAACCCGGCCGGCATTATCCTTAGACCAATAATCAACGCCGTCGGCTTTTATTGGCATGAGAACTGTGTGGCCCATTTGCTCAAGCTTACCTTTCACTCCGAGCATTTGGTCAAAGAATTTTATAGATCCGCAAACGGTAATAGTCATGTTTGTATTATACTTTATTTTTCGTTTTATTCTATGACTTATACGGTCTGAACTGGCCCGCCTTGATTTGTGCGGTTCAATTTGCGCGAGCGCTGGTACGCTTCAATCTCACTTAATTTAAGCGCTGTTGTGGTGTTTCCTGTGCGCACATAGAAGTGTTCGTCATTGTCTGTTTTTAAATATACCGGCATTCTACTTTTAAGCGTCTGGACGACGCAGAGGTTTGTTTGCCCAGCGCTCGGAAACCATAGTTTCACAAGGTGGCGGAACTCCGGTCCGATCATGACGTTAAATACTTGCGTGAAATGATTCTCAAATCCGTCGCTGTTCTGATGCTGGAGTGTTTGGTAATCATTCATAAGCCCAATCGGTTCCCGCGCGTTGTTTACGCCTATCACAAGCTCGCCGCCGTGCGAGTTCAAAAACGCGGCAACCGTTTTCATTGCCGCTTTTTCTAAATCGCGGTTCATTTTGCCGCTATGGTGGTCAAAACGAAGAGATGATTTGAATTCAAGGTGCTCGTGCTCTTCAGTTCCAAGAAGTTTCTGCACGTCGGGCGCGGTAAAGCTGTCCCGTTCCGGGTTTATGCATTCTTCTATCGTCTCCACGAGTTCATCCGGCCGCGAAACATCTGCGATGACAAATGCCGTACCGGAAGAATCGTCTTTAATGCGAATTGAGCCATAATGAAACAGTTTCCCTGGTAGATTAGAAGAAACGGTTGCCGTCATGGATTTTTTGAGTGAAACCGCAGTATTCTTTTTCAAGAAGACGCCGCGCTGATGCGAAATAATCCCAGGGCCCGCGGAATATGACTCAAAATACCAGCGCGCGAACGCGTAGATAGTAACAAAAAGCTGTACGCCAGCAAGAAATATGAGCTTCGCAATGCTGTATGGAAGCACGCCGGAAAAGAAGAACGACTGCGTGTAGAGGTCGTATTTGTAGCTGCCGCCGCCGAGGACGAGGAGATATGCGATGAATATAAGAAGCTCTATCCCGATAAACGTTCGGACGAGAATAAATGGGCTTTTTTTGATTGTTACTACAGTATCGCCCAAACTCTTCATGTATCTAGTGTAAAACAAAATTTAATTGGAGCAAAGGAAGATGCGACTTCTTCTTTGTGAACGAAGCTTTATTGCAAAAAGGCTAATTTTGATTTTTATGATTAGTTTTGTAAGTCTTGTTGATGCGTCTTGGTTTCTGGTGTTTGAAGATTAATAATTTCTTTGTTGTTAGAATTTTTTTGCTCTATCTGTTGTTGTTTGATTTTAGTTTTATCTTCTGCTCTTTTTGAAAATAATGACGACAAATCTTTGTTATGCAGCCATTCTTGGGGCGCTGGTATTATTTGATTTTTAAAACTCTCAGTAGTTTTATCTTCTAATGTCTGAATCATCATTCCAATAATCATTAAAAAATTACCTCTTGGATTAATCATTTCCGACACTATGCGCCCCCTAGATCCTTCCGGAAATAAATTTCTACCTTTCTTGTATACTTCTGATACGCTCTGAGAAGACGAGACTAGACTTTCTAGAAAATCTTTTATTCTTCCGGTATTAAAACTTGAGCCATAAACATTATGCGCAAAGTCATTTCTCATTTTTCTTATTATGTTAAAATTTTGTGTAAATTTTGCACTTATTAAGCCAAGTCTAAATGCTAACTGAATCTTCGAATTAAATGTTGACACTGGCGCGTTATTTTGATCAAATAGTTCATCCTCACTAGTCGTCGTAGGAGCCAAGTGAGATTTCAAGAGGGTGGTTAAAGTATTTTCTAATAATGATACCGATAATATAGCAGCAGCACGATCTGTTTCTTTTGAAAATTCATTTATAAGAAAGTCCCCTTTTTCCCACGTTGTTTCATGTGAAGATTGGTTATTTGCGTTTTCCATGTTTTTATTTTATTATTTTAGTACTTCTAAATCTTTTTTGATACTACATTTATCCTAATTAGCCTCTACTCAACCAATCAGCTATCGTTTTTGCCAGCTGTTTCTCGCGGCCCTTAAATCCGTGGTCCGCGCCTTTAATAATCCGGTAATCTAGTTTCGGTTGATACTGTTTCAGTATCTCAACAATTTTTGGCACATTGCCCCAGGCGTACTGGTCTTTATCTCCGTATACGACAAGGGATTGTTTTTTGATGGATTTGAAATACCGAAAGAGCGGTTTTGTTGAAAGCTTCTTTTTCCGAAGAACTTCGTAGAACGGAAATGTGTTATAGTCCCCATCTGGATTTGCTGCGTCATAAAATCCAGCGTAGGAAAATATTTCGTCAGGCAGAATTTCTTTGATAATTTCTCCGCCTCGCTTGGCTTTTATTTTTCTTTTGGCCTCGGAGAGAAGTCTTGAGAACCTGGATTTTCCCAATATATCGTAATAGATGCCGGTATCGTCGCCTCCGCAAAGAAGAACGTATTTTTTGATGTCGTTTTTCGGCTTATAGAAGTTGTAAACGCAAATCTTATTCGCGCCCGTTGAAGTGCCGATGAGATAAAACTCGCGATAGCCCCGTTCTTTAAGAAAAGAAATAGCTCCATCAATATCAGGCACGCATTCTTTTATTTTTTCGTACGCCATTCCAAACAGTTTCCGTTCATCTTTATTACCACGCTTTACATAAAGATTTTTAATAACGTGCGCTCCCCTATTATTGAAATAAAGGGTTGAAATATTTTTCTCGGCCCAGGCGGAAGCGAGTATGCTATTTTTTGCTTTGTTGTAAAAAACCGACGAGCCCATACCATGCAAACAGATAGCGACGGCTTTTCCCTTTTTCGCTTTGTATAAAAGCCCGGGAAGCGTAAGCCCGTCTTTTGTTTGAAATTCCACAAATTCCGGCTGTACGGCGGTGTTTTTCATACTCAATTCAATTGTATGCCGTCGCGGAGAATTGGTCTACCTGCAGAATTTATGACATAATGACATTACAATGAAAGTATTGAATACGGCATGGTTTATCGCGTTATTGCTTTGTGTTTCTGTGGTTCTAAAAAGCGCGAGCGCGGCGGCAGATTTTACATTTACACGTAATCTTTCTCTAGGAATTCGCGGAGACGATGTGTCCGCCTTACAACAATTTTTAATTGCCGGCGGTTTTCTAAAAATTCTTACCCCGACCGGCTACTTCGGCCCCCTTACAACAACCGCTCTTGGCGCGTGGCAGACATCAGTGAGTATTTATCCTCCCGCAGGTTTTTTCGGCCCTATTTCAAGGGGGAAAATCAACACGGTTGCTCAACAAGCGCCGATCAGTGCAACTTTGGCGAAAGATGCCGTAGGAACAACGACTATTATTGCTGAAACAACGAGTACAGCGGTTGTAAATATTATTGACGGGTCTCCGGTTCGCCTCAAAATCCCAAAGCTTAACATTGACGCGGGCTTTCAATATAACGGCCTTAAGTCCGATGGGACAATGGAGATACCAAACAATGTTACTGACGTAGGGTGGTTTACAGGCAGTCCGCGCCCCGGAGAAAAAGGGAGTTCTATTGTTACCGGACATGTTGCCCAAATACGCGGAGGGATAATGACGAAACCTGGAGTGTTCAGTAATTTGAGCGAATTGAAAATCGGAGACAAATTGTACGTTCTAAACGACAAAGGAGAATCCATTGCTTTCGTTGTCCGCGAAAGCCGCGTTTATGACCCAACGGCCGACGCCACCGATATTTTTACGCCCGGAGACGGCGGAATTCATCTTAACCTTATCACCTGCGAGGGTTCCTGGAATCCGGAGAAATTAAGCTATACCCAAAGATTGGTGGTATTCACTGACGCCGTGCAATAACTTTCCTCCCCTGTTTATTATTTTGTATAGTATCCAAAAAGCGCTTTGATGCCGGCCAAATTTCGCTCCCACTCAACCGTCTCGTGAGTTTTAAGCTCAACTGTGATTGCCGGAATGTTGATTGAAGCAAGCCACCCTTCGGCGTCGCCCGTAATCTCGTAGGCGCTAAAAGAATCAACTGCCGGATATCCCGACGCGTGCGAATACGCCCCAATAATTTCAAGCGTCTTCGGAAGAATTCCTCTTTCGCATTCTGACGCGTACACGGCGTTTGACTGGCTGTGCCAAAACACGACAGCGGCCGGATTATTTTTAAAAACAAAATCACGAATAGCACGAGTTTCCGGCTCGGAGAACGGCGCCGTCCCCGCGCTTACAACATTTCCCTGCCACATGCTTTCCGGCTTCCACTTACAATCAAAATTGCGATTCAGGTCAACTTTATGCGCGTTGAAGCGCCCCGGCGCTTCGGAGACGCCCACGGGCACATCTGGGGCGGTGAAGCGCCCTTCCTTGCCGATTACTTTATATACCCCATCAGGATTAGCGGACGGAATCACGGCAACGGTCAAATTCGCGGGAATGGCTTTTGGATTAGCGTTAAGATAATCCATAAATGCGTACGCTAAAAGCACGCTGTTCCACTCATAGCCGCCGTGCACGCCGCCCACAAATGCCAGAAGCGTTTTTCCGCTTCCGTATGTATACGATTCGATTTGTCGGCCTTCCACTGATAAACCTATTACGTTGCGTTTTGGAGCGTAATTTTCTGTTTTAACCGGCACTATCGTTACTGGCTTTGGCGTGCTGCCGCTTCGCAATAAAATAAATATAAGCAAACCGACGCCGAGCACGGCAATAACAATGGCCGCAATGACACGTTTAGTCCGCAAGAGGCTTACCACAAATTATTTGGCGTAGTATTTAAGCAAGGCTTCAATGCCAGCCTGATTTTTACTCCATTCAGTATCCGTATGATTTTTAAGAAGAACGCTTATTGCGGGAATGTTGCTTTTCGCGAGCCAATTTACCATATCGCCGGTTATTTCGTAGAAGTTAAAACTCTCGTAGGCGGGGTACCCCGAGGCATCCGCAAATTTTTTAGTAATCGTGTTCGTCTCCGGCAAAACACCATTGTGACAGTTTGACGCGAATACACCATTTGCCGCGCTATACCAAACCACTACTGCTTTTGGTTTTTGAGTTTCAATATAATTTTTAATCGCGAGGCTTTCTGGCTCAGAAAATACAGAGCTTCCACCGCTCACTTTCGTATTCTGCCATTTTGCGCTTTCTTGCCAGTCACAGTCAAAATTGCGATTGAGGTCAACATTGTTCGCGTTAAAACGGCCTGATGTCTGGATGGCTTGCGACGATGACACCTGAGATGCTGTAAACCGCCCTGTCGTGCCGATAACTTTATAGAGTCCGTCCGGATTCAAAACCGGTATGACAGTTGCTCTCACATTTGCCGGAATGATGGTCGGGTTCGCCTTCAAATAATCCATCGCTTCGTAAGCGACAAGCGCCGTATTCCATTCATATCCGCCGTGTATTCCGCCGACAAACAAAATCTCCGCGTCACCAGTACCATAATGATACGCGGTAATATCGCGGCTCTCTACTGATTTTCCAATTACCGATTCTCCCTTGTTTGTAACCGACGTTTCGCCAGTTTGGGCGTCATCCTGCGACTGGGTTACGCTGCCTGATATATTCGCATCCTGAACTTTCCCAACATCCGCCGTATTAAATGAGCCACGAATGACAAAATACGCACCGGCGCCAATGATAACCACGACTAGAAACACGATGATGATGTTTTTCATAATGACTTTAGTGTAGCACTATATTCTCATATTTCCTATAGCCCTCAATCAAAAATATTAATGAGATATGCGTCAATGTCTCTCTGGTCCATATCGTAAAAATTCAGTTTGTTGTCATGGAGATACGTTGCGAATTTTACGCCTACAAAGCGCCAATGCCACGGCTCGTAGACGTAGTGGGTATTGCCTTTCGGATAAGAAATCTCAAAGCCAAAACGATACGCATTAGCGAGAAGCCATTGATAGGCCTGCGTGTTTTCAAAGCCCTCGGTTTGGCCGCCAAGTCCGGTAGTGATGAAATCCAATGTCGTTCCAAGCTGGTGCTCTGAATAACCCTGGTCCGCCGCGAACGAGTTGGCGGTGCCTGCGCCGTAAATAACGGTATATAAAGATTTAAGCGATTGCTGTTCTGCAAACGACCGGTAAGCGGATTCCGCGTAGAGCGCAATTCCGTTTGATTTTGCCGCATCAAATAAGTTTTTAAGAAACGGCCATGCCTCCGTTAGGAATTGTTCCGAACTTGATTCCTTGTATAAATAATCGGCCGGCATACTAATCAGGTGCGGCGGCGTATAATTTTCATTCAAAAAATATACTTTGGAATATTTTTTGAGAAGTTCAGGGTCAATTTTTGAAAGTTTTTGAAGCGTGCCGACGGTGCCGGAAATTGAACCGACGGTCTGTTCAACTCCGCCAACCTGCGTTTTAACGGCGTCAATATTTTGCTGAGCGCTTGAGAGCGTATCGGAAAGTCCGGTGGTTTGCGAGCGCAGGTCCGCAAGATTTTTCGCAAGCTGGCCCGTATTCTGTGATAGCGTCGCGGTTGTAGACGCGAACTCCGTTGTAAGAGACCCTATCTGTTCCGTTAACGCGGAAATCCGCAGAAACCCGTAAACAAAAAGGCCGCCGAGCACGACAAAAACAATCCCTGCGGGGATTATATACGGCAAAAATCTTTTATATCCCACGCAAAAGATTATACCGCATTTTCACCCAAATTTGAATTCAATTGATAACTATTTTTTTCTTTGAATCTCGAGCCAATCCGGCGTCGGGATAAAAGTAATTTCTTTCCACGCGTCTATTTCTTTTTCCGTAACATTAAAATATTTTTGGTACGCGGTTTCTACACTTCCATGCATAGCTTGCGACCAGTCAAAACCCAATTTATCTACTCCATCCTTAACTTCTTCCTCGGTTGACGCTTCAAATTCTACAAAAGAGGGAATCCATGGCCACGTATCAATGGTAATTTCGCAATCATTTAGTTTCCAAGTTTCGCGGCGCGTTTCTTGATATGAGCTTTGTTTTAATCCTATTGCTAAAAAAATATTACAGGCATCGTCAAAGTTATCCGCCGTAATGGTTATTTCTTTGGTTCCATACAAAGAGCGGTCCAATAGGCGCTTATAGCTAACTGTTATTTTATCTCCTTCGTCCCGTACTCTAATCCACGCGCCTTCTTTTTCCAACCGTTCATCCGGGAAATCAAAAACCTTGCGCTTCATAAGGCGCTCGGCAGTAATTAAAATTGCCCCGACCTCAATGAGTTTCTTGCGAAATAATACCGGGTCTATATCTAAAAATTTGGCTTCTAATTCGGTTTTCATTACTCAGTTGAATTCAAAGTATTTACCTCCGCCGATTACTTTAACTTTTCCGTCAACAACTTTCAAGGCAGATTGATCATCAAGGGCGTAGGTTTTTTTGGTTATTTCTTTTATAACTTCTTTTATGGTGGCATCCATTCGTGCTGGGAAGTACGGGGAATTAAGGTGCGGCAAAAAATAGAAATCTACAAAGCCGAGCCCCGCCATAGCACTTTCTTCGGTGTCGTCCCCATATATTGCCCGGGAGAGCCTTAGTCCAAGGTCGGGAGCAGTTACCATACTCCCCGCACTGACACCGACATAAACTTTTGTCTTGAGTAATTCCGGCAAAATCTTCACTAGTCCAGATGTGTTAATCCACCTCATAAGATGGTACGTGTTGCCTCCCTCAAAAAACAAAACGTCAGCTTCTTCAATCTGTGGCCTCCAAATGTTTTCCGGAACGGCAGAAATATCAACTATCGCAATGGACTTAAATCCCTGCTTTTTGATGTTTATAAGGTCATTAATAAGCCAGTCCTTGTCCCCAACTTCCACATTCGCGGCCGTTGGGATGAAAGCAACTGAGGTCTCGGCCGCTGGCTTCCCAACTAATTCAAACAGCCCTTTTGCGATTAATTGATTGGAAATCCCGCCTGATGTTAGTAACAATTTCATAAAGTTATTATACATTAGCTGGCACGATTGGACGAGTTTCGAATGACAGATTTGGCAAGTTTGTTTGAGGGTTTTAAAAAACCATGGAGAAAATCAAAGAATTATTTTGTTTACTTGTTTAGAATAGCGGGAATTTTACACAGGAGAAAGAATGGAAATATTGCCATAAATAAAAAACCGCCTTCCAAGAATACTCATTGGTCGGCGGCGAGATACAAGGGATTGATTTTTACTACGAAGAAACAACCAGGACGAGCGGAATTTTGTATGCATCCGCGACTTCCTTGAGACGCTCCCATACGTCCACATAACGGCCTTCCGGACAGTAATGCCTCATCACGCCATCGGTAATAATAGCAGCTGGAAGAGTCATTGGTTCTTTACCTGAAAAAAGCTGCTTGCAGTTGTAAAAACGTGTCCAAAAGAGCCCCACGTCGCGGCTGAATTCCCACGTGTTTGAACCATCGAATTTGAAACCGGCGTTCGCGCACGCATTGCTGACTTTCAGGGGAATTTGCCGAACGGGACTCGACGGCTTTACGCCGGCAAAACCCATTTTTTCAAATCCAATTGTTGAACTGCAAACAAGAATTCTACCGGATGAAACCGCGTTCCCCGGCATGATACTCTCGCTCCACGGATTATTCTCCCAAGGATTCGCAGAAAATGCCTCATAACCGCCGTCACTGTTCTTGGGAGGGGGTGTTTGGCCATCTCCGGTTAGGACCATCCAATGCCAGAGATCATGGTTTGTTACTTCCCGTTTTTTTTCTCCTAAGCTCGAAAGCCACTCGAGCACTTCAATTCTTCCTTTTTCAAGATTCACGGGACTTCTCCTTTTTTGGTATATGTTTGACTATTTGAATGTTTCTAAATGAATTGTATCACATATATACCATTTGTCAATCAGCTAGATTTTTAATAGCTTTAGAGCTGTTTGTCTGTTATGATGGGTTTTAACAATGGAAACTAAAAGAGATTTTTATGGGCTCGGTATCGCGCCTGGCATTCTCCAAGTTCTTACCAAACTTGGTTTTAATACGCCAACTCCGATTCAAGAGCAGGCTATTCCAATCGCGATTGAAGGCAAGGATTTAGTGGGTGTTGCCCAAACCGGCACCGGGAAGACCCTCGCCTTTGGCATACCCTTGATTCAGCATGTCCTTCGTGGCGCTGGCACAGGTCTTGTTATCGTACCCACGCGCGAGCTCGCCCTGCAGATTGACGAGACCTTCCGCGGAGTCGGTACGCCGCTTAATTTGAGAACTGCTGCTCTTATCGGCGGGGAATCCATTTCCAGGCAAATTCGGGACCTCCATCGCAGCCCGCAGGTTATTATCGGTACGCCTGGCCGGATTCTTGACCATCTCGCGCAAAGAACGCTTTCTCTTCAAAAAATAAGCATATTGGTTCTTGATGAAGCCGATAGGATTTTGGATATGGGTTTTGCTCCCCAGTTGAAACGCATTCTTTCTGCTTTGCCGCGTAATCGGCAGACGATGCTGTTTTCTGCGACAATGCCGGAACAAATCATTAGGATGGCCAAAGAATATTTGAAACTCCCAATTAGGGTTGAAATCGCGCGCTCTGGCACGACCGTGAAGGACGTTACTCAGGAATTGTTTTTCGTTCTTCAGGAAGAAAAACCTCGACTTTTGGAAAAAATTCTTCAGGAATATCGGGGTTCAGTACTGGTTTTTTCGCGCACGAAACACAGCGCGAAAAAAATAGCCGCCTTGCTGCGCGCTTTAGGGCATACTGCCGCCGAGATTCACAGTAATCGTTCCCTGGGTCAGAGGAAAGAAGCTCTTGAAGGATTCAAAACTGGAAAATATCGGGTCCTCGCGGCAACGGATATTGCGGCGCGAGGGATTGACGTGACAAATATCGAACTCGTACTGAATTACGATTTACCAGAGAATGCCGAAGATTATGTCCATCGGATCGGCCGCACGGCCCGGGCTGGTGTAAGAGGCCACGCCATTTCCTTTGCCCGCCCGAACCAGAAGAGAGACGTTCAGGCAATCGAAAAACTGATTAAAAAAACATTGCCCGTTTCCAAAATTCCGACTCTTCCCCCGCCCACGCCCTTTAAATTCAAAATAGAAAGGCCAGAGCGCGGTTTTTTCCCACACGGCCGGAGAAGTTCTTTTCACTCTCGCGGCCGCGGAAATTCTAAATTCGGAGGCAAACGGCCGCATTCCAATTTTTTCAGGGGAAAGTAAGTATTATCTCTTTTAAAGTAAACTCTCGCGCTATTTTTCTGACTTAATAACGTTCAAGATTTTTTCCACTTTTTTGATGCTTTCGGAATCGTCCGTGGAAATCGCGATCGCGTCCGGCTTTATTTCTTTCAGCGCTTTTAATTTTGTCTCAACGGACTTTTTATCCATAAGGTCGCTTTTCGTGAGAAAAAGATATTCGCGCTTTTCGAGAAGTTTTTTGTTGTAAGCGCCGAGTTCCTTACGGATTATTTCATAATCTTTTTGGATTGAGGCGGACTCCACCGAAATCAAATGGAAAAGTATTTTTGTGCGCTCCACGTGCTTCAAGAATTTTATTCCCATGCCTTTGCCCTTGGACGATTCTTCTATGAGTCCGGGGATGTCGGCCAGAATAATTTCGTAATAAACGCCAAGATTAGGTTCCAAAGTAGTGAAAGGATAATTCGCCACTTTGCTTTTGGCGTTTGTGAGTTTATTAAGCAAGCTTGATTTACCTACGTTAGGAAGTCCTACGAAGCCGACATCAGCGATTAGTTTTAATTCGAGGCGAAGCGTAAAATTTTCTCCCTGCAGTCCGTGCTGGAATTGCTTAGGGGTAGTATTTCTGGACGAACGGAAGTGAAAATTGCCCTTTCCTCCCCTGCCGCCTTTAGCCAGAAGCAGGCGCTCGCCGATTTTTGTTGTTTCAACTTCTGTCCCGGTCGTCAGATTATGGATTACTGTGCCCACGGGAACCTTCAAAACAAGATCGTCGGCGTCCGCGCCGTCCTTAAATTGCCCTCTCCCTGGTCCCCCATTCTTTGCTTTAATTTCTTTTTTATATCTAAATTGGCCCAAAGCGTTCAAATCAGAAACACCCTCGCAATAGATGCCACCGCCCTTGCCGCCGCTCGTGCCCGTCGGCCCCAAACTCATCGAATTCGTATTAAAAGCTACTGCGCCGTTTCCACCGTTACCAGCGGCTACTTTTATAACAACGTCATCGATTAACATAGAATTGTTTTAGTAGTATAAGGGTTCTTGTGTCAACTTTTCAATCTTATTCTTGTTGGCTGACACAATGGGACAATACAGGAATCCTTCTAAATGACTTTGTGTAAATCTCCATTAATAACCTCAACACCCATACCAATCAATTCGTCTTTGAAATTAGATTCAGGAATTGGATTATATAAATATGCCTTTTTCCCAGAATCAAATGCTCTAAAAATTTCTAGAAAAGTAGCCCCTCCAATATAATTCGGCTGTCCATTTTTTTCAAAATTTAATACTAAAACACAATCATTTGCGTCTACTTTCTCTTTTTGCAACCGAATCATATTCCCTTTCCATTTCCTATGTTCCTCAATCCCTAAATTTTTAATTTCTTCCTCCTTCATTGGCTCATCATAACTATTTGGAACAGTTATGATGTGTCCCATAACCTCAAGTTCATTTTTGATCTTTGTAACATAACAATAGTTATGTTTACTTGCACAAATAAGTATTTTCATAGATTGAATATGTTATGTATGAAATTAATTGCTGCGGGACAGGGATTCGAACCCCGATACCGTGCTCCAGAGGCACGAGTCCTACCATTAGACGATCCCGCAATGATTCTCAATCTGCCTTATTATCGTTTCTTTTTCAATGCGACAATCCTTGACCTTATGTTCATATTCCCTTGCCTCCTTCTCCAATTCAAATTTTCTCGTAAAAACTAGCTCAAAAGGTTTATAAGGTTTTGTCGATTTAACTCTACCACTATTATGCTCACAAAGTCTTTCGTCCAATCTATTGGTACTTCCTGTGTAATACCATTCTCTTTGTTTACTTTTTATAATATAAACATACCACATGTTACAGACTACCATTAGACCTGCCTGCGCAGGCAGGCGATCCCGCAACATATAGAAATTAAACAGCAAAAACACTTAAAAATCAATAAAAACAGCCCTTAGCATGAAAGCGCTAAGGGCTATGTGATACGAGATATAAAACTATACTGCCTGAGAAACCGGCTCTTCTTCCAAAAGTGCCAAAAGATCTTTCGCTTCGGCTATTTTGCTTTTTATATCTATTTCCGGGAATTTCTCCCTCGCCCATTCGGTGGCGAATTTTAAGTTGCCAAGGAACAAGTCTTGCATTTTTAGAATTTCGCACGGAGTCTTTCCCCATTCGGCGGCGAGACCTAAAACCACTTGTTGTAACCACACAGGATCAAGCACTTGGCTCAAATCCGCGTCACGGATAATTTTGAGCGTTAGGCCCAACTGATCGGATGGAGTTTGGTAGGGAAATTCAGTGGCCATGATAATCTCTATGATTTTAGGAAGCTCCTCAATATCTTCGTCCATAATATGCTCTTTTAGCGCTACGATTGCCCTCTCTATATTCACTGAATCCGGGCCCGATTTACCCGTGTGATTAAAATCGTGGAACATTGCCGCAATAAAAATATTTCGGACTTCTCTCTTTGATAATGTCCCGTAGAAAATACACGCTTGATAGCATAACCACAAAACGTGAAGCATGTGCCTCCCGTTGTGATATGGATTAAGAAGATTCCGTGCGTCGTAAAAAATTGCTCGGAAATAAGGTCTTAAGTCGCCCTCGAAGAGAAGTGCATCGTTTCTGATTATTCCAGCAATTCCTCCGCGAACTTTTGATTCTTGTTCCATATACAATTCCCTCCTTGTTAAGATTTACTTTATCCACATTAATTACGATTTAAGAGTTCTACCGGTAGGATACGCAGTGTTTACATTTTTGTCAATAGAAACACCGCCAAAATGTAAGCGGTGTCTTATGTGTGGACGACGATATTTTTAGTATCCTGGCCTGGGCTATATTTAGGTGGATTTATGGTTATTTAATACAAAACTCTCTCTCGACGGGCTTGATAACGACGATCATACCTCCCTGTTTTATAATTGAGTAGACGTTTTTATTTGGAATTTCACCGCTTGTAGACTTTACTATTACGCCCTTTTCGTAGGATATTTGGAAAGCGGGTTCGTCAAAAAGTTTCATTTGTTTTTCTTTCTTCTCTTTTTCCTCTTTTCGTAGAATTTCTTCATCTCTGCACTGGGTCATGTCTATAATTTGAACCGTCAATTGGCCCACGACGTTTATACCTGGCAGAAATAAAAAAATTTCTCTTGGAATCCTCTCGATAAATAACCACACATTCTCTGATATGGATTTAATAGCTTCCGGCGATGGGAACTCCCACTTCTTATCGGAAAAATTAGGGTATTCCAGCACTTCCTGCGTGGGTAATTCTGATCTTATTATTTCGCAAGTGTCTTTTAGATAACGATTCTTGCCCCTTAGAATGGTTACTCCGCTACTATTTTCGTCAATCTCCTTTTTCATTTTCCCAACTGCGTGCTCAATTTGTTCTTTTCCAATTGGTGATATCCCGTGGTTTGCCATAAAATCCCCAGGGGAAACCATGATTACTTTCTTATTCTTGCTTACCTCCATGATACCCCCTATTTTTTAAGTTTTTTATGTTTAATAACTGGCAAAAGGATACATGAAAAGAATTTATTTGTCAAATAAAAAAGAGCGCATTTAATACAGCGCTCTTTAATAGTCGGCGGCTAAGCATTAAAAGTGGCAAATGATCCGCCGCGATCCCAATCACTTGCCTAGCATTTTAATATGCCAGCCGCCCTGATTCTTTAATTAAGTGCAGTAAGGTATTTATTTCTTACCCACTTCAAATTCGGGAAATAAAACGAAAAAATCCCAAGCGGTGTTATGATGAATAGCTGTTTTAGCTTTTCTTTGAAATCCCTTTTAAAACTGAATTTCGTCACTATAATTTGTCCATTAAAAAGCTTTTTAGCAGAAAGTTTTACAACGCTCGCGTATGCCTCTCCGCAAAAAATAATAATTTCGTTTTCAATTGTAATATTGAACATTTCAATTTTTTCCAAATTTTTCCGTGCGGATTCCAGCTCTTCGGTGATTGCTGAATTGTTTCCCATTTCTAAAACGGTTCTGCCCATACTAAGCGACTCGTATTTTAGCAATAAACTTTTTAGTTTTTCTTCTTTTGGAACTGACTCTGCGCCTGTTTCAACAATTATCATCCTCGTTGCGACATACGTCTTCATTTGCTCGGTAATAAAATCTACGAATCTTAAACGCTTTTCCAGGTTATTAAATCCGTTTCCTATCACAATAACAAATTTTGCCATTCAACACCTCCTCGGTAATTTTTACCTTATAGTTATATTTAGTTTTTTATTAAGCTAGGTTGGATTTTGCTCTTTTTGTGTTTAAAAGTCAAGCCCGCTCAATACCCGAATAGAGGAATGATTTTATGGCTTTTTCAGCCTCGGCGCCGGTTTTTGCTACCATGCACGCCGTGCGAAGCTCTTTTGCGCCGTCAAAACCGGAGATGTATGCCTTGAGATGCTTTTTCATAACATCAAAGTTTTTCTTCTTGTGAAAAATCTTTTCAAATAGTTTTGCGTGCTCAATTGCGACTCGGAGTTTTTCTTGGACCGTAGGCGGATTTTTTCTGCGCGCGTAAAAAAACCACGGGTTTCCGAAAATTCCCCTGCCGATCATCACGCCATCTGCGCCGGTCTCCTTTGCGCGCGCTTTTGCTTCAGTGAGGTTTTTTACGTCCCCATTTCCGATAATGAGCGTGCGGTTAGGCGACGAATCGTATTTATGCGCGATTTTTACGGCTTCCTTTATCACACTCCAATCAGCCGGAACATCGGACATCCCTTTTCGCGTACGGGCATGGATGGTAATTGCAGACGGTTCGGCTTCCAACAGATACGGAAGCCATTTTTTAATCTCGTTTTTCGCGTCACCTATCCTTGTCTTTACGGACACAGGAATCCGCCGGCCGGCGGATTCCGCGCCTCTTTTTGTTTCTTTTATAATTTCCCGCGCAAGCTTCGGGTTTTCGATAAGCGCCGCGCCAGCGCCTTGTTTTAGTATTTTCCGGTCCGGACAGCCCATATTGATGTCTATTCCGTCAAAGCCAAGCTTTTGGAGTATGCGCGCGGACTTATAAAAATGTTCAGGCGTTGCGCCAAAAAGCTGGGCCACAATCGGCCGTTCTTTTTTTGTATATGACAAATCAAGTTCAAATGCTTTTCTCCCCTTCGAACACAGTCCGTCAGCTGGGACAAATTCCGTCCATAAAATGTCCGGTTTGCCATATTTTGTGACAATTCTTCGAAACGCGGCGTCGGTCACATCAGACATCGGCGCAAGCGCAAAAAACGGCCTTTTTAGCTTTTTCCAGAAACCTTGGACCATTGTGTTATGGTAATCCAGTTAGCCAACAATCAAAAGCCCCGTCGGAGAGGCGGGACTTAGTGCGTCTAGTAAATTTTTACTATTACGATGTAACCTTGTTAAGAAAATCAATGCTTGATTGCTTAAAGTCGGAAATTTCTTTTGCAACCATACCGTCAAAGTTCGGGATCTTTGACCGAAGAAACGTTATAATTGCTTCTGGATTTTCCGTTTCCTTGCCAAGAATGGCGTCAAATGCGTCTTTATCTTCATCAGAAAGACTATCAAGGGCTTTTACAATAATCCGCTGATTGATAATTTCACCTATTTTTAAGAGCGTATCAGCCTGCTGATCCGCTGGTAGGGCATCTAACCCGAGTTCTTTTATTATGTTTTTAGACAGCGCGTCTTGTTGTGTCATGTATCTATTATATCATTATCTACTGCTTGAGTTGTGCGACCTTTTTAAAGAACTCATCGATCGTCATTTGTTGAGCTTTTATACCAGAGGGAAGGTGCTTATCAACATTTTTAATATTTTCTTTTATAAGATGCGCTATTTTTACGAATTTCGGATCAATCCCCTTACTTTCATACATTTTTACGACATCACTGACTTTTATTGTCGGCGCCATCGCGTCATATTGGTATCTCACTAGGCCCGTCTTCTTAATCATCTTTTCGTAAATCTCAGTTGCGTGCCAGTGGGCGGCCTTAAGCGCCTCAATTTTCCGCTCCAACACATCAACAATCTTTATTCTGTCCGGTGTGGGATTCCACCCATTTTGTTTCATGTGTTTAAGATATTCACGAAACCTTGAAATGTCGTCGCTAAACACTTCATAACCAGACAATACCCTTTCTTGAGCCGCGAGCGAGCTTGTTTTAAAAGAATGTTCCGATTGGCGACTTAATGTTCCAATAGCTTTTTTGAAAATTTTTTCGTGGTCGTAAATCCACTCCTCCGATGGCAACGGCGGTTTTCCAATTACATAATCTGGGGCATTTGGATGAATTATTGCCTTTGGTATGCTGGGATTTTCTTTTAGCGATTCCATGAATTTTTCAACATTGCCATGCAGGCCTTGTTCAGGTATTGGCTCATCGCTTTCCATACCACCACTAACATTGCGGACAGGTTCTGGCGGTGTCTCAATTTTTTGTTTCCATTCGTATGTTTTTGATTTAACATCCTCAATTCCAAGCTTCACCTTGTATTCATTAAGGTACACCTTCGCCCCAGGATGAGTCCTTACTTGTACAGTTCCGTCGGGCGACATGTATTTTTGGCTAATCAGTTCTTTCGTGGTGAATTTATCTATTATTGCATCCACTTTTGCCTTATTACTAAGCTCTTCAGGACTTAAACCATATTTTTTGAAATCTCCATGCTCAATTTGATCTCTGATTTGCCGCGCTATAGCTTTCCATGGGCTGTTTTGTCCCTTACCAATGGTCGCAAGCTCTTCAATTCGACTCCTTTCTGCTGATGGGTCGCTTTCTGGCGCCACTTCCTTGCCTGTTGTTTCTTCAGGTTTTATTTGTGCCTTAGGGGCTTGATCATTGACTGGGCTTTCAGGATTTTGGCTCTTTAATCCAATTTGTTGATCCGTTTTATCAGTGGTGCTAATGTCCGGTTCTTTTTCTGTTCCGACAGACACCGGTTCACTTTGAGTGGGTTGGTCCTGATCAATAATTTTTGGCCTTACCACAGCTTCGCCATCTATTTCAGTACCTGGCTTTGCGCCACCAACATTCTCACTGACAGCGCCACTCCCTTCCCCAGCCGCAGGAACCTCCTTTTCTATGCTATGAAAAGAAACTCCTGAGCTGTCCATACCAAGCGCATTTTCAAGCATTCCGGAACCTAAGAATGACGCGCCTCCACCGATGGCCACGGAAGCTAAAAGCTTTCCGATATTTAGCCATCTTTGCTTCCATTTTGCGGTAGATGTTATCTTTTCAATTTTATCGTGTAATTCATACATTTCTTCAATAAAGTCTGGAATCTCAGAAGATGGGCCGGATTTCTCGTTTTCAAATTCTAATGAACTTTCCTCATCAAGGTCTTCTTCGTTTTTTTCTTGGTTAGAGGTTATTTCATAAAGCTTTGCGATTTTTTCTTCTTTTCCTCTTTCTATTGATTCCACCCATTTTTTGACGCCCAATTTATCAAATCCCTTAGAAACCATCGGGATGAGTGAACCGCCGATAACGGAGCGAATAAGCCTGATCTTGAAAACCGTTCCGACGCCCGCAGTAATTGCCCATGAAGCGCCGAAAAAGCCAGCTATTGCGCTTGCGCTTACCATAACCCCCGTACCGATACCGGCAGCAATAATCCACTTTATTGGCGGTTTTAATTTACTATATCTTTCAAATGCTTTTCCTAGTATGCCCCTATCTTTTGAAGATTCACTTTCCAGCTTTTTAAGCATTACTTCCTCATCAACGAACCTTTGAGAAATTTCCGCTCTCACATATTTTTCCTCGCTGCCCTTGCTAATTTCTTCACGGTAAAGTTTTCTTGCTGCATTTACTTGTCCGAATTCGTATTCTGTTTTTGCAACATTCATCGCCTCTTTAAGTTTTTCCCCTTCATTTGTTTTTTTGTCTTTTCGCGGCAGATTATTCCATTCTTTGTAAAGTTTTAGATACGTGTTTCGCTTTTCGGTGATTTGGTCTAACTCAATTTTTTCTTCCGGCGCCATTTTTTCTACTGACGTTTCTTCTTTTTTCGGCTCGGATGTCGTAGAAACTCCTGCCTTAGACTGTTCTAATTCTGATTTTTCTTTTTCCCATTCCCTCATCGAGCTAAATGGAAGATTTTCTTCTTCTCCGGGTGTTACTGGTTGAGATTCTGGTATATTTTCAATTTGTTTTTTTAAAAACGTCGGGATATCTAACTCTGGAAGATCTCCAGTAAAATAATCTCCGGCTTGTTTTGTTTCTTGTAATCCGGTTCCAGTAACGTCTTGTAAAACTTCTTGTCCTGTCCCTTCTGGTTTAATTTCCGGCGAAACGCTTTCGCTTTTTTCTGATTGCCCAACAACACTATTTTTCAATTCGGTTCTTACTGGATTATCTCCATGAAAAGGCGTTCTTTCGTTATCCGCATAATTAGCCACTCTTGCGATGAGGCCACGTTCAATTACCATTTTGGTTCCCCAGTCAATTTTCGCCGGCTTTAGAATTTCATAGAGTCCCTCTCCCTCTCCTTGTCGCGGTTTCTCCGTTATAAACTGAAATGCCATTTCCAGTACAATATCAAGAGCCATGTCTGGTTTTCGATTCAATATTGAAGGTTTAACAAATAAACCATTCCCCTGAATATAGAAGTAGTCGGCGTTTTCCTCGGGAACCAGTTTACCCTTCTCTATTTTAACGCCAATCCTTCCGGTTTCGGGTGAGCTATTTTTTTCTTCGCTAATAAAAGGCGCCTCCTCAGAGGTTCGCGGAACTTTTAGCTCAACCTTACTCATCGCATTATTAATAGCTTTGGCTTCCGGCGACGGCTCGCCTTTTACCAAAACCTTTTTCCATTGAGGGCCCCCTTCGTGAGACAATAGATTTATATGGAGCATTTCTTAATGTAAAATATAATAAGCCACCTTTTTGATTATTGTAGCAAACTACGTTAGTAAGCTCTGTGCATATCTTTGAGCGTGATACCAGAATCGGACTGGCGCCACTGCCTACCAGCAGGCAGGTCGACCTTGGTCACGCCAAATTTTTTTACTTGGAGCGGGTAACGGGAGTCGGACCCGTGTCTCAACCTTGGGAAGGTTGCATAATACCGTTATACAATACCCGCATTCGTTAAAGCTTCGGCTGGCAAGCCCGCCTATTTCATTTATTGCGTACTCGTGGCTTTTGAACTTGCGGTCGTTGTCGCGGTTTTTGTTTCAGGGACAACAATAATTAGTTTCTCGCCGGAATTTACCAGGTTCTGCTGTTTTTTTACTTCTTTCAGGCGATTTTCCGGATTGTTGAAATACTCAATATCCGAGGCTGTCGTGTCCTTTTTGTGCTGAAGCTTTTCGAATTTCGCCCGAAGATCGGCAACTTCCGCATCAAGCGCTTTACGCTGACCGTGGAGATTATAAATGCCGAACCCGAGAAGGGCAATAACCGCGAGTAATGCGACGGAGCGCCACGAAATCATAGTTCAATAAATATTATGCAACCTGGTGGTGTGTATAAAACCGTTCCGCAAATGTTTTTCCAAACACAATGAGCCACGCGGTAAGCGCGATATGGAGAAACATGAGAATGTACCGCGCGTTGTAGAGCGAGCTTGCAATATCAATGCTATATGAAACGGCGGCGTACACAAAAACGAGCTCAATGATGCACTGAATTAGCACGAACGTGAGCGCCGTTAAAAAAATCGCCCAGTAATGATGTTTTTCCATGACGCGCTTTGCCACGCGTTCAGTATATCATTTTTTCAGGAGTTCTTTGAATGTCTCTGGCGCGATATGAACCTCGGCGCGGGCGTTTAGGCGTTTTTTCCCGCGCTGCTGCTTTTTCCACAGCTTCATTTTGCGCGTGCGGTCTCCGCCATAGAGATAATCAGTGACGTCTTTTCGTAATGCGGCTATATCATCGCGCGCGATAATCCTTCCGTCCGCCTGTGCCTGTATCGGCTGGTTGAACTGCTGGCGCGGAAGAAGTTTTTTGAGCTTTGCGACCATTGCGCGCGCCTCGCGCTCAACTGAATCGCGCGGAAAAAATCTGCTCAGCCCAGGAAGTATCTCGTGCGAGACCAAAATATCAGTGCGCACCACATCCGCTTTTTCATAGCCCACAAGCTCGTAGCTGAACGATGCAAGGCCGTGCGTTGCCGATTTCAATTGGTCGTCAAAATCGCTTACGAGCTCGGCGAGCGGCATTTTTGTGGAAAACTGCAGACGGTCGCCGATTGTTTCCGTCGTGACGCCTGACATTCTAAATGTTTTTTGAAGCGCCATAATATCCGAGAGATTTTCCTGCGGCAAAATAATGTCTATCGCGATAATCGGCTCTAAAATTTCCTCATATTCGGCCGGCAGGTCTTCGGGTTTTACAATCTCTTTCCATCCTGACGGTGTTTTAATTTTGTAGAGCACCGACGGAAACGTGTTTACCGTTTCCACGTGAAACTCGCGGCGCAAACGCTCCGATGTAATTTCAAAATGAAGGCGCCCTAAAAATCCCACCTTAAATCCCCTGCCGAGAACTTCGTTTTGATCCGGCTCAATTAATAGCGCGGAATCGTTTAAGTGAAGCTTCTCAAGCCCGTGCTCTAAAAGCTCGTACTCGTCGCTTTCGCTAGGATAGAACGAGACGAAAACAACTGGGCTCGGCTCTTTGTATCCGGGCAATGGCTTTACTAATGAAACTTGCTTTTGGTTTCCCGCGCCGACTTGTACTAACGTGTCGCCGATTTTAATTTTTTCAGGATCGCGCACGCCTGTCGCAACATAGCCGAACTCGCCCGTTCCGATTACCGCGCCTTTCGCAAGCAACCGAAGTTCTGGAGCAAAATAACCAATCTCTTTTATTTTTGAGCGCGTTTGCGTCGCAATCAAAAAAATATCATCTTCCGAGTTTATTACACCGTCAAAAACGCGAACTGAGGCAACAACGCCTTTGTGGTCATCATAGAACGAGTCAAAAACTAGCGCGCGCGCGTGAGAAACATCGCTAGCCTCTGTCTGTCGCGGAGGCGGAACAAGCTCTATTACTTTTTTAAGCAATTCTTCCGCGCCCTTGCCGGTTTTCCCCGACACAAAAAGAATTTCTTCTTGTTTCACGCTAATAAGCTTCGCGAGCCCGTCCACAACAGAGCGCAGGCGCGGATCATTTTTATCTTCAAATAAATCAACTTTGTTAACTGCGCCGATTACCGTAAGTCCAGCGGCTTTTGCCAAACGAAAATTTGCGAGCGTTTGCGCTTGAATTCCCTGTGTGGCATCAACTAAAAGAATTGCGCCTTCAACAGCGTGCAGTGAACGCGAAACTTCATATGAGAAATCGGAATGGCCTGGCGTGTCTATAAGGTTCAAAAGATACTCCGTGCCGCCAATTGCATAGCGCATTCGAACCGGCGCCATCTTAATAGTGATGCCGCGCTCGCGTTCCAAGTCAAGCTGGTCCAAAAATTGCGCTTTCATTTTGCGTTTATCAACCGTGCCGGTTATTTCAAGAAACCGGTCGGCAAGCGTGCTTTTGCCGTGGTCAATGTGCGCGATGATTACGAAGTTGCGTATATTCTGCATAAATGTTCAGTATCAGGTATTTAGTATTAAGTATCAAGTATAAATACAAAAAGAAAAGCGCCGTACCTTTCGGTAGAGCGCTTTGATCTTAATTATTAATATCCTTTCTCAATCATCCGAGTGTCTGCCTCCAGCGCCTCTTTCTCCTCTTGGGTTACAACTTCCGGGATTTCCATTTTTTTAACCTCTTCGAGGATGAGATTGAGTTCCTCATTTCGCTGAGTTAATCCCGCCTTGAAGGTTTCTGTGAGTCTTATCATGACTTTGACTCGGTCGCACATTTTTTGAATCCGATCAGATTGATCTTTGGACGTCTGTTCAGAAACATTCTCCTTTGTAACTCTTTTTTCGGCGACTTCGGCCTCCGCGATTTCTTTTTGCTTGAGAAGATTGGCACTTATTTTTGTAACTTCTTTTTTCCATTCCTCACTTTCGTAGTCCTTAAAATACTCCTCGAGTGCCTCAATTATTTCACTTTGACCTTTAGGAATCTTTGTATCACTGATGAGCGACATCAAAAACTCCATATCTGTAATGGATAAGCCGGCTTTAATCTTACTCAAAGCCACTTCGTGAAAAGGACGATATTGTTTCTTAGACATTTACGTTCCTCCCTTTAATTAAGTAGGTATTAAATTTTGATTATTAATTACTAGTTTAACAATAACAAAACCTGCTGTTTTTGTCAAATCCCCTTTAGAAGCGCCCTACTACAAAATAGCAAAGCAACAGTAGCCTAGGGGCGACTTACTTCTAACAGGGCAAGCGTGAGTTTTATTATCGTCCTTCCTTCGGGATTTTTATCTTCGTATGTAAAAACAGTATTTCCTGTTTCTTGCCATACATATCCAAGCGGAGCGGAAATTGTCGCCTGAAATTCATTTTCCACACCAGACTGCTTTTCAAATATAAACTCAAATATGTTTCCAGGCGCGACCACGGCAGAATCAGACTGCGTGGTTTGATACCGCAACTCAAGGTCTTTTGACTCGCCCGCCAATACTGTGAACCACGTTGCGAAAACGTTTTTGCCGTCCTCAATCATACTCCAAACTTTATGTTCCGTGAGATATTTCTCCGTTTCTTCAATCGCAAGAAGATCGGGGTTGTGCTTGTAACCGCCTGTTTCGTAATCAAACGAGCTTACCGAGTTCCGATCTATATTCCCCTTCGCGTTCAAAAGCATCGTCTCGGGATTCGTAAAAATCTTGATGTAATCCTGATTCGGCGATTTCCACCACGAATCGGTTTGCGTATCGCCAGAGTGCGCGCGGGTTACCGTGAGATTCGTGAGCGCGCTGCCGTCGGTGCCGATATCAATCGCCGCGCGCACTGTTTCTTTTACAAACGCGTCGCTTTTCCCGCCAGCGATGTTTGTATTCACAACAGCGAGGTAACTTCCCCAGAAACTGCTCGGCAACTCATACACCGCACCGCTTAGTCCAGACGAAGCGATGAAACTTTGGATTTTATCGTCTTTCGCGTACACCATAATGTCTTTTTTCGCGAAGTGCTCCTCAAAACGCGTGAGAAGCGCCTTTTGTTCCGTTTGCGTGAGCGCGCCCAGGCGTTCAAAGAGAATTGGCGCGAGAATTTTTAAAATCCGCTTCGGGTGCCCTGCTTTATTATCCTTCCCCGCCTCTACCTCACGCTGGATTTCGTGCAGAAAGTTTTCGCTATCAATAGTTAGCTTATATTCATCAAGCGGAATGGAGCCTGTAACGTCTAGAAGCGTTTCAAGCACGTTAATGTTAATTGCGACAGCCGCGTCAAATTTTATACCGCGTTCCTCATACATTTTTGACGACTCAAGAAAACCAAGAACTGTTTTCGCGGACGTCGGGAAATCAAAGAACCAGTTTGCGTCGCGCGCTTCCCAATCGGTTGTCGTTTTCTGAAGCGGTTTAGGCGGGATAATTTTTGAGAACACCCAGCCGTCGGGGTCGTAAATATCGCGCACATCAAGCGAGACCATCTGCCCGCCACGGACCGTTATATCTGCGTAGCTTCCCAAGAAACCTCCGCCTGGTCGTATCTCCGCCGGATTCTGAAACAAGATAGCAACGTGCGTATCAGTGTCGCGTTTTAAGAGTGCAAGCAAATTATTTAAAAATTCTTCGGCGCCATAGAGCGCCGCGCTGTGCGCTATGTATTGGTTGCCGATAAGGCTGTCAATGCCGTCAAAAAGAGAGGCGGTCTGTTTGAGGCTCGCGGTCGTATTTTTAATATCTTGCGTTTTTGCTAGAATCGCGCTGATTGCGTCGCGCGCTTCCCCGAGACGCGCAAGAAGCGTTGCTCCGTCGCTTTCAAAATATTTGAAGCCGTTTTGTTTTGCGTCCGCGATGATTTGCGAGATTTTAAGAAGTTCTATATTTAATCCAGTGATTCCCCCAATGAGAGAACCCGAACTTTTGAAAGCCGGGACGACCCACCCCAATGCGGCTGTGAGCGTTTTTCCGCGCCCATTTTCCAAGAGCGCATCAAGCGTTGCGAGATCCTTGTTATTTTGGGTAAGGCTTTGCTGCGCGGCTTCCGGGTCAAGATTGCTTAACGCCTCAACTGATTTTTGAAAATTACCCGATATAGCGGAGCTTGAATTTTTAATTACGTCGCGCGTTTGAACGGCTGTCTTCGCGACAAAAACAAAAAGAATTCCGACCATAATAAAGGAGAACGCGCCGATGATTTTTGCCACAGCACCGCTCGTGTTGCGCTTTGGCGCCTGCGGGATGCGGGCAAGGTCAAGCGACGGCGTGCGCATAATGCGCTCATAGTTAAGGTCGGGATGCCGCACGTCAAAAAGAACCGGGTCAATGTTTTTCGCGGAAACTTTTCTCTTTATCGGGTGTTCCATGTTACAGAGTTTTAAAAAGATTCAGTACGTCTCTCGCGGTTTTCTCCCACGAGAATCTTTTCGCGTTTTCAAATCCTTTTTCAATATAGCGCGAACGCACTGACGCATTTCCAATAACCGCCTCAAGCGCCGCAATCTGCTCGTCTATATTCCACGGATCAACCAACAGCGCGGAATCCCCGAGAACTTCAGGTGTGGACGACCTGTTTGAGGCAACAACCGGCGCGCCGCACATTTGCGCCTCAAGCGGCGGAAAACCGAACCCTTCAAAAAAAGACGGGTAGAGAAGCGCTTCGCACGCATTATAGAGGCACGTGAGTTCTTCATAATTTCCGTCGCCCCACAAAACAATATCGTCCTTCGCGCGCGAATCGGTAATCTCTCTAAAAATTGTATCATAGCTCCATCCTTTCCGCCCCACGAACACTAGTTTTAAATCGTGAAATGCCGGTTTTGATTTCAACACGGAGAACGAACGGATGATGCTCGCGACATTTTTTCGCGGCTCAAGAACACCTACAAAAAGAATGAACGGCTGTTTGAGGCCGTGCCGCGCGCGGAAATCATCAACGGCTTCTTTGCTTACTTTTTTGTACGCGGGATTTATTCCCGGATAGATGACGGCAACTTTTTCTTTAGGAACACGCAGGGTTTGCACGATATCGCGCGCGGTGAAATGTGAGACAGTCAGGATTGCGCTCGCTTCGTCCGCTCCGCGCTTATAACGCTGGAGAACGTGCCACAAGCGCGCGCGCCATGAATAAAACTCGGGGAAATGAAGAAATGAGAGGTCGTGGAATGTGATGATTCGTTTTGATTTCCGCGATGTTGAAAGCAAATTGATGTTTGGGCTTAAAACAATATCTGCTTGTGCCTTTCGATCAAGAAATGGGCGATGAAACACGATGTTTGAAAAATCAAGAAACTTGTTCGGCATCCGCCACGCGAGCCGCGAAGCATTCGTTTTGCTTTCAAACGTTTCCGGAAAAAACGGCTTTCTTAGGCCATTTGTAAAAAAGATGTAATGGTTTTCATGGTCCGCCGCGAGGAGATGCTCGGACAAAAGCCGCGTGTATTCCTCTACGCCGGATTTTCTCCCCTTGCCCAGCACGCGGGCGTCAATCAAGATACGGAGCGGCGTACGGCTCATACGATATTAGTCGGCTCACTATCAACGCAGAAACCGCACTTCCCGAGTTTCTTAATGAAATTCTTTTTGAAGTTCTCTTTTGAAAATCTCTGGGCATGGTGCGCGATGTACGTTCTGTCCCATTTTATGCCATCGCTTTCATGTATCGCCCTTATAACCGCGTCAGTGGTTTGTTTATCAAACAAAAGTCCCGTGCGGCGCATTTCTACAATCTCTGGGCCACCGCCGACGTTATACGCGATAACCGGCACTCCGCATGCTTGCGCTTCGGCCGCGACAAGCCCGAAGTCCTCAATCTGCGGAAAGATAAACGCTTTCGCGTTGCTGTAGAGCCGGCGCAATTCTTCATCCTCCGGATGTTTTATAAAAGAAACATAGTTCGGATCCGCAATCTGCTTCAATTTTTCAAATTCGGGACCCATGCCAATAATTTTTAATTTCTTTCGCAGTTTGTTGCACGCGAGAATTCCAAGGTCAAACCGCTTGTAATACAGGAGACGTCCCGCCATCATGTAATATTCTTCGCTATTTATTACGTTGCGCTCGGGATAAAACGTTTTTACGTCAACTGGCGGATATATGACTTCCGCATTGCGCTTATAGTACGCGCGCACTTTTTCACCGATGTATGAGGAGTCCGCAAAAAACACATTTACGCGCGATGAGCTTTTTACATCCCATGCACGAAGCCATTTCGCAATCGGCCGAATCACCATTTCTTTCAATGGCCACGGCGAGAACGGCAAATCCTTAAGATAATCAATTTCCCACGCGTACCGGAGCGGACTCAGGCAATAGCAAACGTGGTACGGCGACTCAACGCGGAATCCTTTTCCATAGCCAGCGGTTGAGGAAATTACTAAATCGTATTTTTCTTTTGATTTTAAAAAGCGCGACGCGAGCGGCATAAATGGAATAAACATCCGATGCTTTCGGCGTACGAACGGAATATTTAAAAAACTGACTTTCTTTATATTGTTTTCAAACTTTCCGAACGTCCGCGCTTTGTCATAGAGTAAAGTATAAATATCCGCTGACGGAAAAATTTCAAGCAGAACTTCCAGCACGCGTTCGGCTCCCCCATATTGGTTTAAATAATCATGTAAAATCGCAACGCGCATTGGGATTATTCTATATCTTTCGCCTTTGTAACGCCAAATTGAAAAAGAAAAAACCGCCCGGGTGTATTTATCCGAGTGGTTTTGATGTTTTTCTCCTGCAGTTTGTAATAAATCTTAGTGAGTTGCTTTTAAGATGCCGGCAAGAATGAAAAAGAAGCCGACTATCATCCCAAACGCAGGCCATGGAATTTGGAGAGTGTCTGCTGCACAAAATCCTGAAATTATAAGCAAACCTCCTACTAAAATGAGGGTAGGAAATTTTGTAGAAGATTCTATCTTTCCAATTTTGATTTTCTTTATTCTCACCATTCGAAGCCTCCTTTGCCAATATTAAGCACAAATCTCAGTTTTATTTATTTAAAAATGACTGAGTGAATTGTAGCATCTGTATTACTTTGTGTCAAACCTACACCCCCGTCGGGTCAGAGAAGAAAATCCAGATAGTTTTGAAGAGAATCTTAATATCCAGCCAGCATGATTTGTGCTCGGCATAATATTCGTCAAATTCAAGCTCTTTGCGGAACGGAAGAGACGAGGCGCCGTTCACCTGCGAAAGCCCTGTGAGTCCCGCCTTTGTGAAACGGAGGTTTTTAAACTCCAGCGGATAGGCATCAATTTCCTCCGGTTCGTGCGGGCGCGGGCCGACGAGCGAAAGGTTGCCCATGAGTACATTAAAGAATTGCGGGAACTCATCCAGGCGAAACCTGCGCAGAAACTTCCCTACTTTTGTAAGGCGCGGGTCATTTTTAATTTTAAAAAGCGGGCCGTCGGTCCGCTCATTCAAATGCGCGAGTTCTTTTTTCTTTTCGCGCGCGTTTTTTACCATCGAGCGGAATTTATAAACTTTTATAATCTTTCCTTCACTTACCCTATCGAGCGCGACAAAAATCGGAAACCCGGTTTCTAATACAATGGCGAAACCGACAAATGGAGTGAGTACAATAGTTAAGCAGGTTCCAACTAGCCCGCATATTACATCAATGAGCCGTTTTAACATTACAAAATTACGATAACAAACTCTCCTTTTTCCTTTTCGCCCTTAAAATGGAGGAGCGCGGATTCAAGCGTTCCACTAAAAATGTCTTCATGGATTTTAGTGAGTTCTCTGCCAACGACTATCGCGTGTTCTTTTCCATAAACAACCGACAAACTCTCCAGCGCTTTCCTTGCGCGAAACGGGGATTCGTAGAACACGACGGGGCGGGCTTCAATTTCCTTTGTCTTTTTGAAAAACGTTTCGCGCCCCTTTTTGTGCGGGGCGTATCCTAAAAACGTGAACTCCCCCGCCGAAATTCCAGAAACGGAAAGTATTGAAGTGATTGCTGAAGCGCCCGGGATTGGAACAATTAAGATTTTTATATCTTGTTCACGCAGAAATTTAACTAGCTTTGAACCCGGGTCTGAAATTCCCGGCGTGCCGGCGTCCGATACAAATGCGATGTTTTCGCCATGTACTAGGCGTTCCTTAACTGATTCAAAGAAAGATGCGTTTGCGTATTCATCGCACCGCAGAATTGGCTTTTTGATTTCATAGCGGTCAAGAAGTTTTTTCGTCACGCGCGTGTCCTCGGCTAAAATAACATTAACGCTTTTAAGCGTTTCAATCGCCCGTATTGAAATATCGCCTAAGTTTCCTATCGGCGTCGCAACAATGTATAAAGTGCCCATAGGAAAAGTATATTGTGTTTTGGATTAAAATAATAGTTCGACTTCGCTCACTATAATAAAAACAGGGCGGAGATGTTTTTCCGCCCATTATCTTTATTTAACCACCACACCTAAATGAGTTTTTTGTGAAATTTACGGTGGTTATATTTCCACAAAACGGAACGCATCTGAATGTGCCTTTGTTGCCCGAAAATTTCTCTTGTTTATTTTTCGGGACTACCCTCCGAGAACATTCGGGTGGGTTTTTATCTTTTTTCTCCATTTGTTCCTCCTTCCTGTTTTATTTTTAGATTCCTTATGTTTCTTATATTAATCTAAACTCCAAAATTTCATGTGTCAATTAATAATAAAATGTGGGCGGAGAATATATCCGCCCAATTTACAGCTCGGAGATTGATGGAACTTCGCGGGGAAGAGGAGGATTTTTGGATATTTCTTTTATGAGCTCAGCCATCCCCGGTGGAAATTTTCCTCTAAAATTCCTTAAAAAAGCTTTTCTAACACCTTTTCTGCGCGCCGTTTCCGCGGTCTGTGTGTCTTCAGAGAGCCGCGTTGTCGCATTACCACTATTCGATTTTGGGCTCATTTTTCCTCTCCTTTTAAATTATTTTCGGTTATTGTGTTCTGCTTTAAGTCTAGCTGTTTGAACAATAAATACAAACCGCCCACGAATGGGCGGCTTATTTTGCCTCTTCTGTTTTCTTTAAACGTTCTCTGGCTTTCTTGCTTGAAAATCCTCTAAGGAAGTAAAGCTTTGCGCGGTGAACTTTCTTGGGCGAGGAAATAACATCAACTTTTGCGATTGACGGAGAATGAATCGGAAACACTTTTTCAACCCCTATCTCGTCAAGCACTGCGCGGACGGTGAACGTGGCGCCGGATTCTTTTCCGTGTTTGCGCGCAAGCACCGTGCCCTCAAATGCCGACAGGCGCTCTTTGTCGCCTTCTTTTACCTTTTCCCAGACGCGGACTTTCGCGCCCGGTTTGATTTTTTCCATTATTGTTTGATCCATAATTCGTTTTTCAAGTTTACCTCGCTTTTCTCAAATCGTCAACCCCGATTAGAAATACCCGCCCCGGGGCAGCTCCGCTGTTTTTATAGAAAGGCGATTTCTAACGGGGCAGGGAAACGCTGTTATTTGTTTCGTAAGGTGTTGAGAAAAGACGACAATTCATCTGGTAACGCGCTTTCAATCCGCAGGCGCTTGCCGTCAGCTTTTATAAACTCTATCGCCGACGCGTGCAAAAACTGGCGGTTCAGTCCGAACGGATTATCTCTCGGCCCATACAGCTTATCGCCCACAATTGGATGCTTTATTGACGCAAGATGAACGCGAATCTGGTGAGTCCTCCCTGTTTTTGGCGTAATTTTAAGCAATGTTGTTTCTGAGAACTGTTCCATTGGGGAATATTCAGTAACGGCATCTTTTATCATCTTCATATTTCTCGCGTTCACGCTTCGGCGCGTTGACCCTGAACGGAGCCCGATTGGCTTATTAATTATGCCGTGTCCCTCAATCTTTCCGCGGACAAGCCCGATATATTCCTTTTTAACCTCGTGGTTTTGGAATTGTTTCTTTAAAAGATCAAAAAATATCTGCGTGCGGGCAACCACCACAATACCGGACGTTTCTTTGTCCAGCCGGTGCACGATTCCATAGCGCTCCAACTCGTCATGGTTTTTGTCCGTGTCTCCAATGTCCAGCACTTCCGGGTACCGTTTAAGAATCCAATCAACAAGCGTTTCCTCGCTTGTATGGGCGTCTTTTGCAATTCCGCCCCTTGTTTTATGCACTAAAACCCCAGACGGTTTGTTTACAGCAACGAAATCTTTGTCCTCATAGATAACCTTTATTTCCACTGTTTAAGTATGCACGAAAGTGCGAAAAATGCAATAAAAACGAGGTTTTTAGCCCATTTTCATACCCCCTTGATTTTTCTAGAACTATGTGCTAGTATATGACTATACACCCTTAGGTCCGGGTGTTTTTATATGGAAACAATTTTACCGGCACTTATTAGTTTTGTTATGGCAATTTCACCGCAGACCGCGGGGATTTCTGCCACAACGCAAATCTCAATCCCTATAGTTCAGGCCGCGCAGGAGCGCGTTTCTGCTCCCCGCATTTTTGACGTGTGGGTTACCGCATACTCAAGCTCACAGGATGAAACCGACAGCACTCCTAATATAACAGCTTCAAACAAAGCGCCACACGACGGCGTGCTTGCCGCAAACTTTCTTAAGCTTGGTGAGAAGGTAAAAATTCCGTCTCTCTTTGGCGACAAAATTTTTACCGTTGAGGACCGCATGAACAAACGCAAAAAGAACTTTGTTGACATCTGGATGCCAACAAAACAGGACGCGCTTAAGTTCGGCATCGCGAAAGCGGATATTGTACTTGTAGATTAGCGGTTGTCGCCGTCCCCCGAAATTACGCTTCGCTCTTTGCGAAAGCGTAATTTTTCTATATTCGCATCCCCGATTTCTTCCAAAGACAGATTGAGCTCGCGGGCTAATTGCGAAATGTACCATAACATATCTCCTAGTTCATTCGCGATTGCTTTTTTTACTTCTTCATCCAGAATGTTTCCTTTGTCTCTTTGTATTTTCTTTATCTTATTCGCAACTTCCCCGCCTTCTCCTACCAATCCTAGGGTTGGGTAAATATAATTGTTTCCGACGTTAGGATATTGCGCCGTTTCGGTCGCTTTTTTCTGATATTCATCAAGAGTCATAAAAAGCGTTTATTTTCCAAAATTATTTCCGACTTTTTCCCAGTTAACAATGTTCCACCAGTTTTCTATATATTCCGCCCGGCGGTTTTGATACTTAAGGTAATACGCGTGTTCCCACAAGTCGAGCGTGAGAAGCGGCATCTCTTTGATTGAAATCGGAGAATCCTGATTTGGCAAGGAATTTACCTTGAGTTTGCCAGCAGCATCGCGCGTGAGCCATGCCCAACCGCTTCCAAAATGCCCCGCGGCGACTTTCGTAAACTCCGATTTAAATACGTCAAAACCTCCGAATGTTTTTGTAATAGCTTCAAGCAGGACCCCTTGCGGCATTCCCCCGCCTCCCCCGCTAGCTGGCGGATTCATAACCGTCCAAAAAAATGAGTGGTTGAAATGACCGCCGCCATGGTTTTTAACCGCGGTACGGATGTCCTCAGGCATTGTCTCAAGCGACATAAGCAGCGATTCAACCGTCTGGCCCTCGAGCTCGGGGTGCTTCGCTATTGCCTCATTCAGCTTCGCCACGTAGGTCGCGTGGTGCTTCGCGTGATGCAATTCCATTGTTTGCGCGTCGATGTAAGGCTCAAGCGCGTTGTATGAGTATGGAAGTTTCGGAAGCTCGTACATGATTATTTTATCCGTTTATTCCGAGAAGCCCCTCAATATTGCTCTTATTAAAACCGATAACAATAGAGCCGTTGATTTCAATCACGGGCACGCCAAGCTGGCCCGTTTTTTTAATCATTTCCTCCTGCGCTTTTAAATCGCTTTCCACGTTCATTTCGCGATACTCTATGTTGTGCGACTTAAAAAACTCCTTCGCCATCTTGCAATAAACACAGCTCGGTGTCGTATAAATGGTTACGTTCGGCATATAAAATTCTTTTGATTAATAATTAATTTTTCGACCGATATATAGTATACACTATTTATTTAGTCATTTTCCGAAAGAGCGCTAGGTCGTGTTCTTTAAGCTGCCTTAAGATTTTCATATCAGGATCAATGGCAATGGTTTTCCCGAGGTACTGTCCGGAAGTGAAGTGCGGTAAAAGCACGTAGTCGGCGCCGGCCTTATAAAGCGTGCGCGCGTCTTCTTCGGTTTCCGCCCGTATAATTGTTTTCGGGCGGCCCTTGCGCCTTGAAAGCTCTGATAGCAGCGTGAGATTGTTTTCAAGGTCGGGACTTGTCGAGATTATCAAATTCGCATCCTTCGTGTTTGCCTTTTCGAAAATCTCCGCGTCTTCAATATCGCCAAACAAACATTCGTACCCGCGCTCGCTCATCGCGCGAATCACGTCCGGATCAAAATCAACAATGAGCAGGCCTTTTTTGGGCAAGCTCATTGCGATACTTTCCCCCGTCCGATGGCACCCTATAAGAATAATCGGTTTATGAAACTCTTCTTCTGGTACACTAAACTCGGATGTTTTCTTTCGCTCAAAAATCCGCAGGAGCGGGTGAATATGCTTAAAAATGGCGTCCGAATGTGTAATGAGATACGTCGAAAGGGCAATGGTAATAATGCCGACCATGGTGATGAGCGCTACTACATTCTCAGAAATATGCCCAATCTTAAGCCCGAGCGCCGCAAGCACCAAACTGAATTCAGAAATCTGCGCGACAGTCACGCCGGCAAAGAAGCTTGTCCGGCGCCGATATCCCATAGCGCCCATAAGGACGAGAACTATGATTGGATTCCCTATCAAAACAAACAGAGAAAACACAATTACTGGAATTGTAAGCCCCCCAAAGTTTGACAACACAATGGAAGAGCCGAGAATTACGAAGAAAATGAGGAGGAAGAAGTCGCGGAGCGGTTTTACGCGGCTCGCGATTTGAAAATGCTCTGATGAATTTGCGAGCGCGAGGCCCGCAAGAAATCCGGCTATCTCAACGGAAAATCCTATCCAGTACGCACCCGCCGCAACCAAAAACAGCCACGCGAGAGAAATTAAAAAAAGAAGTTCCTGTGAGTGCGCGACGTAGCCGAATATTCGCGGAAGAATTTTTCTCCCGAGAAGAAGCATGATGATTAAAAGTCCTACACCTTTTCCGATTGTCGCGAATGCCTGGACTGCCAAGTGCCCGCCGCCAGACGCGAGACCAGCTAAAAAAATCAAAAGAATCGCCGCCACAAAATCCTGCACAAGGAGAAAACCGACTGCGATTTTCCCATATAAGCTGTTAAGGTCTTTTTTGTCGGACAAGAGCTTTACGACAATAACCGTACTTGAAAACGTGAGAGCTATCGCAATATAGAGCGCTGGAACCATTGAAAAACCGAATGCCACAGCGATGAGATATCCAATTGCGGCGGTAAATATGATTTGTCCTAATCCGACGATAATTGAAGTTTTCCCTACAAGGCGCAACGCTGCGTAATTGATTTCAAGCCCGACCAAAAAAAGCAGAAACATTATCCCTAGATTTGAGAAAACGGAAAACACCTCGTTATTTACAAGGTTCAGCGCGCCGAGCGAACCGATTACGATTCCAGTCAAAAGATACGCGAGTATAATCGGCTGGCGCAAAAGTTTTGCGATTACACCAAGAACCGAGGCAATGAGTATGATAACCGCGAGTTCAAAAATTCCCGATGCCATATATGACTAATGATAACAAATAGGATTGCGCTCTCCGTAAAACAACGCCGCTTCTTGTGCTATCCTTTAAGCAATGGGAATTTTTTATACTGGAAAGGGCGATAAAGGGAAAAGCATTATCGGGAAAAGGAAAGTGGATAAGACCTGCCTTGAGATTTCCGCGCTCGGGGATTTGGATGAGCTAAATTGCCTGCTTGGCGCGGTTCGGAACGAGAAGCTCCTCCCCTACCACAAAAAAGTAATCAGCGAGGTTCAGGAGAACCTCTTTATCATTCAGGCAAATGTTGCGGGCGCAACGTTGTTTTACGGAGAACACAAGAGCCCCGATTTTCCAGCAGGAAAAATAACAGAGATTGAAAAAATAATTGACGGGCTTGAGCGCGAGATAAAACCGGCAAAAAAGTTTGTTATACCGGGCGAGACGCGCGAGTCAGCGTGGCTTGATGTCGCGCGCACGGTTTCTCGCCGCGTTGAGCGCGAGGTTTTGAAAGTGCACAAGAAACGCCCGCTTCCACCCACAATTCCCGCTTACCTCAATCGCCTTTCGAGTTTGCTCTTCGCGCTCGCGCGCGCCGAAGCAAAACGTGTCGGCAAAAAAGAGCGGCATCCGAGATATAAATAATTTAATTGATGGCTGGAAATTGTTTTTCTGCTGATTTGGGGATTAACTCAACGAGGCCGTCCAAGTCGCCGGAGGTTAATATAAGGATCGCGTCGTCCGCCTTCCATTCATTTTGAATCAGCTTTAATCCTTCTTTGACATCCTCAAACCCCGTGACTTTTGTGCCAGACTTTTTCACGCGATTTACTATGTCACCTAGTGTGAGTTGATTATGGGTTGCGGCGCCCTGCAAGGGCGGTTTGTAAATAAATACTTTATCCGCGCCTTCAAAAACATTGTCGTACTGGCTAATGTAGTCACTGTTTCGCCAACTGAACGTGTGCGGCTCAAAAATTATAATCAGCCGTTTATCAGGATAATGAAGCTTTATTGCCTCAATCGCTGCGCGGGCTTTTGTAAACGACGAACCGAACCCCTCGTATATTTTAAGCGTGGTTTTTTCGGACTTCAGGTCAAGGCGGCGCGCGAGCGTCTGAAACGTTTCAACCCCGCTTGCTAGTTCTTCGGTAGTAACCGCGTTTTCGGAAAGCAGAAGCGCCGAGACACCGATAATGTTTTCTATATTATGTTTGCCAAGAAGGCCTGTTTTGAGTGAGACAATCTTTTTTCCATTGTGAACAAGATTAAAAAATGTTTGCGCGCCGTATTGTATGTCTTGAGCAGTCCAGTCAGCTGAATTTTTTAATCCATACGTTACCGCGCCCGGAAAATTTTTATCTATAAATTCACGGACATTTTCTCCATCAACACACGCTATGAGTTTGCCTTCCCTAGGAATCATCTTAACGAGTTTTGAGAACGGCTCTAAGTAGCTTTCAAGTGTTTTAAATACGTTTACATGGTCATGGACCAAAGAAGTCAGAAGAACGTGCTTTGGGTTGTAATACAAAAATTTTGAAGATGTGTCCCAGTTTGATGCTGGGTACTCATCCCCCTCCAAAACAAAATACCGCCCCTTGCCCAAGCGCGAGCTGCTGTCAGGCGTTTTAGGCACGGCGCCTATGAAGTAGCTTGGGTCTTTCAGGGCGCGTTCCAGACACCACGCGGCGAGCGCGGTACAAGTTGATTTTGCGTAACTGCCGACGATTATCATATTCTCCGTTTCTTTCGTAAGTTCGCTTAAAACTTCAGGAAATGATTTGACTGTGATTCCGCTTTCGAAAGCCGCTTTTACTTCTTTGTTGTCTTCCGGCGTGAGTTTTGCGTTCCTGCCGATAACAATCATATCGGTGTCTTTAGGGATATTGTTTTCTGAATAGTACGGGACGCACGGAATGCCGAGCTCCGTTAGATATGCACTCACGGGAGGATAGAACCCCTCGTCCGAGCCGGAAATCTGCCACCCTTTTGATTTCAAGAGATTTGCGACCGCGCTCATGCCGGCCCCGCAAATTCCTATAAAATAAGCTTTCTTCATGTTTATAAATCAAAGGTTTTGAGCCCGCCTTTCCAAATGTCGCGCAAGCCGATGATTCGGTTGTTGTCCTCGCGCCCGAGCTGTTTAATTTTTTTAATATCAGCTGTCCAGTTGTCACCATTCCAATATTCAATGTTTTCAAAAGCGGTTTTATATAATGCCTTTTGGCCATAGACCGTACCGACATAAAAATACTCAGCTCCGCGAGTTTTCGCCTGCCGCGCGCTATCAACCATAAGCCACGTGCCGAGCGATTGATTTGCCAGCGACAAATCATAGAAAGAAAACCAAAAGTGGGTCATTCGCCCGTCAGAAACTTCAAATACGTACGCGACCGGCTCGGTTTTGTTTTTGTAAGAAACGATATTGGCGATGATTCCTGAATTCAAAATTGTTTTCAGGCGCTCAAGAGGCATTACGCCAGGGCCGTGTCGTTTTAAGAAATATTCAGTGCAAAATGAAAGAAAAGAATCATCGTCCGTTTTAAATTGATTTATCGGAGTAGAAGTTCTCTCGAAACTTCCGTCAAATTTCCCCGCTACTCGCCTGTTCTCACTTGACATATTGAATGAATTCAGCGGCACTCTGGCGCTCCGCGCCATGTAGAAAATATTTTTTGCTTCCGGACTGCCAGAGTACGGCAAATAGCCAAGATTGTATATGTCCGAAAGCTTGTCGTTTTCTTCACGGACGCAGTAATTGGCGTACGCAAAAGTATATGTATTGTAATTGTGGCCGGTTTCGCTTGAAAATATTTTCATAGATTATTTTTCTCCTGCGATTTCAAACACCTCGCTTAATTTATAAAAAGTATGTTTTGTAAACAATCGTTCCGTCGATTAAAAGCCCGAGTATTCCTATTACAAGTAATAGTACAAAAACCCATCTTGGTATACGCTTTTTAGTTTTAATCGCCCGCACCGATTCGATTGTAATAAATAAAAACACGGCGATTCCAAAAAGATCAAAAAATTCTGGCCGGATAAATGATGGCATAAGGATTTGGTGGACCCGGGGAGATTTGGACTCCCGACCTCCTCATTGCAAATGAGGCGCTCTACCAGGCTAAGCTACGGGCCCTAACACCAATTGAGGATAAATTAAAATTCCCTTTCTGTGAAGACCTCGATTGGTGTGGGAACAGGCCCTCTTTTATATGTGGGTGTGGAAGGAATCGAACCTTCGACTTCTGTCTTATCAGGACAGCGTTCTACCACTGAACTACACACCCGGCAAAACCGGGTAAATTAATGAGGTAATCTAACCACCAGCCGCTAATTACTAGCCTCCTAAATTTAACTTTTCAAACCCCTTAATGTCAAACTGCTTTGTTGGCGGCGGAGGCGTCGTCACGTTTAATACGCCACTCAGGTTTGAAACGAGGAATGTAAGAAGATAGGCGCATATCCCGATTGTAATGAGCCCAAGAAGAACGGCTCCCGTGAGAAATATTGCCTGATGATCAAGTTTTGCGTTCCATTTTTTAAGTTTCTCCATCCCATTAGAGACAGGAAGCGCTTTGCGCGATTCCTGGCATAGTATTATTTCCCATAACCTTTTCTTTTATTGTACATGATGTTGGCATAGAACATTATCGTCTCTAACGGGACAAGTACCATTATTTTTGAAAAAAGATTTTCCCGCGGATTGAAACGTTATTCCCCCCGTCTTTCGTGCGGCCGACAGCAAAACTTTCAAGCCGCGTGAGATACCGGAATTGCTCCAAGCTTTTTACAAATATTTCAATGCCTTGAATATCCCCGTCGGCCTGAAGGCGAAAACTCACGGCCCCTAAGCCACTTCCACTAACGGAGTTTTCTCCGGTAAAAGCGAACGTATGATTAACGCCGGCTTGTGTCGCTAGAACCTGAAAATCGCGCGAGATATTAAAGAGATCCGCCTCGCGCGGTATCGCGCCGTTTATCATAAGCGAGTAATCCTTCGCTTTTTTATATTGCGACTCCAAACTAGCAAGCTCTCCTAGAGACGCGCTCCGCGACGCAAGCTCGCTTCTGGCAGTAATGAGATCCCTGCCGTTCGTTCCGATACTGCTTGCAAAAACCGCGATTCCAATTGCCAGTAAAATTATTGCGACTCCCGCAATTGAAACCTGTATAGTGAGCTTTTTTTGAAAGGCCGTCATGAGACAAGTGTATAATGAATTGAAATCGCTTCATTCCATTTTACCACATTAGAGTGACGCAAAACATTTTTTCAATAACAGCGAACGACGCATTATATCCTCCGCTTCTCCGCGAAATTCCGGGCGCTCCGCAGAAGTTGTATTATCGCGGTGAAATACCCCGCGCGTGGACGCACACCGTTGCGATTGTCGGCACGCGCAAAGCGACGCGCGATGGCATTCTAACCGCACGTGAGATTGCGCGCGATCTTGCTTCCCGCGGCGTTCTCATTATAAGCGGCCTCGCGCTAGGAATTGATGCCGCGGCGCACGAAGGGGCGCTTGCGGGCGGAGGGAAGACGTATGCGGTCCTCGCGAACGGACTTGATACCATTTATCCGCCAAGCCACGAGTCGCTCGCAAGACAAATTCTTGAAACCGGCGGATGCATCTTTTCCGAATATCCAGAAGGAACGCCGAGCTATCCAAGCCAGTTTCTTGAGCGCAACCGCATTGTAAGCGGTTTATCGCTCGCAACCGTGGTTATTGAGGCGCCTGAGCGTTCTGGGGCGCTTGTAACCGCACGCAACGCGATTGAACAGGGGCGTGACGTGTTTATCATCCCCGGGCCGGTTCATCACAGCAACTACCGTGGGTCGCATTTTTTGGTCCGCGAGGGCGCGCGGCTTGTTACGTCCGCCGAAGATATTATTCGCGATTTAGGCATTGAAGCGCAAAAGAAATTGCCAGAGTTCTCTAGCGAGCAAGTTAAAGTTTTTTCCGTAATAAAAGAACAAAAAGTACCGCTTGACGTTGACAGAATCGCAGAATTGGTTACACTAGAACCTCACGTTGTGCAAAGCGCACTTACTTTTCTCTCTCTTGAGGGTTATATTGAAGAAGCGAGCGGAAAGTTTTGTATAACAAAAACATTATGAATCCCGTTAGAGAAGATACTGTGCTATATCTATGCCTTATACAATAACCAAGACCAAAAATAACATACTCATCATGCTCAGCATATACGGAAGCGCCTTTCTAAACGCGATTGATATTTTTATTGCGAAAGGTTCGAACAAGTACCATATCAGGAATCGCGTAAGGCGCTTCCTTTCTCTAACGGGATGAAACTCGTCATTGTAGAATCACCTACAAAAGCGAAAACCATTTCGCATTATTTGGATTCATCATTCAAAGTGATGGCGAGCGTAGGACATATTCGCGACTTGCCGAAAAAAAACAGCGGCGCAATTGATATCGCGCATGGCTTTGTTCCGCACTACGAAGTCGTAAAAGGGAAGGAAAAAATTGTCGCTGAAATCAAACAGCTTTCAAAGAAAGCGAGCGAAGTATATCTCACAACCGACCCTGACCGCGAAGGCGAAGCAATAGCGTGGCACATCAAAGAAGCGTGCGGACTTAAAGATCCAAAACGCGCCGTCGTGCACGAAATCACAAAAGAGGCCGTTATGGAGGCGCTCGCGCACCCGAGGCACATAGACGAGGATTTACGGAAGGCACAGGAGGCGCGACGCGTGCTGGATAGATTATTTGGTTATGACTTAAGCGGTCTTATTTGGAAAAAAGTTCGTTACGGGCTTTCCGCCGGCCGCGTGCAATCTCCCGCGCTTCGGATTCTCATGGAGCGCGAGCGCGAGATCCGCGCTTTTGTGCCGGAAGATTTTTGGGTTATCACCGGCGAATTCAACACCGAGAAAAATTCAACGATTACACTTGTCTGCGATGAAACTCCCGCGAAGGAAACTGAGGCGGAACGGATTATCGCTGCTGCGAAGAAAAATCCGTGGCATGTCATTGAAGTAAAACAGACGGAAGCAAAACGCTCTCCGCGTCCCCCGTTTATTACATCAACCTTACAACAGGCGGCGAGCTCCGAGCTTGGGTTCGCGCCGTCGCGGACGATGCGCATCGCCCAGCATCTTTTTGAAAACGGGTTGATAACCTATATGCGCACTGACAGCACGAACTTAAGCGCCGCGGCTCTTGCGGAAATTTACGGAGAAATTGAAAAGACGTACGGCAAACAGTATCTCTCGCCACGCGCGTATCATACGAAAAGCAAAACCGCGCAGGAAGCGCATGAAGCGATACGGCCAACAAGCGCGCGGAAGCGTCACGCTGGCAGCGGCGAAGCAGAACGGCTTTACAACATGATCTTGGAGCGAACTGTCGCTTCGCAGATGGCTGATGCTAAAACTCTGCGTACAAAAATCTCCGCGAACATTATAGGCAAGGGTGATGCTATTCCAAATTTTTCAGTAAACGGAAGCGTGATTGTTTTTCCCGGGTGGTTTGCCGCGGATCCCGGCGCTCGCGGGGAAGAAACTGAGTTGCCGAAGATTATGGAGAACGATCCGCTTACGCTCAAAAATATAGCGAGCGAGGGAAAACAGACGGAACCGCCTGGTAGGTACACGGAGGCGGGGCTTATCAAGGAACTTGAGAAACGCGAGATCGGGCGGCCGAGCACGTACGCGTCCATAATTCAAACGCTTTTGACGCGCGCGTACGTTCTAAAAAATGGCAGAGCACTCCAGCCGACCGACGTCGGCGAGGTGGTTAGCACGTTTCTTGAAAAGAATTTTGAAAAATACATAAGCGACTCATTTACAGCTGATATGGAAAACAAGCTGGACCTTATCGCTGACGGCAAGGAAAATTATGTGACAACGCTTAAAAACTTCTACACGCCGTTTTCAAAAGACGTTGCCGCGAAGGCAAAAATAGAAAAGCTTACCACGCTCGGCGAAGCGGACAAGAAATTCAAATGTCCAGTCTGCGGTTCATCGATGGATATAAAACTCGGGCGGAGCGGAAAATTCCTGAGCTGCAGCCGGTTCCCAAAGTGCAAGGGCTCGCTAAAAATTGACGGGGCTCCGTTTGAAGAACCGAAAGAAACCGGCGAGATGTGCCCTGAGTGTAAAACCGGAAAACTCGTTGAGCGCGAAGGCAAGTTCGGAAAATTCATCGCGTGCAACAATTATCCGAAATGCAAATATATTAAAGAAGATCCGGCGGAGGTTGCAAAACGGAAAACCGGCGTCACGTGCCCGCTTTGTAAGGAAGGCGAGATTACCGAGCGCCGCGGACGATTCGGCTTTTTCTACAGCTGTTCAAATTATCCGAAATGCAAATTCGCTATGAAGGCGCGCCCGACAGGCAATATCTGTAAACTATGCGATTCTCTTATGATGGAAGGGACAAAAACAATTCCCGAACGTTGTTCTAATAAAGATTGTCCGAACCATAATCCTCTTAAAGCCGCAAAGAGGAAATAAAAACCGCCCCTTAAATTAACGGCGGTTTTATGTAAACTCAATTTTTTCCACATTACCAAGTGCGTCTTTGAAAAATACGTTCGCCCTTATTATTTCTCCTCTTAAGATTTTTGGCAGCCATTGAATATCATCGGGCCACATTTTCGCATATGGGATATCTTTTATCTTAAACCACTGCGGCTTCATCTCATCGCTTTCCTGCAAAATACCTCTCCATTCGATTACTGTAAAAATGTGCACGCGCTGATTCCATTCCGGTTTTGTGAGGAAAAAAAAATTTATTACTCCTGCATTTCGGATACTGCCCGGTTCAATAATTATTCCAAACTCGTCCTTTCCCTCCCGGATTAAACAACCTTCTACTGTCTCTCCGTTTTCCAGTTTTCCACCGAACCCGTTCCAGTACCCTGCGCCGAAACCCCTTTTCTTGAGCCCGAGCGCTATTTCGTCACCAAAAATAAGAAAACCGAGCGAGCGCTCTGAACGAATGCTGAGATCCATAGTTTGCCCCCTTGTTAATTTGTGGTTATAACTACAGCTATATAACCACGGAAATCGTCCTGCGTCCAATTCTAACCTATAGCGTCAAAATTTCCGGCTCTCCGTATGTGATAAGAACCGTGTGCTCAAAATGAGCCGTGAGCGAACCGTCTTGCGTTGCGAAGCTTTCGTCGTCGTTTTGAATAACGTCCGAAGAACCAGCGGAGAGCATCGGCTCAAGCGCGAGCACGAGGCCGGGTTTTAGAACAAGCCCTTCCCCTTTTCTCCCATAGTTATAAACAGTTGGGTCTTCGTGAACGGCAAAGCCGACACCGTGGCCTGTTAAGCCGCGAATCACTTTGAATCCGCGCCGTTTCGTTTCTTTTTCAATTTCAAATCCGATGTCTCCGATATGGTTTCCTGCACGGCATGCTTTAATAGCGTTTCTGAGCGCTTCTTCGGTTGCCCGAATAAGTTCCCGCGCTTCTCCTGTAATTTTTCCGATACCGACCGTAACTGCGGCGTCAGTGAAATAGCCGCGATAGTTTACGCCAAGATCTATCTTAAAAACGTCGCCGCTTTTCAAAATCCGCTTCGTTGGGATACCATGAACGACTGTTTCATTTAACGAGGCGCAGATTGCTGCCGGGAACGGCTTATCGCTTCCGTCTGGCATATAGCCCAAAAAGGCAGGTTTTGCGCCTGCCGCGCGGATAAGCTCCCGCGCTTTCATTTCCAGATCAATGAGAGCAACGCCCTCTTTAGCTAAATCTTTTAAGGCGCGTAATACTGACGCTAAAATCTTTCCCGATACCCTGAGTCCCGCGATATCCTTTTCTTTTTTAATAGTGACCATAGTTCGACAAGCTCACTACAAACTATCTAGCCGGTTAGTTTTAGGGCTTTTTTAACGGATTCAAACACTTTGTATGGTAACGGCTCCCCATTGATTTCACAAACCTTAAACCCATGTTTTTTCATTTCTTTTATAACTGGGTATGAACGTTCGCGATATTCCTTAAGGCGAACTTTTATAACTTCGGGCTTGTCTAGTGTGCGTTTACGGAGCGGCCCAGAGCACAGAGAACACTGTTTTGCTTTCGCCGCTTCAAGTGCCTGCAGTCCGCAGACGGAACATATGAGTCGGCCAGTGTTTCTTTGAAGCGAGCTTTTGTCTGCGACATTAAGTCGAATGACAATTACGTTCTTTTTTCCATACTTTCGCACCAATAGAGGGACAAGCCCCTCTTTTTGTTTGTCCCCAAATGCTTCATATACAGTCCTTAAGGAGCCGCTGAGAACTATATTATGGCCAGAGTCGGCTATCCCACTTATAATACCGTGCATAAATTTCAACACCCACGACGGGGACGATAAAATTCCGGCGTCAAAAAGTTTCTTCTCTTTCTGAAGTTCCGGACTTTTTTTCGCATCCGGGTCGCGTAATGCAGATTCTATGTAGCGACCCGAGTCTATATTGATAAATAAATACCTGCGCGCTAAAAGTTCAGCTTGCGTTCCTTTCCCCGAACCAGGCGGGCCAAATATCACAACGGCTTGTTTCTTCATGATGTGTTTTATTGTACCACGCCCTGGATTTTAGGAAATCGTGTCGTACTCGCGAACTGTGAGTTGAGAATCCACTTGCTTCATAATTTCAAGAGCGACTCCGACAACAATTAAAAGTGCTGCACCGCCGACTGTGAATACCTCGAGGCCCGTAAGCATCTGCGTTATGTTTGGGAGAATTGCGATGATACCAAGAAAGATCGCGCCGAAAAACGTTGTCCTGCGCGTAATCGCAGCAATAACATCCGATGTGGACTGCCCGGGCCTGATTCCTGGGATAAACCCGCCGCTTTGCTGGAGATTTTTTGAAATTTCCTTCGGATCAAACGTGACCGCCGTGTAGAAATAAGTAAACAAGAACACGAGAACGAAATATATTCCGCTGTATAAAAACTGGTTATTGAAAATCGCCGTAACAATCTCGTTTAAGCGCAGCGATAGATTGCTTGAAAATACAGAGCTCGCCTGCGCGATAAATTGCGGGAAAAGCAAAATGGAAATTGCAAAGATAATCGGAATCATTCCGGCTTGGTTCACCTTGAGCGGAAGATATGTTGAAACGCCGCCGTACATTTTATTGCCGCGAACTTGCTTTGCGTATGTTACAGGAACTTTTCGCTCGCCTTCGTTTACGAAAACCGTCGCAGCTGTAACAATTACTCCCAACACTATAAATATGAGGTATGTCGGAAGCACTGATGGGTTGTAGTTTAAAAACGCGTTTGCGGCGGTACTGGGAATTGAACTTACAATTCCGGCAAGAATAAGAAGCGATATGCCGTTTCCGATGTTGTATTCAGAGATGAGCTCACCAATCCACATAAGGAGGAGACTGCCGGCCGTGATGATAATTACGTTTGCTGCGGTGTTAAAGAAGTCCAGACGCGTAACCACGCCCTGCGACATAAGGAGGTTTAAAAAACCGTATCCTTGGAGTAAAGCGATTGGAACCGTTATCCAGCGAGAATAGCGGTTGAATTTTGCACGGCCTTCTGCGCCCTCTTCGTAGTACGCTTTTTTAAGCGACGGGAAGATGATGGTCAAAAGCTGCATGATGATTGTTGAAGTAATATACGGGCCCAAGCCAAGCATTATAATGGAGAGGTTATTAAGCCCTCCGCCTGAGAAAATATTAAGAAAACCGAATAATTGGTTTGATGAGAGAAAGTCTTGGAGACGGATAGCATCAACTCCAGGAATTGGAATTGCCGCTAGAATCCGGAACACAACAAGCCACATAATGACCATCAGGACTTTTCTACGCAGATCCGGGATTTTAAAGATTTTTAAGAATTTTTGCATGTGACTTTATTATAGACGCTTCCGCCAGCCAGTTTTTACTTTTTAACAGAGCCACCAGCCGCTTCAATTTGTTTTTTTGCGCTTTCAGACACACGAATACCTTTTATTGTGAATGCGCGACGCACTTCCCCGCCGCCTAAAAGCTTTATTGATATTGATATTTCTTTAATCAGCCCCGAAGCAAGGAGCGTTGCTTTTGTAACGTTCGTATCCTTCATTTTCCTTTCGAGTTCTCCAACACTAATAGCAATCGGCTTTACGTTTTGTATTTTGCGTTTCGAACCGCGAAGCTTCGGTAGTCGCATAATAAGGTCGCGTTCTGCTGGCCGAATCCGGTGGCCAGCGCGCGAACCCTGCCCTTTCTGGCCGCGCCCGGAATACGTTCCGCGTTTTCCACCGCGCCCAATGCGTTTTCTTCCCCTCTTTTTAGTTTGTGGAACAATTGTATGAAGTTGCATATATTAGATGTTTTCTGATTTTTCTACTGCCTGCGAACGCGGGGTAAGATCCATTTGTTTTAATGCTTCTATAGTAGCAAGAGCGTTTGCGATTTTGTTTTTTGTCCTGCCTAAAATCTTTGCAGAAACATCGCGCACTCCTACAAGCTCAAGCACAGTGCGGCACGAACCACCGGCAATAAGCCCGTGCCCCTTCTTCGCTGACTTGATCCGCACGTGCGCCGCGCCGTATTTTGCCTCAGTTTCATATGGAACTGTGCGTCCTTCAATAAGCGATATCATTACTATATTCTTCTCAGCTTGGCGGCGCGCTTTATCAACGGACGAGCTGAAGTCCAATCCCTTTGCAATACCAAGGCCAACGCGGCCCTTCTGATCGCCCAAAACAACGGTCGCGCGGAAGCTAAACCGCTTTCCGCCAGCCATAACGCGGGTTACCCGGCGCACTTCAAGCACCTTTTCCTTAAATTCGCTTTTCTGATTTTTCGAAAAAGTACGTCTCATATTAAATCTTTAATCCTGCCTCCCGCGCGGCGTCTACGACTGCTTTTACCCTTCCATGATAGCGGTATTTTCCGCGGTCGAGAACTGCTGTGTTTATGCCGGCTTTTTTAGCCTGTTCCGCGATGTGTTTTCCGATAACGCCGGCGCTTTCAATTTTCTTACCCGCTTTTGCTCCTTTTTCTTTATGAGAAGAAGCCGCCGCAAGCGTTTTACCAGCTTCATCATCAATGAGCTGGGCGTACGTAAAGCGATTACTTCTAAAAATAGAAAGTCGCGGTTTTTCTTTTGTTCCGGAAATCCGCGCCCGCACGCGATGCGCGCGACGCGCACGTATTGCATTTTGTTTTTTTGCTTTATTCATACTGTTTTATTTACTACGCTGCTTTGCCCGCGGTCGCCGCGGCTTTCTTGCCGGCCTTTCTCTGGATGACCTCGTCCGAGTAGCGAAATCCTTTTCCTTTGTATGGCTCCGGTTTTTTAAGCTCCCGTATTTCAGCTGCGACTTGTCCGACAAGCGCTTTGTCAAAACCGCTGATTTTTACGATTGAATTTTTTTCTACTTCAAAACTAACTCCTTCCGGCTTTTTATATTTTACAGGGTGCGAAAATCCCAAGCTCATTGTAAGGTCTTCTCCCTCTTTTGTGACTTTAAAACCGACCCCCTCTAAAATGAGTTTCTTTTCAAACCCTTTCACAAGGCCCTCAACAGCGTTCGCGACAAGCGCGCGCACCGTTCCCCAATTGCTCCTTGTCTGTTTTGTGTCGTTTATGAGCTCAAACCGGATTGTGTTTCCCTCGCGAATAGAACGCACTCCGCGCAGAAGCGGAACTTCAAGCTTGCCTTTTGGGCCGTTCACAACAATGTTATTTTCACTAACATCTAGGGTGACGCCTTCAGGGATTTCTATAATTTGTTTTCCTATTTTTGACATAGTAAATTTTTACCAGATTTCGCAAAGAAGCTCGCCTCCGACTTTTCCGCGCCGCGCCATTTCGCCCGTCATAATCCCTTTTGGCGTTGAGAGAATTATAATGCCGTGTCCGTGCTTTACTGGCTTCATTGCCCGATAACCGCCGTAGCGTCGCACTGACGGTTTACTCAAGAATTTTATGCCTCGTATCGGGCTTTTTACATCACAGTCAACCTCAATGATTTTTTTAAATGATTTTCCCTTAACCTCCGCTTTCTTTAAAAATCCATGCGCGCAAAGAAGCTCGGCTATCGCGAGGTTCATTTTTGAATAGCGAACTTTGAGGGGCTTCTTTCCTGCCGCCTGCGCGTTTTTAATTTTGATTAAAAGGTCAATAAACATATTACCAGGAAGATTTTTTAACACCCGGGATCATTCCGCGCGACGCAAGCTCGCGGAAACAAATGCGACACACGTTGAAATCGCGCATATAACCGCGTTTCCGCCCGCAACGAAAACACCGCCGGACGATCCGTGTCGTGTATTTCGGCGTTTTTCTTGCTCGTGCTTTTACTGATGTTTTTGCCATACAATACGATTTCCGCGTTTATTACAACGCTTTATTTCTTCAAGGGTACCCTAATCGACCGGTAAAAATCAATCGCCTTCACCCGATTGCGCACTTTTGGCACGCAGGTCACTTGGAGCCCGAACGGTATCCTCGACTTTTCCATGTTAATTTCCGGGAACACATATTGGTCGTGAAACCCGATGTTTAGGTTGCCGTTTGTATCAACGTTTGAGAGTTCAAGCCCGCGGAAATCTTTCACGCGAGGAATGACTACGGCAACGAGCTTCTTCAGAAAATCGTCCATGCGCGAACGCCGGATTGTCACCTGAAGCCCAATAATATCGCCCTCGCGGGTGCCAAATCCGGCAATTGATTTCTTTGCAACGCGATTTGCCGGTTTCTGGCCGGAGATAACTGCGATTTCTTTCGCAATCTCAGGCAAAACTTTTTCTTCAAAATTCGCCTGGCCCTTGAGACGCCCCAAACCTACGTTCACTACGATTTTCTCGAGGAAACGCCGCGCAGTATACTGTTGTTTTGTTATTTCTTTCATATGCGGTTATTTTTCAAGAATGTTTTTGCACTTTTTGCAGTAGCGCTTTTTTACGCCGTCCTTGACTTCGAAGCCGACGCGGACCGTTTTATTGCATGACGGACACACCAACTGGACGTTTGCGATTGGAAGCGGGCGCGCGATTTCAACAATCTGGCCCTTCTCGCCCTGCTTGCGCGGCCGCACGTGTTTTTTAAAGCGATTCAATCCTTCAACCACGACCTTCATGGCGCTTACATCAACACGAAGTATTGGCCCCGTCTTTCCGCGGTCTTTTCCTTTCATTATTTTTACCGTGTCTCCTTTTCGTATGCGCATAGTAATAAGTTTGCTAATTTAGACGAGTTCTTTCGCCAGCGATGCGATTGTTGTATATCCCTTTTCTTTTATTTCGCGCGGGATTGGACCGAAGATGCGGGTGCCGCGCGGCTCGCCTTTTTCAATTAATACAACGGCGTTGTCGTCAAATCGTATATATGAACCGTCAGACCTGCGAAGCTTGGCGCGATGGCGCACTACAAGCGCCCGCACAACATCTTTTTTCTTTACTTGTTTTCGCGGCTCCGCGGACTGCACTGAAGCGATGATAATATCCCCGATTTTTGCATATCGCTTTCGGTCGCCTCCCAAGACGCGAAAACAGCGAACGAGTTTCGCTCCGCTATTATCTGCAACTTTTACTACGCTGCGTTCTTGGATCATAAATAAATAGAAATTAGTAAATGGTAATTAGTAATTAGGAAAATTGGATTACTTCGATTCGGATTTCTTTTCTTCCGGCTTTTCCAAAGCGCGTTTTATCAAGGCAACGATTTTCCACCGTTTCTCCTTTGAAAGCGGGCGCGTTTCCTGAATTGTAACTCGGTCACCGGATTTGTATTCGTTGTTTTCATCATGCGCTTTCATCCGCTCCGAAACTCGGTAACGCTTTTCATAGCGCGGGTGACGCACGAGGCGCTCAACTAAAACGACGCGCGTTTTGTTCATTTTGTCCGATACTATGGTACCTTCGAGTTTTCTCATAAATTTAGAATCCTTTTCCTTCTGATTGCGCTATGGTATGCAATTGCGCGATTGTTTTTCGAACCTTTCGCGCTTCGCGTACATTCTTCGCCTTTCCAAGAGCAATATCAAATTTCAATTTATTCAGCGTCGCGTAGGCATCGCCGAGCTCCTTGCGGATTTCCGCAGCTGTTTTATTTTTCCACATTGTCATGTCTTTCTTTTTCATAATTTTATAAGTTAGCCGCAGATACGAATTTAGTTTTTATCGGCAATTTATGCCCGGCCTTTCTCAGCGCTTCCCGCGCAGCCACTTCGTCTACGCCGCCGATTTCAAATAAGATGCGGCCTGGCTTCACTGGAAAAACATAGTGGTCAACCTCGCCTTTTCCACCTCCTAATGTCACCTCCGGAGGAAGCTTTGTCACTGGCTTATCAGGGAACACGCGTATCCAGACCCGCCCTTCGCGCTTAAGGGAGTGCGCGATTGTTTTCCGCGCAGCCTCGAGCTGGTTGCCCGTAATCCATATCGCTTCAAGCGCCTGAAGGCCGAACTGGCCAAAACCAAGCGTCATGCCACGCGTTTCAACTAGACGCCTTCGGGAGCGCCCTTTCTGCTGTTTGCGATATTTTTGTTTCTTAGGTTGCAGCATATGTATTAGGATTTCTTGCTATTTTTAAAAATTTCTCCCTTATAAATCCAGACTTTGACGCCAACCGTTCCGTACGAATTAAATGCTGTCGCGGTTCCATAATCAACATTCGCGCGCAATGTCTGAAGCGGCATGCTTCCATTTGCAAGAAAATCTCTCCGTGAAATTTCCGCTCCGTTTAGCCGTCCTGATAATTTTATTTTTGCCCCTTTTACTTCGCGATTTTGCATAACGCTTTCAAGATACCGCTTCATAATACGACGGTACGGCTGGCGCTTTTCAATATCAAAGGCGATGTTTTGCGCGACAACGGGCGCCGAGATTTCCGAGCGTTTCAGTTCTTCTATCGTGAGGTTCAGTGAGAATTTCGGCTTCACGGAATTTTTCTTTCGTAGTTTTGCTATTGCAGTAGCGAGCCCGGTTTTAAGCTCTTCTATCCCCTTGCCGCCGCGTCCTATAATTAAACCCGGCTTACTTGCCTGAATCGTCACGCGTATCGCGTCTCCCATGCGTTCAATAGCAATTCCGGCGATTCCCGCCTGAAGGATTTTCTTCTCAATAAATTTGCGTATGTCGTGGTCTTCTTCTATGAAATACCGCGTAGACTTTTTCCAAAACCACCGGCTGACCCACGGAATCGTGACGCCTAATCTATGTGTAATTGGGTTGATTTTCTGTGCCATATGTATTAAACAGCTTTTCTCCTAAAGACCTTCGGTAGAAATCCCTTTTTCTCGACTGGTTTTTCAGACGCCGATTTTGCTTCTGGCTCCGCATGTTCATGCGCGTGCTTTTCGCCCTTCTTCATATGTTTTGCGTCTTCCGTAAGCTTCTTTTCTTTTTTGCCGTGAATAACAAATCTCTCGCCAGCCTTGCCTTCTGCAATTGATACGCCCTCGCGCACCGCAATTACAAGACTAACATGACTTGTTTTCTTTTCTATGCGAGCACCTCCGCCGCGCGCGCGCGGTGTCCACCTGCGGAGTTTTGGCCCCTGGTCAACGCGAATTTCTTTTACGTACATAGTCCCAGGATCAAGCTTCATAGTATTCTTAGCATTTGCAACCGCACTCCTTAAAAGTTTCAAAATCGGAATACCGGCTCGCTTTGCGAGCGAAAGGAGGCGAGCCTCCGCTTCATTTATAGAAAGGTTCTTAATAACGTTCGCCGCAAGTCGCGTTTTTCGCGGGGCAATCCGTAGGTATTTAAGTTGTGCTGTTGCAAATTTCTGTTCCATAATAATTATTTCTTAGCACCTGCTGCGGCCGGCTGGGCCGCCTCGGTTGCGCCTTTTTCAATATCTTTTTGAATCTTTCCGCCGTGCTTAATGAATTTCCGCGTCGGTGAAAATTCTCCAAGCTTATGGCCAACCATATCTTCATTAATTCTGACTTCAATGAAATTTTTTCCGTTATGAATCGCGAAAACAAAACCAACCATCTCAGGAGAGATTTCAGAATCCCGCGACCATGTTTTAATCGGCGTCAGGTCCCCTTGCTTCATTTTGCCCATCTTTTCCACAAGCTTCGGGTCAACCCACGGTCCTTTTTTTGATGATCTGCTCATAATAAATCAGGTTGGTAGTATATCCTGTTAGAAGGCTTTGGACAAGTTATTTCCTCCGCTCTACGACGAATTTACCCGACCATTTTTTCTTATTGCGTGTTTTGTGTCCGCCGGTAATCTTGCCCCATTTCGTTTTTGGACGGCGCGTGCCGCGCTGCGTGCGTCCTTCACCGCCTCCGTACGGATGGTCGCGCGGATTCATAACCTTGCCGCGGACGGTCGGCCTTATGCCGAGCCATCTCGAGCGTCCTGCTTTTCCTATTACAACCAGGTTATGCTCCGGATTTGAGACTTGTCCGATTGAGGCATAGCACTCCCATGAAACTTTCCTGATTTCTCCCGATGACATTTTGAGATGCGTGTAGCCGTCTTCATTCGCTAGAATCTGAACCGAAACTCCTGCCGAGCGAGCAATCTTCGCTCCTCCGCGCGGATGAATTTCTATTGAATGCACGAATGTTCCGACCGGAATTCTTTTTAATTTCGTGCGATTTCCGGTTGTAAACGCCGCATCGTCGGATGTGATAATAGCATCACCAACCTTAAGCCCGTTCGGAGCCAAAATATACCGGCGTTCTCCGTCGTGATAAACAACGAGCGCGATGAACGCGGTGCGATACGGATCATATTCAATGGATTCAACGCGTGCCGGAACGCCGATTTTCATCTGCATAAAATCAACATCGCGGTACAGCGTTTTATTGCCTCCGCCCTGATGCCGCACAGTGATTCTTCCCTGGGTGTTGCGTCCGGCATGCTTTTTAATCCGCCATGTGAGCTGTTTTTGCGGTTTCGCGCGCGTAAGCGTGCTGTAATCAGTAACGCTGTAATGGCGCCTTGAAGGAGACGTCGGCTTGTATTGTTTGATTGGCATATTAGTTTTCTATTTTTTGGCCGGCAGCGAGTGTGACGATTGCCTTTTTTATAATCGGTTTTTTTCCCGCTTTTCCCCTCCAGTGCGTTTCTCTCCCTTTCTTTATAACTGTATTTACGGAACTGACTTTAACGCCGTATCGCTCCTGGATTTCTTTTTTGATTTCCGGCTTTTTCGCATTCCTCGTAACCAAAAACACGTATCTGCCATTAGCTTCGTCTTGCGCCGCTTTTTCACTGATATGCGGCTTAAGAATTATGCTTTTTGTGATTCGTGAGCGCGTTCCAGAAACCGACGCTATTGGCGCCTGTTTTTTTACCGCATCAACCGGCTGGTTTTCTTTCTCTTTTGGTTTGTTTTTTGTAAAAATACTCATGGGATTATTTATTCAATCGCGACTGCACTGGAATTTCGTTTAACGCATTTTTCTCAAGAATAACGAATTTATGCGATGCGCAGTCATACACATTTAAATTCGGCGCTTGAAGCACGGCTACCTGCGGGATATTCCTTCCAGCGCGTGAAAAGAGCGCGTGCTCTTTTGCCGGGACAAACAGAACGCTAGTGCTCTTGCCGATAAGTTGTTTAACTACATGCGCGGCAAGTTTTGTTTTGTACGCTTGAAGTGAAAGGTCGTCAATAATTTTTACTTCTCCGTCTTTGAGCTTCCTTGAAAGGAGCGAGGAGAGAGCGACTTCGCGCATCTTCTTATTAATCTTCTTTATAAAATTGCGTTCCTTAGTCGGTCCGAATGTCACGCCGCCTCCTTTCCATAATGGCGAACGCGAAGAACCTTGCCGGGAACGGCCCGTATGCTTCTGCGCATACGGCTTTTTACCTCCACCGCTTACGTCTCCGCGCCCTTTTGTGTGCGCGAGCGGTTGCCTGCGATTTGAAAGTTGCGCAAGAATAACCTGGTTCACAAGATCAGGATTCCACTTTTGAGAAAATACAGCATCTCTTAGTTCAACTGTTCCGATTTTCTCGTTTTCTTTGTTGTAGAGATCAGTGATCATAGTGATAGTAAATAGTAATTTGTAATTAGATATTAGAAATTACTTTCGGATTTCAATTTTCGTTCCGCGCATACCCGGTACGGCGCCGCGCACCATAATAAGGCGTTCCTCCGGCACCATTCTGGCAATCTTTAAATTTCTCACCGTTACGCGCTTTGCGCCCATGCGCCCAGCCATCTTTCTTCCTTTAATAACGCGCTGCGGAGCCGTCGGACCCAAAGATCCCGGGGCGCGAAGCCTGTCCTTTTGGCCGTGACTCTTAGGACCTCCGTGGAAACCGTGCCTTTTTACAACGCCCTGAAACCCCTTACCATGCGAAATGCCGGAGACACGAACCATATCCCCGGCTTTTAGTTTTTCTATTTCTCCTGATTCTATTTTGGGAGCAAACTCAAGAACCGTCACAGGAACGACGGTCTCTCCATCCCAGATCTGGGTCATATGTTTTTTTGTAGCAATGATTTTTTCCATACAAAACTATATACACATGCCGCGTACGTGGCATTATCTAGGACAAACTCACCTGATATGAAAACGGCAGGGGCAAGCCCTGTCGTTTTCCTTAGACTTAGATAGGCTAAACCCGTTATGGGGTATGTTAGCTCATCTTAATTTCCACGTCAACACCCGCGGGAAGGTTCAAATCCGTCAGCGATTCAATGATTTTCTGCTGAGGATTTAGAACGTCAATCATGCGCTTATGCACGCGAATCTCAAACTGGTCGCGGGATTTCTTGTGTACAAACGTCGAGCGGTTTACCGTGTACTTTTTGAACTCGGTCGGTAGCGGGATTGGGCCGACAATCTGCCCGCCCTGCCGCTTTATGGCTTCAATTATCTGATGGACTGAACTATCAATAAGCTTCGCATCGTATGACTTTATGCGGAGGCGGAGCTTTTCGCGCGGAAGTTCTGCTTCTTTTTTTGCCATGATTATTGTTAATATTTCAACCGAGTTTCAAAGAGCGGCATTCGAAAAACTTTACTTCAGTATTTTTGTGACCGCGCCCGCTCCAACCGTCTTGCCTCCTTCGCGGATAGCGAACCGCTGTTTCTCTTCAAGCGCTACTGGCGCCATAAGTTTTACAGTAATGCTAACCGTATCGCCAGGCATAACCATCTCAGTTCCCTCCTTGAGGATAACTTCTCCGGTAACATCCGTGGTTCTGATATAGAACTGCGGCTTGTATCCCTTGAAGAACGGCGTGTGCCTTCCTCCTTCTTCTTTTGAGAGCACGTAGATTTCTGCTTCAAATTCAGAATGCGGCGTGATGCTGCCTGTCTTTGCGATAACCTGGCCGCGTTCCACGTCTTCTTTCTTAAGTCCGCGGAGAAGGATTCCGACGTTGTCGCCGGCGCGTCCTTCATCAAGCGTTTTCTGAAACATTTCAATGCCAGTTACCACCGTCTTCTGCGTCGGCTTCAAACCGACAACTTCAACTTCCTCGTTTACCTTAATGACACCGCGTTCCGCACGGCCAGTTACCACCGTACCGCGCCCTTCAATTGAAAAGATGTCTTCAATCGGCATAAGGAACGGCTTATCGGTTTCACGAACCGGATCAGGAATGTAAGCATCCAAAGCATCAACAAGATCCAAGATCGGTTTTACTGCCGGGTCTTCCAATGTCTTCGCTTCAAGCGCTTTTAGCGCCGAACCGCGAATGACTGGAGTTGCGTCGCCATCAAAGTGATACTTCTTAAGAAGCTCGCGCACTTCTGACTCCACGAGATCGACGAGCTCTTTATCGTCAACCATATCAACCTTGTTCAAGAAAACCACAATCTTCGGAACACCAACCTGGTATGCCAAAAGAATGTGTTCGCGCGTCTGAGGCATTGGGCCGTCAGTTGCAGCAACTACAAGCACCGCGCCGTCCATCTGAGCCGCGCCGGTAATCATGTTTTTGATGTAGTCCGCGTGTCCTGGGGCATCAATGTGCGCGTAGTGGCGCTTCGCTGTTTCATATTCAGAGTGATGAAGGGCGATAGTAATACCGCGCGCCTTCTCTTCGGGAGCATTGTCAATCATATCGACTGACTCTTCCTTCTTTGCAAAGCCTTTCATGTGGAGAACATGCGTGATGGCGGCCGTAAGGGTCGTCTTTCCGTGGTCAACGTGTCCAATCGTGCCGACGTTTACGTGCGGCTTTGTTCGCTGAAATTTTTCTTTTTCTGCCATAATTTTGGTTAATGTATATTAATGTATTTTTCGACCTATATAGTACCAGTTATAATAACAAGAGTGATTGTATCCCTTACGCCCTAATTGTCAAGCCATTGCTTTAAAAAACAACGCGGCGCGTTCGCCTACTCTTTCAGTATATCATACTTTATTTCTTTCTGCCCTCAACTATCTGCTGGGTGATGCTTCCCGGGACCTCGTCATAATGCGAGAACTCCATATTGAAATTGCCGCGCCCCTGCGTAATTGAACGGAGATTCGTGACATATCCGAACATTTCGGCCATCGGCACGGTTGAATTTACAATTCTTAAATTGCCGCGTTCTCCCATGTCGGTTATTTTCGCGCGCCGCGAGCTGAGGTCGCCGGTTATGTCTCCCAAAAATTCCGCCGGCGCTATTGTCTGCACTTTCATGACTGGTTCAAGTAAAACCAATTTTGCCTGCCGCGCCGCTTCCTGAAGCGCCATTGATGCGGCGATTTTGAAAGCAAACTCAGACGAGTCAACTTCGTGGTACGAGCCGTCAAACAGCGTAACTTTCAAATCAACGAGTTTGTAGCCAGCGAGAACGCCCTTATCCAGCGCTTCCTCAACGCCTTTTTCAATAGGCGAGATAAATTCGCGCGGAATTGCACCTCCCTTAATCGCGTCAACAAACTCAAATCCTTTTCCGCGTTCAAGCGGTTCAATCTTAAGCCACACGTGCCCGTATTGTCCTTTTCCGCCGGACTGCCGGATGTACTTACCCTCCGCTTCGGCTTTGCCTTTAATCGTTTCCTTATAAGCAACCTGCGGGCGTCCTACGTTCGCTTCAACGCCGAATTCGCGCTTCATGCGTTCCACAATGACTTCAAGGTGAAGTTCGCCCATGCCACCGATGATCGTTTCGCCGGTTTCTATGTCGCCGCTCACACGAAACGTCGGGTCTTCATCAGAAAGCCTATGAAGCGCAAGTCCCATTTTTTCCTGGTCGGCTTTTGTCTTCGGCTCAATACGAATTGAAATGACCGGTTCAGGGAAAACAATGCTTTCAAGAATAATCGGATGCTCCGGATCAGCAAGCGTGTCGCCCGTTGTCGTATCTTTCAATCCAACAATCGCGCATAGGTCGCCGGCGTAAATTTCTTCCGCCTCTTCGCGATGGTTTGCATGCATAAGAACCACGCGCCCAATGCGTTCCTGCGTATTCTTTTTAACATTTAAAACATAGCTGCCGCGCTTCAAAATACCCGAGTACACGCGAACATATGTGAGTGCGCCCACAAACGGGTCCGCGGCGATTTTAAACGCGAGGCCAGAGAACGGCTCATTGTCATCGGGGTGCCGTTCCTCTTCAGTATTTGTTTTGGGATTTGTGCCCTTGACCGGCGGAAGGTCTATCGGGGACGGGAGATAATCAGCAACCGCGTCCAACATAAATTGCACGCCCTTGTTCTTTAGAGCCGAGCCGCAGAGAATCGGAACGAGCTTGACCGCAAGCGTCGCTTTGCGAAGCGCTTTTTTTAAATCTTCAAGTGGGATTTCTTTTCCTTCAAGATAGATGCCTATGAGAGCATCGTCGGTTTCAGCGATTTTTTCAATAAGGTCTTTTCGTTTCTCGGCAACAAGTTTTTTCATATTTTCCGGTATGGGAATTTCCGTAATGCGTTCGCCGTGTTCACCTTCAAAGCGATACGCTTTTTCTTCAAGAAGATTTACCACACCCTCAAAATGCTCCTCGGCGCCTATCGGGAGCTGAAGCACAATCGCGTTCGGCGTAAGCCGTTCGTGGATGGACTCAACGTCTTTTTCAAAATTCGCGCCCATGCGATCAAGTTTGTTGATGAAACAAACGCGCGGCACGCCGAACTCATCCGCATACCGCCAGTTCGTTTCCGACTGAGGTTCAACGCCTGCTACTCCGTCAAAAATAACAACTGCTCCGTCAAGCACGCGAAGCGAGCGTTTTACCTCAACTGTAAAGTCAATATGTCCCGGCGTATCAATTAGGTTAATGCGGTATTCATTTGTCTTCTTATTCTCTTTTGTGTACGTCGGAGTCCAAAAACACGTTGTCGCGGCTGATGTGATTGTAATGCCGCGCTCGCGCTCTTGTTCCATCCAGTCCATAACCGTGTCGCCCTCGTGCACCTCGCCGATTTTATGGGAAATTCCGGTATAAAATAAAACGCGCTCTGATACCGTTGTTTTGCCGGCATCAATGTGCGCAATAATACCAATGTCCCTAACTTTTTGAATCGGGTATTGCCGCGGCATATAGCTTTATTGCCGAACTGTTGGCTTTCTCAAAAGCGACGCGAAAGCGCGGTTCGCTTCGGCCATGCGGTGCATGTCCTGCTTTTTCTTGATAGCTATGCCTTCGTTCTTTGAGGCGGCGATGATTTCATCGGCAAGTTTTTCCGCCATCGGTTTCCCCTTCTTTCCGCGCGCGGCTTGGATAAGCCAGTGCGTCGCAAGGAAGAATTTCCGTTCCGGCCTGATTTCGCGCGGAATCTGGTAATTTGCTCCGCCGATACGCTGAGAGACAACCTCAAGCATCGGGGTGGCATTTTCTATCGCTTTTTCAAAAATAGAAACTGGGTCTTGTTTCGTGACTTCCTGAAGTTTTTCCATCGCGCCGTAAAACACAAATTCCGCGCGGGTCTTTTTTCCGCCAGTCATTAAATAATTAATGAAACGCGCAATATCCACGCGTGTGAATTTGTGGTCGCTATCGTGGTCTCTTTTTTTATAATATCCTTTCTTACGCATAAAATATGTTCGTCTACTTTTTTACGTGCTTTGCGCCGTATTTGCTTCTTTGCTGTTTTCTGTCTTTTACGCCTTCCGTATCAAGAACGCCGCGAACGATGTGGTACCGAACGCCCGGCAAGTCCTTTACGCGGCCGCCGCGAATTACCACCACAGAGTGTTCCTGAAGATTGTGCCCCTCACCTGGAATGTACGCCGTGACTTCCATGCCGTTTGTGAGGCGGACGCGGGCGACTTTCCGAAGCGCTGAGTTCGGCTTCTTTGGAGTCGTGGTAAACACTTTAACACATACTCCGCGCTTAAATGGCGACGATGAATCCACTGGCCTATTTTTGAGATAGTTAAAATAAAAACCAAGCCCCGGCGTCTTGTCTTTCGGTTTGCCGGTCCTTCGTTTGTGTTTTTTGAGTAATTGATTGATTGTCGGCATATGTGAAAAACAGTTAGTAGTTGGTAGTGAGTAGTTTGTAGTGAGTTACCTCTGATTCATTCAAAAACGCCAACCGTTTGGCGATGTATGTGTATATAGTAACCGACCTGCCTAAGAAGTCAAGATAATGGCCGTAGAATAAAAAAATCGTTTGATTCCTACCCCATTCCGCCCATGAGGATGCGGTAAATAAAAAAGATTATGAAATCAATGACGCGCGAGCCGAGGAAGATGATGATGAGCAGAAAAATGAATCCCTGGCGTTCAAACATGGCATACCATGCGTCGGTCCGCGGAGAATGCGGGAGTACTGCATAGAGAATTTTTGAGCCGTCGAGTGGCGGAATTGGAAGCGCGTTAAAAATCGCAAGTGCGATATTTACCTGAATAACCATAAGGAAAAGCGGAGAGGCGGAAACAACGCGATAGAGAAAAATAAAAACGAGCGCGATGATGAAGTTGCTTGCCGGGCCTGCGAGCGCGACGAGCCCTTCATCGCGCCGTGGATTCTTTAGATTCCGCGGATCAAACGGAACTGGCTTTGCCCAACCGAAAATGACTCCACCAGCGAGAGCAAGAAATCCGGGGACTAAAAAGGAACCTACAAGATCTAAATGTTTTATTGGATTGAGCGTCAAGCGCCCCGCCCTGCGCGCGGTGTCGTCTCCTAAATGTTCCGCCATATACCCGTGTGACACTTCATGAATTACAACGGAAAATAATAAAATCACTAGGGCAAATACAAACGTCATATCCATATTTTTATGATATACTAGTTTGTAATGGAAAGAAAAAGCGATGCGCCGATTTATATAACAATTGTTGTTTTTGCATTTCTTGTCGCGGGAGGATTTTTGTTAATGTCCGACCGGATTGGCTCGCTTTCAACGGACCTCAAAAATACGCAGTCACAGCTTGAGATGGCAAACGGCTCAATAAGCTCTCCGCAAACTGGTTCGCAGCAAACAAATACGACGCCGGTTCAAAATGTGACTCCTCAACAAACGGCGCCGCAGAATAGCGTTAGCATTCCCACCGCGATTATTTTTACCACGCAATCCAGCCCAGCACTCTCGCCGCAAACAAGCATTACTGTGACAGTGGAAGACGCGCGGAGGGAAACAGACGGAACGCTTACATTGGATCTTAAAGTGTTCACCGACACCGCATCGGGATACTCCGCGTTTGACCCCAAAAGCTCAATTGAGGTTCTAAATCTCAGCGGAGACAACATCAAAGCGACGGAAGTAAACGGTCAGTTCGCTTCCATACCGCCAAAAAGCGCCGCGACCGGCAATATAGTTTTTCAAACCGATGCGTCGCGCAACACGGTGATTATTCAAATCGGCTCCGGCGATAGTATGAAGTTCTACGAATTTAACTTCACAAAAAAGACCTACAAAGAAACGACGGTGGGATAATATTATTTATTAACGGCTCAAATTTGACATTTCCGCCGTTGCCTGTATTCTACTTACATTATGCGAGCGTGTGAAAAGTGTGAAAAATCGTACTCAATGGGCGGGACGCGCAGAAAACTGCGCGGAAAGTTTAACCCGACAAACTGGACCAAGAAACGCGCTAATCTGCAATGGACGCAGCTTTTGCGCGCCGGCAAGCGATCGCTTGTGTGTATAAAGTGCTTACGAACACTGACTAAGAAAACAAAATAGTAAAAAACAAAATTCCGCCCTAAAGGCGGTTTTTGTTTTCGGACTAGCGTGATATAACTAAAGCGGGTTTACCCCCGAAGTTCTGATGAAGGCGGGCTGTAGTATACCGGTAGTACGCATGCATGGGGTGCATGTAGACCGGGTCCAATTCCCGGCAGCCCGACAAGGAATTTATTTTTATCTTCCGTGTTTTCCAAACTTGTTGAGCCAAAATATGTAAAGGATTTCTAGAAGCCCGGCGGTGTTCACAATCAAGAGCGCCACAAACCACGGCTTGCTGTCATTTCTCGCCGCTTTCCAAAGTGCGAGCCCTTTCCAAATCAGACTCCACGCCACAACTACGGCCAGTACCCACCAGTACTGATTTAAATAATTGATCATAGTAATAGTATACCACAAATAAAAATTCCCGTGTCTCACTATTATTGACAAATTTTAAATATCTTGTATGCTACAAAGCAGCAAATTGATCTTCTACATAAACGGAGGAGAACTGAATATGGCTGGGACAGCTAAATTAACGGAGTGGAGAAAAGCGATTACTATGCCGGTGATTGCGCAGGTGTTAAATAATAACTGGAGCTTAACGGAGCTCGAGAAAATTCTGACAGAATCCTTCAGTAAATGTGTAGATGTCTGTCTTGAAAAAAATGGCGGGGTAATCTGCACTACCCTATCGGGCGGAGTGGATTCTTCGTTTTGCCTTGCTAAAATCAGGGAAATCGTCGGGCGAAAAACTCCGATTCATGCACTTACAATTGTCGGAGACGAGAGACATCCTGATCTACAATTCGCCAGAATCGCTGCCAAAAAATTTTCGGCGATTCACCATGAATACATTCCGGAAAAAGGGTCCGCAGTAGCTGCGAAAAATTTCCTCGATTTCACGTGGCCAGAAGAGCCACATAGCGACGGGAGTGCTGCCGTATTTTTGTTGTATTGGCTAATTAATCGACACGGCTTCAAATGCGCCATTGCTTGTGACGGAATTGATGAATTATTTGGCGGCTACTGGCCACACAGGCAAGGACAAAGTCCGGAAGAAAAAAGAGCAATTTTTGAAAAACTATGGGGGGCCTTGGAAAAAGACCACTTACTCCCACTGGAGAGAAAAGCAGGGCACTTCGGAATTGATGTTGTATTGCCCTACCTTCAGGAAAAGATTGTGAATTATATCTCAGAAATTCCCCTCAACGATCGGACAAGCTTTAAAGAAAGCAAAACTCCTCTCAGAACTATCGCCCGCAAATATCTTCCAAAAGAGATTATCGATAGGAAAAAGATAGGATTTTGCGACGCGCTCAAAATATGGTAGTGCATTCACTGTGTCCGACAAAAAAATAACGTCTTGGCTACCCCAGGACGTTTTTATTTGAAAATTAAGCTTAATTTGATATAACTGATGTATGGACAATATACTATCACTCTTCCACCATATTCATCACGATAGAGACACTCACTCGGTCCATCATTGCGGCGGAAAACACAAGAAGGTTGACCCGAGCGTTGATTACACAATTGAACATTGTTTGTGTGGCAAACATGGAATAGACCGCGAGATTGCCATTGGGCATGCTACTGGGGGAAATTTGGAATCACTTGAGGTAAAAATTAAATTTCTTGAGAAGTGCCCCGAAGGCGGCTGGCACATAGAAAGCGGCGTTAGACTTTAATAGTGTTTTGAGAAATAAAAATTCCCGCCTCACACGGGAATTTTTATTTCTTACGCAATGTCCCGCCCTACAAAGGTGATCCCAGCTATACGCCAGGTGGGTTTCCTCAGTCTAATCCCTCGGGACCAGTCTATACAGAATCCCTTTGTGATCATTTAATCTGGAATCTTTGTAGAACGGAACACTTATATTATACCATCCCAATGAAAGAAAAATAGCCGCCTGTGGACAACTGCCTGATGCCGGCGACTACTCTAATATGCCGTCTAAATTCACGTCGTAGAGGATTGCGTCGCCGATGAGCCGGTAGTTAATGAGCTCCTCAGGTTTGAACCACAGCGCGATTTCCTTCTCCGCGTCTTCCGACGAACCGGACGCATGAAGGAGGTTTCGCACCGCCCGTCCGTCAATATCTGAAACTTCATATGAATCTATCATAAAATCCCCGCGGATCGTGCCGACATCCGATGTAAGCGGTTCTGTCCCGCCGGTGATTTTCCGCACAATACCGACTGAATGCATCCCCTGCCACACCATTGCGATAACCGGCCCGCTCGTCATATATTTTATAAGCGCATTAAGCACCTTCTCAGCAACTTTGAGCGGATCTTCCGACGGCGGCGTCTTTCCTTTTTTGCGATATGAGTTAATCGCCTTTTCTCCAACTTTCACGCGCCACTCAGGGTCAACGAGATAATGCTTCTCAACGAGTACATTTTGAGGCACTACCATTTTCAATCCGACAAGTTTGAGTCCGCACTGTTCATAGCGCTTCACAATTTCTCCTATCAGGCTACGCTGAACTCCGTCGGGCTTTATGATAATTAAAGTCCGTTCTTTTTTGATGTCTTTCATAATTATTTTTTATCAGTAGTGAACTTAATTTTCAACTCTTTTAACTGTTCGGCTCTTGCTTCCGAAGGCCCATCCATCATCAAATCTTTTCCGTCTCCTGTTTTCGGAAACGCGATTACTTCGCGGATGTTCGGCTCGTTTTCCAAAATCATCATCACGCGATCAAGCCCCCATGCGATTCCGCCGTGCGGCGGCGCGCCCGAACCGAGCGCTTCAAGCATATGGCCAAAATTGTTTTGTATTCTCTGTTCCTCAAACCCCATTATTTCAAAAACCGCTTTTAATGCTTCTGGCTGATGATTTCTAATGCTTCCTCCGCCGATTTCCCAGCCGTTTAGAACAACATCGTACTGCGTCGTCAAAATCGCACCGATGCTTTTCTTTGAGAGTAGGTCGCCCATAAATTCCGGTTTCGGCGCGGAAAACGGGTTGTGCGTGAATGTCCATCCACCATTGTCTTCTTTTTCAAAAAACGGGAAATCAATCACCCAGCAGAACGCGAGCAGGTTTGGATCATTTTTATCTTTGCGAAAATCAGGCCTGTCGGTGCCGTATTTTTCCATCGCTTCCTTGTATGAAATTCGCGGAAACGGCTTTTCTTGAATTTTCTTTTCCGGATACAGCTTTTCAACCAACGCGATGAGAGCGCGCTCATTCACGTCCATTACGTCCTCGCGCGTTACGAAACTCATCTCAAGGTCCATTTGCGTGAATTCCGGCTGTCGGTCTCCGCGAGTATCCTCATCCCTGAAACACCGCGCAATCTGGAAATAGCGCTCCATGCCGGCAACCATCAGGAGCTGCTTGTATTGCTGAGGCGATTGCGGAAGGGCGTAAAATTTCCCGGGGTAAATACGTGAAGGCACCAAATAGTCGCGCGCGCCCTCAGGCGTTGATTTGCTTAAAATCGGGGTTTCAATTTCAACAAAGTCCTCTCCGCTCATAAAGTTTCTTACAAACTGGATTACGCTGTGGCGCCGGCGAATATTTTTCTGCATCCGCGCCCTGCGGAGATCAATGTAGCGATACTTCATCCGCACTTCTTCGTTAATGTCAGTTCCGTCGCTCACAACTTCAAGCGGCGGGGTTTTTGCTTCGTTTAAGATTTCCAATTTCGTTGCCGAGACTTCGTATATTCCGCTTGGAATTTTCGGATTTTCCATTCCTTTCGGCCGTTTTTGAACCGTTCCTGTTATAGAAATTACCCATTCAGTTCTGAGATGTCCGGCTTCTTGAATAAGCTCTTTATCGCTCGGCGGGAAAACAACTTGAGCGATGCCCGTGCGGTCACGCAAATCAATAAAAATAAGCTTGCCGTGGTCGCGCCGAACTTCAACCCAGCCCTCGAGCGTGACTTCCTTGCCTTCTTTTTTAGCAATCTCTTGAGATAATGTCCGCATGTAGAAACATTACCATAAAAAGGATTTTGGTGGCAACAATTCTTGTATGTTGACAAATTATATAAGTGGTGCTACAATTACCAGTAGAAAATTAAGTAATTACAACCTGTAAATTCGGAGGTAAAAATGGGAATTGGAGAAATTATCGGAGGGTTGATTATCATTATCGCCCTTGCCTATATCTACTATACCGCGTCGCCTTTTACGAAAGCGCTGATTATTCTCGTTGTGTTTTGTGCTGTTGTCGCTTTTCTCTTTTGGGGATACGATAGGGCAGATGTTTTTATGAATGGACTTATAGACAAATTATTTAACCGATTACCGGGCAAATAAACATTAAAAGAGGAGGCTTGTCATGATAGTAATAACAACGGCTGGGTGGGTCGTAATATTTTCTGTTTTGGGTGCTTGTTTACTTTTCCTATCACTTCCACATCCGGGATTGCAGGAGAAATTAAATGTAAATCTTTTCATTTCCGCGATAGGATTGGCCGTATGCGCCATACTATGTCTTGTGTGCGCCATATGTGGCATCACAATTCCTATTTTACCTGGGCAGCCGCCTGTTTGTTAACAAGAGTTTCGCTCGCCTAAAAATTTAAAAACCCCGCCGATTTAATTCCACTGGCGGGTTTTTTATTGACATTGACAAAATTATATCCACCATAGTATAATGTTATTAGTAAATAAATAACTGGCCCTTACAACACAAAATAAGGAGAACATTCTATGAGCCCCTTAGTGTATCAAATTCCCCTTGCTATCGCAGGCTATGTGTTTATTTTTGTCACAATGCTTGCTAAAAACGAAAATATTCGTAGAGGGATTGGAGTTACAGCGTTGATGATATTTGGTGTTTTCACGACTGCGGTATTTCTTTTCACCACCGAAAAGCCTTATCTTGCTCCATATCAGAAAATGGGCGAAAATTCCGTACTTCTTGTTGCTGGATACGGCACTGTCGATGAGAAATCGTGGGCAGTTTTCCTTGACGGCGAGAACCAATTCATAGCGTATGACATGACTGGCGCGAGGAAACAATTTCCAGTAAATCAGTTTGTTAAGACCGTGCGAGTAAGATTGCCGATAAATAAGGAGGACATTTTTCTGCGTCCCTGTTCTGTCAGTTTTACGACGCCGGACTCTACTTTTAAACAATAGCGTTGGACCTGCCATTATAATGCCCCACTATCAATTTCATTGATGGTGGGGCTTATTTTTTGAAAACTTTTATTGTTTTGCCGTTCGCGACGAGGGTTACCGTGCCGTCTTGGTCTGTGCGGAAGATTTTGGAGCCGGCTGACTTGAGGCGCGAAAGCGTTTCCTCCGTCGGATGACCGTATGAGTTTTTCCCAACCTCAATCGCTGAAATGAGTGGTTGTATTGCATTCAACAAACTCGCAGAAGATGAATATTTAGAACCGTGATGCGGGACTTTTAAAACGTCTATTTTCCCAACATTTACGCTTGCGAGAAAAGCTTCCGGTTTTACCCCATTGTCGCCCGTGAAAAGCGCTTTTGTTTTATTACTTTCCAGTTTTAAAACAAGGCCGGTATCGTTTAAATCTTTTCCAGCAAGCGCCTGTTCTGTCGGCCAGAGAACATCTATCACGCTGTTTTTGTATCGGATTTTATCCCCTGCTATAAGCGTAATAATTTGAATATTTTGCTCTTTCAGTTTTTTCTCAAGATCATTAAACGCCGACGGCGCGCCTTCCCTTCTGCCATTCCAGATGAACGCACCGACCCTGTATTGTTTGATTACATCAACGATTCCGCCGAAGTGGTCTAACTGCGGATGGCTTATTGAAACAAGATCAATGTATCGGTCGGTTGGTCCGAGGACGGACGCGATTTCGCGCGTGGCACGGCCATTCGGCGGACCGCCATCTACTAACACATCCACGCCGCCCGGCAGTTCAATAAGCTCGCTGTCGCCCTGCCAGACATCCAGGAAATGAACCCGCAAGTCACTACTTACAGCGTTCGCCGATATTATCTCTAAAAATACAAGCGCGTTTGCGGCCGCAAGTCCGATAATGAGGATGGTCACCCGCTCTTTGTGTTTTGTGATGTACTCGTATATTTCGTCTATCATAATCGTTCCGTTATTTTCTTTTTACTAAAGATTACAACTACCAGAAGCAACGCGTAGTACGCGACAGCCGCGAAAATGCCGATTTTAAAACTTATCGGGATGCTCCATCGCGCGAACAACTCTATTACCTCAATTTTAAACCATAGGAGCACGAAAGCGAGCCAACTCACGACGACCGCCGCGTAATATGAAACAAACGAAACTCCCGCAATTATAAATCCGAGTGCCATTGTAATTGGGACAATCGGCAGAACTAAAATGTTTGCGGGAATGGAAGTCAGTGAGACACTTCCGAAATAGCTGATAAGCGCCGGCGCGACAGCGAGCTGTGCGGAGCATGTTGTGATGAGATTATCTTTCCATGAAAGCGGATTTTCTTTTTCTTCTTCGCGAACTTTTAATAATTTCATAATCGCCGGACGCAGATACACAATTCCTAAAAGCGCGAGAAATGAAAGCTGAAAGCCGACATCAAACACGAGCACTTTCGGATTCCACAAAATCATAATGAGCCCAGCGAACACGATTGCGTTCCGGAAGTCATATATTCTCCCCGCTTCGCGCGCGAGGAGCACAAGCATGCCCATAATTGCCGCGCGCACCACCGATGCTTCCGCGCCAGCGAGCAAAACAAAACCAATGATTACAAGTGTCACGGTGAAAAACGCCGTCCGCCGCGATAAAAATAAAAGAAAAACACTTAGCATTACCCATACAACAATCGTGATGTTGTAGCCCGAAAGCGCGACAAGATGCGTTGTTCCGCTTTTGCTCATGGCGTCCTTGAACTCGGCTGAAAAACCGCTTGTGCCGCCGAGTGTTAGTCCAGTTAAAAATGCCGCTTCTTCCGGCGGAAGAAGTTTTTGAAATGTCCCTACGACATTGTTTCGAAGTCCGAGAAGCGTTGATTGTATTGATGCGCCGCCTTTTTCAATAAATTCTACCTTCGGATAATTCATGAGCCCGCGGATGCGTTCCTTTTCAAGATATCTACCGTATGAACCTTCGGCTTTTTGAATCGTTCCCTGAACACGGATTTTGTCTCCGTATGAAAACTCGGGCAATGGCGGTATAGATGCGAGAATTCTTGTTCCGCTGAGATTATCAAGCGCAACAACCAACTCTTGTTTGCTTCCTTTTATAACCGGCGCCTCAACAATTGTTCCGCTTGATATAATTGTTTCTTTTGGAAGTTCGACTGTACGAAACCGCGCATCGTCAGAAATATAAAAGAATGTTCCTAAAACCATAAAGAGTCCCAGGGAACCAAGCCACATAATCCGCTTCCCCTTTCCGTTTCCCCACAATATCAAACAAAAAGCGCCCAGGATGAGGGCACATAAAAAGACCTGCCATATCCCGAGTCCCGCGCTCGCGAGCCCAACTCCCGCAAGAAAAAAGAACGAGGAGAAAAAGAAAATATCGTACTTCGGCACTATTCAATTATACCTCCTCCAAGAAGCTCGCCGTTTTTGTTATACAGCACCGCCGACTGGCCAGGAGCGACGAATTTCTGCGACTTATTAAAAACGAGTTTTGCCGTTTTTTTACCCAATACAAACCCGGCTTCCGCTAGCGGCTGCCTGTACCTGACCCGCGTCAGCACCAACATTCTCACATTCTGCAGAATGTGAGAATGTTGCGGGTTAATGATATTTATGTTTCGTAATGCAATTTCTTTTTTGAATAATGCGGGATTCTCATCGCCTTCAGCGACTGTAATCGTATTTGTTTTTACGTCTTTTGACACGACATAGTGCGGTTTAGTTTCGTGCCTGCCCGTCATCTTCAATCTTTTGTTTTTTGCTTTTAAATCAAGTCCGTGGCGCTGGCCGATTGTGTAAAACTGCGCGCCTTCATGCTCGCCTATCTTTTTGCCTTCCGTCGTTATGACTTCGCCTGGAGTTTCAGAAATATATTGCTTGAGAAAGTCATGAACCGACACTTTCCCTAAAAAACAAACGCCCTGCGAATCCTTCTTTTCCGCAGTCGGAAGTTTTGCTTTCTTCGCAATTTCGCGAACCTGCGGCTTTATATAATCACCTATTGGAAACAAACAATGCTTAAGCTCGTTTTGCGTGAGCGTCCATAGGAAATAGCTTTGGTCTTTATTTTTGTCTTTTGCTTCATAAAGTTTCTCGTTTTTAATGCGCACGTAATGTCCGGTCGCGATATAGTCCGCGCCGAGCGCGAACGCGCGCTTCAGGAATAAACCGAATTTAATGTATTTATTACACATCACGTCCGGGTTCGGCGTGATTCCGCGCTTATATCCATCAACCATGTATTCAACTACATCACGCTTATACTCTTCCTCAAAATCAAAAACGTAGAATGGAATACCGAGATGCTCCGCAACGCGGCGCGCATCCTCGGCGTCAGTTTCCGAACAACCATCCAAATTAAAACAGCGCATAAACACGCCCGTTATGTTATAGCCCTGTTTTTTCAACAGTAATGCAGCGGCGGACGAATCCACGCCCCCGGACATCGCCACGAAAACTTTTCCTTTTTGCGGATTTGACATAAAAAGTTTTATTTGTTTGAATTGTGTTAGAACTTTTTTCTTTATCTAATAAACTAGATTGGAGGTGTATATGGGAGGACATGACATAATAGCTGTTTTAGCTCTTATCTTTTTTGTCGCTTGTATGTCTCCTTTTATCATCTTAAAGATAAGAAATAAATGGAAGGCTTTTGATACAACCGATGATAAAGATGATGACCATGATTTTCCTGCGTTTTCAGGATAAGCCCGCCCACAAAATTTGTGGGCGCTCTTTTTAACGGCTTGTAAAACCCCCGTAGGCACATTACACTATATTACAGTAAATTAAACAAGAAACCTTATTTACGGAGGAGAAAATGCGCATACATGTACTTGGTCTTTGCGGGCTTGCTGTTGCGTACTTCTGCGGTGAGATGACGTTGCTTCTCGCCACCATATACTTTAAAGATGTCGGGCCACAATCTTTGTTTTTGTGGTTCCTTTCTGCCACTGCTTTCGGAATCGTTGGGGGCACATTTCTCATTGAACATTACATAACAAAACCTTTTAGAAGAACGGGGTAGTGTATTTATTATTAATTAAAGCGGAGGTGACTTATGGGAGCTGAAGAGATAATGTACGCCTCGATGTACGGACAATACATCATTGCAACAGGGGTTATTATATGTGGTATTATCGTCTTCGCCCTTGTAGCAATATTCGTCGCTCTTTGTAAACTAACGAAGAGCGACAGCTCGCCTGCTTTATGAGACGGGCTGTTTTATTTCTCCTCTTGAATTTTTTTAAAATCTTTATTACACTTCCATCATAATTTATAAATATGGCGCGGCTTGAATATAACGAACTAAAAATCGGAACTATCTTTACGAAGAACGAGGACCCTGATCCGTATCAGGTTCTTGAGTATGCATTTATTCGCATGCAGCAGAGAAAGCCGGTAACGCAGATTAAAATCAAAAATCTCATCACCGGAAAGATGCTGGATTACACGGCGCACCAAAATGAGGATTTTCGCGAAATTGAAATAGACCAGATGCCTGTGATTTTTATATATCAAAGCCACGGCGAGTACTGGTTTCACGAAAAAGGAAACCCCAAAAATCGATTTTCTCTTACCAGTGAAATTATGGGAGATGGCTGCCAGTTTCTGAAATCAAACGCAGAAATTACCGCAATGAAGTTTGGCGATAAAATCATTAGCGCAAAATTACCGGCCAAGGTTGAACTTAAAGTCACCGAGGCGCCGCCGGCTATCAAGGGCAACACTGCGCAAGGAGGCACAAAATTAGTCACGCTTGAAACTGGCGCGAAAGTTAACGTCCCCCTCTTTATCAATGAGGGTGATATTATTCGCATTAATACGCAAACAGGAGAATACGCTGAGCGGGTGGAGAAAGGGGCCTAGTTCTAGTATCAAGTAGCGAGTATAAAGTATTAAGTATTTAAGAACCCGCCGTTAGGAGGGGCTAATACTAAATACCTACTTCCCCTTGAGTGCGTCCTGAATTGCCGCTCTAAGTTTTCCTATATCGCGTTCGGCCGGTTGTTTTTCAAGCCTCGGTTTCTTTTCCTCGCGCGGCAAGTCTTTAAGGCTTATGCCTTCTTTTTTTAGGGTTGCATCTACGGGACTTTCTTTTGTAGCCTCCGTGGATTGTTTTACTATCGGAATAGGAGTAAACGGCTTCGGCGCAATCTCCCCAGCGCGTAGCTTTACAAGACAGTCCTTGCAGTATACCGGCCTTCCTTCTTGCGGCTCAAACGGGACTTCTGTTTCCTTTTTGCAATTGGAGCATTTCACTTTCCATGTTTTCCGGTTCGCCGGCTTGTCATTTTCCTGCCCAACCATGCTCAGTTCGCTCCAGCGGTTTATTTCATCTTGAATAAAATTTACCGGACGCGCGTATTGTTCCCGCGAGATTTTGATAATTTGCTCGGCAATATCCGGCTGTGTTTTTGTCTTGAATGGCGGGAGTGTTGTCGCTGAAAATGGGCGGCTGCGCACTCCGTCAATCATGAGTTTTAAATAGATATGGTAGTTCGGGAGGCCAACCATGTCTTGTATTAAAAATTCCGGGTCAAACTCTTTTTCCAAAAATTCCGCGTCGCCCGCGCCTACTCGAAACATTATCATTGTGCCGACGTTGCCAAAAATAGCGTCGCGAACTTTCGTGGAAATATCGGTTACGAGCTGGCCGATATATTGGTGCGCGAGCGTGAGGTTCAGGCGGTATTTTCGCGCCTCGGAGAGTATGTTCGCAAATGAATCAGTCGCAAAGTTTTGAAACTCGTCAACGTAGAGATAAAAGTCGCGCCGTTCGTCTTCGGGAATGCGCACGCGCTCCATAGCGGCGAGTTGGATTTTTGTGATAAGCATTGCGCCCAAGAGCGCCGAGTTATCTTCGCCGATACGGCCCTTTGAGACGTTCACGAGTAAAATCTTCCCCGTGTTCATAATTTCCTGAATATCAATCGTGCTCTTCGGCTGGCCGACAATGTTTCTGATAAGCGACGCCGAAAGGAACTGGCCTACTTTGTTTTGAATAGGCGCGATTGCCTCGTTTCTGAATTTCGGGTCCCATTTTTCAAACTCATTCATCCAAAACGCTTTCACGACTGGATCTTTTACGTTTCCCACAACCTCCAGCCGGTACGCTTTATCAACAAGAATGCGCGGTATGCCCATGAGCGTTGAGTTTGGCGTTTCAAGGAGCGCGAGGATTGCATTGTTTAAAATGTACTCCATTCTCGCCGACCAAACGTTGGACCAAATTTTTGTAAAAATACCCATAAGGCCCGAGGCGACGAGGTGCTTGTACTTCGGGTCGGGAAGCTCCAGCACATTGAACCCGATGCTGTAATCCGAATCGGCAGGATTAAAATAGATGACGTCTTTCGCGCGCTCTTCGGGGATGCGCTTCAGGAGTGTCTCAACGTTCTCGCCGTGCGGGTCAACAAGACAAAGGCCTTCGCCGTTCGCGACGTCCTGAATTACCATATTTTGGAGCATTACTGATTTGCCGGTGCCGGTCATGCCGACAATGTAGACATGCTGGCGGCGATCGGCACGCTTAATGCCGAATAACCGGTTCGTGTTCCGAAAATTCACCCGCCCAAAATAGGTAATATCTTTTTCGTGGTCTTCTACCATCAGCTTTATTATACCTTATGCGTATGCAGAAAAGAAAAACACCGCGTTGTTTTGCGGTGTTTTTACTCAATGATTGCTCTGATGCGACGGATGCCGGCACTGGAGGATTCCTCTTTTGTGATTTTGAATTTTCCGATTTCGCTGGTGCGCGAAACGTGCGGGCCGGCGCAGAATTCTTTATTAAACGCGTTTTCTAGTGAATCACCGATGAAATATACTGTTACCTTATCACTGTACTTTCCTTTAAAGAACTTGAGCGCGCCAGTTTTCTCAGCTTCAGCTTTTGACATTTCAATAACTTTCACTGGCAAATCGGCTTTGATTTTTTCGTTCACAATTTCTTCAATACGCTTTAATTCCTCAGGCGTAACTTTCCGCGGAAACGTGAAATCAAACCGAGTCCGCTCCGGCGTAATATCCGACCCGCGCTGTTCAACTTCATTCCCTAAAACCTCAAGCAATGCCTGATGAAGCAGGTGTGTTGCCGTGTGAAACTTGATTACTTTTCTCTGTTCCTCCTCGCTCCCTGCTTTTAATTCGCCAGTATCAAGCGTAAGCCCGTGTCCGCCGAATTTTTTCTCAACGCCCGCACGCGAGATTTCTTGGTGTTTTTCAAATTCTTTATCAAATCCCTTGTCATCAAATTCAGCTTCTCGCTCTACACAAAGATCTCTTATAATCTCACGAGGAAGTCCGTATGATTGATATAAATGGAAAGCATCTTCAGCTGAAATCTTTCCGAAAATCTTATATGATCCGCCACTTTCGCCTTGAACCTTGGATTTGGAATTATGTAACCGATTAAATTCACGAATGCCATTATCTAAAGTTTGTATAAATTTATTTTGCTCTTCTTTGAATATTTTCAGTATATCTTTTTCATTAACCAAAAGGTTTTTGTAGTTTTCAAACGAATTTCCATAAAACGAGATGGTGTTTTTTACGGCTTCTAAAGTTCGCGACGTGCTTAATTTAAAACCTCCTCCATTGTCTTCACCGGTTAACTTGCGAGAATGGAAAATAGCTCTTCTTATTAAGCGCCGAAGAATGTAACCAGCGTCCTTATTAGATGGTAGAACACCATCAGCGATCAGAAATGTTGCTCCCCGAATATGATCTGCAAAAATCCTACCGCTTTTATCATCAACGCCAGGAAGATGCATAAACGTTGAGAGAGGATTTTTAAATAAATCTGTTTCAAAAATCGTCTGAGTATTTTGTACCATCATCGCGAGACGCTCCAAACCCATACCAGTATCAATGCCTTTTACCTTGAGCGGTGTGAGTTTTTTATTTTTGTCCTGATAGTATTCGTTAAACACCAGATTCCAAACCTCCACGCCGCGGACATAGACCTCAGATGTCGGACCGCACGGGCCTTCCGCGCCGGTCGGGCCCCAAAAGTTATCCTTGCGTCCGAACTTTCTGACATCTTTCACGCCGAGTGATTTCCAAATTTCTTCCGATTCCATATCGGCCGGCACATCGGCGTCCCCTTCAAATACGCTTACATAATCAATCGAAAGCCCGAGTTCTTTAGCGATAAACTCGTGCGCATATATAATTGCTTCTTTTTTGAAATATCCTCCGAATGAAAAATTCCCCATCATTTCAAAGAACGTGAGGTGCGATTCATCGCCGACTTCGTCAATATCAGAGGTGCGAAAACATTTTTGGACTGATGTAACGTTTTTTGAACCGAAATCTTTTATCGGATCCAGCTCGCCCGTGAAATACTTTTTGAACTGCTGCATTCCGGCGGTTGTAAAAAGCACCGACGGATCATCGGGAATAAGCGAGGACGAGGGCACAATGGCGTGACCTCGTGCTTTAAAAAAAGCTAGAAATTTAGTTCGAAGGTCGGATGAGTTCATGTGCACATATGAATTTCTAATATCTAATTTCTAATGTCTAATGTCTAAATGCCCGACGTGCTTATTAGAAATTAGTAATTAGGCATTCATTAATAGCCCTCAAGTTTCTTAATGTCTTCGTGATGCCTGATTTTCTCAAGCGCTTTTGCTTCAATCTGGCGGATGCGTTCGCGCGTCACACCGAACACTTTTCCGACTTCTTCAAGCGTGTGTGGAATACTGTCATCTAAACCGAAGCGCATCGCGAGAATTTTCCGTTCGCGTTCCGTGAGGTCTATAAGCACTTCGCGGATTTGGTCGCGGAGCAAAGCGTGGCTCGCAAGCTGGTCAGGGCTCAGGCTCTGTTCGTCTTTAATAAAATCAGCAAGCACCGAATCCTCGTCGTCATCGCCTATCGGCGTTTCAAGCGAGATAACCTCCTGCGAGATTTTCTGAATATAATGCACTTTTTGCACATCCATGCCCATTTCAGCAGCGATTTCTTCGGGCATCGGCTCGCGCCCGAGTTCCTGCATCAATTTCCGCTTCGTCTGGGTATATTTCATAATCGTCTCAACCATGTGGACCGGAATGCGGATGGTGCGCGAGTAATCCGCGAGAGCGCGCGTTACCGCCTGGCGAATCCACCATGTCGCGTACGTTGAAAACTTGAAGCCCTTTCGGTAATCAAATTTATCAACGGCTCGAGAAAGACCGATGTTTCCCTCCTGTATCAAATCAAGAATTGATAGGTGTGGGCTGCGGTTCACATAGCGTTTCGCGATTGAAACAACGAGGCGGAGGTTCGCCTGAATAAGTTTTTGGCGCGATATTTCGTTTCCCTTTTCAATTTGTTTTGCGAGTTCTTTTTCTTCTTTTTGGACGAGAAGTGGCGTTCTTCCGATTTCTTTCAGGTACATCTGTACAGCATCCGGCAAATCCTGGCTGATGCGCGTTGCGTCCTCAAGTTCCGCGGCACTGACTTCTTCATGCCCTTCTTTTACTTTTTCAACAAGCGAGCTTGTTTCCTGCACTTTAATGCCTTCTTTATCAAGGCGCTTATACACCTCGTCTAAAAACGGCAAATCGTCTTCAATCGTCGGGAAATAATTCAGCACCTCGGCGTCCGTCACGAATCCGCGGCTTCTTCCGCGAATAACGAGTTCTTTGAGATGCACTTCGTATTCACCGCGCATCTCGGCGAGTTTCCTTGCTTTGTGCCCGCGAGCGCCGCGCCGCGCGGCAAGCGAGCGGAGCTTTTTCTTTGACGGGCGATGTGTTTGTTTCGGGCGCGAGTGCTTTTTTAGTTTTTTCGCGTGTTTGGCGTTTTTATGCGCCGGTTTTTTCTTTTTTGGCATGTGTCGTGTTTGAAACAACGTTGTCCAGTTCATTCGCGAGCGACTGGAACGCCGTCATCGCTTTCGCCATTTCTTCATCGCTCCCGTTCTCCTGCGCTTTATGAATATCTCGTCTCAATTCACCCTGGCGTTTGCGCAAAACTTCAATGTTTAACTGTTTCAAGAGCTCCATGAGCTCCTGTTTCAGCTCCGCTTCATCCCCCTTGCCCACAATGTAGCTTGCGTATAGTTCAAAAACCGCGTTTTGGCCGCTTTCCGGATTTTCTATTATTGCGTGGTAGGATTCAGGAAAACGCTCTTTGTATTCACGTATTGTATCCCAGAAGCTTGGGTGTGTAAAGGCAAGCGCTAACACGCGCCGCGCAATGGCATCCGTGCGGTCGCCTGTGGTTTTTGTAGCAACACTGTTTTGTCCGACTGATTCGTTTCCTGGCGCGTTTCCTAGCGTATTTTCCCGCTCCGCGGGCAGATTTTCCAACTCTTCAATAAGGACTGACTCTGTTTCACCAGAGTGCTGGGAAAGCTCTTTTACCCATTGGTTCCGCTCAACGCCGCTTCGCACGTGCCGTACGCGCGAGAGAAGATGGCGGAGAACACGTTTCTTGATTGCCATGTCGCCCTGCTTTTCGGCTATGTTGAAGTAGAGATCAAAAAGAAACGTGAACGCCGGCAATGCATTTTTAACGGCGTTACCTAGAAACGCTGGGTCGGCTTTTGCAGCATCTGCAGGATCCTTGTGCGGTTTCAAATTGAGCACCTTCGTATGAAAATCAAACTCGTTTGCGGCATCCAAACTTCGTTCAAGCGCCTTGATGCCAGCGCTGTCGTTATCAAAACTTAAAACGATTGTGTCGGCCAAACGGCGCAATTTTTCAAGATGAAAGTTAGTAAGCCCAGTACCCGACACCGCAACCGTGTTTTTTACGCCCGACTGCCACGCCATCAAAAAATCCATCTGCCCTTCAACTACAACGGCGGTTTTTTCGTGTGCGATTTCATTTTTTGATTTATGAAAACCGTAGAGAATTTTTGATTTATTAAAAACCGGGCTTTCGGGACTGTTTACATATTTCGGCTCCGTTTCGGAATCCTTGAGAATGCGCCCCGTAAACGCGACTGTTTTCCCAATGGCGTTTGCTATTGGAAACATAATCCGTCCGTCGAAGCGGTCGCGGTAGAGCCCGCTTTTGTTTTTATAGGCGAGGCCGGACTTCACCATATCAGCGACGTCAAATTTGAGATTTAAAAGATTGAGCACTAATGCTTCGCCGCCTGAGGAAAAACCGATTTCAAACTCGCGTATTGTTTCATCATTCAAACCGCGGTTTTTGAGATACGTAATTATGTCGCCGTGTTTTTCAAGTTGGTCAATAAAAAATTGTTTTGCTTCCGCGTGGATGTCGTAGAGGATGTTGTACTCCCGCTCTTCGCGCAAATTAGTTGATTGGAGCGTAATACTGGCTTTTTCCGCCAAATACCGCAGGGCTTCCGGAAATTCAATGTTTTCATATTTCATTACGAACTTAATAACGTCTCCGCCTTCGGCGCAGCTCCCGAAACAATGCCACGTTTGCCGCTCCGGCGAAACAATAAATGACGGGGTTTTTTCCTGATGGAACGGGCAAAGCGCCCTGAAATTCTTTCCGGCGGGGATGAGGTTTATGTACGAGCGCAGGAAATCAACAATATCCAATTTTTGCTTTATGAGATCGGTGTCCTTCTGCATCGCCATCACTATACAAAAAAACAGCCCCGACGCATAGTCGTAAGCTGTTTTTAAGAAACTTGCGCTTACAAACTTTTCAGCTGGTCGTTAATTCCCTGAAGGTCTGCGTTAATGTCGCCCGTATTAATTCCCTGAAGCTGTTGGTTAATTGCGTCGGTTGTGTCCTGAGGAAGCGTCTGTGAAAGCGCCGCTTCGCCTGTTGAAGTCGGCACTTGCACTTGCGGCTGTTCAGTCGTCGCCGGTCTCGCTCCGCCGTAGTAGTAGATGATAAAGCCAACGATGACAAGAACAACAATCGCGGCTGCGATTTTTGCCCAGCTTCCGCCTCCCTGTTCCGTGTTCGGATTGAATGGTGCGTTTTCCATAATATTATTGCGCCGTTGATGTTGACGCTGGCGCCGAAGTTGTCGACGATGCAACCTCAAGCTTATTTACGTTCGGAATCTTGGCAAGCGTCACAGCTGCCTGTTGGACAGCGTCGCGAGCCGACTTGATTGACTGCTGAATTTTTTCAAGATCCTGCTTGAGCGCGTCGCGGGATTTTGTGACGTCTGATTTGAGATTCGCTTCTGCCCCGACGGTGACTGAGTACGTTTTCCCCGCCTCAATTTCAATTAATGACCTCGCTTGCGCAATCGCGGTTTTCGCCGTGGTAAGCTGGGCCATAACCGCGGTTATGTCTTTCCCGTTTGCGGCTGCCTTATCAGCCCTCGAAAGGATGTTTCCCGCGACTTTCTCTATCTGATCAGTGGATTTCTTGAAATTATCAATCCATGTGTCTTTCACCTTATTCAACTGATCAAAGACATTTTCTACCGCTGTCTTTTTTTGCTCGTCTTTTATTCCCTTGAGTTTCTTATCAAGCTGGACTTTAAGCGTTTCAATTTCTTTCTTCGCTCCTTCACGTTGTTTTTCTATCGTGTTCTGAAGCGACTTCTGGCCATCTTCAATTTCTTTCTGTACTGCCGCGCGTTTTGTTTCAAACGCTTTAAACTGTTCCATTAAGAAAGTTGTTGATGAGCCAACCAATGCACGTTTCTCCTGTTGGACTTTGGTTTTTAAATCTTCTTCAACTGCCTTTTCTTTCTCTTTCACGTTTTGAACCTTGCTTTTTAATGCCTCCTTAGCGTCTTTAATTTCTTTCTGAGCTTGTGCTTGCGCCTCTTTTGCTTTTACTTGGAGACTACTTGAGTTCGTCTGCGCAAGCGCCGGCGAAACGAGCGCGAAACTAACTAACAATGCTGCGATGTATTTCATAATAATATTTTTTATTTTGACCTTTATGATGTCCATTATACTACACGTCTTTCGCAACGCAACTGCTCGCAATACTACTTGTGAGGATACAGTTTCCGTTTAAGAAGGAGCGAGTTTGAAACAACGGAGATTGAGCTTAGCGCCATTGCGAGCGAGGCGAGAATCGGATTTAAAAGAGTATGAAAAAACGGATACAAAATACCCATCGCGACTGGGATTAAAATTACGTTGTAACCGAACGCCCAAATAAGATTTACTTTAATCGTCCGCATTGTGTCTTTGGAAAGTTGGATTGCTGAAGCAACTGACGTGAAATTTTTATTTATAAGCGTGATGCCAGCAGACTCAATCGCAATATCCGTGCCTGTTCCCATCGCAATTCCAACGTCAGATGCCGCGAGCGCCGGAGCGTCGTTGATTCCGTCTCCGACCATCGCGACCGTGTTTCCAGCTTGCTGTATTTCCCGCACCAGCGTCTCTTTTTCATCTGGTAAAACATTCGCAAACACCGTTTCAATTCCAACTTCCTTGGCGATTGCTTTCGCGGTCCGTTCGTTGTCGCCAGTAATCATCGCGGTTTTAATTCCCATATTTTTTAACATCGCGACTCCCTCGCGCGCCGTGCTCTTGAGCGTATCGGCAACCGCGATAATTCCCGCGAGGCGGTTTTCTATACCTATTCCGACAACGGTTTTGCCTTCTTCCTCAAGTTTCACAATATCTTTTTCGTACATCGTTACTGATATTCCAGCGCGTTCAATTAACTTCCTGTTCCCTAAATATATGCTCTTGCCGCTAATTATTCCCGACACACCATAACCCGGGGCCGCTTCAAATTTTTCCGTGGCGCCAAGCAAAAGCCCTTTTGATTCAGCTGATTTTACAATAGCTTCCGCGAGCGAGTGCTCCGATCCTTTTTCAAGCGATGCTGCGAGACGGAGAACTTCATTTTCCGGGACATCACCGAATACAATTACCTCCGTAACTTCGGGCGCGCCGTTTGTGAGCGTACCCGTTTTATCAAAAATGATTGCGGTGATTTTGTGCGCTACTTCCAAGCTTTCCGCGTCTTTAATTAAAATGCCATGCTCGGCGCCTTTTCCCGTTCCAACCATAATTGCCGTCGGTGTCGCAAGTCCCATCGCGCACGGGCAGGCGATAATCAAAACCGCGATGGTGTTTAGAAGCGCAAACGTCAGGCGCGGCTCGGGGCCGATGCCAAACCACACTATAAACGTCGCGATGGCGAGCATGATGACGACTGGCACAAAAATTGAAGAGACCTTGTCCGCCAATCGCTGGATTGGCGCCTTGCTACCCTGCGCTTCTTCCACTAATTCAATGATTCGCGCGAGAAGCGTTTCGGAACCGACGCGAGTTGTTTTAAAAATAAACGTTCCGGTTTTGTTGATAGTGCCGCCGATTACTGTGTCTCCTATTTTTTTATCAACGGGGATGCTCTCGCCTGTCACCATTGATTCATCTATTGACGATTCTCCCGATTCAATCACGCCGTCTATTGGAATCTTTTCTCCGGGACGGACTCGGATACTGTCGCCAACAATTACTTCCTGTATAGAAATATCCACTTCTCCTCCTTCACGGACAACGCGCGCAGTTTTTGCCTGAAGACCGATGAGTTTTTTAATCGCCTCGCTCGTCCCCGCTTTCGCTTTTGCTTCAAAATATCGCCCCAAAAGAATGAGGCCGATGATAATTGTTGAAACGTCAAAATACGGCACGGGAGCCGCTCCGGTTACTGAGACGATTTGAGGGAACACTGTTATCACAATTGAGTAAACGTACGCGACACTCGTGCCGAGGGCGACGAGCGTATCCATGTTTGCGGTGCGGTGCCGGAGCGCGGGAATGGCAGCGCGGTAAAACATCCACCCCGCCCACAGTTGGACAGGCGTCGCGAGGAAAAGCCCTATCCACGGATTTGTAAGAAACGCGGGCGCAAACGACATAAGTACCGGGAAACTTCCCCACACGATAAGCGCGCCGAGCGCGAGGCTCACGATGACTTTGCGCCAAAGGTCCGATAACTCTTTTTCCCGCATTATTTTTTCCTTATCTTCCTCCTCAAACTCGTGCGAGATGAGCGCTTCATAACCGGCGCTTGCTACCGTGGAACTTAGGATATTATCGGTAACTTTTTCCGAATCATACGCAACAGTCGCCTTTTCATTCACAAGATTTACACTTGCTTCGTGCACACCTGGAATCTTCCGCAATTCGTGCTCAACGGTTATAGCGCACGAAGCGCAGTGCATGCCTTTAATTGGAAATGTTTTTTTGGTAATCGGCATTTTTTCAATAATGCTTTAGTGAGCCTACTGAACTAACTTGTGGTGAGTTTACCGAACCATGATTTTTCCGTGGTACATATTCATCCCGCACGAGTATGTAAATTCGCCCGTTTTCTGCGGTGTAATTGCTATTGGAACTTTTTGATTGAGTGGCAACTGTCTCCGAATCCTGAAGTCGCTCAAAACAACTTCCTCAAGGCAGCTCGTCGGATCGGTGCGGGTGAAATTCAGAATCGTGGTTTTCCCCACGGGAATCGTGATGCTCTCGGGTGAATATCCGCCTTCCACCCTTATATCAATTGATGGCCCGTTTGCAATTGTTTCTTTTGTTTTTTTCATGAAGAAAAACCAATGTACGGCAACAATTCCAAGCGCACCCGCAATGCCGACAATAAGTTTGTCCATATATATACTATACACCGCAGCCGCTGCTGCCTTTTTGTTCAGTGGGAACAATCTGGCTTAGTACATTCTTGTATCCCGAACCGCTCGAGTAGTTCGTCCCGAGAATTTCTTTCGGATCAGCTGACACAAGCGATGAGCCGTGGCTCGCAAGATACTTATTGATTGTCGCGTATTCGCTTGGAAACCAATATGAATTTACAGTGAGCGCCGTTTCATACATATCAGCCTCGCTTACGCCCTGCGACGCCATAAGCTCAAGTAGCCCAAGCATCGCCATGCCGTGGTTGCAGTCGGGAAAATATGTTGAGTTTCCGCAGCACGGCCGGTAGATGTTTTTACTCACCCTTTCAACTAACACCTGTTCCTCGGGCGAAAGCGCTATGAATTTATATTTGCTGTAATGGTCCATCGCGCTGCCTTTTGCAATCGTCCAGCCGCCGGTAGATGCAAATCCTCCAACGTCGCCGTATTGTTGCATAGGGCCATTATCAAGAATCGGATTTTTATTTCCGAGGCCGAGCGCCCAAAAAAGATTCAGGAGCACGCCGGCATTCTGTTCGTTGATTTTAATCTTGCCATTTCTCGCGCCTTCAAGTAGTTCCCGTTCGGCGTCGCCGAGCGTCTGCCGCTGCGCGTAGAGCGCGAGAAATTTATCCTTATCTATAACTCCAGCGTTCGTCATCTGAACGCCAAGATTCCCCCACACTACCGGCAATTCAGCGCCATCGGCCTGATTGCTGGCGGGTAAGCTTACGCTCACGCCGGTACTCTGAGCCGCGTCCGCGCCGAGCGGGGCGCGGGAAGTTGTCTTGAGCCCCGTTTTATACATCCACGCCGTCACTACGATTACCACGGAAAGTATGATGCTTACCGGAATCAAATATTTTTCATTCATATGATTGTTTATAGTGTGTTTTTTAATTAATCCACGAGGTCTTTCTTTTTCTGTTCAAATTCTTTTTTATCAATCTCGCCGCGTACATATCGCTTTTCAAGAATTTCAAGCGGCGAATCTTCTTTTCTCCCTCGCTCCCTGCCACTAACCGATCCGCGCACAATCGAGACGATGAGAGCAATTACCGCAGCCCAGAAAAGTATCATTATCAGGACCATCCAGTCGCTTCCGTACCATCCATTGCCAAACATATGATTGTAGTAGTAGTTACCCATTGTAATTTTATTTTTTATGCATTGTTGACCTTTTTACTAGAACATGAGGATTAGAAATCCTAAAACGATCATCGCGATTGAAGACCATAATCCAGCCTTTCCAATCTCTGATTTGCGCCACGCCTGCGCCTTTTCAAGCAACTCTTTATTGCTTGCGATAAGAAGAGCAACAACAAGCGGCGCGACAAAAACGAGATTGTAGGCGATAAGATAGAGAACGCCTGTTACGTACGTCGCCTGATCATGAAGCAGTCCAAGCACCATGAGATACGGGCCGCCGGTGCATGGGAATTCGCAGATGCCAACGAGCATTCCAAGGAGAAACACCGCAAGCACCGACCCTTTTTCCATAAGCATCGCAATGCTGCGATGAGTGAAATTGGGGATTCGGAGCTTTATCGGAAACTTCGGGAAAAACTCGTTTATGAGATTGATTGCACCCAAGGCTATCAGCAGAAACGCCCCGAGACGCGCCATAAAATGCGGCGTACTGAAAAGATGGAGCGTTTGGAGTATCCCGAGGCCGATCATAAGGTACACAACAAAAATCCCGGCGATGTAGAACCCTCCAATCTTTAACACGCTTGAGCGGAGCTTCCCCATACTAAACAGAAATGCGATTGTGAGAAGTAAAATGGAAAATGCGCAGGGATTGATGCTATCAATTAATGCAGAAACGAGGACGAGCGGCGGAAGCCACGTTCCTCCACTTGAAATGCTCCACACAATTTCAGTGCCGAACCGCGTAAGCTGAAGAAAAAGCGCGCCGCCTACAAGGATGATGCCAACGCCTATCGCCGTCAGTAATTTCTTATTTGCCATGTTATGGAGTTACGTTTGCCTTAATGTCGAAGATGAGTGGCGAACCGTTCGCGGTTTCAACATAAACCTCGCGCTCAATCCGGCCCACTCCCGCCGGACCGTGCGCTGCTGGGTCAAAAACAACTTCTATTTTTGCTTCTTCGCCAGGCTTCAGTACTTTATTTATTCCAGGGACAAATCCGTGCCCAACCATGCCAAATGGACCGACTCGGTCGCCTTCGGCCGTGATAAGCGACGCTGATGTGCACATACAGGAAGTGTACATCCGTGAAATTGTAACCGCGCTTGAAGCCGAGTTCGTGAACGCAAACGTTGTTGTTACCTTTCCTCTCGACATGCTGACTATGCCGAAATCAAACGCGTTGCCGGACGCAGAAAACGAGCTCGCGGTTGCTACGGCGTTCCCGTCAAGCGAAACGGATGTCTCCCCTGGGTTTAGAGAAGAACCCGGCCGCGCAACCCAAACCAAGCCGAGAAGCACTATAACGGCAATTCCAAACCACACTAAAATATTTTTATTTGTCATAATAATTTGATTAATAAATAACCAGAGAGACGCGAACAAACACGCGTAAGCGGCTCGCCATCGACGTGCGGAGAGCACTCTTGCGCGTGTTCAGAAGACGTTCGGGCTATTTTCTTTTTTGGAAAACCAACGAATGCGTTTTTGGAGCGCGAGTGCGCGGCTTCTATCTGATTGGCGCATGAGCGACGGCACGGCATATAGAAATTTTTCCGCAGTATTGCGTTCTATGAGTACAGCAAGCGCAAGAGCGAAAAGAATCAACACAAAAGAAATTGCGATGCTTTCCGCGCTAAAAACAGCGGATGAAAAGCTCCGAAAGGCGTCAATATGAAAATTTACAGAAGACGCGGCGGCGTTAGTAAGAGGGCAACCAATAAGCCCCTGTGCGGCCATAGCGATGCAGTTTTGTCCGTGATGCATTGCATAAAATCCAAACACCGCCACCCCAAGAAAGCCCAGGACTATAAGCACTGCGAAAACCTGTTTCATACGCTTTTTAGTATACCACGAACGTCAATATTTAGAAACCGTACCGTATTTCAATCTGGTCGCCGTCGCGCATTATATAGTTTTCAAATTCATTGTTTTCTTTTCCGTTTACGAGCATTGTAACTGTCCCCTTTGCGCCGTTACAAAAATCAAATATACAGTTTTTGTTGAATTGCTTTTCCCAAACTTCAAAAAATCTTCCGAGTGCGAGGTTTTGCTTTTTTACCGCGCCACCGAACTCCATGTGAATAATGTCGTCAGTGCCGTGGGTATGAATCGGTTGTTCTATTGCTCCACCGAGCCCGACTCCCGCCGGGACCACCTGCTCTTTGCCGTTAATAATAATAGTGAGCTTTGCGTGCCAATGAAGGCCGTTTTGCGCGACGATGTCCACCGCTGAAATTTTCTGCGTGTCCAAAAAATATCCTACGGCAATGCCAATACCCGCTAATATAACGAGCAGAATAATAATATTTCTCCCGATATGCTGCATATGCTATTTCTCCGCGAGCGCGAGGTTAATTACGGATTTTACAAATTCGTACGGCTGCGCGCCGCTAATTAGAAATTTCTTTCCGTTCTGCGCGATTACAATGCTGTACGGCGTACCGCGACCGCCTGAATTTGCCGCGTCGGTAATGTCGTCCGCAATACGCTTATCATATCGCGTGCTTCCGAGGCACTCATTAAACTTCGTCGCATCAAGCCCGATATATGTCGCGATTTTTGGCAATTCGGCAGGGTCAAGTCCGTTGTTGGACGGCGTCACTTCAAAAATGCGATTGAGGTATGCCCAAAATTTTTCGCTCCCGCCAAACTCGTTCGCGCATTCGGTAGCCACTGATTCGTGTTGCGCCTTTGGGTGCAGTTGAGCCAAAGGAAAGTGACGGTACACCCACGCAACTTTTCCAGCGTATTCATTCATGATTTGTTTCATGGTAACGTCGAAATTTTTACAAAACGGGCACTCAGTATCGGAAAATTCAACGATTTTTACCGGCGCGGCTACGTTTCCAAAAATGTGGTCGTCAGCACCGACCGGCTTTATTTTTTCTAAGGCCGCTTGCCCGCTCGCGTCTTTCTGTACCACAGTTTTTCCTATATTCGCGTCTAGAGATTTCTTTCCAGTGGAATACACCACCGCGCCGGAAATCAGTATCCCGGCGACGAGTATTGAAACCGGCAAAACAAATTTATCGTTCATAGTGCGGTTAGTATACCATATTTATGAATCACTTTTTCACGGCGGCAAACGCGAATGCTTCAAAGCCTGGGTACGCGGATGTCGTGTCCGCGTTTCCTAAAACAACGCCCGTGTATTTCGCTTTCACTGTCTCGCGGATTTTCCTTTTTGCATCAATGACTTCTGCAATAATTTGCTTTGGTTTTACAATATCGCCCGGACACGCGAGGAAACGCACTGTCCCTTTTGTTTTAATTTTTGGCTCGCCTGAATACGTGAGCGTCGCGCCCGCAAATAGCGGCGGCGTTTGGAAGAGCGGTTTCGTGTCTCTAGGGTTTACCATTTTGAGCGATGCAAGCACGTTCCAAATTGCGGCGACACCAGCTTTCACGTTTGTTTTATTAACCGTGAACGCGCCTCCAAGTTCCAGTGTAATTGCCGGGATGCCGCGAGAGAGTAGGCTTCCGGAAAGCGTTTTGCGCCACGACGCTCCTTCTGTTTCTTCTTCTTCATGTACTACAACAAACCCCGTTTCGTTCGCAATCTTCTCTGCGGCGAGGAATGCTTTGCGGCGCCTGAGTCCCGGATACGGGTCTATAAGCGTGTATGGAATTGAGGCAATCCAGTCATTATGGAGATCCAGCACGATGTTTGGCTTTGTTTCGGTAATTATAGAAAAAATTTGTTCAGCAATCCGCTTGCCCAGCGAACCGTTCTTTTTTCCAGGGAACGAACGATTCAGATCCTCATTGCTCTCTGGAATGCTTCGCGCTTTCACACTGATTGCAGTCGGGTTTGCCCCAGGAATCGCGTATACGGCTCCGCGCTCAAGCCCTTTTCGCGATAGCTGTTTCATGATTTCGCGCGCAGTTGCAACGCCTCCGACTTCTTCGCCGTGGATGCCAGCAACAAGCCACACCGTCGGCCCGGCTGATTTTCCACGCGCTTCAAGAAGCTTGATGTGATACGCCTTGTTTTTTAATCCGTAGATAATAGTAATTTCCCTCGGGAAGGTCTTCTTCATCCCAATTATAATGTCAGATTTTTCCCATAATGGAAAGTTTTTGCACGCGCTGCTTTACTTGTCCACATGTCGCAAAAAACGTATGTTCTACAATAAGGACATGAAAAAATTCTTTAAGGTCATCGGCACCGTGCTTCTTACCGGTGTCATTGGCGCACTCATCACTGAGTACGTCCTCAAAGTCGGCACGCTCGGCATGAGTAACTTCAAATATCTCATCATCGCTGGCGTCGTTTTGGGAGTTATTGTTTTCTTCGTTTCAAAACGGAAAGTGAGCTATTCCATCGCGGTTTTTATCGGCGCTCTTCTCATTCCATACTTCGCGTTCGGCGTCGGGCAGATTGATTTCTATATGGTTGACGATAACCTCGCGCAAGGCATTACCGTAGTTGAGGTGCGGCCAACGATGGATAAAATTGTATTCGGCACGCCGGACAAGGGCGATGTTGCCGTCTGGAGTGGACCGCAAACATTACAACTGCATCCTGGAGAAAATCGCGTGAAACTCGGACGATTTAATATACCCGCCGATACATATAAAGGCGGAATGGTTAGTATCGGCGATATTCAGGTTGATATAAAAGCAGACCTTACGATTATGACGGACCCGATTAGCGGACAGTCCATACCAGCCGACAGATATGAGGAGGCCTTTAGCAATATTAAAAACAGAATGACGGGAAGCGTCGGCGGGTTCAATATAAAATTAATGAACTCGGCGCTTAATGGCTCTGTTGGCACGTTTACCATAAGCGTCGGCTCAATGAAACAACCGCTTCCTATTCCGGAATTTAAATATCCCGGCATGGGCGGGCCTGATATTACATTAGATATAACGCTTGATGAGATGGGAAAGCCCGATCCGTCAAAAATCAAAGCGATTGTTGATATGCCGCCCGGCGTCGGCGGAGCGTTCCCTTCAATGCCGGGGGTGGAGTTCAACTAAGTATCTAGTAGTAAGTATTAGGAAAAAGAGAAAAAATGATGCCCGCCGCGACTTTCGCGATGGGCATTTATTTTGTGTAAATTATTAACCGAGCAAGAACTCTGCTTCGGCGGCGACTAAATTTCCAGTAACTTGTGGCTGCTTTCCAGAACAGGCCGTCAAAACTTGCACCGTTACATCAGTTATTTCAGTATCCAAAAAATATATTCCAATTCCTTCGATACTCGCCTTGATGACTCTCGCAAGTTGTTCATCTTCCTCTGTTGAAAATTTCTCTTCGTCTTCCATATGCTTTATGACTCTTACCCAGAGTTTCAGTTTCTTCATGGCTGTTTCCTCCTTGTTATTTAATTCTGGATTGTTTTGCTGATATAAACGTATGTAAAATACGAGGAAATGTCAAAAAACGCTCCGGTTTTGGGCTGGAGCGCACAGAAGCAAAACTATTACTTCCCTTTTGTGATTGTGAGAAAAACCGCGAGCGCGGCGGCGAGCGATAGCGCGTTCAATCCCGCGAGTTCTATCAAGTTTGATTGTATTCCGTCTGCTATTAGCAGTATCACGCCGATAATATAAATGATGACGAAAACCGGAGATATCGCCTTCCCCCGCTTTAGCTTGAATAGCTGATAAAACCAACCGAGAGATATGAGTACGAGGCCAATGCTGGTAAACATAGTTTATGTTTTTTTATACAAGGACCAAACCGCGAGGAGAGCGGAGATTGTTGCGACAAAAAAGCTGGGATATAGTGCTGAGTTTGGGATGCTCAGCAAGTAAAGTTTCGCGAGGTCGTAGAAAACATATATCGCGAACGTGAGCGCAAATCCCCAGCCATATTTTTTTCCTTTTCCTAAAGCGAGCATCAGTGAAATAATGACAATGGCGACCTCAAGGAAAATTGAAACAAGTTGGAGTGTGTCCATATATAAATTATATCACAATGCCTTTCTGAGAACCGCGGATATTTTTGTTTTTAAGTTTTTCGGATGTCTGCAAAAAGCGATAGCGCTCCGAGAGCCAGAAAAAGCGCCGCCTCCAGCCAGTTTTGTTTTTCAAAAGCCTCAATGAGCGCGATTCCAAAAAAGATGACAAACACCGCGAGATTTGTGAATTTTGGAGTTTTCATTGTTTAAAATTTGAATTCCGAATTTTGGCGGGCCAGATTGGACGAGTTTCGAACGACTGACTGGGCAAGTTGCTTTAATGATCCGGAGGATGTCATGCGACAAATTAATCATCTTCTTAAATTACAGGTTCAGAATAGCAGAAACATAGTATGAGAAAAAGGATGGAGATTGTGCTGAAAATAGCAAATATAGAATTTGTGATTCAAAATTATTATTGGACTATGAGCCCATTATCGTCAGCCCAGGAATAAACCGCTTGTTTAACTAGCTTGGAATCAATATTGATATGAAAATCCCACGCAGATCCATACGCGACATCTATTTCGGAAGCGTTTCCATTTCTGTCAAATTCGGCCCAAAAATAAAGAGCGTTGCCATTAGGGGTAATAATTTCTTTGACCGCACCGTCGGAAATCATTGCTTCAAGGGAGTAGTAATTCCCGTTTTCATAAGAAAAAGCAGAGATTGTTTCTGTTCCTATTAAGTAATATTTTATCTCGTCCCAGTGTTCATCTACAGCTTCTTCCTTACTCAAACTTTTCCTTTCATAGGATTCTTCATAAAATCCGTTTGAAATTTGATCAGAGTTGTCTCCTAATAAAAGAGGTGGCTCCGCATTGGAAAGAAAAGAAGTAGGAACAGTATTTGGACTATTTCCAAAATTCCAATGATTTACTTTTGATACGTCTAGTGAAACAAGTATAATCGTCAAAGAAGCGCCGACTGCAAGGATATTAAGCAAATTCCCTTTTATCCAGTTCGCCATAACGCTTAGTTCGAAAGTCCGTAAAGTCGAATGCAATTGTTATAAAGGTAATCCCCTACCTCAAAAATATTCTTATCTATGTCGAAATTTCGCCAATCGGAAGGCATATTCATTGGGACAGATTTCTCCATACAATAGCTTCGTATGGATGCGGGACTCGAGTTAAATCTAAAAATAACAAAAAAGAGGGCTACTGCTATTGTGAGTAAAATAACTTGAGATAGAATGTAGCGCTTGGAAACATTCTCACCCTCATCCTTCACATATTGCCGTATAATAGAGGCAATTATTCCATAGACGAAAATGTATAAAGACTGGTCTAAAAAGAAACCGCCACTGGAAATAGAAGTTACAACAAAAAGGACACTACCGCCGAGGACTAACAAAGGGTATGGTCCAGAAGCCTTAAGCATGTCTTTCATTCCTTTATTATATTACAAATCTGCAATGGCGTGTATTTTTACCGAAAGTAGAAAATTTATGCGGAGGGGGCGAGATTCGAACTCGCGGTACCTTGCGGTACACAGTCTTTCCAGGACTGCCAATTAAACCACTCTTGCACCCCTCCAATTACTAAGCGGCTTCTTTGAAATATAAATCAATCAGCTCTTTGAGATACTTGGAACGCTCTTCTGGTGAAAGCTTACGATATATCGGGCTTTCTCTTAGCATCCTCTCATCCAAATCCAGAATTAATGCCTCGTTCTTTTCTTTTTCACTCGGGATATTTGAAGCTTTCCCCTTATTTTCTTTCTTGATATTTTTTCCACCGAGGATTTGTTCGAATGCCATACTTATTTTTATTTTCTCGCGACCTTTACCATCTACTACTCGCCCCTCCGCCGCCGGAGGAGCCGCCACCAAAACCTCCGCTTCCAAATCCCCCGCCACCAAAACCGCCACCCCCGTGTCTGCCGCCGCCAATCCACCACGGCGGGACTCCGCCATCTTTCTTACTCTTTTGATACGCCCGAGAGACGAGAAAGTCAAAGATGAGGCCAAGTGGAATTAAAATCACGAGCGAAATGATACCAACATAGAGAAAACCTTTTATGATGCCAATGATAACACCGGCAACGCCTCCAACAACGCCGCCGGCCCACCATGACTTTGAACGCGCGAGAATACTTGATATCCAAAGCAAGACAAAAAATACTATCCATATAAAATCAAAACTTGGACCAGAGCGTATTTGCGCGTCTTCAAATGGAATGGGGATTTCTCCTTCAACTGCGAACATTATCTTATCAACGGCAGCACTGACACCGTCATAGTATTTGCCATCTCGGAATGCTGGAGCAAGTTCTTTGTTTAAAATCCAGAAGCTCTCGGCGTCCGTGAGCATGCCCTCAAGCCCGTATCCAACTTCAATGCGCATTTCACGGTCATCACGCGAAATGAGAAGCAAAATTCCGTTGTCCTTGTTTTTTTTACCGATGCTCCACTCCTTAAAAAACTCCACGGCGAAATTTTCAACCGTATCGCCGCCAAGATTCGGAACTGTTACTACAGCAATTTCATCGCCTGTTTTTTTCTCAAACGCCGACAGTTTTGCGTTTATCCCCTCGATTTCGCTCGGGGCAAGCATGCCAGCAAAATCATTTACAAACCCAGTTGGTTTTCCCGGGCTTGTATATGCAAACACTGCGAGTGGGATAATAAACACCGCTACCGCCATTGCAACTATTCGCTTATTCGTGCGAATTAGAGAATACATAATTTTATACGCAGGAACTGATAACCTCTTTATCGACCGCCAGCGTTTTGTGTGGTGCTTTTTTAGAACTCAACTTTCGGTGCGTTTTCTGCTCCGCTTACTGATTCAAAATACTGCCGTTCGTTAAAACCAAATACTTTTGCGATGAGGTTTGATGGAAATCCTTTAATCGCGACATTCAGTAGTTGAACCGCATCATTAAACCGCTTCCGCTCTACGCTTACGCGATTCTCCGTTCCGGCGAGCTCCGCCATAAGCCCCTGCACCACATCCATCGATTTGAGTGTTGGGTAGTTTTCCATTACGACCAGCAAACGGCTAAGCGCGGTTTCAATCTGCCCTGCCGCCGCGGCTTTTTCATCAACTGTTGCCGCTCCAGCATAGCGCGTGCGCGCGTCTGCAATCGCGTTAAACACCGACTGCTCTTGCTTCATCGCGCCCTTCACTGAATTGACCAGGTTTGGAATCAAATCAAGCCGTCGCTGATACTGCGTTTCAACCTGTGCCCACTGACTGTCGACCGCTTCGTTTTTGCTTACAAAACCGTTGTACGATGCTAACCCCCACAGCACCACTACAACAACGACCGCCAAAATAATCCACTTTGTTTTATTCATAGTTTTTATATAAAAATGACCTTTTCTCTATCATATCAGTATTTCATACAAACAAAAAGAGCCGAAAATATTTCGGCTCTTTTTACAGACACATTAACTATTAAAACGCTTTGACAGACGAGGACCGCTTTGAACAACATAATGCGAGGTTTCCATTTCATCGTATAAGAATTTTGGATTCTCGGTCATTTCCTCAAATCTAACTCTCGCAATCGGCTGGTTGTCTCGAACCAGCATGTCTTCAAATGGGCGGACTTCAAGAGTTATCGGCCTGCCTTTCCCCTCGCCATTTTTCCCCCAACCCCAACCCGGATCAATAAACCCAGCGTAATGAGAACGGAAATCTCCGCTTCGCTCATCCATAGGAACCATCTCGCAAGCGAGCCACGGAGGTACCCGAATACTCTCGCGCGTTGAGAGAATATAAAATTCGCCTCTTCTGAGAAGAATGTGTCCGTCGTGGGAAACAACAGGCTCAAAAAAATCTTTTTGGGCATACTGTTTTGAAAAATCCATAACTTGGCGCGTGTATATTGAGTGCCAACCAATAGCCTCCGAAACGGCGGCTGTTAAAATTAACGAACCGTCGCCATTACTGACTTTTAGGTCGCTATATAATAGGGGCATTCCGGAGTGCCATACTAGCTTGTCCGCGTTTACTCTTTTCACAAGCTCTGATTCATTAAATCGCGTATCTTTATTGAAAAATCGAACTTGGCTTAATTTTTCTCCGGGGCTTAATTTAACCGGAAACGATTTTGGATTAATAACGATCCAGAGATCCCCGTGAAATCCGGGCGGATAAATAAAATCGTAACGCGGAATTCCATCAGTCATAACTCTTACGTGCACGTCATCTCTGCCTGTTGAAGATTTTGGATTGCAAAATCCGTAGACGTCTTCCGGAAGCGCCAACGATTCGTTGAGTTTAGCAAGATATACCACACCCAACTCAAGTGGCGAACTTAAATCGTGTGGCCGGGCATTTAAACATTCAAGAAGATTCTCAATGCGTTCGCCTGATCTTGGCTGGACAATGCCGTCAACCCGAAATACTTTTTCCGAAAGCGAGAGGTCAAGTGATGCCGGGCTGATATTTTTTAGCGAAGCGCCGCAAATGAGTTTTTTCTCAATCGCTTTTTGAATCCACTGGCACGGCAAGGCTCCTTTTTTTTCCATAAATATTTATTTGGAATTTAAATTCAACAACTTATCCTGACTATAATTTAACCCGCCCTTTAACGCAATCTCGGCTTTTTGAAGCTCAGCACCAATATCAAGCAAATGGTCCGACCTGCTCAAAATATCCAGTTGAGCGATTTTACTCATAAGCTCTCTTGCGGTTTCGCCTTCCAAATTCATTAATTTTTCTCCTTGCGGACCCCGAAAATTAACATTAATTTTTCCTCTTTCCAGATTAATAATCATATATCCCCTTGGGTCATTTTGGGTATTCTCGTTAAAAGTTTTTGGTTTTCTTTCCCAAAATACGCATTTCATCAATTGATTGGCATTATCCCAATCTTGTTCGTAAATATGAGCCGACTGAGAAGTGATTTGAAGCTGTCCCAATTCAAAACCTAATTTTTCAGTTACTCTTTTTTGTAAAATTCTCAATCCAAAAGCATTGGGAATGGCGGCTTTAAAAATATCATGGCTTCTGACGGTCGCCAAAAAATGAAGCCTTCCACTGCTTTGAAGCGCCTGCAACTGGGTGATACAGGGCGGTTCTTTTGAAAAAGCGTCGACTTCCGGAACCAGCGTTGTTGCCACCGCCCGGCGGGAATCCGGAGAATCTTTTAATTGTTTAATAATTACTTCTTCAATCTGGTCTAATTTTCTGTCTTTTAAAGGATAGTTCATCAAACGATTTCCATAGGTATAAGAAATTCCCGCCGGCGGTTCGGGCGACAAAAATACCGAATAATATTCTTTAATGTATTTTTCGGTGGCGCCGATAACTTTTATCAATTCCTCCGGCCAATCAGAAGCCGATGATAAATCGGGGCTGTCTGGGTTCTCGCCGTCAATCACCCAAGTTACACCGATTAACTCCCGCTGCTGATAGCCGTATTGCGTTCCCTTAATCAACCCGTATCTCATAATTCTTTCGACGACTCTCAACCATGTTTCTAAAATTGTATTTCCCCTTGCCAGCCAGCCGACTTCCTCGGAAGGAAATGTTTCAATTTTTTCCAAGACAGCTTCCGGAAATCTAACCGGCTCCATGTAAGGCGCGCTTGTTTCATTGTTGTTTTCCAAATATTTTTCAACCTCCTCAAATGAAAGATTGCTTATATCGACAAATTCAACATTACTGATAATTTTTTTCAAAACTTCGACGTTGATTTCTTTTTCTATCTTAAATTTTGTTCCTTTAACCGTACCATCGTCTTCCATTCCGTCTTTCCAGATTTTTTCAATCAATGATTTTCCCATCACTCCGAATTGGGTATTGGAAAGTCCGCCGCTCCCCCAGAGAAAAAACTTCCTGATTTGAGGGTTAAGCGCCAAGTTGCGCAAAATAATATTTACTCCGGAACGGCTGTAAAGAGTCCCTAAAATCGCCGTTTTTTCCCGTAAAATTTTCGATTTATTGAAAAGAGACTCCGCTTCATTCCAAACAGTGCAAAAACCCAAAGATTTTCCACTCCCCAAGAAAACCTTATATTTTTCCGGCTGATAAAGAGAAACCATGATTTATTTTAATAATATAACTAAATTTAAATAAAATGGCGCCTATTGTAAGTATGGCGCCACTGTTTCTTTTATTGATTTAAAAACTTCTTCTATTGGCTTATCGCCGTCGATTATTACTATTTTTTCATCCGGTAGAATCGCCGAAAGCGCGAGAAAATTTCGGCAAGATTTTTCTAGAAAATCTTTCTTGTCAAAGACTTCTTTATGGTCTCTGTTGCTGTCTTTTAAAATTCTCTCAAGAACCTTATCAGCCGGCACATCAATGATTATTATCAAATCGGGAATTAAAATTCCCTTATGCATTTCAATAAGTTTTTCCAGAGAAATGCCCTGTGTTTGCTGATACACCAAGGTTGAATATTTATATCTATCGCAAACGACATGAATGCCGCGATTTAATAAATATTCAATGAGTTCAGCGTGAATCTTTCTGTCTTTTACAAAAAGTTCAGCCATAAGCTCCGCGTTGTCTTTTGGATTCACGCCGCTTTTTAAAAGCCGCCGTATTTCCGCGTAATATTCAGTATTATACGGTTCGCGAGTTAAAAAAACATTATTCTTTTTATCGCTGTTAAAAACAAATTCCGTGAGTAATTTTATCTGCGTTCCCTTACCGCAACCGTCAATACCGTCAATTACTATAAATTTCCCTTTTTTTATAATCTCTTTCATAAAAAACGATGCGCGCAAAAAATATCAATACCCCCAACCGTGGATGACTTTAATAGTCCATCCCCATTCCACCCGGCATGCTTCCTCCACCGTGGCCGTGATCGTCTTCTTTCTTCGGGACATCGGTAACCGCCGCGCCAATCGTGAGATATGTGCTTGCGACAGAAACTGCATTCATAAGCGCCATTTTAACAACTTTGAGCGGGTCAATAATGCCGGCCTGCTTCAAATCTTCAATCTTGTTTGAAACCGCGTTGAATCCTTTCCATGTGTCCGCGCTACTGCGGGCCTTGAGCTCAGTAATAATTTTATTCGGAACTTCGCCGCTATTCGCAACTATCGCCGTAAGCGGAGCTTCGGATATTTTCATCAAAATGGTCTTTGCGGCTTCAGCTACCGGCGAAAGGCCGTGTGAGTCTTGCACAAATCTAAGAGCGTAGGTATTAAACAGCGCGATTCCACCACCTGGCACAATTCCCTCTTCCATCGCGGCGCGAGTTGCGGCAACCGCATCTTCAACGCGCTGTTTCAATTCCTTCTGAGCAGATTCGGTCGGCGCGCCGACTTTCAAAACCGCGACTCCACCCGAAAGCTTTCCAAGGCGCTCCTGCAATTTTTCTTTGTCGTATTCAGAATCCGTCTTTTTGACCTGCGCCCTGAGCTGTGTGACTCGGTTTTCAATTTCTTTCTTATCGCCTTTTCCGCCGACAATTGTCGTATTGTCCTTATTCGCAACAACGCGATGCGCGTGGCCGAGATGCGAAATTTCAACGTTCTCAAGTTTTTTTCCAAGATCTTCTGAGATGAGTTCAGCTCCCGTTATAATCGCGATGTCCTGGAGCATTTCCTTTTTCCTATCTCCGAAGCCGGGCGCTTTTACAGCAAGCACGTTAAAGATGCCACGCAATTTATTTACCACGAGCGTCGCAAGCGCCTCGCCCTCAATTTCCTCAGCAATGATTACTAATTCTTTCTTTCCGCTTCCAACGATTTTCTCAAGAAGCGGGAGAAGCTCCTGAATTGAAGAAATTTTCTTGTCAGTGAGCAGGATATACGGGTCTTCCAAAACGGCCTCCATTTTCTCCTGATTCGTAATCATGTATTGCGAGACGTAGCCCTTATCAAATTGCATACCTTCCACAACTTCATATGAATTGCCTACCGTGTTTGAATCTTCAATCGTCACGACTCCTTCTCCTCCAACCTTCTGCATCACTTCCGCGATCAATCTGCCGATTTCCGCGTCTTTTGACGAGAGTGTCGCAACTTCCTGAATTTTTTTATTGTCATTGATAAGCTCGCGTTGTTTTTCAAGTCCTTTTATAATTGCCTCGCTTCCTTTCCGAAGCTCTTCCGCAAGATGAATGACGTTAAAACCTTTTTCACGAACGATGTTTTCTCCCTCGTCAATTATCGCGTGCGCGAGCACTACCGACGTGGTGGTTCCATCGCCGACGTTGTCGTTTGTCTTGTCCGCGGCCTGTTTAATAAAATCCGCGCCGAGATTTTCATATTTTCCTTCAAGCTCTATTTCCTTTGCGACTGTTACGCCGTCAAATGTAACCTGCGGAGTTCCGTAGCCCTTTTCAATAACTGCCGCGCGTCCGCGCGGACCGAGCGTCATGCGAACTGCTCTCGCAAGCACGTCAATGCCTTTTCTCATTGCCGCCCGCGCCTCTTCGTCAAATAAAATTTGTTTTGCCATAGGATTTAATTAATGATTCCTAAAATATCGTCTTCCTCGACCAAAAATAATTTCTTTTCTCCGTCTTCCATTTTATTGTCGTCCGACCATGGTTCCTTAAAAAGAACCTTGTCACCGACTTTGACCGACATCGGGAGCCGACTGCCGCCGTCTGAGAGTTTCCCGGGACCTATCGCGATTACCGTTCCCTTGCTCTGCTTTTTCTTTTCCGCCGTATCAGGAAGCACAATGCCCGATTTTGTCGTTTTGGTATTGTCTTCCGCGGTTAACTCAACTAACACGTGATTTGATAGTGGTTGTAACATATTTGTTGTTTTTAGCTTTTAGCAGTCCCGACTTTTGACTGCTAATTGATGTTCCTAGTATAGGCGTGTAATTCACTGTGTCAAGATGAATATTCTCTAGTGCGGTAGTACAATGCCATTAATGAGCGTCCTGCTTAAAAACTATGCTCCTGACAGCTTGGTTGGGCGAGCGTACAAGTTTGCGGAGGAGGCACACCAAGAGACGAAACGCGCGAACGGCGAGCCGTATTTTACGCATTCCGTAAGCGTCGCTGAAACGGTGCATGAGTGGGGATTAGATGAAGAAAGCGTCGCGGCTGCATTGCTTCACGACGTCGTGGAAGACACAACGCACACGATTGCTGAAATTGAAAAACACTTCGGGCCGGAGGTGGCGTTTCTCGTGAACGGCCTTACAAAACTTACCGAGGTTCACTACTCGGAAAAGCAAACGGAGATAGAAAATTTCCGACGGTTTATTATTTCCTTCACCCGCGATTTGCGCGTTGTCATCATAAAGCTTGCCGACCGCCTCCACAATATGCAAACGCTTCAATTTCTTGACGACGAGAAACGGAGGAGAGTTGCGTTGGAAACGGAGGAGATTTACGCCCCGCTCGCCTACCGTCTCGGCATGCAGAAACTTTCTGGAGAACTTGAAGACCTCGCGTTCCCCTACACACACCCCGATGAATACAAGTGGCTCACTAAAACCATTAAGGATTCTTATGAAAACCGGCTTACGTACGCGCTTAAGGTAAAACCGATTTTAACAAAGTTGCTTGTAAAACACAGCATTCGGCCGCTTATCGTTGACGCGCGCGCAAAACGCCGCGCGAGCCTTTATAAAAAACTTGTACGGCTTGGCATGGATTTTGACAAAATCTACGATCTTGTCGCGCTCCGCGTTGTTTTAAATACCGTTGAAGAATGTTATGCCGCGCTCGGCGTCGTCCATCAGGCATGGCCTCCGCTTCCCGGAAGATTCAAGGACTACATCGCGCGGCCGAAACCGAACGGATATCGCAGTCTCCACACAACCGTGTTTTGCATTGATAACCGAATTACAGAAATTCAGATGCGCACGAAAGAGATGCACGAAGAAGCGGAGTTCGGCATTTCTGCACACTGGGCGTACCAGCAGGCGCGCGGCGGGAAAAATCCTAAAAAATGGACTGGAGTAAAAAACCGGCGAGAGCTCTTGTGGGTACAACAGCTTCAGAATTGGCAGAAACATTTCGGAAACCAGGAGGATTTTTTAAAGTCGCTCAAGGTTGATTTCTTCAAGGACCGGATTTTCGTCATTACCCCGCACAACGACATTATTGACCTTCCCGCGGGCGCGACGCCCGTGGACTTTGCTTATAACATTCACTCAGATATCGGCAACCAGTGCAGTGGGGCGAGAGTAAACAGCAAAATCGTTCCACTTGACCACGAGCTCCAATCCGGCGACATTGTTGAGATAATTATTCAAAAAGGCAAAAAACCGTCCGAGGATTGGTTGCGATTTGTAAAAACCACTGAGGCGCGCGAGCACATTAAAAGCGCTCTTAAAATCAGAAGCACAACAAAGAAACGAGAGCCGCTTCTTGAATTTAAAATCATCGGGCTTGAGCGTACTGGCTACCTCAAAGATATTTCTGAGGCGTTTGCGAGTATGGGTGTAAATATCAACGATTTAACCAGCGGCGTTGGGCCTAGTTCTACATTTGCCACCATCACGGCGCATTCCGATTTGCTTACACAGCAGAAAATAGAAAAGTTGCTTGTAAAACTAAAAAAAGCGCCCGGCACGAAAGAGGTACAGTACAGAATAGTGAGGTAATTATACTGCCTCTTCTTTTCCAAATAGGCGGTCTATAAGTGACTGCCATTCGTCGTCTGAATAAAATTGTACCGTGAGTTTTCCCCTGGCTCCGCGCCGTGTTATGTCAACCGGCGCGCCGAAAAATTCTTCTAGTTTTTTCTTCCAATATTGCGTTTCCGGATTCGCCTGCGCCGGATTTTTAGCTTCAGCCTGCATCGCCCGGACGCTCATTGCGCCGGACGCCAATTGTACAAACATTTTGTTTTGCTCATTCGGGTCCGATATTGCAAGCAATGCCCTTGCCTGCGATTCGTTTATTTTTCCGCCAGCGAGAGCCTCCTGAATATGCGCGGGCAAACTTAGGAGCCGAAGCGTGTTCGCAACAGCCTCGCGGCTTTTTCCTACGCGGGCGGCGACTTCGCGCTGGGTAAGCTCAAATTCGTCCTGAAGCCGCGCGTACGCGCGCGCCGACTCCAGCGGATTCAAGTTGCTCCGCTGAATGTTTTCAATAAGCGCGAGTTCAAGTTTTGTTTGCTTTGATTCAGCTTGGCGGATAATCACCGGAACGCGTTCGAATCCCGCCAGTTTTGCAGCCATAAGCCGGCGCTCGCCGGCGATAAGCTGGTATTCTACTGACGTGCCGGTTTCTGTTTCGGCAACAACTTTTGAAACAACGAGCGGCTGGATAATTCCGAATTCCCTGATTGACTGCGCAAGCTCATCAAGCTCTTCTTTGTTAAACACTTTGCGCGGCTGGTACGGATTCGGCTTTATTTTTTCAACTTCAATATGAAAAACCGCATCACCCGCCCGTCCATGGTCATGCTGTGGCGAAGGAGGGTTTACTCGCTGATCTCTTTGCGGCGTCGCAGTCTGTTGCACTTCAATATTTTGTTTTTCCACCGCCGGAGATACGATTGGAAGCATTGGTTTTGAAATTATCGCATCTACCTGCGCGCGAATTTGCGGAGCAAACGCCGGTTCGGCTTTTGCTTTTATCTGCTCCAAAGATGATTCCGATTTAATACCCGCCTCGTTCACGGGCCTTATGGACGGGTCAAAATTGTCGCGTTTTGGTATCAATGATTCTAATCCCATAATAAAATTATTGTAATACAGCTTGGTAAAAAATGAAACTAAAACAGAGGATTCGCATGGGTCCTCTGTTCGTACACGTTCTTCCATTTATAAATCTTTCGAGTGATTATATTATTGAATAGAATATAAAGAGCAAACTCGAAAGTAATATAGAATACTTGTGTTTCAAACAGCAAACTCACCGTCTCCTCCGTTTTAGTATAGTGCACGTACACAGCCGCACTCACACGCACTTATCCCTTGATTAGCCGATCCGGCATCGGCCGATACCATTTCGGACTAGCCGCGGAACAGCCGCGTAGGGTGGACCGTTTGGTATTATATCACAACTGGCCCAATCCGCATCAAGCCCCTTCGTGATAGTGGAGAATAAGGGGCAATGGATCCTCAGGATAGATGGGCTCTTCTGCCTTTGCGAGCACTGCTTGGGCAGTTTCCGGCGCATATGCTTGCGGCGTTGCTTCGGCGGCTGGAACTTCTCCGTCTTCAGCGCCTACGTGTGAATATGCGGCGATGGGTTCTCCGCCCTGGCGAATTATTTCATGCGCGAGGCGTTCATATGCGAGCGCGCCGGGACTTTGCGGGGCGTAAAGCATAATCGGTTTTTTAAAACTCGGCGCTTCTGCCAAGCTCACTGAGCGCGGTATCTCAACTTCGTACACATTAAACGGAAACCGGCGGCGGATTTCTTTCGCTATCTCGCGCGACAATCTTTCGCGCCGATCGTACATCGTGAGAAGCGCGCCGCTTATTTTAATATCATGCCCGAGATTATTTTTAACGAGTTCAAGCGTCTGGAGCACTTGGTTCAATCCTTCTAAACTGTAATACTCGCATTGAATAGGGACAATTACTTCGTCCGACGCAAGCAGTCCGTTTATCGTGAGTAGATTTAGGCTTGGACCAAGGTCCACAAAGATAAAATCGTAGTGCGGGCGCACAGTATCAACGAAACGGCGCAGGTAGAGCTCCCGCTCCGGCAAATTTACCAATTCAATCAGCGCGCCGGCAAGCTCGCTTGACGCAGGAACAATATGGAGATTTGCGAGATATGTCTGCTTAATCGTCTCCTCCGGCCGCTTGCCGCCAAGGAGCGCGTGGTAAATTGTTTCATCGGCGGCGTGCTTGGTTCCCACGCCAACCGTAGCGTTAAACTGAGAATCAAAATCAATGAGGAGCGTGCGTTTTCCAAACATGCCGAGATACGCCGCCACATTCATCGCCGTCGTTGTTTTCCCGACTCCCCCTTTTTGATTGAAAACTGCTATAACGCGAGCCATATGATAATAAATATCTAATTTCTAATATCTAATTCCTAAAGACAAAGCCCTAATTTACTATAAACGTTTTTTATGGCAACATCAATAAAACCCCCGCGCCAATAGGATTGATGCGGGGATAAACTGCCCGGGTGGCGGAATTGGCATACGCGTAGCACTCAAAATGCTATGACCGCAAGGTCTTGTGGGTTCAAGTCCCACCCCGGGCACAAATTGCCTATTGTTTATTATCGCGCGGCTTACGCGTGAAGAAGTAGATTGCCAAAATTATGATGAGGAGGATGACCGCCCCTGAGAGAATACCAATCCAGGTTTTTCCAGTTCCGAAGGTAAGCGTGCCGAGTGCGGCCATTAAGAGCGTTGATGAGGTTGCTGGTTGCGAAACGATCGGCTTTGTTTGTTGTGCCGCTTCCCCGACAGTCGGTGTTGGCGCGGGAGCAACTTCAGGCGCATTTTGTTGAGCAGGAACAGGCGATGATTCTGACGTTGGCGCTACTGTAGCTGGCGTTATCACCACTGCAATTTGAGATTGCGCGCTATCAAGCGCGTTTTTACTTGTTGCGTCCAATACTAATGAATTGCTTCCAACGCTTACGGTTCCATTGCCGGATTTTTTAGCTATGAATGAAACCGAACCGAATGGGGCAACTCCGGAAATTCCACCAGGGTATCCTGCGGTTTTAATCAAAAGGCCGTTTGAATTATCCATTACATCATAACCGGCACGCGAAATTGCAATCCAACCGCTCTCAAACGAGAATGATTTGGCTTCCAAAAGATCCATCGGGTAATTCAATTCGGTCTTTACGGTGTAATTTTTTACACCATGCGGATCAATAGCAATATTTAGAGTAACCTCCTGCCCTTCTTTTACGCTGATATTTGCCGGCGAAAAAGAAAACGTCGTGGCGGCGCTTGCCTGCATTACGAGAAGCAGTGTTCCGGCAATACCAATGAGGGTTGTGAGTGTAGTTTTTTTCATAAATTTGTTTTTGTGGTTTATATTCGTGTTAGATTTCTACAAAGTCCAGTACATCATGAGTAGATTGAAATCAAATATATCGACTTTACCGTCAGAATTAAAGTCCGCGATATTGCCGGCATCCGCGTTTCCCCAATTGACCAAGAGCGTGTTGAAATCAGTAATGTCAATTTTGTTGTCTCCATTCACGTCAATTTTTTGAGCGGCCAGGCTTAATGCCGGAATTGTTACTATCGGAGTAGGCGTTCCTCCCGCCGCCGCCACAACAACTGGCGCATCAGGAACGATTGAAACCGTTCCAGAACCTCCCGATACCGCCGTAAAGACATTGAGGCCGCCGAACGAAGTAAAGTGATACGTTACGATTTTTGTATCGGTCCCGTTTGATTTATAACACTCGCCTGGAAACGTCGGGGATGACGGACTTTCATATGTCCCGCCGCAGATATCTGTTATCTGCGTCCAAGCAGTAGAGCCCGATGGCTTATAAGCAACGTTTCCCGAAACTCCGGTAAGCGTTACAGTAACTGGTTTGCTAAAGATGAGCACTTCGGTTGGCGAACCTATTTCAATTACAGAATTTGATACCGAAAACCCTGACGGCGCACTGCCGTCTGTTGAACCGGTTTTTGGCGGTTGAATTTTTCCATTCCATCCGGTAGGAGCATATACAACCGATTCGTCTGGAATTGAAACTGAAACACCTGCCTTATCAGCATTTGAAAGAGAGATCGCCTCGCCTAAAACGCCCGAGTTAAGTTTTACCGACTGCGTGATAGTGACTGCCTGACCGCCAATTGTTTTTGCCGCGCCCTGATCAACCCCATTAACAACAAGCGTGCTCGTAGCAACCTTCCCCGACGAAACATCAAGAAATGTTGAGTTGCCTAGCGTGATTGTCGTCGCGCCTGACGGCAAATCTGCCTGGCCGCCTGTCGCGGACGTGAGGCCCGCGTCGGTTGTTGTTGAGTTAACCGTACTGCCACTCACGGCGTCCGATAAAATCGTTCTCGTTGAACTCAAATACCACGGGTCATAACTAACTAAACCGTTTTTAAGTGCCGTGATTTCAGTTGATGAAACAGTCCCCCACCAGTTTTTTGCGGCGTTAAGAGTATTGCCGGAATCTTCGTTTTTTATACCCAAAACGTTATCGGATAAATCATTATTATTCACCGCTATACCATTCGCGGCAAACATAACACGTACACCCGCCGTACCAGTTTTATGCACAGTATTTCCTGTAATAGAGACACCGCTAAATGCGTTTATCGCGTTAAAGCCTAATTTTATGCCATAGGTAAATCCCTTACTGGTTATCGCATTAATTGTATTGTTAGAAACAGAAACATTTGTTACCGCGCCGACATCATTCGCGCCTCCTATGTTTATACCTTGCCATCCGCCAACGCCAAAACTCCCAGGGGCGAGGTCTGTACTAATCGTATTACCGCTAATCGTCGTACTGGAACGCTCGGCTGTTATTGCCCTAGCTACGTTGCCGCTGAAATTATTATTTTGAATAGTCGCAACGCCAGAACCTTCGTCTATGTTTATATAGACGCCTTCATAGCCCGCCGTCCCGGCAGAAAGATTCGTAAAACTGTTGTTGTGAATGTTTAAACTAGAAATGTCTTGCGTGCCAGACTCACTGAAACGCCACGTTTGAATCGCTTGAGATATTTCATTTTCATTTGCGGCCGGAGTCACTTTAAAAGCATTACTGTAAACATCAACATTGGAACTGCCAATTACTATGCCGCTGGAATATTTTCCAGATACATAGTTCGGCCCTTCAATTGTAAACCCGTGAATTTTTACCCCATTGGCTAATACATTAATATTCGGCATGGCCAGAGGAATTGAAGCAACGGCGACATTTTGAACACCCTTAATAGTTGTGCTCGCCAAGCCGGCGCCTGAAATATCAAGATTAGTTTTTCCGGCTGGTATCGTGAGGTCTTCGGTGTATGTCCCAATAGCAACGTGGATAGTTCCGTTCGCCATTGCGGCGCCGATACCTTCTCCGATTGTGTTATATGGATGCGCCTGCGTTCCGTCTTCAGCCCCAGAGTTACTAGCGTCAACGTAAACATTGCTATCAATATCAAACTGGGTGAAGTGCGCGGCGGAAAAAGACATCATCTTGCAAGCTGGCGCGTCTCCTGCGCACGCCGGAGCTGGATCGTTTTCGTACAACACGTCGGAGATTAGACCACTCTGGTCAAGTGCTGTTCCGCTATCGTTTTTCACAATTAGCGGCGGTTGGACCGTATACGGAAGGGACTCAAGATAAATTCTCGCGCCGGTCGCGTTCATCGCCTGCGCTGTTGCTGAATCAAACTTTACGTGCCCGTCCGACATTTGCATCTTTTGGCCCAAATCCTGCAAAACAGCCACCGTTGCTTGATCGCTTAAGTTTAGGCTAGCAGTGAAAACTATTTTCCCTTTTCCAACTTTTTCAAAATATAGGCCAGTGGAAGTCGCCGCCGGCGTTGCGGAAGGATTGTCCAGTTCGCCAATATTTGAACTTATACCGCTTGAAGCGAGTGTTGAGTCAATGGCGCTTAGCAATGGCGCCTTGCTAGGTTGCCCGGCATCATTGAACCACCCCTTGGTCGGAGTTTGGTTGGTTTGCCAGGCGCCAGAAATGTAAGCGCCTGATGTTCCAGAAGTTGGAGCGGTTTCTAACCCTGTAGTAGTAGTGAACCCAACTACTGTTCCGTAAACAATGTGATTAACCACGATGGGCGTGGCGCCGTTGTCATAAAGCGTTATTGAATCGCCGCTGTTATTGAGTCCCGTAACGTCAACTGTGATGATGCTGTTTGCCGGTATGGTTACGGCTCCGATAGTTGTAGTCGCTACGCCTGACACATTGCCGCCAGAAAAAGTAAAATTTTGTATTTTCCATCCAGACAAGGAGATGCTGGAAGTTGTTATATTTAATAATTCTACCAATTCGTTGCCAGAAGAGGGATTTGATACAAATTCATTAATAATTACATCGCCCGGAGTCGCCGCTGTTACTGGTTTTGTAATAAAAAAACCGCTCGTAACAAGTACCGCGGCGATAACCAAGAGAACAACCTTTAATTTGCTCGAGATTTTTGTATCTTTCAAAAATGAGATACAACCTTTGCTTATACAGTTCATAATTTTTACTGTTAAATAGTTTTTACGATACGCGACGATTCGTATCGTTATCTTGCTTCCAAGCTACACCAGTAAAAAAACACTGTCAAATAGCAGCTTTCCGCGTAGCGTACAAGCCCAAATCTTATCCACTATAGGCGCGTATTTGGCGTGTTATACTAAAATTAGATTCATTTCCAAGTGTATATACAGAGAGAAAGGAGGTGATTATGGCAATTCCTTCTAATGTGATGGAGCATTATCGGTTGACGAGAAGCATTCTCAAGCCACGCGAAGTTCAAAAAATGCTCTTACTGTTAAATGAGGGGCAAATCATCGAAAAGATCAAGGAAATAGCGGAAAAGCTCCATGTAAAAATGGTAGAAATCATGAAATTCTGCACCAGTGACGAAAAAAGTATTTTTGAAAAGGATTTGAAAGAGCTTGAGTTAAGAGAAATTGTTTTCCGCGATCCTTTCGACTATTCTCCGGCTACGGTCTTCAGTGCTATAGCTTTCGTCGTTTGCATTGATCAAGCGATGAAAGTTTTAAGTCCCGCATTAGCGGGCTAACAAAAACCCTGTCTCGTAAAGAAACAGGGTTTAAAAATTTTTAAAAACAGAAATGCGGGAGCTAGGCATTCATGTCTGAACTTTGTGGAATGTCTTTTACAATATTTTCTTTTTGTTTATCTTCCCGCCCTACGATTGCGCGGATAGCATAGAAACAAATTGCCGCGAGAATAAAACCTCCCAGTATATCAGCTGGCCAATGCACGCCGGCATAGATACGGGCAAGGCCGTTTATAAGCGCGAATCCGAAAAACCAATATCCCCACTTGCGATTCGATGAGAAAACAATGAGCGCGATTATAAAAAGCGTGATTGCATGGCGCGACGGGAACGCGGCGCCGGTATCCATAAAAAGCGGGTTAAAACCGAGTTCTAGGAACGGACGCGGGCGGGCAATGAAAAAATGGAGTAGTTGGCCAAAAATTCCTAGCGAGAGAACGAGCGCAAGCGCGCCAACCAGCAATCGTTTAATTCGTTCGCGCACTGAACCGTTCAGCAGAATAATCACTATTCCGCCTATAACAATCAAATAGGTCGCGTATTCCGCTAGAAAAATTGAAAACCAATCAAGCACCCGCATTTTCCCGACAAACGAGTGAATTAGTTCAAAGACTTGTAGATCGAACGACATTATTAATTATTATCTTCCAACGAACGGAAGTAGCCCCATGATGCGGGCGCGTTTTATTGCCCTGGCGAGTTTTCTCTGGAACTTTGCAGAAACGCCGGTGTGGCGCGGGTCAATGATTTTTCCCTGGCTTGATACAAAACGCCGCAAGAGTTCAACATCTCGATAATCAATATCTTTGATCCCCCGTGAAAGAAACGGGCATTCTTTTTTGATTCGTGTCATAGATTAAAATGGAATATCTTCTGCTTTGATTTCTTCGTCTTCAATGTTTATTTCCGGCAGTTCCTCCTTCGTTTCGTCCGCGCTAAATTGCGGAGCGGCATCTTTTGGCGCTGGCGCGTCGGAATCAAACTGCGGTGCTCCCCCTGGAACGCCCGGGCGCGGACCAAGCTGAAGCCGTTCTGAAATGATTTCCGTCACGGTGCGATTCTGTCCCTGTTTATCCTGCCACTTCCGCGTCTGGAGCCGTCCTTCAATCATTGCCATCGTCCCCTTTTTTAAAAATTGGCTCGCTACCTCCGCCTGGCGTCCCCACACGACAATGTTGTGATACTGCACGTCCTGCTGGCGTACGCCTTGTTTATTTGCCCATGTCCGATTCGTCGCTATTGAAAATGTCGCCACCGACTGGCCGCCTGGCGTCGTCCGCAGTTGGGGGTCATTCGTGAGCCTTCCTATGATAAATACTTTGTTTAAGTTCATACCTTTCAGTCCTTATTGTAGTATTTCCTCAATCTTTTTCTCAAGTGCTTCATTTGAGAGCGCCTGACCAAACGGCCGCAAACGTTTCATCCCTTCCGCGGGCTGTTGAGACGGCGCGCCGGCTCCTTGTTTTGCTTTTTTCTGCCTCTCTTTTTGAGGAAGCACTTTATGAATAAGCGACCGAAGCACCAGGCCTCCGAGTTTCAACTCATTCAAAATCGCGCGAACTTGTTCCGGGTCAGCATCAAATCCAAGAACTCCCATAAAACCGTACGTTTGTTTTTTAACCGGATACGCAAGCCGCACTTTTTCAAGCGGGCGTTCATATGTGATGGTACCGCTGCATTTTTCAACACAACGGCGCACGTCACCGGCATTTTCTTCGGTGAGGACGTGAAATGTTATTTCGTATATGTTTTTCTCTTTGTTTTCTTCCATACGTTCGAAGGGAACGGTATCAGAGTTACGCGGACGCGTCAATACTCTCTGATGGCTTTGCGACCTCTTCTTTTTCTGCTTCCACCGGCTTTTCTTCTACAACTATCGGCGCTGGCGGTTTAAGCGTTTCCCTGAATGCTTTAAGTTCTCCCTCGGGTATGCCGCGCGCACCGGTTCCAATCGGTACAAGTTTTCCAATAATTACGTTTTCTTTGAGCCCTTGGAGCGTATCAATGCGCCCTTCAATTGCGGCGGAGACAAGAACACGGCTTGTTTCCTGGAATGAGGCGGCTGAGAGGAAACTTTCCGAATTGAGCGACACCCGCGTGATTCCCATAACTTTTTGCACAGCTTTTGCGATTTTTTTCTTCGCGCCTCTCAATTCAATGTTGTTGTTTACAAATTCCAGTTTTTCAAGCATATCTCCCGGCATATAAACGGAGTCTCCGGACTCTTTTACCACGACGCGCGAGAGCATCTGTTTCACAATCACTTCAATATGCTTGTTATTGATGGGCGAACCTTCAGGCACATAAATTTTTTGAACTTCGTTCACAATGTATGACTGCACTTCCTCAATGCCGTGATAAGCGAGGATTTCGCGGAGATCCAGCGGACCCTCGCAGATTCGGTCGCCGCACCTTACCATGTCACCTTCCTTCACAAGAATCGTGGCGCCTGACGGCGTGAGATATTCATCGGCGGCTTCTTTCTTGCCGTGCCCTTTTTCCGTACGCTTCACGCGCACGAGCGTCACGAGTCCGCGCTCCGTGATACTGTCAACAATTCCGTCTTCGCGCACGAGCGGCGCTTTTCCTTTCGGCATACGGGCCTCAAAAATTTCTTCAACGCGTGGAAGGCCCTGCGTAATGTCAACGCCGGCAATACCGCCCGCATGGAATGTACGGAGTGTTAGCTGTGTGCCCGGTTCTCCGATTGACTGCGCGGCGACGACGCCGACCGCTTCTCCAATATCAACCGGTCTGTTGCGCCCAAGGTCAAGGCCGTAGCACTTCACGCAAAATCCGTGTCGCACGCGGCAAGCAATCGGCGAACGGACATTAACTTCTTCAAGATTTGATTCCTGAATCGCTTTTGCCGCATCGCGGAGAATAATTTCCCCCGCGCGAACAATTAGCTTGCGGTCAATACGAACATCCTCAATGCTTGTTCTTGAATATAGGCGATCAGCAAACGAGTGGCCATACGCATCGCCTTCTGCACGGCGCATCATAACACCACGCTCAGTTCCGCAATCTTCCTCGCGGATAATAAGACCCTGTGCCACATCAACCAAACGGCGAGTGAGATATCCTGCCGTCGCGGTCTTCAAAGCCGTGTCAGTAGAGCCCTTACGGGTACCGTGCGTTGAAATAAAGTATTCAATAATTTTAAATCCCTCTTTGAACGACGATTTAATCGGAAGTTCAATAGGTTCGTTCCGCGTGTTGTTCACGAGCCCTTTCATCGCCATCATCTGGTTTGATTGCGCCCAGCTTCCTTTTGCCCCGGAGTCGAAAATGGCAAACACAGGACTCAGTGGGTCCATCGCTTTCGGAGTAAGTTTGTACAATTTCTCGCGGACTTCATTCCATACCATAATGATTTGATTGCGCCGTTCTTTTACTGTAAGAAGCCCTTCCGCGAATTGATCTTCAATAACCGCCACGTTTTTGTCCGCCTCCACTACAATCCCGTGTTTTTCTTTCGGCACCGCCGTGTCGCCCATCGCCCATGTTATTGCGGAATCCGTCGCGTATTGGAAACCAACGTCTTTAATTCTGCTGATATATTTTCCAGCTTCGTTGTTCCCATAGTGCTCAATAATCCGCATAACAAGCTTTGCGAGATCTTTTTTATTAAGCGGTCTGTTTACAAATTCAAAATCCTCGGTAAAAATCCGGTTAAAAATGATTCGGCCGTAGGAAGTTTCCGTGAGCGTTCCGCGTACCGGCACTCTAATTTTCGCATTGATTTCAACAACGCCGCTTTCATACGCAAGCTCAATTTCGTCAGAGCTCGAGAATGCGTGTCCCTCGCCTTTCGCCCCTTCCTTTATTTTCATAAGGAAGTAAGTTCCTAAAACCGCGCACTGCGTCGGCGTGACAATCGGGTCTCCGCTTGCGGGCTTTAAGAGGTTTCTTCCCGCGTCCATAAGATTCAATGCTTCAAATTGCGCTTCAACAGTGAGCGGCAAGTGGACCGCCATCTGGTCGCCGTCAAAGTCAGCGTTAAACGCGGAACAGACAAGGGCTGGAATTCTGATTGCAAGACCTTCAACTAAAATCGGCCGGAAAGATTGAATACCAAGACGGTGGAGTGTCGGCGCGCGGTTTAGGAGAACGCGCTTGTGTTGAATCACTTCTTCCAAGATTGCCCATACCTCCGGCGGCGCTTGTTCAATCAACCGATTTGCTTGTTTGATGTTGTATGCTAATCCGCGTTCAATAATTTTATTAATAACAAAGTGGCGGAAGAGCTCGAGCGCCATATTTTTCGGAAGACCGCATTCGTCGAGTTTTAGTTCCGGACCAACCACAATCACGGAGCGCGCCGAGTAGTCCACGCGCTTGCCGAGCAAATTCTGGCGGAAACGCCCCTGCTTTCCTTTCAACATATCGGCGAGTGACTTTAGCGGCCGGCGGCGGGTTGAAAGCAATTGGCTTCCCATCCTGGCAGAATTGTCTATTAAAGCATCAACGGCCTCCTGAAGCATGCGCTTCTCGTTCGTTAAAATTACCTCCGGCGAGCGAAGCTCAACCAGTTTTTTCAAACGATTGTTGCGGTTGATAACGCGGCGGTATAAGTCGTTTAAGTCGGCAGTCGCGTATCGTCCGCCTTCAAGCGGAACCATCGGGCGGAGATCCGGAGGCAAAACCGGAAGGACGGTCATAACCATCCATTCAGGCCGTACGTTTGATTTCAATATTGATTGCGCGAGCTTCAAGCGGCGGAGAAGGCGCTTGCGCTTATTGTCGTCTTTGACGGTTTCAAGTTCTTTTGTAACTTCCCGTACGAGGGTTTTTACATCAAGCGATGCGAGAATTTTCCGGATTGCGCCAGCGCCGCGGTCAGCTTCAAAAACATCGCCAAAACGTTCCGCGAGCGTGAAGTATTCGGTTTCCGTGATGATGAGGCCTGGGCGCAATGCCGCGACAACCTCCTGCAATTTCTTCATTTTTTCCGCAAGCTCCTCAACATTCGCGTCTTTCTCACTCCTCAATGATTTGAATTCCTTTGCAAGAGCGTCCAAGGCGCGTTTTCTGTTTTCCACATTCACCGATGTCACAATATATGCCGCGTAATAAATTACTTTTTCAAGTTTAGAAACCGAAAGGTCAAGCATGAGACCGAGTTTTGATGGGACCGTGCGGAGGAACCAAATATGCGCGACAGGAGTCGCGAGATTAATGTGCCCCATCCGTTCGCGGCGCACGATTGCGCGAGTAACTTCAACGCCGCACTTTTCGCACGTCACTCCCTTGTACCGAACTTTTTTATATTTTCCGCAGTAGCACTCATAATCTTTTGTCGGACCGAAAATGCGCTCGGAAAACAATCCATCTTTTTCTGGGCGCTGCGTGCGATAGTTCAGTGTTTCAGCTTTTAAGACTTCGCCGTGCGACCACCCGATAATATCCTCTGGTGAGGCGAGTTTAATTGAAACGAATGCTGCTTTTTCTGTATTATTTTCCATACAATTATTTTTCTAAATCACTTAACCGGTCCTCAAGTTCGCCGTGATATTGGACATCAAGGCCGAGCGACTTTAATTCTGAAACGAGAACATTGAAGGAAGCGGGGATGTTCGGCTTTTTAATATCATTCCCGCGGATAATCGCCTCAAACGCCGCGGAGCGCCCGAGAATATCATCCGATTTAATGGTGAGCATTTCCTGCAACGTGTGCGCGGCGCCGTATCCTTCAAGCGCCCACACTTCCATTTCGCCGAAACGCTGTCCGCCCAGCTGCGCCTTTCCACCCAACGGTTGCTGCGTAATCAGGGAGTACGGACCCGTTGACCGCATATGAAGCTTGTCTTCAACAAGATGGTTCAGTTTCATAACGTAGATGTACCCGACCATGACCGGCTCGCGGAACGGCTTTCCCGTCATACCATCAAGCACGGTGAGTTTTCCAGATTCAGGAAAACCTGCAGCAACAAGTTCTTCTTTAATATCCTCTTCGGTTGGTCCCACGAAGTTCGGGACGACGGCGCGATATTTTAATGCGTTTGCCGCAAGCCCCAAGTGCGTTTCAAGAACCTGACCGAGGTTCATACGAGAAGCGATACCAAGCGGGTTTAAGACAACATCAACTGGAGTCCCGTCTTCAAGATATGGCATATCTTCAACAGGGCGGATTTGCGAAATAACACCTTTGTTTCCGTGGCGGCCAGCAAGTTTGTCGCCGGCGCGGATTTTCCGGAGCTGGGCAACTTCAACCTGAATCTTTTTAATAATGCCTGGCTCAAGCTTGTCGGCTTTGTCGCGCGAGAAAATTTTAATTCCGATTACCCGCCCCTGTTTGCCGTTCGGCATGGTGAGCGACGTATCTTTAATGTCGCGCGCTTTTTCACCGAAAATTGCGCGAAGTAAACGTTCCTCAGAACTTAATTCTGACTCGCCTTTTGGTGAAATTTTCCCGACGATAATGTCGCCTGTGCGAAGTTCCGCGCCTATGCGCACAATGCCTTCTTCATCAAGATTGCGAAGCTTGTCCTCTGAAACATTCGGAATGTCAGGTGTTGTGATTTCGGGGCCAAGTTTTGTTTCGCGCACCGAGCAGGTATACGTTTCAATATGAATAGATGTAAAGAAATCTTCGCGCGCAACGCGTTCCGAAAGAACAATGGCGTCTTCAAAATTAGCGCCGCGCCACGGTAGAAACGCGACGAGAAGATTCTGCCCCAAGGCAAGAACTCCTTTTTGCGTTGCCGGCCCGTCTGCAAGCACGGTTCCTTTTGAAACTTTATCTCCCACCGAAACAACCGGCCGCTGAGAAATGCACGTTGATTGATTGGAGCGCTGGAATTTGAGAAGCGGGAATTTTTTAGCTCCGCCCGCGGTTTTCACCGTAACACTGCGTCCGTCAACTTCAGACACGGAACCCGAAACATCTGAAATTACAACTTGCTGGGAATCGCGCGCAGCGATTTCTTCAAGCCCAGTGCCAACAAGCGGCGCCCGCGGACGTATTGACGGAACTGCCTGACGTTGCATGTTCGCGCCCATCAGTGCCCTGTTTGCGTCGTCATGCTCAAGGAATGGAATCAAGGATGTCGCGACGCTGATAATTTGGTCAGGGGAAACGTCAATCAAGTCAAGGTCTTCACGGGAACAAGTTCCCGGCGCTCCTTTTATGCGCGCAGGAATTACTGATTCTTCAATATGCCCTTTTTCATCAATTTTAATGTCCGATTGGGCGATGTTATATTCCTCTTCGGCAATCGCATCAAGCCAAACAGAGTCGGATGTAACCACGCCTTTCTTTACTTTGAAATATGGCGTCTCAAGAAAACCCATATCGTTCACGCGGCTGAAGTTTGCGAGATAACTAACAAGACCAATGTTCGCGCCCTCAGGGGTCTGAATCGGACAGATTCTTCCATAGTATGAAGGGTGCACATCGCGAACTTCAAAGCCGGCGCGCTCGCGGGTAAGACCTCCAGGTCCCATCGCGGAAAGGCGCCGTTTGTGCTCAAGCTCCGCAAGCGGATTCACCTGATCCATAAATTGCGAAAGCTGGGATGATGAGAAGAAATCGCGGACGACAGCCGTAAGAAGCTTGTAGTTTACAAGCTGAACCGGCTGGAGTGATATTCGTTCTAATGTTGACATACGGTCCTGCACGCCGCGGCGTAGACGGGCAAAACCGATGCGAAGGCGGGTTTGGACCAATTCGCCCACCGCACGAATTCGGCGGTTACCAAGGTGGTCAATGTCATCCGGCTCGGCAATCGGAGTATTATTCAAATGGATAATTTCCCGAATGAGCGCGATAAGATCGTCTTTATTAAGCAATCCGTCTTTCTTTTCTTTTATCTCGAGGCGCTGGTTATATTTGTACCTTCCGACAGGACTCAGATCGTATCGGTCAAAGCGCATGAACATCCCTTCGATGAGCGCCTTTGCATTTTCAACAGTTGTAAGGTCGCCTGGACGAAGACGGGCATGGACACCGAGAAACGACTCGTCTGCATTTTTTGCATCATCCTTCTTAAGCGTCGCTTGGATGTATTTCACTTCTCCGACATCAATATCCGCGAAAGCTTTTATAATATCTTCGTGCTCCGTAAGGCCGAACACGCGCAGAAGCTGTGTTATCGGGGCTTTGCGCTTTCGGTCAATTTTGACACCGATAAATCCGTCCGATTCTGTTTCTATTTCAAGCCATGCGCCACGGTTCGGAATTACTTTTGCGCCGAAAAGTTTTCTTCCGCGAAAAACGTTTGCGGTAAAGTAGGCGCCCGGCGAGCGCATCAACTGGGAAATCACCACGCGCTCAACGCCGTTTACAATGAAGGTCCCGCGTTTCGTCATCATTGGGAAATCGCCGAGATAAACTTCCTGAGTTTTCGCCTGTTTTGTACGTTTATCGGTAAGGCGTAAATCTACGCGAAGCGCGGCCTCGTAGGTCTGGTCTTTTTCTTTTGTCTGTTCCTCGGTATACTTCGGCGGATCAAACTTATAATCCATGAACGAGAGCTCCATTTCTTTGCCGGTATGGTCTTTAATCGGCGAAATTTCATCAAAAAGCTCTCGAAGCCCTTTCTTAATAAACCACTCGTAGGAAGCTCGCTGAATTTCAATCAGATCGAGACTTGGAAATTTCGGCCCTTTGTATGAAGAAAATATTTTTGGTTTAAACATTAACATAATTATGAATAAAGTTGCGCTGATTTAGTTAAAATATTCCTGGCGACGCTTACTGATACTTCGACCTATTTTCGTTGTGCCCGTCGAGTGTTTTTGAAAATACAGTTGTTCCGTCTTTTCCAGTTAAATAATACAAATAGGAAGTCGCCGCCGGATCAATCGCCGCGCGGATTGACGATTGGCCAGGATTTGCGATTGGGGTCGGCGTCCAGCCGAGACGCTGGTATGTGTTATAGAGCGAAGCAGACGCTAGATCGCCTTTTCCGATTTGGATGTTCTCACAATTTATAAACAGTCCTGAGCATTTTGCATAGCTTACTGTCGCATCAACCTGGAGTGGCATTTTTATCTTTAGTCGGTTAAAAAGAATGCCAGCTACAATCCGCCTGTCGTCAAAACTTTTTACTTCCCGTTCAAGATACGAAGCGAGTGTAAGCCGATTGTACCAATCATTCCGCCCATCAAGGAGCGGCCACGCTTTCGCTTTAAAATTATCAAAAAATACTCGGAGCACTTCTTCAGGCGTTGATTGCAGTTTGAAACGATATGTATCTGGAAAGAGCAGACCCTCCAACGAATTAGCCCCCGCGAGCGGAGGATAATCGATTAAAATCTTTTGCCATGGGGAAGTAAGAAGCGATGTTTCAAGAACGCCTGAGGCGCGGAGCGTAGTGTCAATATCCTTTGCAGTATACCCTTCCGGAATCGTAACCGTCACATCGTTTTTGCCACCCTCGGTTAAAACATCAACAATCTGCGGAATGCTCATTGAACGCGAAAGCGTATAAAGCCCGGGTTGGAATTTTTGAGCGCGGCCGGCGAGTAATGAATAAAATTTAAACACGGTGATTGATCGAATAAGGTTTTGTTGCGATAGGTCCGCCCCGATGCGGCGGAATGTTTCTCCTTTTGTAATCTTAAATTGCATGGGAGCTGATGCTGGCGTTGATGTCGCTATCACTTCTCCTTTTACTGACGACATCCCGGCAACCGGCTGTAAACTATAAAAAAAATATCCGAGGCAAAGTAGGAAAAATAAAACAAGCCCAAGCCAGCTCAGGAGGCGCATGCTTATCGTCCCTTTTTGTTCAAGCTGAGGATTCAAGTCGTGTATGTTCTATGATACTCACGAGTATCGCCGTCGTCAAGAGGTTCGAACCGCCGTAGCTAAAAAAGGGAAATGTGACCCCCGCCACCGGCACTAGACCGAGATTTGAGCCTATATTGACGAAAAAATGGACTAGGAAGTACAGAGCGGCACCAAACGAGATTAGTTTAAAATAGTTATCGCGCGCTCCGATTCCAATATGAACTATCCTATAGATGATGAAAAGAAAAGTCAAGAGCACCACAACTCCCCCAAGAATGCCCCACTCCTCTACAAAAGCGGCGAAGAGAAAGTCGGTCTGTGCCTCAGGAAGAAACCGCAGTTGCGTCTGTGTGCCGCTGCCAAATCCTTTTCCAAAAAGTCCCGCTGATCCTATAGCAATCTTTGCCTGAATAACATTGTAGTTCGCGCCAAGTGGGTCCGCCTGCGGGAAGATAAATCCCGTTATGCGTTCTTTTTGGTACGGCTTCATAAATGACGTCCAGAAAACTGCCACAAGAAGCGCTGCGAGAAGTACGCCGATTGAAAACCGTTTTATATTTATTCCCGAAACGAGAAGGAAACCGAGCCAGAGGCAAAAGATAATAAACGCGGCGCCGATATCTGGTTGGGTAATAATGAGCGCGGCGGGCACCGCAAAGTATACTAGTGAAATGAAAATATTCTTGCTTTGCCACGCATCAACATGTCGGCGGGAAAAGAAATGGGCAAAAATAAAAATGAGCGCGAGTTTTACAAGTTCCCCCGGCTCGTATTGCATCCCACCGAACGAGATCCAGCTTTTTGTCCCGCGAATTGCGCCAGGCATAAGATGAGACACAACGAGAAGCGCAATAGCAAACCCGTAGAGCCCATAACGAAACCACGCTTGGCTCCCCAACCACCGCCAGTCAATATAACTGCCTCCTAAAATGATTGCGAATGCAATTACGTACCACAAAGACTGGCGCATAAAAAGCGTGTTGTTTGAACTTGCAAGCGAAAGTAGGCTAGCCGTCGCGAGGACTGCGAGCGCTCCGACTAGCATCCAATCAAAATGCCGAAGCCGTAACGTCATTCTTCGTAAACAAATACCTGCGTTGAAGTGGCGTCAGCCTCTTTTAGAATTCCTGAATCGCGCGGAAAGAGAATTACGAATGTCCGTTCTTCAAACGGCGCAAGATTGCCAATGATAGTTTTGGACGCAAAGACATCGTCGCCAAAAGCATTTCTCAAAATCGCAACAAGTTTTGTAGTTCCTGCCGCAAGCGAGCTTTCGTTCCGAATATAACCAGTTACTTTTATAGCGTCGTTTTCCACAATTGTCATGGGTTCGCGCGAAAGCGTAATGTTAGGCAAGATAACGTCTTTCGCCGCTTCCGTGGTTATATTTGAGAAAGAAACGGCAACGCGCGAAATATCTGAAACAAGCGTCGTTATTCCGTTGTCCACAATATATTCTTTTTGTGAAGCAAGAACCCTGCCGTTTCCGGAAACGGATTCAATAACGTACCCCGACACGCCGTACACTGAAAGCGCGTATGAAAAATGTTTGTGATAATCAGCGCTTGGATTTGCAACTTCAAAAAGAACAACGGCTTTTCCTGACTGCATTCCTAAAACTTCCGGCCCGCGGGAAACACGGAGCGCGTCTGCATTTGATGCGGCGGGCAGACGGACTGTCACGGCCGGATTAGCGGCCGGCGAAGGAGCAAGCACAATTTTATATGCAACCGAGACGACGAAAAAAAGTATTACGAGATATAACAACCCATAGAGGATTTGCTTCGATAAACGAGACATATGCATATAATAGAGCAGTAAACAGCTCTAGGAAAGGCGTGTCTAAACTTTGAAATTCTGAACAATCGTCTTAAACTCCTCCGCCCTAAGACTTGCGCCGCCGACTAAGACTCCATCAATCCCGCCGCATTTCGCAATTGCGTGGGCGCTTCCACCTGACACTGACCCGCCATACAGCACATCAGGAACATTCTGCGCGCCGAATGTTTTTCTAAACCATTCTTTTATAAACATCGCCATTGTTTCAATATCATTCGGGGTCGCGGTGTCGCCTGTCCCAATTGCCCAAATCGGCTCATAGGCGACAATGATTGACTTTGCGTGGCGCGGGACCGCGACGGACTCAAGCCCGCGCTGGAGCTCATGCCTTATAAATTCTTCCGCATGGCGGATTCCCTTTTTCCGAACGTCTTTGTTTTCCCCAACGCAAAAAATTACCGAGAGCTTCGCAGTGAGCGCCGCATGTATTTTTTTGTTTACCGTCTCGTCCGTTTCATGAAAATAATTTCTCCGTTCCGAGTGGCCGACGATAACGAATTTTACACCGAGTTTTACAAGCATCATTGGCGACACTTCGCCGGTGTAGGCGCCGGAGTCAGTCCAAAACACATCTTGCGCTCCAAGTTTCGCGTGTTTCAAAACATCTTTCACGCGCGAAAGAAATGGAAACGGCGGAACAATAACTACTTTTTTCATATCCGTGCCGCGGGCAAGTTCAGCCGCTTCCTCAATAGACATCGGATTCATTTTCCAGTTAGCAACGATTATTTTATTCATAATTTGTTTATATTTTAACTCTTAAGCCTCTGATATGCTTCCGCTTCAACATCTTCGCGCGGGCGGCCATATGCCATACGAGACATTTCGCGCGCGGCTTCCGCCGCTTTCGCGACTCCCTTGGGCGGAAACGGTACGAACATGGTGAATGGGGCGGTAACCTCGTTTGCAATGATTAATTTTACATGGGCGTTCAAATTATCGATGTTCACTAAGTTGTGCTCGTCAAAAACCGGCGCAAATTGCTGTTTCAAAAATTCCGCGTCCTGCGCTCCAACCCGAAAAGCAACGATGGAGCCAACGTTTCCAAAAATAGCGTTCCGGATGTTCTCTTTGAGTTGGGCAATGAATTGGTGCGCGACCGTGAGGCATAGACGATATTTCCGAGCTTCGGAGAGAATTGTTGAAATACTCGGCGTTGTAAAACTCTGAAACTCGTCAATGTAGAGGTAAAAATCTTTACGGGATTCCATTGGAATATCCGTGCGCGAAAACGCCGCGAGCGTGAGCTTGCCGACAATAATCATTCCAAGAAGCCCCGCGTTCAGCTCGCCAATCTTGCCTTTTGAAAGGTTCACGAGAAGGATTTTCTGCTCGTCCATAATTTTCCGAAAGTTAATCGTGCTCTTTGATTGCGAGATGACTGGACGGACATAGTCGTTGCCGATAAACGTGTTGAACTTTGAAGTAATGTACGGAACTAGATTTGCAAGCGAAGCTTCTCCTCCGGCTTTCTCCGCCTCTTTTTCCCAAAAATCTTTTGCAATAGGATTTTTGCATTTTTCAAGTAATCGTTTCCGGAACACCGAATCAGCGAGCACGCGCGGGACATCAAGAATCGTGAATCCGTCCGAGGGGTCGTCCATAAGCAGAAGAAGCGTGAAGCGAAGGTATTGTTCAAAAATCGGGCCGCCGGTTGTTTTTAAATCGTAGAGCGTGTCAAAGATGTTCAGCATTTCATTCACAATAAACGTCTTGTGCTCCGGAAACGCGGGGTCGTATTCAAGCATATTGAGTCCGATGGGACGCGCAAGATCTGACGGGTCAAAAATAATAACGTCCTTTGCGCGGTGTTCGGGAACGCGAGCAAGAACGTCTTCAAAAAGATCTCCATTAGGATCAATCACGCAAACCCCCTCGCCATTTTCAATATCCTGCCCTGAGAGATTATTTAAAAACACGGATTTTCCGGTGCCGGTCTGACCGATTGCATATAAGTGACGCCGCCTGTCTTCGTGAAGCATCCGCACCTTGTGCGCCTGATTGCGAAACCTGTTTTCCCCAAGAACGACGCCTTCTTCTGGCAAATTCGGCGGCGGGGGCACTTCTCTGAACTTCAGATGTTTAATTTTTGGAATTGAAGTGAACGGCGTCGGAAAATGAAATATGCTCGCAAGCTCCTCGCTATTTAATGTCATCGCGTCAGCGGCGTTAAATTCGCGAAACGAGTATTGTCGCACGATATCGCGGGTCTTTTTTGCTTCAACAACTTTAAGCTCGTTCCGTTCCGGCGCACTGAACTGCGAAAATCCTGCAGCGAGTCCTTCAAGAATGAGGTGCGCCTGATATTCGCTTGGCGCGGATGCAAGCACGCGCACATTCACTTCAAAGAACGGCTTTATAAGCTTTGCTTCAAGTGCTTTTACAATCGCTTCTTCAACAATCGGCGGCTCTTTTCTTTCTTCTTTTTTCTCGGGGCTTATCGTCTTTGAAATTTCGTCAAATGTTTTTAATACCGATGATTTTGTAATTTCTTTAAACTTTTTTCCTTTCCGCATTTCACTTAAGATGCGTCGTACTTCTTTTACAGAAGACGCTTTGGCTGGCCGCGCAATTATTTGAAGCGCTCCGCCTTCGCCAACTTCGCTTATTTTTGAAAAGCCTCCAAGCATCGGGAGAAAGGTATCGGAATTTGCCTCATTATAGGTGCGAAGCGGGATGCCGAAGAAATTTTTTTGAACCACCTTAGCAGCGGCAACAGCTCCGGAGTAATTGAAAATATTATAATCTTCGGACGGGCGGACATCCGCCTCTTCCCATAATGCCTGGATTTGCCGCACAAATGCATCGCTTATTCCTTCCTCAATTGCCGCATAAAAATGAATTTCTTCGCCGACATACGGAACCGCAACCTCAAACGTAAACGGCTTCCGAAAAGCAGAGAGCGCTCCGAGAAGCTGTTCTGAGCGGGCGATTTCCTGCTTTAATTCTTTTCCTTCTGTTTTTTCCCTCGGAAGCCTGATTAAAAACAACTTCAACCCAAGCTGTTCAAAAAGCCGCTTTTTAAACGCGCGGCGGGAGATAAAATACACAACAATGCCGACAAGGACCGCTGAAAAAATTACAAGGAAGATAAAAAGGAGTGGCATAGGGCTTACTTCATCATTCCCCTTTTCTTTAATTCGGGAATAATGTGGTCAATGAGAGCGTCGTGAAACGCATCAAGAACGAACGCTGGCCGTTTCACCGCCTCGGACTCCGCCTCAATGATTCCTTTCTGAAACGCGACTGAGATGAGGTGATTTACTTCTTCTTGCGCGGCAACATCTGATTTTTTTGCCGCCAGGTATGAGGGAAGATTCCCTGTTCCTACCGGGACATTATTTTGAGTCCCCTCCTCTTGCGGACGCGACACCGACTCAACCGCCCGTCTTATAATTTCCCGTTCCTCTAGACCGCGCGCTTCTGGATTTTCTTTTTGCCGTTCAACTTCGGCCCCTATTTCTCCAAGATGCTTTTCAAACGCTTCGTTAAAATTTATTTCAGCCATGGAATTATTATAGAACAACGGCGTTGAAATGACTAATAAAATTCGAATGGCTCAATGTTCAATCTACCAGCTGGCGGACCGAGGGATTACTAGAAGTTAAAAATTGCGTTTTTCTAAAAACGTTTAGATTCCCCACAAACGAAACGAGCCGGAACTGCTTGTAGCATTTACATTGGACGAGCTTGAGTAGTACTTGCTTGAGCCGGTGTAGAAACCGCTCGCATCAAGTCCGCTGGACCAATCCGTTTGCTGAAACGTCGCGTTTTTCCAGCGGGTTACGAAACTCGCTAGCGCCGCTTGAAGCGTTGACGCTCCGTTATTCCATTCCACAGTTGCAGTTACTTTTTGTGTTGATGGATCATCGCTTGATCCGCCGGCGCACGGCGATACGCCGCTTATCGTACTTGATGAATCTGCTGTCCTGCACACATTTTCTACAGAAAACCACCGCGTGAAAATCCTATTGTTATAAAGGCGTTTTACATCATCTGCCGAGAAAGCGAGGTTATAGATACGGACGTCGTCAATGTAGCCGTTCCAATAAAAACCACTACTATGCCTGCCGATGTAGAGAGTGTCACTGTTACTTAACGAGCCGCTCTTTGCTGCTATGGTATTTATTAAATCCCCATCTACATACAACGCGGTGCCATTTGTCCTGTCGGCAGAAATGGCAATGTTGTACCATATTCCAGTGCTTATTGCGCTACTTGTTGCGAGCGATGAATTCCCACTGCTTACTTCATATCCACCTTGAAATACGTTTGATGGACTAATGCATAATTGGTAGTTCGGGTATGCAGCCGCATTTTTTGTGATTATACAGTGGTATGCGCCGTCCAAGGCATTTGTATTTACCCATGCCGTTATTGTGAAATCCCCGGTTGTGATGTTATTAGTGTTTTCCGCAGTTACATAGGCGTCTACGCCGTTAAAACTCAGACAGTTGCCGATCTTACACGTTGATGATGCCCGCGTTGGACTGTTCGTGAGAGTCCCATTATTGTTATTTCCCGTCGCGTCATACGTTGTTGTACTCGTTGAGGTGACATCCTCGTCAAATTTCCATTCGCCGACAAGCCCGTTTGTAACATCATTATCTAAAATGCCTTCTTTCCCCTGAACAACGAAAAGCCTAGAACTTGACGCATTCAAGTAATACTGCGTACTCGTTCCCTTTGTGAGTCCATATAAGTTTTGCCAACTCTCTCCGCTCCATGCGTTTACTTTATCAATAAGTTCCTGCCCTATGGTTGAAGCGGACTGATTCCGTTCAATGCCGACGTTCGAACGCAAAACACTCGAAATCGCTATCGTCGCCCCGCCGATAATAATCGCTCCGACTGACAAACCAATAAGCACTTCAACGAGGGACTGGCCGACTCGATTAGTTAGTAGTGAGTAGTGAGTAGTGAGTAGTTTTTTAGACATATGTAAATACGATAAGATTATTTTATCAGTTCTATCTACTATGTCCCTTCTGGACATCTCCCATAGGGAGACAAACTACCAACTACAAACTTCACTTTAGGTCATTATACATGCTCAACACCTCCGCTGCGGTGAGCGCGCGTTTATAGATGCGGACCTCGTCAATTGAACCACTGAAATAATCCGTTGATTGCGCCCCTATTGCCGTATACCCGCCAACAGTTTCAGTGTTTGCCTGCGCTAATGTATTTGCGCTAAGCGTTTCTTCTGTTCCATCAAGATACAATTTTGGCGTTGTCGCATTTACCCCTATCACAGCGCAAATGTTATGCCAACTTGTATCAATCGCGGATGTTGATTTAGCATCGCCGTGCCCGGTATGACTGTACCAAAAATTGCCATCTGAAGTTACGGTAAAAATATATCCGTTTGCGGTATTGTCTATTCCTCCATAATTAATTCTTGTAGAAACTATTCCGCCACCCACGCCGGTGTTTCTTTTTACCCACGCACATATCGTTTTTGCATCGTTTGCGCCTGCGCCTGAATTAGTTAGAGCGCTTACATAACTACTTACGCCGTCAAAACTCAGACACCCTCCAGCTTTGCAGCTTGAACCGGAAGCCCAGGTCGGACTATTTGTTGCCGTGCCATTATTACCCTGTCCTGAAGCGTCATATGTTGTTGTCGCCGTTCCTTCATCAAAATGCCAGTATCCTACCATTCCAGATTCAAAGCGCGTCGTAACGCTGCCGCGCGTATTTACAATCACATCTCCCATAAACGCATCAGCGGCGCCGGTTACAATTGATACAATTTTTTTTGATGAAAGCGCGCCTGTTCGCGCCGCGAACGCTAGGTCAAGCGTACTTGAGGTGTACGGGTTTGAAAATCTTACATTGCGGGTTGAAAGCGCATATGTATTTGTGGTAGTTCCAGCACTAAAGCTTGTTCCTTGAAACACGTCGTAGATTTGCGAAGAAGTCGTATTGATAAAGTGGACTCCCCACGCGAGCCCGCTCTCCTGGGCTATTGAACGATTTTTTGCATCGTTTATCGCCGCGGAAAGTTCGCGAAGCGTGAGTTTTATGTTTTGGCTTCCTCCAAATCGCCCCATTACAGCCACGCCAGCAACTGTGAGTATCACCATAAGCCCAATCACAATTAAGAGTTCAATGAGGGTGAAACCACCGCACGCCTTGAAGCGCGTTGGTATTAAGTATCTAGTATCATGTATCATGTATTTTTTCTGCGTATTTTTTTCCATACTTAATACTTTATACTTGCTACCTGATACTTTCTTAGAACTGCGTCGTGAGTTGGTAAATCGGGATGATAATTGCGAGCGCTATTACGCCGATTACTACACCAATAAAAAGCAACAACACTGGCTCTAAGAATGAAACGAGTGATTTTACAGAGCCATCAATCTCTTTCATGTAGAAATCAGCAAGCGTAGAGAGCACTTCTTCAAGATGCCCGGCGCGTTCGGAGATTGCCACAAGGTTTGTCACCGCCTGCGGAAAATACGGCTCACGTTTAAACGCCTCACCGATAGTGAGCCCCTTTGCGAGGCCTTCCCGCGAGATGCGCATGAGCGCGATTTTCAAATCAACATTTCCAACGGCGTTTGCAGTGATTTCAATGGCTTCTGTTATCGGCATACCGGCGCGGATTAAGGAAGAGAGAACCGACGCAAACCGCTGAACGGCGATTTTCCGAACAATATCCCGAATTACCGGAATCTCATCCACTACGCTCGTTATGAACCTCTTAAACGCCATCGATGATTTGTAGAGATAGGTAATGAAACCAATCACAACAGCGAGCGTCCCGAATATGAGAATGCTGTGGTCGCTTAAGAAAAGACCCGCTGTAAAAACAATTTTTGAAAAAAGCGGCGGTTCAAATCCTCCCTGCAAAAATACATTCGCAATTTTAGGCAGTGCGAACATAACCAAAAAAACAAGAATGGTGACCGACCCCACGAAGAGCAGTGCCGGGTAAATGAGCGCGCCCTTAATCTGGTCGTGCAGTTCTTTCTGCCGCGTGAGCATGCCCGTGAGATTATCAAAAACATTCTCAAGATTTCCAGAGGCCTCGCCCGCGCGAATCAGATTCGTGTATACCTGGCTGAACACTTTTGGGTGGCGCGCGAATGTCGTGTAAAACGGATTGCCTTGTTCAAGCGAAGAGCGTATCTCAAGTAAAATATTTTTAACGGCCGGCTTATTAAAATCCGCGATTAAAATATTTACCGCCTCCATAAGCCCGGTCCCAATCTTTAACATGAGTGTCATATACTTTGAAAGGAAAATCTGGTCTGTGATAGTCACCGTCCCGCTAAAAATAGAGCGCCGCATTGCGCTTTCCGTCGGCCGCACAGAAACCGGCCGTAGGCCATTTTTCGAAAGAAGCAGAAGAACTTCATTTACATCTTTAGCGTTAACCTCGTTCTCAATGATTCTTCCGTCCTCCTGCGAAGCAACGTATCTAAATTTCATAGTAATTGGTAATTGGCTTTTATGTTATTTTCTCAAATTTAATATCTAATTACTAGCTGTTAACCGCTATTCCCTAATAACTCTAAATATCTCTTCAATCGTTGTAAGTCCGCGCTCAACTTTTTTAAGCCCATCCTCAAACATCGTTGTCATCCCCTCGGCGCGCGCGAGCTTTCTCAAATTATCAAGATTGAATTCGCTGCTGATAATGAGTTTCCGTACGGCTTCCGAGATATTCATAATTTCAAAAATTCCCATGCGTCCAAGAAAGCCCGTGCCGGCGCAGGCATCGCACCCCTTCCCGCGGTAAAATGTTTTTGTGAGGCGCACTGCTTTTGGATCAACGTCCAAGTCGCGCAACTCGCGTTCTATCACGGTGTAAATCTGCGGATCCGGAGTGTATGACTCAATACACTCAAGACAGATTTTTCTGACAAGCCGCTGGGCGATAATGTCGTTTATAACCGCGGAAACAAGAAACGGTTGGACACCCATATCAATCAAACGCGGAATTACTGTTGGGGCATCGTTTGTGTGAACGCTTGAGAGCACGAGGTGGCCGGTAAGCGACGCCTGCACGGCAATGTTTGCTGTTTCTCCGTCGCGGATTTCACCGACCATAATAATATTCGGGTCCTGGCGGAGAATAGACCTAAGCCCTGAAGCAAACGTAATGCCGGCGGCAACGTTTACCTGCACCTGGTTTACATATCGCATATCGTATTCTATCGGGTCTTCGACGGTCACGATATTAACCTCCGGGCGGTTTAAAATGTTCATTATTGAATACAGCGTCGTCGTTTTACCGCATCCAGTAGGACCGCACGCAAGCACCATACCGTATGTTTTCCCAACTGCTTCAAGGATAAGTTTTTGTCCATCGTCAAAAATGCCGAGCTCCGTGAGTGAAAGCGGTTTCTGCGCCGCCGAAAGAAGACGAAGCACCATTTTTTCGCCGTAGAACGTCGGGATTACCGAAACGCGGATATCAACTTCCGTGCCGCCGATTTCGTAGCGAAAGCGGCCATCCTGCGGATGCGTGTGTTCGTCAATGCGCAAGCTTGAAAGAATTTTAATACGGGCGACAATCGCCGGATGAATCTCCTTTGGCATTCTGATAACTTCATGGAGAATGCCGTCAACCCGATAGCGCACGAGAACGCCGTCTTCAAGAACTTCAAAATGAACGTCTGAAGCGCGCGAGGAAATTCCGTACGAGAGCAGGTTATCGACGATGGCGACAATCGGAAGATCTTTCGCGCTTTCCTCGAGAGTCACTCCTCGCGCCTGAGCGCGAAGCGAATCCTGAATGCTATTTTCAATGACAGTTTTGAAATCCTGTGTGAGCCGCTCGCTATATAGCGAGAATCCTTTGTTTAAATCGTCTTCTGTCGCAAGATACGGTTCAATCTGCCCGCCAAGCTTAAGAGCTAGAAAATCAACCGTCTCAAGATCAATCGGGTCTTCCATCGCCACCTTGAATTGCCCAGTTTCTTCATTTTTTCCAAACACAATCGCCCGCCGTTTCCTGGCAATATCTTCCGGAATCATGCGGAGCAACGCTTCGTCAATTTTTATAAAGCTTAGGTTTGCCTGCGGAACGCCGAGCGCTTTTGCGGTAAGTGTAAAAAAATAATCTTTACTAATGAGCCCGCGCGCAATAAGAATCTCGGCAATGTTTTGCTGTTTCCGCTCTGCTTCTATGCGCATCGTTTCAAACGTCGACTCGTCAAAAATGCCGGCGCGCAAAAAGATGTCGCGGAGTTTCTCGGCAGGAAGGTTAATCATTCAACTTTAAGTATAACAAAACTCCCCGCACTATTGCGGAGAGTTTTATTTTCGTTTCGTGTTTTATAAGCTTAACGAGTTTCCTACTTCATACCAATCATTATCTGTTCCGCCGTCTTTTGTATCTGATTCAACATCGGAACCGCCGCTTGTTTTATATTTTGTGCTTTCCATACTCGCATTAAGTTCATATTGTTCACTTGTATTACTTGCGAATACGTACATGCATATACTGAGAGTGTTAGTACATGTCGTTGCTCCGTTATTCGGATCCATCGGTAGTTTCGCGAGCGGGGACCCGGACGAAATACTAGTGAAATCTATCGGAACCCAACCGCCGCCGCTTACGACGGTCGAACTTGACTGAGTGCATGTCTGAGTCATACTCGCCGGTTTCGTAGCTCCGCTTGTGCATTTGCCTACTGCGGTAAATGCCGGATTCGCAACATCTGAGAGATAAAGCGCAATGGAGCTGTTGAGCGCCGCAAGATCAGAAATGCGCGTGGAATCGCGCGCTTGTTTGATAAGTTCAACTGGATTCAGAACTAACACAACCGCGGTTGCTAAAACTGCAAGGATAGCAATAACAATAAGAAGTTCAATAAGAGTAAAACCCCGTTTTGCAGTAATTACGGCGCGTTCTTTTTTCATTGATTACTTTTCTTTATATAAATAATATCACACTTCACCTAAAACGCCCAATCAAAACTATCCACACCCCTAGAAAAGAAAGCGGCTTGCTCTATCTCATCTGCAAGAGCAATTTCGCCTGTTCCACAAGATCCTCAATTGAAAGCCTCGCTTTCACAAAATACTGGACGGCTCCGAGTGATTGGCCTTTCGCTATATCACTATCCTGCCCGAGATTTGAAACAATGATGACTGGCGCGCGCTCAAACTGCGGGTCAATTTTTAACTGTTCCAAAACTTCAAATCCGGAAATTTTCGGAAGTATGATATCAAGCAAAATGAGATCCGGCTTAAATTCACGAAGTGTTGCAAGCGCTTCCTCGCCGTCGCGCTTCAACACAACATTAATACCTTCGCGCTCAAGCCGCTGTTTTAACAAGTTACCTAGGAGCGGCTCATCCTCTACAAGCAAGACATTTTTTTGTTCTGGCATAGTGTGACTATATCGCAAAACTTTTATTTGCACAACACCAACGGATTCCGATTTAGAGATTAAAGATTTTTTTAGTTATCCCAGCGGGCCGAGACATAAAGGCTCATCGGCTAACACCTTAATTTTAAACTATACAATTTTAAAAACTGTATAACGACGAATATACATGATCCACGAACAGCTTCCGCTACCCGTGCCTTGTTACGACTTAGTCCATGTCACCGAGTTCACCCTGACCCCGTGAAACGAAGCTTCAGGTAATCCCAGCTCCCTTGACTTGACGGGCGGTGAGTACAGGACTCGAGAACGTATTCACCGCGGCATTCTGATCCGCGATTACTAGCGATTCCGACTTCATGCGGGCGAGTTGCAGCCCGCAATCTGAACTGAGGTCCGTTTTCTAGGGATTAGCTCCACCTTACGGTTTGGCAACCCGCTGTAACAGACCATTGTAGCATGTGTGTAGCCCAGGGCATCAGAGGGCCATGCTGATTTGACGTCGTCCCCGCCTTCCTCCGTCTATACGACGGCAGTTCCTTGAGACATATATAACTCAAAGCAGGGGTTGCGCATGTTACCCCATTGAAGGGAGCGCCTCACGGCACATGCTGACGGCAACCATGCAGCACCTGTGCTTACGTCCTTGCGGACAACAATCTTTTCAAACTGTTTTCGTAAACATTTCAAGCCCTGGTGAGGTTTCTCGTTTACCATCGAATTAAACCACATGCTCCACCGCTTGTGCGAGTCCCCGTCTATTCCTTTGAGTTTTAAGCTTGCGCTCGTACTTCCCAGGCGGTCGACTTAACGCGTTAGCTACGCCACTCCGAGGGTCGATACTCGAAACGGCTAGTCGACATCGTTTAGGGCGTGGACTACAAGGGTATCTAATCCTTTTTGCTCCCCACGCTTTCGTGCCTCAGGGTCAGGAACGTCCCAGCAAGCTGCCTTCGCCTTTGGTGTTCCGAACGATATCAACGGATTTCACCCCTACACCGTTCGTTCCGCTTGCCTCTAACGCCCTCAAGCGCGGTAGTTTTCTTGGCGAGCTCGGGGTTAAGCCCCGAGATTTGACCAAAAACTTACTGCGCCCCCTACGCACCCTTTACGCCCAATAAATCCGGATAACGCTTGTAGCCTTCGTATTACCGCTGCTGCTGGCACGAAGTTTGCCGCTACTTATTCCTACAGTACCGTCAAACGCAAAGTAAACCTTACGTCTTCCTCCTATAGAAAAGCAGTTTACGACCCTAAGGCCTTCATCCTGCACGCGGCGTCGCTCGATCAGACTTTCGTCCATTGTCGAATATTCTCGACTGCTGCCACCCGTAGGTGTAGGAACCGTGTCTCAGTTTCCTCGTTGGGGAACAGCCTCTCAGCTCCCCTACCCGTCGTAGCCTTGGTGAGCCATTACCTCACCAACAAGCTGATAGGGCCTAGGCCGATCTCGAAGCGTCTTGCGACTTTACCCTTGCGGGACTATCGGGAATTAGTTCCGCTTTCGCGGAATTATGCCCGACTTCGAGGTACGTACCAAGGTGTTACTAACTCGTTCGCCACTGCACAGTCTTGATGTAATCACAACTGTACCGTTCGACTTGCATGCCTTATCCACGCCGCCAGCGTTCATCCTGGACCAGGATCAAATCCTCAAATAAATGAGCAACCGCGAACGCAAGGATCGTTGAAACAATCCGTGTGTCCGTGATTACTCTCGAATACATTGGGACAACTAAAAAAATCCTAAATCCGCTTTAATGCGCGGCGCTGCAGCCGCACTATTAAAGCTATTCTCTTTTTAACGAACAGTCGCTCTCCAAAGAGCAACGTAAGGTCCATTATAAGCACAGCTCGGCAGGAGTCAAGGGGATGGATTTATTGACTATTTTGAGGAGCACGGCTATTATTACCCCACTATGAAAAAAGATATCCATCCCGCATACCATAAGAACGCAACGGTAAAATGCGCCTGCGGAGCGAAACATTCCCTTGGTTCAACATCTGAACATATGGAAGTTGAAATCTGCAGCGAGTGCCACCCGTTCTATACCGGCAAGCAAACACTCGTTGATACTGCCGGACGCATTGAACGTTTTAAGGCGCGCAAAGAAAAAGCAGTCACGCAACCAAAGGTTAAGAAAGCTCGTGTTTCAAAAAATAAGGAGTAGTCCTCAAACGTATCCACTATGGAACTTCATCTTTCACCAAGAACTGTCCTTGGAAAAAAAGTAAAACGCATTCGCGCGGAAGGCATTGTCCCAGGAGAACTTTATGGGCACGGCACCTCAAACCGCCATGTAAGCGTAAATAATAAGGAGTTTTTGAAAGTTTATCGAGCATCAGGCGAGAACACTATTGTAACCGCCGACATTGAAGGAAATGGGAAAGCCCCTGTTCTTATTTCCCACGTTGACCGTGACGCAATTTCCGGCGCTATTTTATCCATTGATTTTCACCAAATCAGAATGGACGAAAAAATCACCACTCAGGTTCCTATCGCGTTTCATGGCGAATCGCCTGCTACAAAAGCCGGCCTTGTGGTGATTAAAGTGCTGCACGAAATCAATATTGAATCGCTTCCGGGAAATATCCCGCATGAGTTTCGTGTGTCTCTCGAGAAGCTTGAGAAAACCGGCGACAGCATCGCGGTACAAGACATTCCCGTACCGAACGGCGTAAAGATTTTAACGTCGGCTGACATGACTGTTGTGACGGTCCAGGAAAAAACGAGGGAGGAAGTACAGGCACCAGCGGCTGTTCCAATCGCGACAGAGACGACAACAGCTGAAACAAAAGCTGAAACCGCGCCGACCGCGAAAGCATCTGAACAGAAAACCGAGAAAAAATAGCGCGAGTTTGTCGCGCGCATTCCCCGGCCCCACGGGGAATTTTTGTTTCTAACGTTCTCCTTGTATACTTATACTATACATGCAAAGCGCACAGAAAAATCTTTGGATGCTTGGTTTAATTTTTGTTTGTGCGGCCGCACTGCTTTTCAGCGTTTTTCTTGGCGCGCCTACTACTCAGGCGCAAAGCGCTTCGAATTCGCAAAGCACGCAGGACCAGCGTAGCGCGCTTGAAGCACAGCTCGCGGAACTTGAAAAGCAAGAAGCAGAATACGAAAAGACGGTGGCTAAGTACCAGACACAAGGAAAAACATTAAAGGGGGAAATTTCGGTGCTTACCGCGAAAATTTCTCAGCTTAAAAAGCAAATCACAACTGTCACGTTGAACCTCCAAAAAATCAACGAGGAAATTACCGCCACTCAGCAGAACATCAACAAGACGGAAAACAAAATCGGCGACCATCTTAATGCAATCGCAAGCGCTCTCCGTAGTTTAAATGAAGCGGATCGGGAAAGTCTGCTTACTATTATGATGGCAAACCGTCAGCTCTCCGATTTCTTTGGAGATATCACAAATGTCGTTTTAGTTCAGCAAAGCATTAAAACCGCGCTCGACGAGATTATCAAGCTTCGCGAGGAACTGCTCCAACAAAAAGAACAATTGAGTAATGAGCGGACTGACGCGGAAAACCTTCGTCTTATCCGCCTCTCTCAGCAAAAACAGATTGAAGTTACGCAAAAAGAGAAAACCAAAATTCTTACGGTCACTAAAGGAAAGGAGTCCGAATATCAAAAACTTCTTAAAAAAACCCAGGAGAGCGCGGCACAAATCAGGAGCCGTATCTTTGAGCTTCTAGGCGGCGGCGAACTTACATTTGAAAAGGCGTACAACTATGCAAAGCTTGCGGAAAGCGCGACAGGCGTGCGCGCAGCGCTTACTCTCGCAATCCTTGACCGCGAATCCCTACTTGGGAAAAATGTCGGGAGGTGCAATTATCAAACCGCGATGCACCCGACGCGGGATATTCCTTACTTCCTTGATTTATTAAGAAGACTCGGCATTGACCCAAACTCTGCGGCCGCATCAGTTTCATGCCCGATTTCCGCCCATGGTTCTTATGGCGGCGCAATGGGTCCCGCGCAATTTATTCCGTCAACGTGGAAATTGTATGAAACTGAGATTTCCAAGATTACGAGTAACAACCCGGCAAATCCCTGGAACAATTCAGACGCGTTTGTCGCAACCGGGCTTTATATCCAAGATCTTGAAGCTTCTGACAGCTGCAAGAGCTATGCCAATGCTAATAGCGCCACATTACCGAGACAGACGCTTATTGAGCGTTGCGCAGCCGCGAAATATTATTCAGGAAGCAGCTGGTACACATATCGGTTTTGGTACGGCCAACCAGTGGTTGATAAAGCCAACAAGTTCCAGCAGGATATTAATGTCTTAACGGGAGCGTAAACTAAAACCGCCGCGGCGGCGCGGCGGAATTTTCGATTTTTATTTACTAAACGCTTTCACGATTTGCTCCATTTCGCCGCCCAGTATTTTTTCAATATTGTGAAATTTTTTCCCAATTCTGTGGTCAGTGATTCTGTCTTCCGGGAAATTGTACGTTCTGATTTTCTCCGCCCGCTCGCCCGAGCCAATTTGTTCGTTGCGCAGTTCGCCGACTGATCCGACAGCTTGCTCTTTCTGCATTTCAAAAAGTTTTGCGCGCAGAACCTCCATCGCTTTCTCGCGGTTCGCGTGCTGTGAGCGTTCTTCGCGGGACCCTACCACTAACCCGGTTGGTTTATGCGTAATACGAACGGCGGTTTCAACTTTATTAACATTCTGCCCGCCGGGACCGCCAGCGCGCGAAAACGTAACCTCTAAGTCGCTTTCTTTTACATCCACTGCCTTCGCTTCAACGACCGGCAAAACCGCCACTGATGCGGTTGATGTATGAATTCTTCCCTGCCGCTCGGTTTCAGGAATTCGCTGTACTCGGTGCACGCCTGATTCTTGCTTCAAGGCATCGTAAACGCCGAGGCCCGCTATTTCCGCGACAAGCGTTTTATATCCGCGTGCGCCGCTCATACTTGAATCGAGCGTCACAAACTGCCACCCGCGCTTCGCGGCATATTTCTGATACATCCGTGCCAAGTCGCCCGCAAAAAGCGACGCTTCGTCTCCACCGGTTCCCGCGCGCACTTCAAGAATGATTTTATTAATTGTGGTTTCCATAAATACCATTTAAACACAAGAAACGCTGTTCAGCAATTGCCTTATTTCTAAATTGCTGTATGTGATTAGATGGGGATGCTCCTTGTTCTATAGCACAGGTGGTATGACATGTCATACCACCTGTGCTATAATTATGTTATAGCTAACAATATGCCATCTCCGCTACCGTTGAAAAACCTTTCTTTATCGCACAAGGAATTGGAAAGGATGTATTGGAAGAAGATATTGAAATCCGAAAAACTTTTTGATTCGCTGATTACCTCGAGCGAACGCCACAACATAGTTATGCGTGCCGCAGTAGCGGAACTTGTAGATTCAGGAATGGGGACTCGACAAATCTCAAGAGAGCTTAGTATTTCTCGGCAAACCATAAGCAATATAAAAAGGATTACTAAAGAGAGTGCTTATAAAAGTTACCGCGAACGAGGTAAAACAGAACGGAGAAAGAAAGCGTATAACGGCAACTCTTCTCAGAAGAAAAAAGAACATGACCAGCACTACCGCCAAACTAAGTACGGAAAAGTTTACTTGCCTTGATTACTTGATATTAAATTTCAGATTTTGGGTGGTATGACACGTCATACCACCGCGCTTTAAATCTGTGTTCTATTAAACAAACGCAGTTTTTTCTCTATCACCTTTTCCATTTCTCCAACAACATCCGCCATTACTTTATACGGCGCAACTTCGTTTTTATTTTCTTCTAGTTCATGCTCAACTCCGCTGCGCCACGCGGCGCGCAATTCCGTTGAAATGTGAATTATGGAAATGCCGGCGTCAATCGCGGAAATAAAATCTTCATCCGATATTCCCGAACCGCCGTGTAAAACTAATGGGATATTTACCGATTGTTTTATCGCGCGAATGCGCGGAATATCAAGCCGCGGATTCGGCGCGTTCTTGAACATCCCGTGGACGTTCCCGACTGCCGGCGCAAGCAAGTCAATACTGGTTTCTTTTACAAATTTTTGAGCGTCTTCCGGCTTCGTAAAACTTTCGGCGGATATCGCGGCGTCTTCCGGCAATTTTTCCAAAATCTCAGACCCTCCGCCGATATACCCGAGTTCTCCCTCAACTAAAACATCCGACGCGATAGATTTTGCAACATGGATTGCTTCTTGTGTTTGTTTTATATTCTCATCAAGTGGTAATTTTCCGCCGTCAAAAAGAACCGCGTCAAATCCCGCTTCAACTGCCTCGCGGACTTTTTCTGTTGAATGCGTGTGGTCGGCATTCAAGTATATTTCTAAGCCCTCATTTCGGAAGCTTTCAATAAGCGCAACCACTTGATCAACGCCTATAAATTCGCGTTCGCCTTCCGAAACGCCCACAATAACAGAAACATTCAGTTTCCTTACGACGCCAACAATTGCATTTAATTGCTCAAGGTTTGACACATTAAAATGTCCGATGGCAATTTTTTTCTTCTCCGCGTCTTTTATAACCTCGGCAAGGCTTCTCATAATTTATTTACTTTTATTGCTAATTTTTTCCATCGCGCATCGTGATACTCACGCTTATGCAAAATTCCCTTCTGCGCTCCAACATATTCCACGACGGACGCCGAATTCGCCATTCCCATGCGAATTGCTTCCTCGATGCTTTTTGTTTTCATTATGCCAACCACGAATGCCGAGCTGAACGCATCGCCTGCGCCTGTGCTGTCAATAAATTTTTCTTTATGGAAAGCGGGGGATTCAAATATATTCGAACCGTCCGACACAAACGCGCCTTTCTTTCCGTCAGTCATAACCGCGATGCCGGGCACGATATCGTCAAACTTTTTAAAAATCCCGCGCGTGTTTTCATATGAAACGCCGGTTATACGCGACGCCTCCTCGCGGTTTACGAGAACGATGTCAACTTCATGCAGTATTTTGTGCAGTTTTGCTTTCGGAAGCGCGATGTAGTGTTTTGAAGGATTAAATGCAATGAATGTATTGTTTTTCTTTAATGTCGCGACGATTTTTTCAATTACAGGAAATGAAATTCCTCCTGGGGCGATATATGCCCATTTTGCGTTTAGTTTACTGAAGGGTACTTCTCTTTCTTCTAAAGATTCGGATGCTCCGCGATATACAAGAATTGTGCGTTCTCCGCCTGACGAGAGAAGAATGGTTGAATATGCCGTTCTGCGCTTCGCATCGCGAACTACAAATGCTTCAATTTTTTCTTTTTTTAACGATGAAGTTATTTCGTCTCCGGATGGGTCATTTCCTATTCGAATGAGCGACGCCGTTTTTAACCCGTATCGCGCGAAGGTAACCGCGGTATTCGTCGCTCCGCCACCGACGGTAATTTCCGCGTCCTCAATCTCAATTTTTGAGCCAAGAGCGAAGCATTCCGCCTCGCCTGTTATAAATCCGAGCTTTTCAAGATGCTTCTTGGCACGCAAAATTTTAAAAAGTTTGCTTTTTAAAAATACATCACGCGTTGCGGTTCCGATGGTTATAATGTCGAACATTCTATTTTTTCCGTTTCAAAACTTTTTTGACCGCTTTCACGATATCCCGCGTGGTGAGGCCGTATTTTTTCATGAGGTCGTCCGGATTCCCTGATTCGCCGAACGTGTCATGGATTCCGACCATCTCAATCGGAAGCGGAAAATGTTTTGCGAACAGTTCCGCGATTGCGCCTCCGAGTCCCCCGCTTATCTGATGCTCTTCCGCGGTTACCATTGCTTTTGTCTGCTTTCCATATTTCAAAAGCGTTGCTTCATCTAACGGCTTTATTGTGTGAATGTTTAAAACAATTGCGCCGATTTTTTCTTTTTCAAGCTCGCGCGCGGCGAGAAGCGCTTGGTAGACCATTGTCCCGCACGCGGCAATCGTTACACTCGGTCTAGTGGATTCCCAAAACACTTCTGCTTTTGCCGGAGTGAACGGCGTGTCATTAGTTGTAACCACCGGCGTTTTCTCGCGCGCAAACCGGATATATACCGGACCCATAATATGCGCCGCGGCTTCCGTTGCTTTTTTCGCTTCAATCGCATCGCACGGAACAAATACTTTCATATTCGGCATTACGCGCATAATTGCAATATCCTCCGTCGCTTGATGTGTTGCGCCGTCCGGACCCACTGATATGCCGGCGTGATGCCCCGCGATTTTCACATTCGCGTCATTATACGCAATCGTCGTGCGAATTTGTTCCCAGTTTCTGCCTGGGGAAAACACCGCGTATGAAGAAACGAACGGAATCTTTCCCGAAATGCCGAGGCCCGCCGCGATTGTCGCGAGATTTTGCTCCGCAACGCCAACCTCAAAAAACCGCTCCGGAAACCTTTTCGCAAACTCTTCGCACCGCGTTGATTCGCGCAAATCAGCCGAGAGCGCGACAATATTTTTATTTTCTCCGCCGGCAATTACCAACCCTTCGCCGTAGCCGTCCCGAATGGCTTTCATTTCCACATCATCCTTGAATAACCCGCTATTTAATTTTGCCTCTTTATTTAACATATGATTATTCGTGCTCTGATTTTATTCTATTTCCAAGCGTGCGAAGTTCTGAAATTGCTTTTCTCGCCTCGTCTTTTGTCGGCGGCTTTCCGTGCCAGCGGTAATCCTGTTCCATAAAATCAACGCCTTTTCCCGGAATCGTGTGGGCGATTATCGCCGTCGGCGCTTCGTAGACCGCCTGTGCTTCACGAATCGCATCAATGATTTGTTCAATATTATGCCCGTCAATTTCCAAAACGTGCCAGCGGAACGCCTCGTATTTTTTGCGCAATGATTCAAGCGGCATTATATCTTCCGTAAACCCGCTGATCTGGATGTTGTTGCGGTCAATAATCGCCGTGAGGTTTGCGAGCCGGCGTTTTCCCGCAAACATAATCGCTTCCCATGTGTTGCCTTCCTGGTGTTCCGCGTCCGACATCATGCAATAGATCTGCCGGCGCGATTTATCCAATTCCGCCGCGAGCGTCATGCCGATTGCCTGTGAGAGGCCGCTTCCTAAGGGGCCTGACGTTGTTTCAATTCCTGGGATGGACCCGCGGTGCGGGTGCCCTTGAAGCCGCGAATTGATTTTTCGGAGCGTTTTGAGTTCTTCAATCGGAAAATACCCCGCAAGCGCAAGCGCGGCATATTGCACTGGGCAGATGTGGCCGTTTGAAACAACTAATCTGTCGCGCTCGCTCCAGTGCGGATTTTTGGGGTCGTGTTTTAAAATATGAAAATAGAGCGCGGAAAAAATATCCGCCATTCCTAATGGTCCGGCGGAATGTCCGGAACCGGCCTCAACCAACATTTCAACAATGTGTTCGCGAATCCTGTTTGCGGTTAATTCAAGATATCTTGTCTTCTTTTCTGTGAGTGAGTCCATTAGAAATAATTATACCATTGTAATAACCTCCTCTATGCACTCACGTGAGTGGTTTCCTGGTAAAGTAAAAACCCCGCATCAATAAATTGACGCGGGGAAATAAATCAGTTTCTTATTATTCCTATTTAAATGAAACGATCTACTGCATTTGCAATTAGGATAAATGATTCGGCGCCGGTCGGCCACAAGTGACGAAAATTAGTTTCCAGGCCTACAATCGTGACTTCTTCTCCTCTAGAGGAGAACCGTTTGAATTTCCCTTTCTTGCTTTTAGGACGTATCACTATGTCAAAATCTCCATTATCAGAAGGGTTTGTTTTCGGATGGTAGAAGTAATATTCACACCTATCTCCAACGCCTCCAAAATCAACTTTCACAAATGCATATCCTAGGCATTTAAAACGCTCGCCATTCTTAATAATTTTTGGAGCTCGAAAAGCCGTCTCAAGCGTCTCAAGAAGCGACTCAAATGAATTAGCTTCGTATTCGACTTCATGCGGAAATTTTAGATTTACTAACATGAAAGTTTCCATTACATACTCCTTTCTTGCTGTTTTGGGATTTGTTAATTACAACTAAACTATTTAAAAAATAGCACAGTATCTATTTATAGTCAAGTTTTTAGAGCCTAGCTCTTAACCTTCTATTGTTTCAGCGCCGCGCCGATAAATCCTAAAAACAGCGGGTGCGGTTCAAGGAAACGCGATTTGAATTCAGGATGCGCCTGCGTCGCGACGAAAAACGGATGGCCAGGAAGTTCAATGAAGTCAACGAGCCGCGCGTCTGATTTCGCAAAACCGGAAAAAACGAGTCCGTTCTTTTCGAGCGCCGCGTGATATTTCGGATTTACTTCGTAGCGATGGCGGTGGCGCTCGGCGATTTCCTGTTTTCCATATAATTTCGCGACAAGCGTCCCCTTTTTCGCCCGCACTTTCCAGCTCCCGAGGCGCATCGTGCCGCCAAGATTTTTTACATCTTTTTGCTCCGCTAAAATATCAACAACCGGATGCGGCGTTTTCACATCAAATTCGGTGCTGTTCGCGCCCTTGAGTCCGCATTTGTTCCGCGCAAATTCAATCACCGCGGTTTGAAGACCGAGGCATAATCCCAAAAACGGAATCTTATGTTCGCGGGCATATTGGATTGCCGCGATTTTCCCTTCAACGCCGCGCTTTCCGAAACCGCCCGGAACTAAAATGCCGCGGGCATCCTTGAGCATGTCCCCAACATTGTCGTTTTCCGCGTCAATGTGGACTATTTCAATTTTCGCCCCGTGCGCGATGCCCGCTGAAAAAAGCGCCTCCTCAACAGATATATATGCGTCCGAGTGCTCAGTGTATTTTCCGACCAATGCGATTTTGATATGCTTTCGCATTGATTTCACGCGCTGGATTGCGTGCCGCCACTCTACAAAATCCGGCTTTTTGGGCCGCACACCGATTTCTTCTAAAATAAGGTCGTCTAAACGCGCTTTTTTGAAATTGAGCGGAGCTTCGTACACAGTTGTCGCAACATCAATGCCCTGAATAATGTGATTTTGGGGAACGCTCGTGAATAGAGAAATTTTTTCCTGGTTGTCTTTTGAGAGCGGGCGCTTGCACCGGACGATTAAAAAGTTCGGCTGGATTCCTTTTGAGCGAAGAAGCGCGACTGATTGCTGAATCGGCTTTGTTTTGCTTTCATCGGACGGAAAGATGTAATCAATTTTCACAACCTGCACGAATTTCACGTTCTCGCTTCCGTAGTCGCGGTGAATCTGCCGCGCCGCTTCAAGGAACGGCTCGCCTTCAATGTCACCGACCGTGCCGCCGATTTCAATAATAGTAATATCGGGCTTGTGCTTCCGCGACGCCGTGATAATCCGCCGTTTGATTTCATCCGTCACGTGCGGAATCACCTGAATCGTTCTTCCTAAGAAATCTCCGCGGCGCTCCAAGTCCATCACGTGAGCGTAGACAGAACCGGACGTAAAATTTGAGTCCCGCGTGAGACTCAAACCAGTGAAACGTTCATAGTGCCCGAGGTCAAGATCGGTTTCCGCGCCATCATCCGTCACAAACACCTCGCCGTGCTGGTACGGATTCATCGTGCCCGCGTCTTTATTTAAATATGGATCTGCTTTTATCGGCAGAACCGAAATGCCACGCGATTGCAGAAGGCTCGTGATTGAAGCAACAGTAACTCCTTTTCCGATTCCCGACACGATTCCGCCAAGCACAAAAATAAATTTTTGATTTTGTTTAGGCATATTTGCGTGCGCGTTAAGCTGCCTCAAGTTTTCTATAACTTTCGAGCGGATTTTGGCTTTCGAAAATGTACGATCCAACAACTACACTGTCGGCACCGGCTTTTCTAACTTCGGGAATTATCTCGGGCGTAATTCCTCCATCGGTTTCTATCGTAGCACTGGGAAAATGTTCGCGCAAAAAGGAAATCTTCCCGAGCGCAGAACGATTGAACACTTGGCCCGACGGCCCCGGAGGAACGGCAAGAACCTGGATAAAAGTTATGTATTCTCCATACGGAATGAGGGTTTCGGGCGCCGTGTCCGGCGCGATTGCGAAGCCGATTTCGCTCTCGTGAAGCTCGGCGTCAAGCGTTTTTATATCCACAGGTCCCGGGTGGACAATAATTCGTTCCGCTCCAATACGCATCCATTGTGTCGCGCGGTCAAGTACGTTTTTTGCCATAATATGCACCTCAAGGTGCACATGGCGCGGGCAATGCATGGCAAGTAATTTCTTGAATTCTTCCGGCTCGTCCCACGTTGAAATATGCGCAAAATCTTTTTCCGCTACATCAATATGCACCCAGTCCGACGGCAATGTTGCGAGAATTTTTATTCTGTTTTCAGCGCATGCCTTATCCGCACAATTGATGGAAGGGATGATTTTCATAAAAATTATAATCCGCGGTCATGCTTTATTTCGGCGACCACTGTTTCAATGTGATCAATTTTGCGAAGGCGGTTTTTGTGCCGCTCATCTTCAGAAAACGGCGTTTCGAGCCATGTGGATATGATTTTTATAGCATCTTCCGGCTCAATATAATTTGCGCCGAGTGAAAGGATGTTTGAATTGTCGTCAGCGCGGCTATCAAATGCCTGATTCGGGGTTCCGGCAAGCGCCGAACGGACGTGCGGAAATTTATTCGCCACGATATCAACGCCAACACCGGAACCACAGAATAAAATTCCCCTGCCGCGTTCAAAATCAACGCTTACTTTTTGCGCAACTTTTTGCGCAAAGTCCGGATAGTCGTCGGATTCGTCATACACTGCGTTTCCTAAATCCACCACCGGATACCCGCGATCAAGCAGAACTTGTTTTACGTGCTCTTTTAATTGAAATCCGCGGTGGTCCGCGCCGAGATAGATAACCATGGTTCCATTATAGCCCAACGGCTTCTGGCTGGAAATCACCATTTAGTTGAATTTTCATTTGGCTTAATTCCGCTATTTTATTTCCTTTAATATCTACTTTTAAAAGCAAGCCCTCCATTGTTTCTTTTGAGAAATACTGGTCAAAAACGAAATTCCCTAAACTATACGCAATCCATCCGTTTTTGTACTGCTCAACTTCCTGGACCACGTGCGGATGGTGTCCAATTATCAAATCGCCGCCGGCATCAATCATTGCGTGGGCTATCACTTGCTGTTCTTCTGATGATTTCGTTTCATATTCATTCCCCCAGTGAAATGAAATAGCCACAATATCAGCTTCTGTACGGAGATGGCGCACATTTTCTTCTGCGGAGGCGAGTGAAAACTTACTTGTTTCTGCCTGCGCTATGCCTGCGCACGCAGGAGGCGTGCCTGCACACGTTTCAGTCGCCAGTCCGCCAGCTGACGGATTCGGCTGATACACAAGCGTGTACGCGAGAAAACCGATTTTGATTCCGTTCGCGTTTATGATAATCGACGCGTTCGCTTCTTCACTGTCTTTTCCGGCGCCCACAGTACGGATTCCGCGGCCCGATAATATATTTATTGTTTCAAGGAGCGCGCCGCTTCCCCAATCCATGTTGTGATTATTCGCGAGCGAAAGGATATCAAATCCGGCAAATGAGAGTCCTTCCGCGGCCTGAGGCGCCGCTCTAAACGAAAAATAATTTCCTTGGTCTTCCCCGCCAGCAGCTATCAGACTTTCCAAATTTCCGAACGCCACATCCGCCACCTGGATTATCGGCGCGATATTTCGAAACGGAAAAATGAAATCGCCGGACGAAGCAATCCTTCTTCCTACCGCGCGCGAAAGCATAATGTCCCCAACGGCGACAAGCGTTGCTTCCGGCTCGGCCTCAACCGCGAGCGCCGATGCCCGAAGCGGAACTACTTCGCCTTGCGGGCGTATTTCATGAAACAAACCGGCGCCCGAGAAAAACCCGAGCGCCAATCCGATAATTACAACAATTAACGCCCGCATCGCTTATGGGAGATGTGAAATGTGCTTCAGTAACGCTGAAACGTATCCCATTTCGTTGTCGTACCATGACAAAACTTTTACGAGGTTTCCATCCACTACCTTTGTAAAACTCAAATCAATAATTGCCGGGTACGGTTCGCCGACGATGTCGGAGGAAACAATCTGGTCTTCCACAATTTTTATAATGCCCTGCCATCGCGGGTCTACCGCCGCCTTTTTGAATATCCCGTTTATTTCCTCAACAGATGTAGGCCGTTTTGCGATAAATGTTATGTCGGCAATTGACCCCGTCGGAACCGGCACGCGCATTGCAATTCCGTCAAACTTACCGGTTAGTTCTGGAATAACGCGCGCAACTGCAATTGCGGCGCCAGTCGTTGAAGGAATAATGTTCTGCGCCCCAGCACGCCCGCGCCTCCAGTCGGAACCCTTAACCGGACTATCAACAATGCTTTGCGTTGCAGTGTATCCGTGCACCGTGGTTAAAATAGCTTTCTCAACGCCAGGATTCTCTCTCATGATTTCCATGACAGGCGATGCGGCGTTCGTGGTACACGAACCATTAGACGTAATTGCAACATTTTTCGCAGAATCTTCATTTACTCCGACTAAGACGGTCTGCCCGAGCGTGCCGTCTCCGTCTTTTGCCGGCGCGGTGATAACCACTCGCTTCGCTCCAGCATCAAGATGCGCTTTGGCTTTTTCATATGATTCAAACGCTCCCGTTGATTCAACCACCACGTCAATGCCAAGCGAGCCCCACGGCAGTTTCGCTGCATCTTTTTCCTGCGAGAAGGCGATTTCTTTACCGTCAACAATCAGCTTGGAATCAGAGACGGAAACTGATTTGTCATATCGTCCATACACCGTGTCGTACTGTAAGAGATAGGCAAAATTCTTTAGATCCCCGAGGTCGTTGATTGCGACGATATCAAATGCCGGGTTCCCAAACACGTAGCGGAAAAACAAGCGACCAATCCTCCCGAAGCCATTAATGGCGATTTTTTTGGTTTGCATGGTACTAGTATAAATTATTGTTGCGAATTTTGCACAAATGGGCGAATACGAACTACATCCCCTACGCCGGCCCTGAATAGTCCTGTCCTTCCGGCTTTAAGCTCAAGCACGCGTTTTGCCGGCGCGGGCGGATAGTATGCTTTAAGAAGATTCTGTACAATGCCCGGCTGGGGTTCAACATTTTTAGTTATTCCTATAATGACGTCTTTTTCATCTATCCAAACAATATCAATAGGAAACTTCATTCCCTTCATCCAAAACGAGTGTTTCCCGGGCTTATCAAACACAAACAACATTCCTTCGTTTACTCCGATGCTTCCCCTGCCGGAGAGCCCCTGCGCGCGGGTTATCGCGTTACTCGCAACTTCCGCGTTAATAAGCTGGTCGCCGATTTTTATTTCTACCTTGCTTCCGATAGTATCAAGGCTCTTTAAGTACGGTATGCTCGCAACCGCCGCGACAAGCAGTATTCCAATGAGTACGAATGAGAATTTGAAAAATAGAGAGTCCATATCTTGATTATACACCCGAGCACATTCCGTATACCGCTATACCAAACGCGACGCTTACATTAAGCGATTCTTTCATTCCATGCATCGGAATTTCAAGAACTTTATCACACGCGCTTAGTACAGACGGCGGAAGCCCCCGCACTTCATTTCCAAACACGAGCGCTATCTTTTTTTGTTTTGTTTTGAGCCGATTATACGGAACTGAACGAGGCGATTGTTCAATGGCGCATACAAGGTAGCCGTCTTCGCGCAGTTTTTTTATGGTTGATGCCGTTCTCGCCGCGTACTCCCACGGCACCGTTTTTTCCGCGCCGAGCGAAACTTTTGTAAAGTCCATTCTGAATTTTCCCAACCTGTCTAACGGCGTCGGCGTTATGCCGGTAAGGTATATTTTTGAAACGCCGACCGCGTCCGCCGTGCGGAAAATGGAGCCGACGTTATGTACGCTCCTGATATTATGCAAAACAGCCACGATGGTTTTCATTGTTGTTCTATTCTACACCAAAAATGATAACCCCCAGGTATTTAATATTAAGTACCGGGGGGTTATAAAAATTTTTGAATCTATATGGCCACGCGGCGTATTATTCTTTCTTGTGTAGGCGTAAGCCTAACGCGCTCTCCAACTCCTCCAATTCCATGCGGAAGTTCGCGTTTGGATTTCCGTCCTTTCCACTTTCCTTGACGCCCATTTGTTAAAACTTCCTTTTTAGGGATGGTTTTAAGTACCTCCCGAAGCGTTCCAGGCTGTCCGCAACGTGGGCACTTACCCCTTAGCGCCTCGCCAAGTTTATAATTGGCTTCTCGTTCTACTACTTCTCCACAATTTGTACACTTTGCCTTATGAGCCATGACCTACTCCTTGTGTTTTGAATTAATAAAAGGCGGAGGAGAACTAGATTGGTCTCCGCAGTGGATGAGTGAGAATGTTCTAGTTTTTCAGTTTATAACATTACAAAATTAATATCAATAACTCTGTGGATAATGAATAAAATACCCTTCCGATCCCGGGATCGGAAGGGTTTGTGCTGCACAGAAGCGGGAATTTAACCCGCGAGTTTTCTTTGTGAGAAAAGACGATCGTTTTCTGCGCTGCGCGGCGGGAGAAGGATTCGAACCTCCGTAATCCCATTTGAATAGGATGCTCTGCCTCTAAGCTATCCCGCCTAAGAAATATAATGATGTAAAACTGTCGAGGCCCTAACTGGATTCAAACCAGTGACCATCTCGTTATCCAATCAATGCTATAAACATTGACCGGCGAGGCACTCTGACCATAACTCTGAGCTATAGGGCCGTCGAACGGGGAGAAGGACTTGAACCTCCGACCTAATGCTCCCGAAGCACTTGCTCTACCAGCTGAGCTATCCCCGTAATCGCTGGGGGGTAAGGGACTCGAACCCCTGACGCACGGATTTAACGTCCGCCGCTCTAACCAACTGACCTGCCTGCGCAGGCAGGGCTAACCCCCGAACAAAAAACTGTTTTAGAGTGTACCTCTATGATTTTATTCCGTCAAGATTTACGGCGTCTGCGAGTTTTGCGGCGATGGAGATGGCCTAATTGTAAATTCATTACTTGTCCATGCGGCGCGCTCATAGCTCTGCCCTTTCAAAATTTCTGTCCAACTTGCTTCATCAGTTTTTTCTCCCGACGCGTTATAAATCACAACCGCGTTATTCGTGTACGCAAGTGAATACGAGTGCGGCCACACAACATCCAAAATCGGTTCTCCTGTATATCCGGTTTCGTTCCCAAGGAGGAAAAATTTCTTTGGTTGTATGCTTTTTCCTTCGAGTCGGCTTATGGCAACAAATGATGATTCGCTTCCCGAAGAACTTTTCTTTTTAATAGTCCACCCGGTAAGGTCTGCTTGGGTGTCGCCCGCGTTATAGAGTTCAATAAAATCAAAATCAGCGTTTCCTTCCATGCCCGCCATCACTTCGCTTATTAAAACGCGTGCTGGCTGTTGTGGTGTTTCTGACGGCGATTGCGGCGGCGGTGCTTCCGGCGTTTGTTGTAGCTGTTGCGATGCTCCACCGCTTTCCGGCTCCTCTGCGACTGATGTCTCCGCGGTAACTATGGTTCGCGGTGAATTTTGTATCTTCGGCGTTCCACCTGGAATGCTCGAGGTATACCACGAGAAATCCGTAGCACGCTCCATCGTTGCTTTTGTTTCATTGTTTCCGGCGGGCCACGCTGGCAAAGCCGATACTTTATCAATCGGGCGACACCCAGCGTCAAAAAGCGTAAGTTCTTCATCGCTGTTATTTATCGTTCCAGAAAACGCTGCGTCCGCGCCATCCGTCCAATTTTTATCCTTGCCCTGCCTTGCTAAAACAAACGTACCGCCGGCGGAGAGCACCGCATCGTTTCGTATTACCGTTTTTATCGTCCTGCTTTTATCAAACAGCTGCCAGCCGCCGATCGGAATTACTGCTGACGATATATTTTTTAGCTCAATCCATTCGCGCTGAGCACTTACAGCGTCCCCCATCCATGCAACTTCGTTAATAATTACCGGGTCGTTGGCTGGCGGCGCGCCAGTTTCCAAACAAAAAACCGGCTCCTTTTGCACTGGTCGTGCCGGAACCGGCGGTTGCGCCATCACTACCGGCGATTCTGGTTCTTCAGTTTCAGTTGTCGTGGCTTGTTTTTTCTGTTTAACGGCGGTTTTCGCCACAGAATTTACCGCGACCGCTGTTTTTTGGGTTTTTATATTTCCTGCCGTGCGTCCCTGAGCCGCGACAATATTATTTTGTAAACCGCTTGCAGATTTTTCCTCTACTACCTCCATATCAGTTCTGAGCGGAATTTCATCAACGAGCGTACCGGCTTCAAAACTATTTACAGGAAACAAGCTTGCTATAAGCGCGCCGTTTTTAAAACTTTCTGACTGAAACACTTCTTTTCCGGAAAAAAACCCGCTGGCGCACAAAATGATGGTCCCTAGAATAATTGCGAGTTTGTTTACTGCCATAACACGCTTGAGTTTTTTCTATTCGTTGTTTTTATTTTAACACAAAAAAATAACCGCTCGGTTCACTTTACAGTGAGACGAGCGGCGAAATATTGAGAGTTACCATCTTTTAAACGCGACTTCCAAATGAAGTCTTGCGCAAAAAAGGCAGTTTCCGAGGCTTGACCGGAAGAATGTTTTCCTCATATTCCTTACCGGCATAATGAAAAAATTATGAACGCGGTTGCGGACTCTTTTTGTAAACTCACCTAACTTGTCGGTAAATTTACTAATATCTCTTTTAAAAACTTGCCATGCTGATATTGCGAACAGCGCGGAGAAAACCGTAAGCGCAAACGGCAGATTTTGAACTTCTTGAGGAAATCGCGCATATATTACTGCCAGTAACACAATCGATGAAGCAGAGAATGCTGTCCCTGATAAACCGAGATAGAATTTCAAAATTTCGTTTTTGCGGTTTCGTCGTAAACTCCCGTTTCTATTTGACATTGATGCAATGGCAATCCCAACAACGGAGAACGTAGATACCATAAAAAACACCGCCAATATGATAAGCATATCTTCCTCCTTTATCTTAATTTTATTTGTTTGCGCGGTTTTTAGCGCCTAACTTTATACTGGTTAAATTTTAGCATAACCCAAGTTATTTTGTCAACCCAGTTAGAAATAGCCTGCCCACAGGCCTTTTGGGCGCGCAGGCGCTCTGCCTGCCGGCAGGCATGGACTTCTAATGGGGTTAATACAAACAACCTAGGGGACCAGCAACGGACGGGGTTTGTTATGTTATCTAATAACAAGTCCAGTTTGTGAGTTGACTTCCATCGCCACTTGCGCAGTTACATGAATACCCAGGAGGATTTGATGTTCCGTCAAAGCCAGTGGCAGGCCTGTATGTTGGGACGGAACTTGATTCATTAACACAGCCTGTATCTGACCTCCATCTAGAGTTATACGCAACGCTTCCTGTAGTGGGCGCGTTTCCAAAATCAACGGCCCATTGGTTGTAACAGTTGCCGACTATTCCAAAGTAGTCCGGTTTAACAGGAAGCCATTCTCCTCCGCCTCCACCGCCCCCGCCTGGGTTTAAGGAAGCTGTACTACAATCCATATCCCACGGATCAAACCTCGTGTTCTTAGCAACAATGCTGCCACCGCAGTCAGCTTCGCTATACCATTGCGTTTCTGTGTAAGTAGCTTTATACGCCCCATCCCACGATTCCGGAGTGTGGTTAGTCCCAAGTGACATGTTAACATCAACATCTGAATCGCAATTATCGTCCCAATTACTGTTACAGGATCCTGTAGCGCCTGGGTTTATACTCGCTATTCCATCATTACAATCACTGCCACCGTTGTTAGTAGAAAGACACGCCGTTGTCGCCGCCCCATCACTATCCGTATCTGCCGTCACACAACTGCTTCCGTTCCAGCATTCACCGACGGCACAGCATTGCGCCGAAGTCGTGCTCGGCGGTAGATTGCTCAAAAATGTTGACCACTCGCCCGCTGTATTCGTCGGAACAAAATATGTATCGCCCGAGGTGTTATTAATTTTTCTGCACGCGTCGCTTCTGCTTGCCGCGTTAATCGTTATATTTGAACTTGGCGTGCTCTGGTATCCTTCGCTTAATGTATTAATGCCGTAAAGCGCCAATGGCAGAAAGAGAATAACCAGCGCGAAAATGAGCCGGTATTTTTTTATAAACTCAAGCATTTCTATCTTATTTTTTTACGAAGCGCCTCAAGTTCTATTTTCAATTTATTAATCTGCTTTTGCTGTTCCTTTACTGCCTCAATAAGCGGCGCAACTAAGTTTGCGTACTGAAGCGACATCACGCCGGTTGCTTCATCGGTTGAGACAAGCTCTGGAAAAACTTTTTGCGTATCTTGTGCGATGAGCCCTATGCTCCCACTTCCATCTTTTTTCCATTCAAATGAAACGCCCTGCAACTGCATTATTTTCTGAAGCGAGTTCTGAAGTGGCTTTATATTTTCTTTCATCCTGACATCGGATGAATAATAAAACGCTGTTGCCTGAACATTTCCGGTTACGGCTAATTTATATGAGCCCGGGTTTGTGTTTCCTATGCCAACGCTATAACTCGTTGAGGACGCATAAAGGTTGGAACCGGAAAGAGTCCAGTGGTTAGACACGTTTGCTGCGGCTGTAGTTTGAATAGTATTGTCTGAAAATACAATTCCATAACTTGAACTCGCGATTCGCATATTTCCGTTTGATATAGTGCTTGTACCAACTATGTGAAGAGGCGTTGCAGGATTAGTTGTCCCGATACCTACCAGGCCAGCGGAACTGATTCGCATTACTTCAGTGCTTGAGCCAAGGCGCACGCCACTTTGAACATCAAGTTTATACGCCGGCGCGTTAGTCCCGATGCCGATGCGTTCATTTGTAGCATCAACAAAGAGAACTGTATTAGCCGACGCGGCTCCCTGAAAAGTGTAGTTGCCTTTTCCTACTACCGAGCCAAAAACTCCGGTTGAAACGTTCCCGGCGGACGTCGTTGTAGCTACGGACCCGCTTACGGCTGATGTCTGCGTGGTGCCGTCAAAAAATTTAATTCCGTTTAATGCATAAATCGTGCCGGCTCCCTGGCTTGTTGTTGTGCCCACTGAAAGACTTCCGAGAATAGTGGTTGTTGACGCGTTTAATATTCTATAAACACCATCAAAATCAAGGTCGCTGCCAACGTTTATGGCCGCCGTCAGAGAAACAGTTCCTAGAAAAAGCGTGACGGCTAAAACTATAAAAATTACTCTTTTATTTTTTTCTCCCATTTTAAAATCGTTTAGTTATATGGCCTTTTATCTTGTTTATTATACCACGAGCTTTATTTCAATTTATTAACAATGAGCGTTCCACCCACTTTATCTCGTCCAACGCACGAATCGCGGCAAAAGAATTCATATTGGCCGTAGGAAGCAGCGCTAAATTGCAGGCGACCAGTTTCTCCTTTTAATACCTTCCTGTATGAGCCGGTGTCCGGCAAGAAAAAGTCGTAAGCATTGTCAATCGCTTTTATTCTTAAATCCACTGTATCGCCCTCGTTTACAACAATCACCGACGGCACGTATTTATTATTATTCCCTTGGATTTCAAATACGCGAAAAGCGTACGAGCCTTGTTTGTTCACGCTAATTGGCACAGCAACTCCAGTGGGTGTTGATGTCGCGCCATCCGGAGTTTCTATGTCTATAGAAAGTTTTTCCCTTGTGCCTCCCTGCACGCTTGGAAGCGCGTCTGAATTCCACGGGCGGAACCCATCAAGCTTGCGCGTTGATTTTTCATAATAACTCCAGCTGAAATAGCCGGCTATAAGCAGGACTATTAAAAGCCCTATAATTAGATCGCGTTTGACGTTAGAGTCCATTCTAATTTAGTTTTATTATATCAAACCGGCTTTATAAAAAACTTACTTTGTAATCAAGACGCAGGCGGTCAAGAAACGGCGTGGTTTCTGTGTCGCTGTCAGGAGTGAATCGCGCGCGCCACAAAAGCCGGCTTCTGTTTTCTCCGCTAAAACTAACGTCTTGATTAAGCGTGGCAGGCACCCATGTTACGCCATCACTTGAAAGCGCAAACTCAACTTTCCCTCCTGAAGTAGAAAAATCTAGTTCTGAAATTTTTGCGCTTCGTACTTCAGCCGGATAGTTGTTGATATTCGCCGATGTTACTTCACGCGATTTGCTTTTATCAAAGCCGTCGTCTTTTATCTCCCAAAATTCTGTATTCAGCGCATTGCCAGTTTTCGCGCGTAAAACCACCTCGCCTTTTTGAGTTGCCTCAATATTAAACGAGGCATTTGAAGCGTTCCGTAATGGCCCAACGAGAGACGTGAGGTCGGCTATGCCTTGGATTTCTCTGGTTTTATTTTGAAATAGTTTTATAAGTTTTGGATTGCCGGACGTGAGGCTGAAAATATACCACGCAGTAGATTCCGAATCGTTCCCGACTTGCGTACGCAGAACAACTGGCTGAAAACCATCATCCATAAGTCGCGAGTGAAAGAAGTATGAAAGATCTGTTGGTGTTTCGCCCCCACGAATTCGATACGCGATGCCTTCATACGCGCCATACATCGCAATCCAATCATTGTCGTTCCCGCCGAAACCAAGCGTCCCTGGGTACTGTGAAACAAAAGGATTCCCCTCCCCGCCAAACACCTTACTGAAATTCTTGCCGTCAAAGTAAAATGCCCATCCCTCATATGTTCCATCATTGCGCCGAGTCACTGCGCCAAGCAAAAGCAACGCATCTAAGTTCCCGACGGAAATATTTACTAGCTGTTTTCCTTGTAAGTCTGCTGGAAGCGAAAGCTGGCTACCTTGAAATAAAAGCTCAAAATCGCGCTGGGAAAAACATTTACTGCCCGCGCAACGGACGTCCTCTCCATTCGACCCGCGTTCAACGAACCCGTTCGGCTGGCTCAGAGCAGGTCTTCCCGCGAAAGCCGTGATTTTTTGCGCTGATATTACTGTCGGAAACATAAACGCCGTAGCCGACCTGTCCTGGTGCATTGTCGTTTTTGACTGGTCAATCCATCCGACGCCAGAAAAAAGATCAGTAAAACTTGAGAGCGTGAGATTTTCTTCTGCTTTCTGTTGAACGGCGAATGGCGATCCTGGCGGAAGCGGCTCTTTGGTGATTACTGGAGCAATACTTGGCTTTGTGCCAAATTGAATTGATAAAGGCGGTCTTATTCCTGATGGTGCCGTTCCGATTTTCTGCTCCGTTTCAAATGTCCGTAAATTTGTAAGAAGCTGTTTCCCAAGTCCAGCCTCAAACCATGAGCGGAGCAAACTTGCCCCGCCGATTATAAGCACTGCGAACCCGAGAATAAGAACCATCGTAGTAAATGCAACGCCGACGCCGGAGAAGACGCGGCGCAGTGAATCACGGTTTTTAAAAACTCGATTCATAATCCGCTACTGCACCACCATTGTTCCTCTTTCGCTTCCGTGATTTGGAACATCGCAGTGAAATGTATATGTGCCGCGCGCCGGAGCGTTGAAGGTTATGGCGCGCGTCTCGTTCGGCCCGATTCCCATCGCAACAGCAGAAAGAGACGGATCGTCAAATTTAAATACGTGCGTTTTCTCATCGGTTGATGAAATCGCAAGTGTTATTACGTTTCCAGCTGACACGGAGAATGTCGCGGGCAAAAAACCGCCCGTCGACACCGAGAGTTTTATTGCTTTCGAGGGCAGTTGTTTTTCTGAAATAGAATTAGATTGTTGTGGCGCTTCCTGCGTGCCGGGCACTGCGTTTAATTTTACTGGGGCACCATTTTGCGTCACTACCTTCCCCGTTTCTGAAACCGGGCTGGCCCCAGGCACCAGTGGAACAAGTAAGGTATTTTTTGTTGCTGTTTGTGTCCCGGAAACAGTTCCGTTGTTTGGAGTTGTTGGCGATTTTGAGTTGCTTCCCCAGACCGCAAAATAAATTATCGCGATAGCGCCTACTACGCCGATTACAATCCAGGCTTTTGAGTTATTTTCTTCCATTCGCTATTTATTATTTTACAGTCATTTTTCCCACAAGACCTTGCGCGGCCTGGCCAGGAACTGCCGAGCGGAAATCATATACCCCAGGAGCCGGCGCATTGAAATTGATAACCCTTGATTGGCCGGGCGGCACGCCAACCGTAACTGCCGAGAGTGACGAATCGTCAAATGCAAAAAGATAACTTTGACCATCAAGCGAAGTGACTGCGAGTGTCACCACGGAGCCCGACCGTACTTCAAATGTTGACGGAGAAAACCCTTTTGATGATGCCGTGATTTTTATCGCTGTCGGCGGAATGCTTCCTTGTCCGACTACAACTGATTGCTTCGGCGCATCGGCAGAGCCCGGCGCTGCGTTATTTTGTGCGGTTTTACCCGATTCAGTGATTACTTCTCCGCCCTTAACCTGACTAATACCCGGCAATGTTGTCCCTGGTGTTGCTATAGGCATTCCCCCTCCAGGCACTACGGTTCCGCTACTAAGATTATTTCCTGCTGGAGTCCATCGAGTAAAAATAACTAGTGCGAGAACTGCAACGGCGGCAACTACTCCGATTATAATCCATATTATTGTTGTTTTGTTTTCTTCCATAGAATTAACTTATAACTAATAATGTATAACCTATGACCCATGACGATTGCTGTTATTTGTTATTGGTTATTTGTTATACGTTGCTTTTATTTTTGACCTTTCATTGACGGCCGACGACCTATGACATCCAATGGCCGTAATTAGTTCCTTGTCGTTTGTCATTAGTTATTAGTCATTTGTCACCTGAATATTACATCACTTCCGAAAATCACGTTACTTCCGAGCGAGATTTCCTGCGATTCGCCCGTTGTGAATGACGTATATGAACCATAACTTGTTCCTCCGGAATTTGTGGCAAAGGCACGAACATAATACGTTACGCCCGCGGAAAGTTCCGATACTAACAAACTATATTCCCCCGTTCCGTATGACCCGCTTTCGCTAACTGTCCATGTGTCGTCTTGCGTAAGGCCATATTTGAAACCGCGAGCCGTTGCATTTGCTCCGCCGGTAGCTGTAATATTCCCATTTAATGTTGAGCTCGATACCCCAATGTTTGTTATACCGCTTGTTGTTATTGTCGGTGCGACTGCTGGAGTTGCAAACGAAACATACGAACCATACGCCGTACCTTGAGCGTTCGTAGCAAAAGAACGCACATAATAAGTTGTTCCAGGCGAAAGTCCGGTCAAAGAACCCGTGTACGCGCCGGTATCGTAAGTTCCGCTTTCGCTCACTGTCCACGTGTCGGTCTCAGTCAAGCCGTATTTGAAACCACGAGTAGTCGGCGACGAACCTCCTATATCCGTTATGTTTCCATTCGCAGTTGCCGTTGTTGAGCTTACGCTTGATGCCGCTTGCGTTGTCACTACCGGAGATGCTGTAATAGTCGCAAAAGAGACATAGGAGCCATAACCAAAACTAGTAATAGAATATTGGTAAACTTTCCCCTGACCAATATCAAGAAGGTACATACTGGTTCCGTCTGGCTTGAAATATGAACTTGTAAGCGTTACAGAAGGACTGTTTGCAAAACTTACACTGTCGTAACTCGCAGTTGAAACATCCCATGGAGTAGATAGGGTATATTGATATGAGTTCGCCACGCCATATCCGGCGCTGAACATTTTAGTTCCGTCCGAATTAAAGAATACAGCGTCTGAACGGCTTAACTGGCTCCCGACAGAAAAGGACTTACTATCATAACTTGCTGTAGAAACATCCCACGGGGTTGATAAGGAATATTGGGTGACAATTTTCGTATCATAAGGGCTTACATACATCTTAGTTCCGTCTGATTTAAAATAAGCGTTAATTGGGGATCCTGAAGCCGTGCTCATAAATTTAGTATCATAGGTTGCGCTTGTCACGTCCCAGGCGGAACTTAATGAATATTGGAATACTTTTTGTGCACCGTAATCAGTCACGTACATTTTAGTTCCGTCACCTTTAAAGAATACTCCAGCTGTAAAATAAGATTGGCCTGCCACGCTATAACTTGAATTATAACTTGCCGTAGAAACATCCCACGGGGTTGATAATGTATATTGGCCAACTATATGATAAGTAGCGTCGTATGAAGTAATATACATACTGGTTCCATCTGGCTTGAAAGAAACACCAAACTTGTTATCTTTAGCATTCGTTATAGCGTAGTTCACGCTGTCATAACTTGCCGTTGATAGGCTCCAAGGCGTCCCTTTCATAGCAAACGCACGGGAATAGTAAGTAGTACCAGGTGAAAGCCCGGTTAACGAACCCGTGAACGCCCCCGTTCCAAATGAACCATCTTCGCTTATACTCCACGTGTCTGTTTCCGTGAGGCCGTACTTGAAACCGCGAGTTGTGGCGTTGGCTCCATTGGTAGCAGTGATGTTGCCGTTCCCAGTCGCAGTTGTCGATCCAACACTGGATGCCGCTTGTGTGGTGACTGTCGGCGCGATTGCAAGTGGATAAGCCAAACCATTTCCAGAATTATATAAAGTTGTTACTTCAGTAGAAGTTAAAGCCCTACTCCACACTCCTATTTCATCCATATCTCCTGAATAAAACCATGCAGTTTCGTCGTAACTTGCTCCAAAAGTAACATCTGCTCCAATATCTATTGAACCAAGCCCTGTTAATTGTGTGCTTTGTATTCCATCTAAATAAATATACGCTGTTGCTCCTGAATAAGATAAAACTACATGGTGCCAGGCGTTATCGGTTGGAGTTGCTAAATTACTTTCTTTTACTGTTGCGTTGTCCAAAAACCCAAGAGTGTTTGCTGCTCTGTTTAAATGAAACATAAATCTTGGCGAATAACTATCAAGTAAAGATCTATATGTTCCGCCCGCTGTTTTTATCCACATTGAAATTGAATAGGCAGTTCCCAACGATGACAATCCGTTCACTGAAATATAATCATTCCCGCTAAGCGTATACGCCGTCCCTATTTTTCCGGTAGTGCCGTATGTCATTGTGGCACTGACTGTCCCAGTATTTGCTCCGGCGCTATCCGCCGCGTTTCCGCTTGCTTCGTCAAATTTGTAATAAGAAACCAAACTATCGGTTAAAGCGGCTGCCTTCGTTGTAAAAATGCCTGCTCCGAAATATGTAAGAATGAGCGCGACGACTGCGAGGACGCTGGTTATTTCGTGCGCAAGTTTTTTTATTTTAGTTTTATTCATGTTTTATTTAATAATAAAGCTTGCTTTTTCATTTTGATCTTTCGCTAATGTGGGCCAATTTTTCCAATCAAATCGCTTTCCGACGAGGCGGAAGGAGATGGGAATAGTTTGTAGTGAGTAGTGAGTAGTGAGTAGTTGAGCGGAGAAGATGACTTTGTTGCCGGAGATTGCGTATGAAACTGGGGCTGATACTCCGATTGGGGTGGCAAAAACATCAACATTGTCAGCGGAAAAATCCACGGCGTTTTTCCAGACCCACAGGTCCGAGCCCACCTCGACTTTAGAAAAGTCGATGACGTGCTCGTAGGAGTTTGTCTCCCTACGGGAGATGTCCCGTAGGGACATAGTTGGGACAAGAGTCGCGCGACCGATAAATTCTTCACGGACGCCTCCGGCGATTGCCGACGCGTATGTTGAATATTTTTTCCCATCAATTTCATAGAGCGGATCGATAGTCGCCGCAGTGATTTTATTTACTCCTACAAGATTATTGTTATTCATATTCAAATTTGTGATCGCCGCGCCGCCGAATGAAAGATTGCCGTTCAGCGACGATGTTCCGGTGACGAGAAATGTTCCTTCAACAGAGAGCGTGTTTGTCGGAGTTGTCGTTGCGATGCCGACTGCTCCGGAAGTCGTGAGCGAGTATGGCATCTGCCCCGCATCGGGATCAAAATAATACGAGGAATCCGCAACGTCGTAATAAACGCCGGCCGAGAGATTGCCGTGGATGATGGCACTTTTTACGAACGATCCTGCCGGGCCGACTTCCAAGTATTCCGTCGGGGATGTGGTTGCGATACCAACTTTCCATGCCGTGCTTGATGCGTATATCGTGCTTCCGTTGAGCAACCAGAGTCCGGCGCTACCACCCGAGATAGCAGAGTCAACATAACTTTTCGTTGTGGCATCACTATCGCCTACTGGCGTCCCCACGACTACTGGCTGGGAAAAATACGAAGTGCCATTTACTTCAAATTTGTATGACGGGGAAGTAGTCGCTATACCGACGTTTCCGCCGTTTGGATTTAATAACAATGGTATTTCTGTCGCGAGATTACTTGAGTCATAACCCTGTAGCCATGCCCCATATGGGGATGAAAGAGCTACGCCCATATCTAGAGCACCATTTGTGTTTCCGCTCCAAATACGAAATAACCCATTAGTAGTTGTTCCGGATGTTGCGGGTCCCACTGCAGCACCTGCAATAATTAATTTTGCATTTGGAAAATTTAATCCACCCCAAGTGTTGACTCCAATAGATGCGCTGCCAATAACATCTAATTTATTTACCGGAGTACTGGTACCAATTCCAACATTTCCTGCTGTCGTCGCAAGCGTTGTTGTGCCGGTTATGTTTGTTGTACCAAGCGTGTAAAATGTCGCCGGCAAATTGCTTGTTGTTGAAGTACCAACAGCTAGACCGAGCGGAAACGCGTAATTTGCAGTTGTAAATGGACCGCCTAAAACATTCGCGGCGTCAATACTTGAAAGATACGCGCCCGTCCCGCGAAACGCGCCGTTTACTGTGCGTATGTCGCCCCCAACAATTAGCCGTTCATCAACGCCTGTTGAGGTCGCTTTAATGCCGATTCCAATACTGCCAAACTTATTAATGTCCATAACGACAAATCCTGGTAGGTTATCTGGCGCCCCTGATTCTCGATAAAGCTGGAGATTGCCAAAATTGCGGGCCGACCAAATATATGAATGGCCCGAGGTAAGGTTCTTTACGCCGACTCCAGGACTTGTTGTTGAAGCTACTATAAACACGTACCCGTGCGACGACGAGCCGCTTTCCGTTGAGGTGGTGTTAAAAGTACTAACTGGGGAAGGCGCCGTTGTTCCAAAACCGATATTTAAATTTGAATCAACACTAAACAGTCCCCCGCCGGTGCCCGCGGATTGGGTAGGACCGATGAAGGCACGGACAGTTTGTAGTGAGTAGTGAGTAGTGAGTAGTTCGAAAACGAGAATTACTACTACAAAGAAAGTTCTAGGGAAGTTTTTCATAGACTGTTTACTAATTTATTCAACATTTTCATCACTTCACTTAATAGTTTTTGAGATTCGCCACAAAATTCGGTATTGTTGCAAAAATTTAGTTGTCTTGCAATTTCAATTTGAGTTTCTAGCTCAGCGCCGGACCCATAAGCGTTTAGTAAAAAATGTCGAAAATCTTTTCGTGAACTTCTTCTGCTTCCTTCGGCGATGTTTGAAGGTATTGAAACTACGGCTCGCTTCATCTGTATCCCAAGCGCGTATGTTTCCGTTTGTGGAAATTGATTAACTAATTTGTAAATTGATTTCACTAATTCCATGGATTTATTCCAAACTATTAAATCTTTGTATGAGCTTATTTTATCTGTTGAGTTTTGTTGTTCCATTTTCTACTCACTACCAACTACAAACTACTCACTGCTTCATTCCTATGGAATGACAATCAGCTGTCCCTGAATCTTTCCTCCCGACGGGCAGTGATCACGGCACTCGAAGAGAAACGAACCAACTGTGCCGGCTTTAAAACTGATTTGTTTTGTCTCTCCTTTTGGCGCTGTTATGTAAAATCCGAAACTTTCCGAAAACATATCGTACGCATTATCCACGGCGGTAAAGTCAATCGTCACAATATTTCCGCGCCCAACAGTGAGCACTGCCGGATCGTAGCCATTTTTTGTCGCTTTTACTCCGTAAAATCCCTGCCGTTTTGTTTCTCCCGGGTCGGGTTTGATATCGACAGCGGGAGGCGTAAGTGCTGCGTTTTTAGGAACTTCCGGCGTGAAAGCCGGAATAATTTCCGGCACAGCCGGCCTTTCATTTGTTGATGTCGCCGTTTGCGTAGTTCCGCCTGTCCCCGGCAATGCCGCCTTTTGGCGCGCAAAAAAACCGGCCGCCGCGATACCAATAATAACAAGTACGAGCGCAACAATAAGCCCGAGATCTTTTTTGCTCATCTCACCTAGAATTATATCAAATGGGCGCCCTAACTTTTACTGAGCGTCCAAAATGCGGTCGGGATGCGTTGGTATATAATGAAATAGCAAACAGGAAATCATAGCGGCGGGAAAAAATATTATTTATCATTCATAATCCACCCATATGCGCGCATTAAAGATTCTTTTTTGGGCCTGTATCGGCACCGTGCTTCTTCTCGCTTCAATCATCGCGGCGTTTTCAAATCGCGCAAGCGCGGCGACAAATATAAGTTCAACCGTAACTGAACATTTTGCATGGAACGATACTATGGGGTGGATTGATTTTTATACACCAAACACTGTTTGGGTGTGGGGGTACAAAGTTGAGGGGTACGCAAGTTCAAGCGTCGGCGATGTGTCGCTTGATTGCACAACAACAAGAAACGGGAATATATGTGCTACTTCGAATTATGGAATCTGTAATGGAGTTTACTCCACGTCAACTGGGTGCACCGCGGACGCTTCAGGAGATTTAAGCGGCTACGCATGGAACGATACAATGGGGTGGATTAGTTTCAGTTGCTACAATCACGGCAATTGCTCTCCGTCTTATGGAGTATCGGTGAATGGAAACACCGGCGAATTCAGCGGCTACGCATGGAATGACACTGTCGGGTGGATTAGCTTTAATTACACGAACCCCGGGTCTCCGACTTCCACGACCTATTTTGTAAATACAAATTGGCGGGCCACTTCGAGTATCGGCTACATTGAATCCGCCACAGTTGATACACAAGTTGTTGGCGGTGCAACGCTAAATAGTATTACGTGGAAAGGCACAAAGAGCGCGAACGGAGTCTCAAGCGCGACGTATGTTGATTTCCAAGTCGCTGCCTCAAATAGCTCCGCCGGACCATGGACATTTGAAGGCCCGGACGGAAGTGAAACCGATTATTACGGGGCGTCATGCTCTGATGCTGGGTTTACCGGAGGAACAGCAATAAACGGGGCCGACCCCGACGTGCCGATTTGCATTAACCCCGCGCAAGTCGCAAACTATCGGTATCTCCGATACAAAGTCCGCCTGCGAAGCAACCTGATTCAAAATGACACACCGAGGGTTGATGATGTTATTTTAAACTGGAGCATATAACGCATGAAAATATACAATACCTTATCTCAAAAAAAAGAACTCTTTAAACCGCTACATGGAAAGCGCGTTGGCTTATATACCTGCGGGCCGACGGTTTATAACTACGCGCACATTGGGAATTTGCGAACATATATTTTTGAGGACATTCTTGAACGCGCGCTAGAATACGACGGGTATAGCGTAAAACGCGTTATGAACATCACGGATGTCGGCCATCTTACATCCGATGCCGACAGCGGCGAGGACAAGCTTGAACGCGGGGCTGAGCGCGAGAAGAAAACCGTGTGGGACGTCGCCAAGTTTTACACTGACGCGTTTTTTGCCGATTTGAAATCTTTAAATATTGAAAAACCGAAAATTACCGCGCCGGCGACAAAATTCGTGCCGGAGCAGATAAAAATAATAAAAAAGCTTTTTGAGTGCGGCTTTGCGTACGAAACCTCAAGCGCGGTTTATTTTGACACAAGCAAATTTAAAAAATATACAAAACTCTCGCGGCAAAAACTTTCCGAAAAAAGAACTGCCTCGCGCGAAGCCGTTGTGGAAGATTCCGAGAAGCGCAATCCGTCGGATTTCGCGCTTTGGTTTAAGCTAGTCGGAAAATTTAAAAATCACACTATGCAGTGGAAGTCCCCGTGGGGGACCGGATTCCCGGGGTGGCACATAGAGTGTTCGGCAATTTCCACGAAGTTTCTCGGACAGCCGTTTGATATTCACACCGGCGGAATTGACCACATTCCAGTGCATCACACGAATGAAATTGCGCAATCCGAGGGCGCATTCGGAAAACCGCTTGCCAAGTATTGGATGCACGGCGAATTTTTAGTAATAGACCAGGCGCGCATGGGAAAATCCGCCGGCAACTTTTTAACTCTCAAAACATTGGAGGAAAAGGGATTCAACCCGATGCATTACCGTTATCTTGTTTTAACAGCGCACTACCGCTCCCCGCTTAATTTCACGTGGGAAAGTTTGGAAGCGGCAAAAAATGCGTACGAACGGCTTAAAGAACAAATAGCCACTGCTGTCGCCGTGAAGTCAAAAGAGCCGGCGGGGAAATTTACAGAGGTGTTTCTTAAAAAATTTAATGCCGCAATCAATGACGATCTTAACGCTCCGGTCGCGCTCGCGGCCTTGCATGAATTTTTAAGCGTCTGCGCCGTGCATTCAGTTTCGGGAGTGAGCGCGCGCGAAACAATCAAAAAAGCGGATTCCGTGCTCGGGCTAGAGCTTTTGAAACAGGACAAAATCCCAGCAAATATCATACGTTTGGCGCGCGAACGAGAGTTATACAGAGGAAGTAAACAGTTTGTGCAGGCCGACTACTTGAGAAAACAAATAGAATCGCTAGGATACAAGGTAAGCGATACGCCGTCCGGACCGGTTGTTCGGCGGACGTAAGAAACGCTTATCAAATATGTCTAAACTTCCAAATGACTTGCGGGTGCCGCCGCAGGATATTGACGCAGAAATATCAGTGCTTGGCTCGCTCATGCTAGACAAGAACGCGATTGTAAAAATCGCGGACGTTTTAACAGCAAATGATTTTTATCATCCCGCGCACCAAAGAATTTACGAGGTTATTATTGAACTATTTGAACACACGAAGCCAATTGACCTTCTCACTGTCTCGCACGAGCTTAAAACAAAAAAGCAATTAAAAGACATCGGCGGATCGCAGTATCTTGCCGACCTTGTGGCGCGCGTGCCGACGTCGGCGCATATTGCGGAATACGCCGAGGTGGTTCGCGAGAACCGCGTGCGCCGCGACCTTATTAACGCCTCATCTGAAATCAATGAGAAGGCGATGGAGAAGCGGGATTTTGAAAGTTTGCTTGATGACGTTGAACAGAGAATTTTTAATATTTCCCAGCGCTCGCGCACGCAAAAGTTTATGCCGCTCAAAGACGAGCTCTCTATCGCTTACGAACGTTTTGAAAAACTTCATCGTGGTGAACGCGACACGTATCGCGGCATCCCGACTGGTTTCCGCCAGCTTGATAATCTTCTCTCGGGCCTCCAAAAATCCGACCTGATTCTTTTGGGAGCGCGGCCATCATACGGAAAAACATCGCTTGCACTGGACATCGCGCGGCAAGCGGCGCTTATGGGACGCTCAGTCGGCGTTTTCTCGCTTGAAATGTCGCGCGATCAGGTTATTGACCGGCTTATCGCAAGCCAGGCAAATGTTCCGTTGTGGCGGCTTCGAAGCGGACACTTAAACGACGAGCTTGAATTCGCGATGATTCAGCAGGCGCTTGATGAGCTTTCAAAGATACCGCTTTTTATCGACGACTCCGGTTCGCAAAATATTTTGCAAATGCGCTCTATGGCGCGCCGGCTTCAGATCGAGCACGGGCTTGAGCTTGTTGTTATTGATTACCTCCAGCTTATCCAGCCGCGGACCACGAGCGACAATTTAGTCCAGCAGATAACTGAAATATCGCGCGGTTTGAAATCGCTAGCCCGCGAACTCAACGTGCCGGTGCTTGCGCTCTCTCAGCTTTCCCGCGATGTTGAAAAACGCGAAACAAAAGTTCCGCGCCTTTCCGACTTGCGCGATTCCGGTTCGCTTGAACAGGACGCTGATGTTGTTATGTTTATTCACCGCAAAGATCGCGACCGCACCGACATTTCTGATGAAGAGAAAAACACGATTGAGCTTATTATCCAAAAACATCGGAATGGCCCGCTTGGCACAGTCCAGCTGAAATTTGATCCTGAGCGCGTAACGTTTAGAAGCATTGACACGGAACACGCGCCGGCAGAATAAGAGCATGATTCCTGAACAAATCCAGAAATTCATTGAGCTTTTTTCAAAGCTTCCTTCAATCGGCCCACGGCTTGCAACGCGGCTTGCGTTTTATTTGGTCGGCAAAGATACTTCTACTATCTCACGCCTTGAAGAAGCTCTCGGGGGTTTAAAAAAACTTGACCGGTGCGAGCGGTGCTTCTTTCTTAAAAATACTGACAAAAAACTGTGCGACATATGCTCCGATAAAAAACGCGATCCGGGAAGTATTGCGATTGTTGAGAAAGAGACGGATTTAATCACTATTGAAAAAACTGGCGCATTCCACGGACATTACCTTGTTTTGGGCGAGCTTGCGGAGCGCGGAGTTTTTGAGAGCGCGCAGAAATTGCGGCTTCAGCACTTAAAGGCGCGGATTAATAAAGAGCTTAGCGGGAAAGCAAAAGAGATTGTCATCGCCTTAAGCCAAAACAGTTTCGGGGATTTCACCGCAACGCTTATTGAACAGGTTTTTAAAAACTCAGCCGAGAAAATAACTCGCATCGGGCGCGGCGTCCCCACTGGCGGTTCTATTGAGTTCGCGGATGAGGAAACGATTATGAGCGCGTTTAAGAGGAGAAACTAAAAATGCCCAGTTTGGGGCATTTTTATTCCTACACCAATGGAATTGGTAGTGGGGATTTATTTGATTTCAGTGATTTTTACTTCGGAATAATCTTGGCGGTGGCCCTTTTTGCGCATGTGGCGGGTTTTGGAATGAAACTTAAAGATTATCTTTTTGTCCCCGCGGCCCTGCTTTACCATAGTGCCATCAACTGACGCGCCGGCGATGAATGGCGCCCCAACCTCAACAGAGGAACCGTCTGCTTTGAGTAAAACCTGCCCAAAAGAAATCTGCGCGCCTGCCTGCGCGGGAGAGCCATCCGCACCGTCAAGCCTTTCAATCTGGATTGTATCGCCTTTTGCAACCTTATATTGTTTTCCGCCTGTTTCAATCACGGCAAACATAATAGTGAGATGATACCACGGGTTTTCTAAAATGCAAACCCCGCCTGTCCGTGGACAGGCGGGGTGCATAATATTAGCAACTAACAGTTACCTCTATTACTCCGTGTGCTGTTTGAGCTTCGAGATTAATGATGCCGCATAATCCTTTCCGCCCAAGCCAAAGGCAATGCCGCCAGCAAGCGCTATCATTGCGACAAATCCTGTGACGATCGAGTTGATAATCGCAACTGCGATCCCAAGCTGTGAAAGCGCGGTAAGAAATCCGAAGATTACGACCGCCCACCATGTAAGCGAGCCTAGGAAGTTTGCCGCATGAAGCCTGGCGCCCCTCACGGACACCCGGACCAATTTCCTGAGGAAATTTGCGATAACAACCGCCGCGAGCATGATAAGCACCGACACAATCACGTTCGGAATGTAGAGAAGTGTTTCACGCAGGAAGTTTGAAAGCGAGTAAAATCCGAGAATGTCCGTCGCGGCGAGCAAAAAGACAATAACCAAAAACCAATACACAAGCCGCCCGAAGAACTTCCCTGTGTTTATCGCAATCCCCGCGCGCTCAAAGTGCTCTTTGAGGCCAAGTCCGACCAGAACCCGGTCGAGCTTGATTAACTTCACAAACCGCTCAACCAAAGCCCCAATTCCGCTAGCTACAATGAGGCCGATGATGAGTACAATAAGCGCTCCTAAGATTCCTGCGAGTACGCCTATTGTTCCCGTCCAGAGGTTTTGGAGGGAACCAGCAACCAACGCTGCCCAATTTTGAACGTACATAAATACGTTTGTACTTTTTATCTCCCGACAACGCCCATTTCGTGGGCTATATCGGAGAATTGATTTAAAAACTCGACCTTTACCTGATGTGGTACTATTATAGCATATTTATTTTATGAAACCCGCGCGCCTCAGTGGATTACTCGTTGCCGCTACGCTTCTTATTGTCCTCGGGCACGCGCTTGGGATGAAAGAGCTTATGAATTTATATTACCGCGTTCCGTATTACGATTCGCCGATGCACTTTTTAGGCGGCATCTGGATTGGATTGATTATTATCGCTTTCTGGGACCGGTTCTTTGAGCCGCTCAGCCTTGAGCGCTCGCTCAGCAACGCGCTCAAAGTAGCTGGTATTGTGCTTATTATCGGGCTTTTCTGGGAGCTTTTTGAGTTTTCCCTCTACTCGCTCCACGTGCAGTTCGGAATCGGCATATATCAAAATATGGAACTTGCCGACACGCTTAAAGACATGACCTTGGATCTACTTGGCGGAATTACCGCGTTTTTACTTGTTTCGCGGCGAAATATAAACAATTAAGCCCCGTTAAGTGGCTTAATTGTTTATATAGCTGCTTCTTCATCAACTGATCTCCAAACGTCGCGAAGCGTTTTTAGTTCTGGATTTCCTTCTAACGCCTCTTCCCATGTTTTATATCTTGCCCGTTGTTCGTTATTAGCGTCCTCCATACTGCGCACACTCGCAAAACCTTCCATTTTGCGCTCTAACTCAAGCGACACATCGAGTTTAAAGTCTGGTTCTTCTAAGTGGAACTCTTCCGCTTGTTTCTTTATTATTTCAGTTGTTCCCTCCGCTTCTTTAACTAGTTCGCTGTATAGTTTGCTCGTTTTACTAATATTCAACTCAACTACTTGTAGTTTTGACCCGAGCTGTTTAAGAGTCTCATCTTGTTCATCTACAAGCTGAAGCCATCCTCTTTTTTCCGAAAGAAGCTTATCAATCGCAGTTTTATCAAAAATTTCGAAAAACTTTGTATCTTTGCGTTTTTCTTCCAAAAGTTTAATAATCTCGGCTCCTGATTTTGCATTTACTAGTTCCTCGTGTCCTTTGATAAGACTTTTTATATTTTCCCACGCTTTTTTATGTTCTTTTTCCCTAATTTTAACCTCGCGTTCAAGTTCATGCTTCCTATCAGCAAGATTCTTAATTATCTCGGCAATATCGCGAGCCCTTAAACAGAGTTTTTCTTTTGTCGTCCGTATGTATTCTTTTGCTTTTTTCTTTTTTTCTTCATACTGTTTTTCCCATTCCATTACTTCCGGTTTGGATCCTATTTTTTTAACTTCGCCGACTATTTCTATCTGTCTGCTTTTAATTTTTTTAATGAGGTCCCTGACATCGCCTAGGTCAACTCCAGCTGGCGGGGTTTTTAATGTATTCTCTAGTTTTAAAAGTTTTCCTTGATTACTTTTAAGTTCATTCACTAATTCTGTCCTTTTTTCCAGTTCTTTCATAAGCGGGCTATTTTGCTCATTAACTGCCGGGCCACCGCCAATACGCGCTCCACGAGTTTCGTGCGCATTCTCTTCTGTTCTACGAATTTGGGGTGTTTCAAATGGAGGCATATTATTTTTATATCTGTATCGTACACCTTTTATCTTGTTGTGTCAAGTGTGTGTTTTGGGTTAGATCTTGGCTCTTATATTGTTTGACTTTTCTTTTATTGGCTTCATTATACAACTTTCTTTGCGAAATCAAACTTGGTGGACCCAGCGAGAATCGGACTCGCGCCTCGGCAATGCGAATGCCGCGTAATACCACTTTACTATGGGCCCGTTTTCAATTTGAACCAGCAAAAGAATAATAACCGCCTATAGCGCGGTAGTCAAAATAAACGAAACCGTTATTCGTACGCCCTGTCGCTTTTCTTTTTTTTGTAGTAATGAAGAAAGGCAAGTATAGCGATGATACCAATGCTGATTGAGAGGGCGCCGATGAATTCAAGAATTGAGTTTGCCTTTCTAACCGCCTCGCCGAAATAAAAGCCGACAAGGAGGAGCGCTAAGGATTTCAAAAGCGTCGCAACCATATTCGCCCCGAGAAATTTCAAAAAAGGCATCCGCACCAGTCCCGCGGCGACGAGAAATATCGCGCCGATGCCATGCGCTAATTTACCAAAGAGAAGCGTCTTGCCGCCGTGTTTTTCAAAATGCGTTTCAATGCGCGCGATCACGTCGGGTTTTAGTCCGATATATTTGCCCCACCGATTCAAAAATTTTTCCCTTCCATAGCGCCCGATGGCGTAGTATATCGCGTCACCTGCTAGATCCCCAATTACAATAACGGCGTAGGCTATAAACAGGTTCATAAAACCCGTCGCCACCACCAGTCCCGCTATAACGGTTACAATCGGCCCCTCAACTACAACAATGGGGAACAAAATTAGATATTTGTAATGAAGCAATAACTGTAAAACTTGGTCTAAAGAAAAAAACATTTTGTCGGGCTGCTGGGAATCGAACCCAGTCTACACCGACCCGAACGGTGCGTACTACCGGTATACTACAGCCCGCCTTCGCTACTTAAGATAACACAGAAAAAAATAAAGAAAAGTCTACCGCGGCGGCAGGCGTTGTTCTATTTTTTCAAGTTTGTCAGAAATAACTTTGAGTTCTTTTTTCACATTTGCGAGCGCGCCTGATTCTTCTTCAACCTCGGTTTCCGTTTTCTCAGCTAATTTTTTTTCATGGCGCAAGCCGGAAATGATAATCTGGTCGCCGATAAAAACCGAGACAAGCAACCCCGTGACAAGTAATAAAACGACACTGGTAACGAGCGAACCGACTGCGCTTAAATCAAGGCCATCAGCAATGTACCACACGCCGCGCCAAAAAAGCACAACACCAACACCGCCGATAAGGCCGTATATAATCGGGAAGTGGCTGAGTGCCCCACGAATGCGGTCCTCCAACCTATCAAAAAATTTCATGATGCCTTTCATGGTTATTGTACATAATACTTCTTTTTCATCTCGCCTTCAATCGCCGAGTTCGCTTCATCCTTTTTTGATTTTGCCTCTTCGGCTTTTTTCTTCAAGCCGGCGTCCGGCAATTTTCCAAGTTCCGTTGCGCGTATAGTGAGATATTCTTTTGTGTTTCTCGTTGGATCATCCAGCACATCTTCAAGCAAAATCATTAAAATCATGCCGATGTGCGGCCCCGGCTTAACGTCTAAAAGCTTCATGAGCTCGTTGCCGTCCAGGGCGAGCATTTTGGGATGCAATGGGTCGTGCTTCACTTTTTCAATCATGAAAAGGAGATGGCGAATTTTGTATGGCGCCGCTTTAGGTACGCCCGAACCGATGCGGTCCGCCTCGCGCACTTTTATCAAATCGTCAATATTTTCCGGACCAACGCGCGCGAGAAATCTTCGCACGCCAGCTTCGGTTACTTCGCCGACATTGTAGTAAAAGAGGTGGTGGCGGACGAGATGGATAACCTTTCCCGCTATCTCTTTTGAAAAACGGAGGCGGTCCACAATTTTTGTAGCCATCCGCGCGCCGATTACCTCGTGACTGTAAAACGTGGAGTCAATCCCCTCGCCGCGCTTTGACTTCGGCTTTCCTACGTCATGGAGCAGTGCCGCGAGCCGCACCTCAAGCGAATATCCTTTTTCCGCGGTGTAGTTCAGCGCCCGCACATTGTGGTCAAAAACGGTATAGATGTGATGCTTGTTTTGGCCGATGGCGATTCCTTCGCGCAATTCGGGAATCACGTACCGAAGAAGCCCGAGATCTTCAAGAAGAATAATCCCCTCCGCCGCGCGCGGTGTCATAATCATTTTTGTAAGCTCGTCGCGAACGCGCTCTTTCGCAATCATTTCAAGTAACCCCGCGTTTTCGCGTATGGCGCGCGCCGTTTCGTGTTCTATTTCAAATCCCAATTGCGCTGCGAGACGCACGGCGCGCATAAGGCGGAGCGCGTCTTCTTCAAACCGCGTTCCGGGATCGCCGACGGTTGAAATTACTTTTTGGCTTATGTCATTCAAGCCGCCGTGCTGGTCTATAAGCTTTCCGTTTTTAGAATTCAGATCAAGCGCAATCGCATTAATCGTAAAGTCGCGCCTATCAAGATCATCCTCAACATTTTTCGCAAATTTAATTTCGTCCGGGTGACGCTTATCCGTATATTTTCCTTCAAGCCGAAACGTGGTCACTTCAACAATTTTGAGCGTTTCATCGTCGCTTCCAGTCTTTACGCCGACCGTGCCAAAATCATTTTCATACACGCTCTCGGGGAAAATTTCCTGGATTTTTTCCGGCTCCGCGCTCGTTGTAATATCCCAGTCCTTGGGCTCACACTTCATAATGAGGTCGCGAACACAGCCGCCCACGAGATACGCCTCATAGCCGGCTTTTGTAAGGCCGTTTGCGATTTCATTCACCTCTTTTGGAACTTTAAAATCCATGAATTCCATTGTACACTGAAGTCTGGAATTGAGAAACTTTTCCGCCCCTGTAGTGAAACGGATATCACGCGACGCTTCGGACGTCGTATTCCGGGTTCGAATCCTGGCGGGGGCACATGTCTTGGATTATACCGATTTCAATTTTAATACTGTTTGAGTTAATCGCTGACGTGCTTGCGAAAGAGTGGTCAATGCACGGTCTTGCAATACGTTGGATAGGCGCGCTCGTCGCGTATCTTTTGGGAAATATGTTTTGGCTTTTCGCGCTTAAAAACGGCTCTGGACTTGCCCGCGGAGCGATTATTTTTTCTGTCGTTTCGGCTATTCTCGCAATAGTGATCGGAATTATCTTCTATCGCGAAGAACTGACAACTACGCAAATCGCCGGTATTATCGTCGGCATCATCTCAATTGTGCTTATTTTCTGGAATTCATAAACTCTTTCCAAATATAAGAATTTCAGGTATATAATTATGTAGCAATCGCCCCGTTAGCTCAGTTGGTAGAGCAACTCCCTCTTAAGGAGATGGTCGTAGGTTCGAATCCTACACGGGGCACTAGTATTGGAAATCGGAAATAAAAAAAGCCGCTTCCCCCGAGAGCGGCTTTCTATTATTGTATTTCCGAAACCCGGCTAGAAATCCGGGTATACTTCGATTTTGATTTCCCGGATAATAACTCTCGTATTTTCATTTTCCCCGGTCATCACATATTTTGCATGAAAATTCACTTTTCTATTATTGAGTAAATCTAACATGCCTAATGGCAATTTTTCGTCTGTGTCAAGAAATTCCACAGACACTTTCGCGTCATACCGATCAAACTCGCCTTGCCATTCCGCCGTTATCATTTTTTCACCATCGACAGCATTGGACCAAACCCTAATTCCACCTATCTCGCCGGCAATACAAATTTGTCGGCTTGTGTCCAGAACTGACTTAATTTTGAATACTCCGCATCCTATTACGTAGTGCGTTGCCTTGGCTGCTTTTTGTCCTGTGGCACTTTTTAAAGTCTTTTCTTTGGCCGGCTTTGTTTTGTTAGCCGAGGTACTTTGTGCCTCAACGTTGGCAAAAAATCCGATTGTTATTGCAAATACTAACAACAAAGTTAGTAACGACGCGAAAAAAGATTTTTTCATTGCGTTTTCTCCTTGTTTATATGTTAAAAACAGCGGTTGTTTATTACTGGTTACAACATATCATATTATATATTATATGTCAATCATCGCAGCGTTTCGAAAAGCGAGTAAAATAGTAGTTGATTATGGATATAGCAACGCCGCTTTCTGAAATTAAAGGCATCCCTCCCCGCTTTCTGCCGAAACTCAAAAAACTTGGGATTGAAACTGCCCGTGATTTATTGTGGCACATTCCGTCTCGCTACGTTGATTTTTCGCGCGTTCTCCATATTAGCGAGCTAAAAGCGCAAGAAGAAGCGACGATTCACGGCACAGTGGAAAAAGCGCGGGCGCGACGCACATGGAAGCGGAATCTGTATCTTATGGAGGCGTTTATCCGCGACGAGAGCGGCACTATCCGAGCGACGTGGTTTAATCAGCCATATATAAAAAATATTTTGACGCCGGGGCGCGAGGCAAATTTTTCAGGGAAACCGACGCTTTCAAAAGACGGCGAGTTGTATCTTTCAAATCCGACGTACGAACTCGTTTCAATGTCGGAAACCGATACAAAGCACACCGCGCGCGTTGTTCCGATATATCCGGAAACGCGCGGGCTTACATCAAAAGGCATTCGTTATCTTGTCTCAATACTTTTTAAACAAAATGTGCCGCTTGAAGAACCGCTTCCCCAAAATATACTTGATTCTGAAAAACTTCCCGCGCTTCGCGATGCGATTCGCGCGGTGCATTTTCCCGACACGCTTGATGATGCCGCGCACGCAAAGCGCCGGTTCGCGTTTGAGGATTTATTTTTAATACAGCTCCGCAACATAACGGAACGCGCGAAACTGAATAATTTAAAAGCGCATTCGACTCCTCCGAATGTCGAACTAATGAAAGAACTTATTGACCAACTGCCGTTTCCCCTTACCGTCTCGCAAAAAAAATCACTTTGGGAAATTCTTCAGGGGCTTCAAGAACCACACCCAATGAACCGCTTGCTTCAGGGCGATGTCGGTTCCGGAAAAACGATTGTCGCCGCGCTTGCGGCGATGAATATCGCAGAGTCAGGGCTCCAGGCCGCATTTATGGCTCCTACGGAAATTCTTGCGCGGCAACATTATCAAACTATCAAAAAATTCTTTCCTGAGTTTGAAAAAGGAACCGCGCTTTTGACGTCAAGCGAGGCGCGCATTTTTTACGGACAAGGAATGGAAACAACAACCAAAAAGCCAGCGATTTTACGCGAGCTTTCCGCGGGGCGAATAAAAATCATCATCGGCACGCACGCGCTCATTCAAAAAAACGTTACGATTCCAAATCTTGCGCTGGTTGTTATTGATGAACAGCACCGTTTTGGCGTCCGCCAGCGCGCAGAACTTTTACAGGGCAAACGCGAGGCGCGCGTCCCGCATCTCTTAAGCATGTCCGCAACTCCTATCCCCCGCACGTTGAGTTTAACCATTTTCGGCGACTTGGATCTTTCGCTTATCAATGAACTTCCCAAAAACCGCAAGGCCATTATTACAAAGGTTGTTTTGCCGACCGAACGAGACAGCGCGTATCATTTCATCAGAGAACAGATCAATGAAGGGCGACAGGCGTTCGTGATTTGTCCGCGCATTGAGCAAACTGTAAAAATTGATGGCGATGCTCTTGAATTATCTGAATTTGAGCTCTCTCGCATTGAGATGAAAAACGTGAAAGACGAGTATGAAAAATTATCAAAAAAGATTTTTCAGGAATTTGAAGTCGGAATGCTGCACGGGAAACTTCATCCGAAAGAGAAAGAACATATTATGAAAAAATTTGCTGGCGGCGAAATTAATGTTCTCGTCGCGACATCAGTCGTTGAAGTCGGCGTAGACGTGCCGAACGCGACGGTGATGATGATTGAAAGCGCCGAGCGGTTCGGGCTCGCCCAACTTTACCAATTTCGCGGGCGTGTTGGCCGAGGAGAACACCAATCGCATTGCCTTCTCTTTACCGAGTCAAAATCGCAGGAAACAAAAAAACGCCTCCTATCAATCGTGGAAGCGAAAAATGGATTTGAGCTTGCTGAAAAAGATTTGGCTATCCGCGGGCCCGGAGAATTCTTGGGAGAAATCCAAACAGGAATGCCCGATATCGCGATGACCGCGCTTCAAAATCCAGAACTCGTTAAACACTCGCGCGAATTGGCAATCGCGCTTCTACGCGACGACCCACCGCTTAAAAACCATCCGCTTCTTAAATCCCAGCTCGAGCAATTCCAAAAATCTGTGCATTTGGAGTAATAAATAATCCCTCGGAAATTATCCAAGGGATTATTAGTAAAAATTCAGAAAAATTCGCTGAGATCTGATTTGAGTTATATTGCAAACGCGAACCCTGTTTTTTTAGACCATAAATCACCAGGGGTGAAACCGCCACATCCCCTCAAAAATTCGCTACCACCACTACGATCCGTTCTAAACAGGAGGCCCGGACCGCCTTGCGGACCATTAACAAGTTCGTGCATTGCGACAATTTCGATAAGACCCATCATAGCGATTTCCTTTTCCGTGAATGCTTCGTGAATCAGGCATGATTCTTCGGTGTTCGGCTCCCTAAGACCCAGATCCTTAGCTTTGACTCGAACATCTCTCGTATGTCGTTTATTGATATTGAATAATGTCCCCTTAAGAACAGCGATTTTTGTTGTTACATTACTTGTTGGCGTAAAATCCTCCTCAGGGATCTGGAATCTGTCTTGTGAGAGAAGTGTGTCTCGCGCGCATTCTCCAATACGGAAGCCCTTTTCCGACTCTGGGCGGTTAACCCATTCCTCGCCTGTCATACCGCTTGAAGTGACTGAGAAATAGATGATACCCTTTTTTTCGTTCCATTTACGTGGCGATTCGGAAACCGTTAGAGTGCCACGGAGAAGCTTGATAGCCGCGTCATGTCCGCCTAGCTTTTTAACAATGGCGTTCAATTGGCCAGCTGTAAGATTAGCTGATGCAAATTTCCCACTCATCACTACCTCCTACGCTCAATTGCGCGTTTTTATTTTCCTCTCATCCGAGGCGGAACTTGTGGCCATTATGGTCACAGCCAAAAATCTCGGGCTAGGCCAGGAACTTTTGGCTATGACCACTTAACATTTGTAAGTTTCTAATGACAATTGTACTATTCTATTTTCTATCTGTCAACTATCCTCAATTCTTGTGATTCACTTTTCGCAATTCTTAAATCCTGAATCTTGAATCTTTCCATCACCGAACCACAGCGTTGAATTCAGCCTTCGTGCGGAATTCTATGTCCTTGTGGATTTTGTCCACTTCTTCATTTGTGAGCGTGCGCTCGTTTGAACGATATGTGATGCGGAATGTATAACTGATTTTATCCTTGCCGAATTTTTCTTCGTTCTCATACTTATCAAAAAGTTTTACCTCTTCAACTAAATCCCCCGCGCAGTCGCGGACTATTTCATAATAACTATTTAAGCTCACATTTTTATCAACGACGAATGAAATGTCGCGGTACGTCATCGGATACTTGCTGACTTCGTGGTACGCGCTGTTTAAATCTTTAAATTGGCTTGTTATCCGCTTGTCGGTTGACCAGAAAATCCGAATGTCTGGAATGTTCATCTTTGTCATAGCCAAGCGCTCCAAACCAAAGCCAAACGCCCAGCCGTTATAAACATCCGGGTCAAGTCCCAGTTTTTTCAAAACTTCCGTGTGCACAACGCCGGAACCTAAAATTTCAAGCCAATTACCATTAAGTTGTATCGCCATTTCAATGCTCGGATTTGTGAATGGAAACGTGTCCTCAGAAATTTTGTATTTCACGTCTGCGCCGTAAATGTTTTTCGCGATATCGACCAATACTTCCGTGAGCTCCGGTATACCAATAATTTTTTTGTCTTTTTTACACACATACCATCCGTCTATTTGATGGAATGCCGGGTAATGTGAGCGGTCAATTTCGTCTTTCCTGTACACCTTGCCATAACATAACGCTCCAACCTCGCCATCCTTTTCTAATCTTTTTCTGGTTTCTTCTGATAGGTGGTACGGCCACATCACTGTCGTGTGCGTACGGAGTATCCAATCTTTTTCCAGATAGTATGTGTCAGTTTCCCTCCGGCTCGGGTGGTCCGGCGGCGTGTTCAATAAGTCAAAGTTATTTTTTACGTTTACGATTTCTGGAATTTCCAAAACATCAAAATCTTTAAAACGCGGTATTTTAAGAATCGCGTCAATAAAAAACTTGAGCGGAGAGCCCACGGTTCTCGTGAGATCAGGCAGTACTAGAAGCCGCTTAATGCGCCGGTTTTTGAAATCGTCTTTTTTCTCAAGCCACGCAAGGATTGCGTCAGCTTCCCTGTCATCAATCTTTATATTCCTCATGTTGCGGGGGTGGGAATTGGACCCACTACCTCAAGGTTATGAGCCTTGCGAGCAACCGTTACTCTTCCCCGCGTAGTGAGAATACCAAACCCTGGACATATTTTCAACTTGCGCATTCATATGAAAATCGTGTTTAATGATGATATCAGCCCACGCCTCTGGCGGGGCGCTGAAAATTATAACTTCGTTTCACATCAGGTAATTTTCGCGCCGGCGTAGCTCAGTGGTTAGAGCGAGCGCTTCATAAGCGTTAGGTCGGAGGTCCGATTCCTCCCGCCGGCACACGAGTTTTCTCCGAGCGTAAGATTGCCAGTTTTAAAAAAGTTGGTACAATAGAAATGTTTTGGGCACGTAGTGTAGCCTGGTTAACACGTCTCCCTGTCACGGAGAAGATCACCGGTCCGAATCCGGCCGTGCCCGCATTAGTTTTAACGCACAGAACTTTGTATCGTGTTATAATGTCAGAAAGTCGGAGTTTTGAACTATCACCATAGCTATGTATAAAAAACTATTTCTCATCGGCATTATTTCAGCCATACTCATTGCACAAGTAAATGTGGCGTCGGCACAAAGCATTACTGTGGTAACGCCCTTTGAAGCAATACAGGTGATGATACTGCAAATACAGAAGCAGATTGATATATTACGCGAGCAAATCGCTCTCTTAACAGCAAAATCCAGTATTATCGCCACTACTACAGCACCAATAGCTGTAACGCAAACTAATTCCCCGGAGCCAGTTTTAACGCCGGTTTCAACCTCGTCTCAGTTAGTATCTACATCGTCTATATCAACGGAGGCACTGGTTTCTACTTCGTCCCAATCCAATGCAGTATCTACATCGACGGAAACATCTACAATAGTTCCGCCAAATCGTCATGTATCTGGCCCGAATGAATATCTTCCTACTGATACGACGGTAGCTATCCTTAAACCGAACGGCGGGGAAACATGGCAAACGGGATCGACGCATGCGATTAAGTGGCGTCTCAACGCCGGTAGCAGCTCCGAGGCTTTTAAGACCTCAATCCTTTTACAGTCAGCGAATGCGGGCGTCCGTGAAACTGCCGTTACTATTTCCACTTCCACGTTATCAATTGACGGAGAAAATCAGCTTATATGGACTGTTCCACAGACTGTTAATCCGGCGGCAAACTACCGCGTATATATTCAAATGAACCAAATGGCATACATAACTTCGCTTGTATACGCCACCGGCGATTGGACATATCCAAAAGACGAGTCGGACGGAAATATAACAATAATAAGCGTGGGGGCTTCAGCGCCAACAACATCCGCATCAATCTTCGACTCGTTTTTATCGTTTTTTAGAAGATTAATTAAATAACGACGACGGCCTGGGGGTAATATAACACGCGCTCCGCGTGTGTTATAATTCGCAAAAGGTCGAGAATTTTTTATTTATTTATGAATAAAAAAATTTATATAGCAGTATTTGCTCTTGTAATATTTGTCTTGCCTTACCAAGTTGGGTTTGCGCAGACTGCGACGTCAACAGCTTCAATTGAGGAGTTACAGACGCTCATTCAGACACTACAGGCGCAAGTCACAGCGCTTCAAGCTCAAATCGCGACACTCAACATAGGAAACGTTCAAACGATTACCGATTCTTCCGTATTGGTTATCCCTGACAATAATCCTATAAGCAGAGGGTCCGTTGGATCTGTTGTCAGCGAGGTGCAAAAAGCGTTAAAAGATTTACCTGATATCTATCCGGAGGGACTTGTAACGGGGTATTTGGGGCCACTCACTGAGGCCGCGATAAAAAGATTTCAAGAACAGCATTCAATAGAAGCAACTGGCGAAGTTGATGGAGAAACTCTTTCTAGAATAAGAAGAGAGGCATCAACAAGAAAAGCAAATCCTCCATCTGGAACAACCACGGCGGTTCCGGCAATCCCAGGACGCGGCGCAACTTCCACTGTCCCAGCGACTCCAGCTGTACCGGCAAACCGCGAAACTTCTGTAACGACAACAACTCCACCAACGGCGACTTCGACAGACCCGGCTTCTAACCGAAATAATTATTTACCAATTGGCACAACAATAATTGTTTCTAGTCCTAATGGAGGCGAACAATGGCTAAAAGGGACAACGCATTCCATTCATTGGTCATTTAATTCTCCCGAAGCCCCTGGCGCAACTAATGTGAACATTCTTATTAGTTCCGCTGAAGGAAACGTAAGGAGAAATGTTTACACTATTTCGGATATCCCGACTGTTCTAGGAAATAATCAGTATTCTCTTTTTGTACCAGAAACAATTGTTTCTGCATCTAATTATCGTATAACCATTGAAGCAGAGCGCCAGGTTTATAACACCGTTCGTAACGGCTGGACATATCCAGGAGATGAATCTGATGGAAACATCGCTATAATTGATACGTACAACTCATCTGGAAGTTCCAGTAGCGGATCAATTCCAGTGACGCAGATACAAGGTTCAACACCGACGGCTTCTACAACCGTTTCAGTTGAAAATGCCACAACAACACAAGCGTCGTCTGGAGGTTCGACTACGGGATATCTCCCAAACAACACAACTGTTGTTGTTTCGAATCCTAATGGTGGTGAATCATTACAAAGAGAGGTGCCGTATGTTATCCGCTGGCAAGTAAATGCTGGCACGAGCACTGATTCGTTCGTAACTTCCATTCTTTTGCAGTCTGCGAGTAACAATGTAAGACAAACTGTTTCTACTATCACGTCGTCTGCTCAATCAGTTTCTGGGAGTAATGAGTACGTGTGGGCTGTTCCGAGTTCAATTCCACTGGCTTCAAACTACCGCGTGAGCGTTCAGCTTGAAAAAATGTCTTATATCACAGCAAGTGGAGGATGGACATACCCGAAAGATGAATCTGATGGAAATATATCCGTTACAAACACGACATCAACCACAACCGCCTCGGCTCTTGATTCGTTTACATCGTTTTTCCGCGGACTTTTCCGTTAGATTATAATAGCATGTGATTTAACTAAAACAGCCCATAGGGGCTGTTTTAGTTTTGCTCGTACCACTTTCCGATTCCTAAAATATCGGCTTCGCGGAAATGGCGACCGACGAGCTGAAACCCAATTGGCAACTCACCCCCTCCTACCTTGTATTGTTTCACGGGAAGCGAAAGTGCCGGAACGCCGACAAGATTTTGTGTAACGGTAAAAACGTCGGAGAGATACATCTGCATCGGGTCGCTGGTTTTCTCGCCGATTTTAAATGCCTGCGTCGGCGTGGCCGGAGAAAGTATCACATCTACTCCGCCAGATTGCGGGTTAAATGCTTTTTTAAAATCTTCCGTGATAAGCTTGCGGACTTTCTGCGCTTTCGCATAGTAAGCATCGTAATAGCCGGCCGAGAGAACGAATGTTCCTAAAAGAATTCTCCGCTTTACTTCTTCGCCGAATCCTTCTCCCCTTGTTTTGAAATATAGATCGCGAAGCGTTTCTGCGTCTTTCTTTACTTCAGGAATCCCGCCGTAGCGCTTGCGGTGAGCTACGCCGAACCGAATACCGTCATATCGCGCCATGTTCGCCGAAACTTCCGCGGGCATTACAATGTAATACGTTGAAAGCGCGTACTTCGTGTGCGGAAGCGAGATTTCTTTTATTTTGAATCCGCCATCCTTTAGTTTCTGAATCGCTTTTTCTATTTCTTTTTTAACTTCTGCGTCCATTCCCTCCACGAAATACTCTTTCGGAATGCCAATGGTCAGTTTTTTTACTCCGTCAAAATCAGGATTGAGTAAATTTTCGTCATACTCGGCGTCAACACTCGTGGCGTCATATTCATCTTTGCCGCGAATAGCATTAAAAAGAATCGCCGCGTCTTCAACGGTCTTCGTAATCGGGCCAATCTGGTCTAGGCTCGACGCCATCGCCATAAGCCCGAACCGCGAAACCGCGCCGTAGGTTGGTTTTAAGCCGACTACCCCGCAGAATGCCGCCGGCTGGCGTATAGAGCCGCCAGTGTCGGAACCGAGCGCCGCGAGCGCAAGTCCGCCTGAAACTGCCGCAGCTGAACCGCCAGACGAACCGCCAGGCACGCGTTCCAAATCATGTGGGTTTTTTGTAATCTGGAACCCTGAGTTTTCAGTTGACGAACCCATCGCGAACTCATCGAGATTTGTTTTTCCTAAAAATACCGCGCGCGCGCCTTTTAACTTTTTTATAACCGTCGCGTCATATGATGCTTTGTACGTTTTTAAAATTTTTGATGCCGCCGTCGCGCGCGCGCCTTCAATTACTATACTGTCTTTTATCGCCAGCGGTACGCCTGTAAGCGCTCCGGCGTCGCCTGACGCAATGGCCTCGTCCGCGATTTCTGCTTCTTTAATTGCTTCATGCTCAAAAACCGTAAGATACGCGCCAAATTTTTCATCTTTGTCTTTTATAGCGCGCAGAAACGCATCCGTCGCTTCTCGCGCAGAGAATTCCTTTTTACGCAAACTTTTCGAGAACGAAGAAATGGTGAGTGAATCCAAATTCATGTTTATTCAAAAACCGGCGGGATTTTCAAAAATCCGCCTTCTTTTTCAGGGAAAGCTTCGGTGGACTTTTCAGTTTTAAAATCCGAATGTTTTAACTCGTCATCGCGAAATCCGTTTCTATTCTGTGTTCCGCTTGTGGTGAGCTGGGCCGAACTACCGGTCATAGGCTCAACCGAGTTCGTAGTAACCTCACTGAGTTCCTTAACGTGCGCAAGAATTTCCTCAAGATCACGCGCGAGTTTCTTTTTTTGCTCGGGGGAAACTTCAATTCTCGCGAGTTCCGCAAGATGTTCTATTTCATTCTCGGATATCATATTGAACCAGTGTAACTGCTCTACTTCAAGAGTTCAAGAAACTCCCTTTCAGTTATGATTTTCACCCCGAGCTCTTTTGCTTTATCAAACTTCGAACCTGGGTTTTCGCCTGCAACTACATAGCTTGTTTTAGATGAGACGGATTCCGAAACATCTCCTCCGTACGAGCGGATTTTTTGTTTCGCCTCGTCGCGTGACATAACCGACAAAGTTCCGGTTACGACAAAGGTTTTTCCTTTCAGCTTTTTATTGGTGATAATCTCGCGCTCGGACTCCAGCTTTATGTCCACATCGCCAAATTTGCATAACAATTTTATATTTCTGTCTTCCTTAAACCAGTTAACAATGCTTTCCGCGACTTTAGGGCCTATTCCTGAAACTTTCTGGACTTCTTCTGCTGATAGATTCTCAAATTTCTTTTTGAAGTCCGCCACGGAAAACGTTTTTGCGTGCGACGGAGGGAATTCCCGCGCGAGAAGAATTGCCGTTTCTTCCCCCACGTGCTGGATTCCCAAACTAAAAATAAATCGCTCAAGTTTTATAGTTTTTTTCGTTTCAATTTCGCGCGTTATGTTTTCGGCTGATTTTTCCCCGAATCTCTCTAAAACTGAGATATCTCCTTTCTCTAATTTAAAAATGTCGGCCGCGTCCGCAATCAACCCCTCGTCCAGAAAACGATCAATTATTTCTTCCCCGAGTCCGCGAATATCAAACGCGTGCCGCGAGACAAAGTGCGACAAGGATTCCTTGACCCGCGCGCCGCATTTCGGATTTGAACAGCGATACAGCGCTCCTTCATGGATAACCCTTGAGCCGTCCACCGGGCACTTTTCCGGCACGGTGAATTTCTTCTCCTTCCCCGTACGAAGATCAACTAGTACTTTCGTTATCTGAGGAATCACGTCTCCCGCGCGGCTCACAACGACCGTATCCCCGATTTTTATACCAAGCCTGCCTATTTCATCAAAATTATGAAGGGTTGCGTGGCTTATACGGACTCCCCCGACTTCCACCGGCTCAAGAACTGCGACAGGCGTAAGAACGCCGGTTCTCCCAACCTGGATTTTTATGTCTTTCACTATTGTTGTTTTTTCTTTCGGCGCGAACTTGTATGCTATTGCTCCTCGCGGAGCTTTTCCGACAACGCCCGCCGCCGCGGCTAAACGATTCTCGTTTATAATAATAACCGTCCCGTCAATTTCATATGGCAATTTTTTCCTATTCTTTTCCCAGTGATCCCTGAACGTGAATATGCCGTCCAATGAGTTAACTTTTTTGTTATGAGGATTTGTTTTGAAACCAAACGCCCTAAGAATCAAATGCTCTTCTTCGTGGGTTTTCTGCCCGACGTCGGTTACTAAATCATATTGGTATGAATCAAGCTTTCTTGACGCGGCGATTTTCGGGTCAAGCTGGCGTATGGAGCCGGCCGCGATGTTCCGCGGATTGGCATACAATTTTTCTTCTTTCTTCCCCTGTTCCCTGTTTATCCGCTCAAATTCTTTTGTCGTCAAAAAAACTTCGCCGCGCACGACGAGTTTTTTAGGAATTGCGAGCGAGGACGCGCGCAATCCAAGAGCTTTCATATTTTTTTCTACTTCATCTTTATCAAACAGTGTAAGCGGAATTGCTTCCACGGTTTTGAGATTTTGCGTCACGTTTTCCCCTATTATTCCGTTTCCGCGCGTTGACCCTTCCACAAATACGCCGTTTTCATATGTCAGCTCAATTGAGAAACCATCAAGCTTAAGCTCGCAATAAAATTCTTTTACTTTTTCGCCCATGAATTTCTCTGTCCGTTTAAGCCAATCTTTAACGTCTTCTCTTGAAAACGTGTCGTTCAGTGATATCATCGGCTCTTCGTGCCGGACTTTTTTAAACGCTTTGAGCGGCTCGCCGCCCACGCGCCGAGTCGGCGAATCCGGCGTTATCAAATCAGGGAACTTTAGTTCAAGATCAAAGAGTTCTTTTTTAAGCGAATCGAGAGCCTCGTCGGAAATTAATTGCTTATCGAGCACGTGGTATGCGTACCGATATTTGTTGATTTCCTTCCGAAGCTTTTCGATTCGTGTTTTTGCTTCGTTATTATCCATGATGTTTAACAGTTATCTTTAGAATTTTGTTGTGACGCGCGTTTCAAGTTCCCGCTGCGCCTTTCCGGAGTCGCCGTACGAACGCACAGTAAATCCGACTGGCAATTGCCCTTGTGTAGGGTTTTGAGAATCAAAACGAAAAGTGAGTGAGCTTGAATAACTTGTAGAACCCGCGATAATTCCATTTGCGCCATAATATTCTCGACTTGGGACAATTTCACTTGGAAGAATCGGCGGTTGGTTAAAGTAATTATAGAGCGCTTGTTCTATGCCGGCGTCTGCGGCGAAAAAGGCCTTCATTGATTCAACTGTATCGTTTGCCTGGCGGATTTGATAGGCGGTGAGAAGCCCAGCGACGACGCTGGCGCTCATAAGTGCTCCGCTCAATATAATGACGCTCACAAGTATCACTTGTCCTGAGCGTTGTCGAAGTACTTGCCCTCCGATCCGATGTCTTTTTTTTGCTATTTTTGTGTTCATTAAATTAAAATTCATTAGTGAATGTCTCTTGGGAGCGTGCGCGGGCTCACGGTTGTTTCTATATTCATAGATTTTCCAGCAAGACGCGGGTCAGTTGACCCGATTTTCATAAGTATCGTGACTCTCCACGGAAGTTCGGCGTTGGTCTGGTTTACTTTAAAACAGATGGATTCTATGCGGATGTTTGATGAATTGAGCGTCGATGGGCTTGCATTGTTTACGCTTCGCTTAATAGAATTTCCCTCTAATCTGTATCTCACCTGATCTACACTGCCCGTTGTGGCCGGGAAGCGATTAAAAGTTAGGTCGTTGCTGCATACGCCTCCTGCGGGAGAAAATTCGTAACCTACCCTGATTTCGCGCATCATTTGCTCAATCATAAGCCCCGCATTGCTGTTTCGCTGTATTAATGAGTTCAACAGTTTCTGCGAACTCAGTGCCTGGCCGAAAACGCCGACTATTATTGAAATTGCAAATGCAAAAAGCCCCGCCGCTATAATGAGCTCAACAAGCGTGAAGCCGCCTATGCGTCGTGAGTTTGTTTTATTTATCTCCATCTTTTGAATATATCCCGCACTTCGACGGACTGGTCTTTTGCGCGAGCATTCCATGAAACTTTGGCAATTACAGTTACACTATCAGTGTCATTTATAATCTGAATTGTCCGCGTATAAGGCGTGGGATTACCATTATCATATTGGTACTCGCCGCCATCCGGCGGTAATTTCAATTTAGTCCCCGTCGTTTGCCGCAAAATTGGGTCCGCAGCGCTTGTTTTATACAATCCATCATTAACATCCGTATTCCATATAGCGCCATTCGCAACATTTGTATCAATAATATTTTTTACAATCTCAATTCCCTCTGCGGCAAGGTATGTAGCGACAAATTTTTGGCTCGCGTCGTTTGTAAATGCGAGCGACGCCGAAACAAGTGCGAGGACGCCGAGGAGCCCGACAAGCGCGATTGATATTGCAACCATTGCCTCAACAATTGTCTGCCCACTGACATTTTTATACATAATCACTCGGTATTAATTTGCCCGCCTTGCGTAATAGTGACTTTTGCTATTCGAGAATTGTCCGCGTTCTGGATTGTTATTATAAACGGCAGCGACGATCCCTCAAGTCTTAAATCCGGCGGCACAAAAATTATATCTTGGCCAATGCCTGACGTGAATGAAAGTCGCTTATCAAGTGAAAAACTTTCAAGCTCCTCACTGAGATCATATTGGTAGTTTGACGCTGGTTGTCCATTATCATTAATACACGGGAGATTTGCGGAGCTCTTTTTGTCGGCAAAAATAAAGAAATCTCTCTCGCTATTAATACGCACCCCAAATGCGCAGGCATTTAGGGCTTTATTATTAGCATCAACACTAAGTTTCTGCTGCGCAAGCGCTTTCGCGCGGTTTATTGCCCCAACAAGCAGTGCCTGGTCCTTAAACAGCGCAACTTGCTCGTCCGCGGTTCTGTTGTACCCAACGAAAAGCCCCGAGAGCAGCATCATTATGCCAATAACGACTATCGTCTCCACGAGCGTGAAACCTTTTTCCATAGTATTCGCTTTATTATACCTCCTGCGCCGTCGAGTGGCTAATAAATAATCTACGCCAACAGGATTATCGGTAGAGGCAAACTAACCAAATTTTTTATAAGCCGAATAATGTAAAATACCCCTTCAAAATCGCTTCGCCGAAGAAAAATACCAAAGCAATACCAATAACAAAAAAGGGAGCAAAGGGAACCCTATCCTTCATACTGAGTCGTCCGGAAATAAGTAGATATGCGCCAAAAATTCCTCCAAGAATAAATGCAATAACAACCGCAAGCGCCATATCCGGCCACCCTAGAAGAAAGCCCGAGGCGAGCGCGAGCTTTACGTCTCCAAACCCCATACCCTGCCCGCGGCTCGCGAAAGAAAGGAGCGCAAAAAACACCGCGGCCGTAAACGCGCCTATCACGTGGCTTAAAAGCAGATTTCCGGTTGGCGCGAGAAAAAGCGAGTATTGTTTCAAAAATGATGTAGAAAAAAGCGGGAGTTCGTTTTTGTACTTCCACATGATTCCAACCACGATAATTCCTAAAACTCCCAAAATGACATTTAATTCGTTCGGCACTACATAATGTTTAAGATCAATAAGTAGCACGAGAAGCAAAATGATAAAAACAAGAATCCACGCGCCAAGAAGCGCGTAGTGCCACCACGGAGCCGCGAGCGAAGCGAATACGAAATCAGGCACGCTGTATATTGAGTTTAGGTAATACGCAACTGCAACCGCGATAAGCCCTCCTAAAAATTCAATGATTGGGTACTGTATAGAAAGCGGCGCGCCGCACGATCTGCACTTTCCACGCAGGACGGCAAAACTTACAAGAGGAAAAAGCTCAAACCATGTGAGCTTTTTCTTGCATTTCATGCAATGCGATCTTCCACCAATGCTTTTTTCCGCAAAAACGCTTCTCTCCGGAGCATACCGCATTGAGAGAACGTTTAAAAAACTCCCGAGCGCGGAGCCGATTATAAACAGCGCTCCGTACGCGATAATCTCAACTGTTATAGGCATTACAAATGGGTTGTTACTGCCTCACTAGCCCCGCGATATTGATTGTAGGAATGATTTTTATGGGCAGGTGGTCGCCGAATTTCCAGGTTCAGTAGTTTCTGTTTTTGTCGTGCCAGCGCTATCTACGCAATAGTATTTACTACTATCACTCGCAAGTTTCGAATACGCCGCGTATGCCGTTGTAGGATTTAAAGTTATGACCAACGCGCCGCCCTGGTTAGTAATATCAGTTGAAATCTTAGAAATATTCGTTTCGGTTGTCTTTACATTAGAATACGGGCTTGAACTCCCCGGATCATAGAGCGTTTCCGCGATTGCGCGCACTTGGTTAACATCTGAAACTATCCTCGCGTCTTTCGCTTTGTTTCTCGCTGGACCAAGCGCCGAGAGCACGGTTGCCGAGAGAATGCCGATAATCGCGACCACGACGAGCATTTCAATGAGCGTGAATCCTGAGCTTTCCGAATGAACGTTATTTTTGAAAAACATATGAATTAGAACTTTTTTTCGACTTTGTTCTTTGTAGTAGTATAGCACACCGATTTTAATAGTGTCTAAAATGTCTGTGTGAGCGAGTAGAGCGGCAAAAGTATTGCGGCAAAGAGAAGCGCCACGAGTCCGCCGATTATTACGAGAAGCGCCGGCTGGATAAGCTCAACAAGGTTCCCTACTTTATCCTCCACCTGCCTGCGATAATAGTCGCTGATTTTTGAAAGCAGCATTTCGAGCCGGCCAGTTGATTCTCCGATTGCAATAAGCTGGGAAACGAGCGGAGGGAAGTACTGGGCGTTCTTTAATGCCTGCGAGAGCAATTCTCCTTTCCGGATGCTCTGCGCGGCCTCGCGCAGGGTGTCCCGAAAAACAACGTTTCCGACCGTGTGCGATGAAATTTCAATTGCTTGCGGGATGGTAAGGCCTCCTTGTATTAAAACGCGGGCGGATTCCGCAAATCGCGAAAGGTAGAGATATTGGAAGAGCGTTCCAAAAAGCGGAATGCGCAAACTTATCTCGTTAAAAATCACTTTGCCTTCTTTTGTCTGCGCGTAATCAATAACGAGAAAAACGCCGACAACAAGCGCGATTAAAACCGCGAACCACCAATGCGAAATGAAAGTTCCCACGGAAATAAGCACCGATGTCGCGAGCGGAAGCGCTATTTTTGACTCAAGGAAAATCGGCGTGATTTGCGGCAGTACCACGGTGACCATTATGACGACAACAATGAAAAACAAAACGATGACGAAAACTGGATAGATGAGCGCGTTTTTTACTTTTCCCGTCAGGATTGACTGGTTTTCAAGATAATCCGCTAAAAATTCCAAAACTTGGCCGAGACGTCCGGTTACTTCCGCCGACCGTACCATGTTCGTGTAAAATTCCGAAAACACGTTCGGGTGGCGCGAGAGCGCCTGCGACAGAGTGAGGCCGGCATCAACGTCGCCCGCGACATCCGCAATCACCAGTTTTAAGACAGGCTTTGTGGTTTGCTGGTAAAGCGAGCGAAGGCTGTCGCCCAACGGTACCTGCGAAGCGAGCAGTGTTGAAAACTGCCGCGTGAAAATCATGAGGTCGGACGTGGACGTGCGCTCAAAGAAATCCGAGATGCGCCGATACCATGCGTCGGTCTTCACCTCCTCAATACTTAAAACAAACAACGCGTGATTTAAAAGCACGTTTGTCGCCGCCTCCCGCGATGCCGCGTCAACTGTGCCAACCTGAAGTTCTCCTTCTTTAGTTCTTGCTTTATAACTAAACTTCATCCCGTTTATTATACCAGTTATCCATTTCCACGGCTTGCAAACTAACGCCTAGTTTTCTTTTATGATCTCTCTATCAATAAGCGCAACTCTGCGGGGTTCAATGAATGCAGCTCGCCTTCCTCAAGCGAGATCTCTTTCCGTTTTATAAGTCCGACGAGTGAGCGGTTCAACGATATCATTCCCTCCTGTACGCTCGTTTCTATCACGAGATCAATTTGATAAATCTTGCGCTCGCGGATGAGGTTTCTGATGGCGGGATTCGTAAGCATGATTTCAACCGCCGGAATTCTTCCTCCGCCGAGCCGCGGCACAAGGCGTTGGGAAATTATCCCGACGAGCGTCGAGGCAAGCTGGGATATAATCTGCCCCTGCTGCTCAGGAGAAAAACTATCAATGATGCGGTCAATTGTTTGCGCAGCCGAATTTGTGTGAAGCGTTGAAAATACAATGTGGCCGGTTTCCGCCGCCGTCATCGCGGTCGCAATCGTTTCCGGGTCGCGCATCTCGCCAATCATTAGTACGTCCGGATCCTGCCGAAGAACAGCGCGGAGCGCGTCATGAAACGATGTTGTGTCTTGCCCGACTTCGCGCTGAGAAATAATGCAGCGGTCCTGCGCAAATTGGTATTCAATCGGGTCCTCAATCGTGATGATGTGGTCGTTGCGCGCGTGGTTCACTTCATCAAGAACAGCGGCAAGCGTAGTAGATTTCCCCTGCCCCGCGGGTCCCACGACAAGCACGAAACCCTGCTGGAGCCGCGCGAAGTCGTGGAGTATCGTCGGCAAACCCAATTCATCAATCGTCCTTATCTGCGCCGGAATGAGACGCAGCGCCGCCGCCATAAATCCGCGCTGTAAAAATACGTTCACTCGGAAGCGCGCCTTATCTTCAAAGTTGTATGAAAAATCCAGCTGTTTCAGCTGCGAGAAACGGAGCTTTTGCTCGTCCGAAAGCATCGCGAGCACTAATCCTTCCGTATCTTCTTTTGTAAGCACCGACTCTTTCGTGAGCGGAATGAGCACGCTGTCAATCCTAATCGTTGGATATTTCCCCACGGCGATGTGGAGGTCAGAGGCGCTTTCTCGCGCTGTTATAAGCAATAATTCATTCAGTTTTTGTTTGTAGTCCATTTTTAAATTAAATATTATGTCGACTCCTGTATTACTTGTTCCAAAGAAACTTCGCCGAGGAGCGCTTTTATAACTCCGTCTTGACGCAATGTCATCATACCTTGCCGCTTTGCTTCCGCCCATAGCTTTCCTTCCGTAAATCCGCTGCTTATAAGGTCGCCCAGTTCTGGCGTCATTTTGAAAATCTCAACGATTGCGACGCGCCCTGACACTCCTTTCCCTTTGCATGTTTTGCAATCCGGCTTATTCCCTGTTTTGTACAGCGTGAACGGCGCCGAGGTTTGTTTTATGCCGACACGCGCTTCTTTAGGAAGTTCTTTGAGCGTTTCTTCAATAATTTCTTCCATTTCTTTTGCCGCCGTGAATTTTTCTTTGCATTCCGGACACAAGCGAAGCACAAGGCGCTGAGCAATCATAATATTGAGCGCCGAGGAAAGTAGGAACGGCGGGACGCCCAAATCAACGAGCCGCGGCGGTACGCCGATTGAATTATTCGTGTGGATTGTCGAGAGCACGACGTGGCCAGTCAAGGCCGCGTTCACCGCGAGGTTTGCCGTTTCAGAGTCGCGGATTTCGCCGACCATAATCACATCGGGGTCCTGCCGGAGAATTTGGCGGAGGCCCGACGCGAACGTGTATCCGATTTCCGGCTTCACCTGCGACTGGTTGATGCCCTCCATAAAATATTCAACCGGGTCCTCCAAGCTCACAACGTTTACCGTATCCTTATTGAGCTGCTGCATAATCGCGTAGAGCGTCGTCGTCTTACCGGATCCCGTAGGACCGCTTATTAAAATCATGCCGTACGGGCGGCTCGTTCCTTCGCTGATGATTTTAAGATTGTAGTCGGAAAGCCCTAAACTGCTCAGTCCGCGGAGGCCCGTCTTCGGGTCAAGAACGCGAATCGCGACTTTCTCGCCGGCTGGCGTCGGAAACGTGGCAACGCGGTAATCAATGTCGCGTCCGAATAAAAACGTACGGAAACGGCCGTCCTGCGGAATTCTGTTTTCATCAAGCTTAAGTTTTGCAAGCACTTTAACGCGGGAAACAACCGGCTGAACAAGGCTCGACGGAAGCGATGCAACTTCTTTAAGGTCGCCGTCAGTGCGGAATCTAACGCGGAGGCGCGTGCGTTGCGGTTCTATATGAATGTCGGATGCTCCGGTTTCAACCGCCTGCCGCAACGTTGACGCAACGATTTTAATAATAGGCGCGTCTTCCTGGCTTCCTCCCTCTTCGAGTTCCACCCCCTTGTCTTCTTTTGCATCTTTACCTATTTCGCTAACCGCCGCGGCAATCTCGTCTTTATATGGAGCGTACCGCCTCCACACCGCGTTTAAATCAGAGAGTGTTATGAGGTAGACGCCGAGACTCAGTCCGCTTTGCTTTGCGATGAATCTAAGCGCTTCCTGTGCCCGCTCGTCGTCCGGACGAAACATTCCGACAACAAGCATCCCTTGCCGCTTTTCAAGCGGCGCCACTTTGTATGTCGTTGACGTTTCCTGCGGGATAAGTTTCAGGACGTCATCAGGAATCGCCGCCGCGTTTACTTTTTTGTATGGCGCGCCGGTTAGTTCCGCTTTTACTTTCGCGATTTCAACTTCGTCCCCCGCGTGCTCATCGTATAACAAATCTTCTGGCGGGCGGTTTGAATACTGAGCCGTTGAAAAAATTCGCGAAGCAACTGATTGCTCCACGATTCCGCGTTCAACAAGCGCTTTGAATAGCTCTTGGTCTGTCATGATGTTACGGGCGAAATGGATTGCTTCGTCCAGCGGGCGGGAGAGAAGAAGGCGTGCTGTAATCTTGAAGCAATTTGAATGTTGGAAGGTTTAATATGCTCGTCGGGTCTATGCTCGTATTTGAGAGCTGGCTCACATTTTGAAGAGTCGCAGGAGCAACTTGGTCAATAACGCCTGGGTTGCTGAAAAACACGTAGTATCCTCCGGCGAAAAGGAGAGCGACTATAATGACGCCCGCTGTGATGCCTATCCAGTTTACCGGCCGTTTTTCTTCTTCAAGTAATATAGCCATAGTGTTTAGTTAGTAGTTTGTAGTGGGTAGTTGGTAGGTTCCGGTTATTAGTTACTCCTGATAGTACATCTCAACTTTTATATCCATTTGTTCCGGCCCTCCGGCGCGCTGCTGACCGTTTCCCTGCCCGAGCGCTGATTGGTATTTGAATTCCTGTACGTTTACTATCCGCGCGTTTGTTTCAAAAAGCTGAAGAAATTGCCTCAGTGCTTCATAACTTCCCGCGGCGCCGAGCGTCACTTCAAGCACGCCGATTTTTTTGAAAAACGTGCTTGGTGCTGGACGCGACGCCGCCTCTTTAAATCCGAGCGACGTTAATGTCACGCCAGTCCGATTTGAAATCGCTTCAATTTGGCGAAGCGCACTGATGGTGTCAACGCCGCTCGGTATCGCAAGCTCAACTTTCTTTTTCACGTCCTGCGCGTTCTGAAATTGCGAGAAAGCGCTTTGAACCTGGCCAATTGCGTCATTTTGATTTTTAAACAATGCCTCCTTCGTGCCCAGTTCCGCGCGCTTCTCGTTAACTGTTTGCATTTCGCCCTGAATAAACCACGAGTACGTTAGAAACGCCCCGAGAAAAAACACGCCCGCGAGCCCGATGCTTAAAATTCTTTTTGTTGATGCGCGCATAATGTGTAGTTTAAAAATTACGGGGTAAGCGGCCGCTTAAAGAAATCGGGCGTAAATGTAATCGTAAACGAAAACCCGACGCCGCCTCCTTGGAGATTTACTTCATTGAGTACGACATCCTTCACGTTTTTCTGATCCGCTTCAATAACCGCGATTTGCCGACTTAAGTCGCCCAATGTCGGCGCAAAACCCTTGAGCGCGACTTCTTGTCTTGGGGTGCTTATATCTGCTTCCGTGAAATACACCGGCGCGATAACGTTACGCTCAAGAAACGTGAATACGTTCGCAGTAAAGCTCCGCTTCTCAAGTACCGATTTTAAATTCACTACCTGCGAATAGAAAGTAACAAACTCCTGTTGTTTTTGCGCGACGCTTGCCGCAAGCGTTTGGATTTGGCTGTCGGCGGCCGCAATCTTTCCATTAAGGTATCCTTCATATCCGAACGCAAGGCCAAGTTCAATAAATATCGCGAGCGCGAAAATAATAAATGAAATGATAAGTACGCGCCACGGCGTTCCAATGGAAACCTGAGCATCCGCAAACTGTTCGCGCATGCCTCCCTGTTGTGGAATAAATTGATCAGTCATTGTATTACTGTGCGAAGAAACGCAGAGCAAGACCCGCGGCTACCGCAAGCTCCCTGTTTAAATACTGGAGCACCGGCTCAAGCTCCGGGCTGTACGCAAAGCGGTTCAGGATGGCGGGGACTATTGTGGTGAGGTTCAGCTGATTTTTTATATATTCCTCAATGCCCACGAGATTTGCCCCGCCCCCTACGATTGAAAGCGACTGAATTTTCATACCGCTCTTCTTTTCGTAGGTATCCCTCACGTGCTGTGCTTCTTGTATTATAACATCCAAAAATGGGTAGAGCGATGTTGATAACTCGTATTCGTTTCCCGATTTCGAAAGACCGCGCCGGCATTTCAAATCTTCCGCGCGCACCGTGCTTATTCCAAGGCTCCGGCTGATTGCCTGCGTAAGCGTCAGTCCGCCGTGGTCTGTTTGTCCAAGCTCATGCGGAATGCCTTTATGCACGACGGTTGCCGCGGATGATTCCCCGCCGATGTCAATGATAAGCTTCGGCGTTGCTATATCTCTTTCAAATGCACGCGCTAGCGAGCTTGTTTCAATTTCGAGCGCGACGAGTTTTAACCCAGCGGCGTGGAAGATGGATCGGTATCGCGCGATTAAATTATTTGGAATGCCGGTTATGAGTATGCGCTGGACCGGCTCGTGCTGGTCGTTTTCAAACTCTCCGATTTTCACCCAGTCAACCGTCACGTTCCCCGGCTCAAGCGGAATGTACTGCCTCGCTTGGAAAGAAACTGCTTTTGCAGTGTCCTCTGAGGACATAATCGGCATATCAATCGGCGCGAAAAATGCGCCGAAGGATGGAAGTGAAGCGACGACGCGATTCGTCTTTACGCCGGATTCGCGGACAATTGTTTTTAAGAGCGGCACGATATCGCGTTCCGAGATTTTGAGCGAGCCCGTTTGAAGCGCCGCGTTTGCTCTCCGCAGATAATCTTTTGTTTCAAGGATGCCATATGAACTCACGGCAAGCGCGCCGCGTGTCCGCGACACTTCAATGAGTTTCACGGAAACCGTCCCGATATCAATGCCGAGCACGCGGTTCGATGAGAACGCGTTTTTGATATCATTTATAAAATCACTGAATACGCTCATTAGTATTAATAATACCACGAATGAAGTGCTTTAAATTAAAAATTCGCGCAGTCGCGCATAGCATTCTTGATATTCTCTTCCCTCCTCAGTGCGCTGCGTGCGGAGTGAAACTTGCGAGCAGTTCCGCTACGGCAATATGCGAAACATGTTTTTCAAAAATTCCCGCGCGGAGCGGCTTTATCTGTCCCGCGTGCGGACGCCGGCTTCCCGACATTCAAAATCTGTGCCATCGCGACGCCGGTTTTATTCTCGCCGCCGCGACTGATTACGGAAATGCCGAGGCGCGCGAGCTTCTTCACGCGCTCAAATATAATCACATCCGTTCCGCGGCGCACCCGATTGCTGAAATCCTCGCGTATTACGTTACCGAACTCGTGCTTCATCACGGGCTCATTACCGCTGGCGCGCTTCTTGTACCGATACCGCTTCATCCGCGGAGAGAGCGCCTCCGCGGATACAACCAGGCGATGCTCGTGGCGCAAATATTCGCGTCAAAAATTTCTCCCGCCGATTTGCCTGTTGTCACGGACGCTCTCGCGCGCGTGAAACACACGCATTCGCAAACCGAGTGCGCGGATTATGCTGAGCGCGCGAAAAATATCGCGGGAAGTTTTGTGGTAAAAAATCCTGATACCGTTTTTGGAAAAACCGTCATTATATTTGATGATGTCTATACGTCCGGCGCGACTATGCGCGAGGCCGCGCGGGTGCTAAAACTCGCCGGCGCGAAAAAAGTTGTGGGCTTCGTGTTTGCGAAAGCGTAACGGAATGAATTATTGAGTCGGCTTGCCTACATTCACGCAATCGGCGTTTGTAAGGCACTGCCGTTCGGACTTCTCGCCTAAAGCGTTCGGGCCCCATTGCTTGATTGATGTGTTGCAAAAATTATTTCCGGCGCAGATCGGGCGCGGCGTTTGGTCTGCGTCTTTCGGAAGCGGCGAGGCGAGTGTTTTTGTTGCGGCTACGTTTGACCAGCCCGAACATCCTCCACTTGTTCCTCTCGGGCACAACCGCACGCGATATATGTACACCGTGTCGGAGTGGCCTATGTCCTGAAATGACGACCCGGGAGCCATCTGCGGCATATCAACAAAATATATTTCGTATTGCGAAAGCAATGTTTCCCCGTGCGCGACGAATGAATTTTTTATAAGTTCAATGGTGCTTCTAAGCTTTTCTAATGCCGCGCCGTACCAGTTTTGCAAAATATCCACTATTGTTTGCGCCTGTTTTTTAATAACGTCGTAGACCGACGCGGTGTATCCGCTTTTCATCGCAAGCGTTGCGAACTTGCTTACCGCGATTCTCGCTGACGCGATTTTTTGCGCGTCGCTCGTTACTTGCGAAACAAACTCGGAAATGCGCGGCAGCGGCAAAGAAATTTGTTCCAGTAGCGCCGCGGTTGCTACTTTTTTATTAAACACCGCTGTTACGCTGGCATTCCCCCAAAGTAATACATCGCAATATGCGCTCCCGCCGCTGCACGTTCCGCCCGACCAGTTCGTAAAAGAATATCCGGCCGCGTACATGGGAGTGAGCCGCACCTGCGTGCCACTGTCATAGCTCGTTTCGCACGGCGCGTTCATGTCTTTGCATGTTGCTTCAGCTCCGAGCCCAGGGCCGTTCAATATCGTTGCCGGCGCCGCGATAACTTTTTCCTGTACTTGGTTGCCGTACGCGCCGAGCGGCTCAAATGACGTGGTAATATTGCTTCGGAACGGGGCGAACCGCGCGGTTACCGTGGCATTCCTTATAATTTGAAACGCGCATATTTTACTTAATGTGTTAGTGCACACGTCCTGATTCCAATCGCGGAACACGAAGAGCGCTTCCGGATTTGCGGTAAGCGTTACCGTGCTCCCGCGTATGAAAGCGGCTGAAGCGGTGGAGGAACCCACCGTGCACGTTGTTCCGCATACAATGGTATTGCCGTCGGTTATCGTTCCGCCGGCTTGCGGATCTTTCATCACCCTTACGGTGTAATATTTTTTAGCGAACGTCGCCGTTATCACCGCATTGCCGGAAACGCTGCACGTTCCAGTTCCGGAACATATTCCAGCCGGATCAGACCAGCCGACAAACACGAAATTTTTTGTCGCGTCGTCTGGATATAGGGAATCAGTAACTGGCGTTGCGGTGAGTTGTACCGTCGTCCCCGCTTTGAATGTCACATTCTCCATCCGTGTGCATGAATTTGCTCCGCACGTTACGGCAATACTGCTAGTTGAGTCGCCTGCCGTCCCCCTGCCGTCTCCGCTTCCGATAAGCGTCACGAGAAAATCCGTTGCCTGTGACATTTCACTGGACATTGAGTATGTGTATCCGCCGCCCAGGATGTCGTAGTATGCGCGGACTACATATTTGTACGTAGTGTTTGTCTTGAGCCCCGTGTCAGAATATTTCATCACGCCGGTTAGTGCTCCTTTTGTCGCGTAGTTGTCAAATTTTTTAATTAACAATCCATCGCGGTAAAGTTCGTATCGCGTATCTTTTTTGGAATTATCCGTCCACTGCACGTCTATGCTTGTAGTCGCAACGCTTACTGCGGCGAGTTGTGTCGGAGCGTTCGGCTGCGTTGTTATTCCCACGCTCGCGGTATACGGCCCGCACGGCGTGTTCGGTTTTGCATTCAAATCAGCATTTATATCACCCGCACCTTTAACTGTGTAAAAACTTGCAACATCAATCGTTGAACAAACAGTCGCGCGGTAGTAGTACGTCGTTGCTTCGCCAAGTCCGGAATCTAAAAACGCGAACCGGCCGGCGTTGGGAACAAGCACGCTGTTTTTTAGCGGCGGACTATATGTTTCACCGCGGTCGTAAAGAATTTTATTCGTAGCGTCGAATGTTGTGAACCGTTGCGCCGAGTTCGCGTTTGAACTTCGCATAAATCTCCCGAAATACGGCGTTTTCGTCGTGCTGTTTTGCCATATGAGTTTTACGGAATTGGGGCCGGTTGAGGTCGCCGAGAGATTTTCGCTTTGCGCCATTTCAAGCGCGATGCGCTGGATTTGAAACTGGTACGGGGTCGCCCGCGTCGCGTTATCTCTCCAGTTTATATAAATAAGCGACGTATTATTCACGAACGCTTTTAAATCGGATGGCGCTTCGCTTCCGGTAGCTGAAATGCTTCTAACTGCAGCGGGCGCGGAAACGGCCGGAGCTTGCGCTACAGAAACAGCGGGCGCCGGCGGCGCTGGTTCGGCAAGTTTTACGTTCGCCTGCTGAGCCGGCTGTGTTTGAGCCGGCGGAAGCGTGCGCACGATAAAAATCACTTCTATTACAATTATGAGCGAAACAACAAAAAACAAAACTATCCGCATTAGGTTTATTATATCACCAATAAAATCCGCTCCGACTTTTTGCCGGAGCGGATTCCGCTTCAAATTTTTTCTACTCACTACCAACTACTCACTTCCGTTACTACCTACCTCTCCCTGAACGTCTGGTCCGCGCGGCCGACATCGCGGCAATCGGCGTTTATCTGACATTGTTGTTCCGATTTTTCATTGGCGCCGTTGTAAGATTGCGTGATTGAGAAGTCACAGAAGCTTGGCTTACATATCGGCCTGGCGGTGCTATTTGAAATAATTCCTGCGCTATCAAGCGTCTTTGTTGCCACCATATTTGACCACGGGGTGCACGTACCACCCGAGCATAATCTCACGCGGTAGACGTACACTGCGTTTGCGGTAAGTCCCATGTCATTATAGAAAGAGTCTGCTAAGCCACTCTTAATTGAAGTGAAGTAACTTTCTTGTATAGACGATTGTCCGTGAGCGGTAAACAGGTTCATCATGAATTCGGATGCGCCGTTTAGCGCGTCTGATATTGTGCTATACACATTGAGCGGCGCGATTATTTTTTGCGAAGAGCTATTAAACGCCGCGTTGTATGCCGAGGCAAAGTTTGTATTTCTCTCCGGCACGCTGATTCTGATACCCTCCGAGATTTGTGAGAAAAACGCGCCTACACTCGGAAGTGAGAATGAAACCTGATTTGAATTGAGCGCGCTTGCCGTTGTTTTAGTAAACACTGCGGTTGCCTGTCTTGAGCCGACAATCTGAGCAGTGTCGCATACTGGCGATGTACTGCCAAAACATTCTCCTGTCCCCCAATGCGTGAAAGAGTATCCGGTAACTGGCTGAGCGCTCAACCGCATTATTGTATCGGTTGTTAAACTTATTGCGCACGGAGACATGGAATCCACGCAGTTTATTGAGCCGCTCCCGCCGCCGGTAGCTGTTCCAGTAACCCGGTTTCCATTTGAACCCGCCGGCTGAATTGTCACTGTGAGCGTACTTACGGATGAGGCGAAGTTGGCGGTTGTATCTGCGTCCCGTGTTACCTGGAAGCTACAAGTTAGATTACTTATGCCATTGCACGGCGATGGAGCAATTTGGCCTGAGGGATCTGTTGATATCCAAGAAGAGAGAATGTAATTAACATTGGGGCTCGCGGTAAATTGAACGGTTTGTCCGCGTTCTATTATTCCCGAACAAACTCCGCTTGCGCACGAAAGGTCATTTGAAGCGATTAATCCTTTACCGCCATCATATCGGGCGTACACCCTATAATATTTGAGCGCGAAGTTTGCAGTTATATCTGCATTGCCAGAAAGCGTGCATTTTTCGCCTTTTGCGCCGCTTATGTTTTGGCAACTACCGCCCCATCCGGCAAACACATAATCTCCTTGTGCTTGTGTCGCAGTGAGTGTGACGGTTTGGTCATTTTTGAACACAATACCAGTGCATGTGGTTTCCCCTGGGTTGGGCCCGCAATTAATTTTATCTCCACTGACGCCTGGAATATCACTCGTCACGGTTCCCTGCCCGTCACCGCCTCTTGTAACCGACACGATATAGTCAGTTTTCTGATTTACCGCTATCTGGTTTGAGTATAGTTTGCTCTGCCCTCCTGGAATATTGTAATAGGCGCGCACTGTGTAGGCGTATGTAGTACCCGCATTAAGCCCGGCATCCGTATACTCTATGGTATTTCCAACGGTGCCTTTTATAGTTGCGCTGGATTCAAGCGTCTTAATTACCGCGCCGTCGCGCACAACTTCGTACCCAGTTTCTTTTTTGGAATTATCAGTCCATGAGAGCTTAATACTTTTATCCGTAACTTGGACCGCTTGCACGCCTGACGGCGCGTTCGGCCACGTTGTCGTTTTAACAGACGTTGTATACGGCCCACATGGAGGATTAGGTTTCCCCGCGCTCAAATCCATATGCGCGTCCGTTGCCCCTTTCTTTGTGTATATATCCGGAATCGGAAGCGATGAACACGCGCGCGCCTTGTACCAATACGTCGTAACTTCATCAAGACCATTCCCTTGGTCCAACGAGTATGTCGGCGACGCCATGGGCCCGTTTTGTTGCGTGTTGTCTTCCACTGTCTTCACTGTTGAGAAATTCTGGTCAGTGCTTCTCGCAAACTGCCCCGTGAACGGCTTTGTTGTGCTATTTTGCCACACAAGTTTTGTGGAATTGGACCCAGTTGATGTCGCGGTAAGGCCGGTGCTTTGCGCCATATCCAAACCGAAGCGTTGAATTTCAAACGTGTATGAGCCAGCTGGACGCGTGGAATTATCTTTCCAGTTCAGATAGACAACCTTGTCGCTGTTTGCAAACGCTTTGAGGTTTGACGGCGTTTCATTTGTTGTTTGCGCCGTTCTGCATGGCTGCGTGTTTTCTATTTCCTTTGTAAATTGCGGCGCCGGGCTTGAGTATGCCGCGTCCAACTTATAGTAGTAATCCACGCCTGATTTCAGGCCGACATGAGTATATAAACCGCTGCTTGGTGACGGTGAATTTATTTTTGTCCACACGCCGGAAGCGCCTTCTTTATATAAGAGAGCGAGTGTATGCGGAGCATAGGTTGTGTAAGACATGTCTGTGTAACGCTTGGTCCAATTTACATCAATCGTGTTCTGATTCTTCGGCACGCACGTTGGCGGATAGTACGGGTCCAGTGCGGAAAATGTAAACGAATCGCTTACTTTTGAATTGTCCTTTTTCATTGCCTTCACTGTTATATTATTTTGGTTTACCTGCGGCGCGGTATATGTCGCCTCCCCGTAGGTGTCGGTGCTCTCGGGAGTTATTGAACCGCACGTTCCACCTGGTGGACAGGTTATGGACCAATCAGCCCCCAACCCCGAACTCACCTTTGTTTTAAATTGTTCAAGGATTGCGAGGTCTCCATACGGCTCTGTTATGCTAAATTCTCCAGGCGGCGTTGTGAACGCCACATATTGGCCGTAACCCGTGCCCCCCGCGAAGTTTGTCGCGAATGCACGGACGTGATATGTGACGCCAGGGGTAAGTCCCGTTAGCGAGCCGACAAATGCCCCAATTCCGAAGGCGCCGTTTTCTACTGGCGTCGTCCACATGTCGGTTTCTGTCGTACCATACTTAAACCCGCGGACCGACGCATTCTCTCCGCCTGTCGCGGTAATGGTTCCGTTTGCCGTTGCTCCCCCTCCCGTTATTCCCGTTGGTGCCTGCGTCGTTACAGTCGGCGCGACTGTCTGCGAAATACCCGAATGATTATCCTGTGGCAACGGCGATTGTGTTGTGAATTGTTGATCAAAACCATAACCTGTTCCGCCTGTCTGACCCGTTTGATTTGTAGCAAAAGCGCGAACGTGGTATATCGTTCCGGGCGAGAGGCCTGTTAACGGCTTATTAAACGCTCCTGTTCCAAATGAGCCAGGTTCGCTTACCGTGTTTCCATACATTGCCGTAAGTCCGTACTCAAATCCGCGGACTGTTGCGTTTTCCCCGCCGGTTCCCGTGATTGTTCCATTCGCCGTCGCGATTGTTTCTCCTATATTAGTAGCGCCTCCCGTTGTTACCGCCGGAGCGGTGATGGTTGGAATAAATGTGGTTCCGCCGCAGTTCGCCCTGCATACGTTATCGGAACAGCGCGTGGTACCCGTAGGGCAAGAAGTGTCTACAATGATATTCGGCGTAGTGCATAACTTTGAGACATCCATCGCAAAATTGTCGCCATATTTCGTTTCAAGCTTGAACGTATAATCCGCGTCTGAATAAAGTCCGGTTAAAGTTTGTGAGTTGCTTCCAACCGAGGGAATTGCGGCGGCTGTCGCCCATGGACCGCCACTGCTATAGAAAAGCGTAAGCGCGTGCTGGGCGTAGTTCGCCTCCGTGTATTGCTTCGCCCAGCTGACATTAATTGAGCTTGCATTAATAGTGTTGCATGACAGGGCGTACGGCGTTATAACAGCAACCGTTTTGGAATCCGTTTTTTTACTAACTTCCGTAGTATTTTCTATCGCGGTAATTACCACGGACTGCGTGGTGTCAGGCGCGGTATATGTCGTTGACTGGTTTGTATTCGTTGAAGCTTTTGAAAAAATGCCGGCGGTCGCGCTCCAGTCCGTTTTATAATCGCTAACGTTCAAATCTACTTTCTCTCTAATCGCAAGTGGCGTCCTGCTTCCGGTTATTGAGAATGGCAGTAGGGGCGGAATGTCCTTTGATTTTGATATTGTAAAGCTTTGCCAAATTGGGATTTCGGGACCGGTCTTTTCTATTATTAGTGGGAGGGCGCTTGGATCGGTGTCTGATAATAAATTTGTGGCAAATGCGTAATATTTATAATCCCCCGCGGCAAGATTTTTAAGCACTACGCTGAATGAGTTTGATGTCTGGAGAGCCAATACGGTTTGTATGGTGCCGTCTATAGTGCCATCTGTTTTGAGTTTGTAATAATTAAAACCTCTGTACTTAATCGTCGTCCAGTCCGCATCTCCGCCGATATCGCTAACGTTGCCGGTTAATGTAACCGAATTTTGCGCCGAGTTTTGCGCCAACACTGTATTTATCAAACTGGCAAAATTCGGCGTTTTAGCAGAACTCACCACCGCGGATTTTGTTACCACCGTTGGCGGATTTGCTTGTGTTATAGCTTTCGCATCAAATGTGCTGTAATTCCTAATAGGAACACCATAGACATCTTTTGCTTTATCATTTTCAGCAAAAGCCCTTACTGAATATTTGGATCCTAATAAAACATGTGGACCTTCTGTTGATAGTGAGAAGTTATGTATTAAGAGTGGGTTATTTTGCTTTGTAAGTGCTGTAATTCCATTTTTATCTGTGTACGAAAAACCAACTACTGTAATCTTCGTATTTGTCCCTCCAACACCTCCGATACTTGAAACATCGCCGGTTGCGGTTATTGATCTTGTTGCGGTACTTACCGCGCTTCTTGTCGCAACAGTCGGCCCGACTGGCTGAGCTGGCGGTTGTGGCGGAGTAACTGCCACCGTGTCCGCTGTTATGCCGTCAATAGGCAGTGTGTCTGAAAAATTTATTCCGCCAACGCCTCCGCGTTCCGCGTTTTGAGTTGTGCCGGAAAACCTGATGCGGTTACTACCGCCAGTAATTATATTGAACGTAACACCGCTCAAATTTATAAATCCTCCGGTATTTTCGGAATATGCATATCCGCTTAGGCTTTGGTTTGTCGTGTCGAATTTTGCTTCATTGCATTGAGCGCCTCCGCAGTGATTCGCGAAATTTTTACCGAATACAAGCGACCCAATGGACTCGAAAGTGTTGTCAAAGCGCATATCCGCTGACCCGGAAAGATTACCAAAATCGTCCGAGGACACATTTGACGTTATGGTTCTACCCAACCCATTAATTGTTTCATTATTTACATTGAATACTACCCATATTAATTGCCCTTCGCCTATATTCGCAGTTTTCGCGGCGCCATACATCTTTGTAATTTTGTACCCCATGTACGGCTGTGCCTGCGCCTGCGTAAACTGCGCGGACATTGTTAACGCAACCCCGACCGCGATTACAACTGCAAGCCCGCCGAAAAGTAAAATCTTTTTCATTAGCTCTATTATAGCAAATACTGATTTCTTATAAAAAATGAATGAACTCCTTTCCGCACTTCAGTGCGGGGGGTGCTCCTGAGAAAGCAACAACCCCAAAGTGTTTAAATACTTTGGGGTTTAGGGAATACGTCTTGCTTTAAAAGATGTTCATTAAACGCCGTAATGCTATAAGGGTCAGGCGTCGTCGTATCTTTATGAAATATAAACGAGCGAGCTTGACACCCGCCTAGTCCATCCAACCTAAATTGTTTGAATATCTCATGGTTTTTCCACGTTTCAATAAATTTTTTATCAAACAATGGTAAGTCCTCGGGTCGGTAATAGCCAGCGTAAACAAGTGACGGACAGGGAAGCATTTGCCCCGTAGTATTGATTACCAAGCCAGATTGGGCAGCCCGACATTCGTTGTAGACGCGGCCATTGAGTAATTTACCAACAATCGCGGCATTTGAAATGCCGACCTCGTACACTCCAGCCTGTCTGAGTCGAAAGAGATCAATAACAATGTCAAAAAACGTTTCAGGTCTAAGCGTCAAACTTTCGTGCGCCGACTTGAAAGGCTTGAATAGGTTGAAATTACAAATCACGCCAATAGTTTTGCAATAATCAAGTATTTCACGATAAGTCGGAGCATTTATTGCGTTCAAGGTAGAAATAACCTCGACTTCAATGCCATGTTGTTGAAGTCGCTGAATCGCTGCTTCAACTCTCCGGAACGTACCCTTGCCACGGATGCGATCGTGCTCTGATTCTATCCCATCCAAGCTCACAAAAATCGAGAGGCGTTCTACAGACGCGAGCCAGTCCGCTGTTGTTTCATCAATTAGAAGACCATTCGTTACGGTGTCGATGGCAAATTCGTGTTTTTGACAATGTTTGAGAATTTCCTGGATATCGGGATGGAGAAAGGGTTCGCCACCGATGACACTCACCTCAAAAATCCCTGCATGGGCGAGGATATCAAGGATCTCAAATACTTTCCCTTTCGGCATAAACACCTCAGAATAGTTATCCTGAAAACAATGCAAGCAGCGCAAATTACAGCCGGTTGTCACTTCAAGTTCAACACCCAAAGGAATGTCGGTTTGCGTCTGCGTGATCAGGCTGAACCTTTTAGGACTCAGTTCTTCCTCAACTTTATTGATGAAATCTGTGACATCCACTTGAGCTTCGGCTAACTGTACTCCGTACTCAATTGCAATGGCGTGCGTTATTTCGTCAACGCTGTTTTGCTGGTTGAATAAAGAATTAAGAATTTTCGCTCCCAGCTCGTTTACTCCCACGATTCTACGAGAATCTATGAAGTAGGCGAAAATTTGGTCACCATCACTTCTGATTTTGACTAACATATGACTCCCTTCTTTATGTTTTAGTAGAAAAAAAGGGGCCTGATTTTATACTTGGCCCCTTAAACTCCTACTCGGTGGTTGGTTACTCCACTTATTGGTATTTTTTTGCTTGTCCAATAATCAAGGCGGCTCTCGCGTTACCTCTCTTGCCTACCTGCATTGGACCCGGAACTCCTCCGCAACTACGGAGACAACAGCCTGATTCCACCGGTTCTGGACTTGATCCCTTGATGGTTACCGCTGGTTTTTCGTAGGTTTTCATGGTTCTCACCTCCTTACCTACCGTTATGGTTTCTATATTGTTTTGAAGTATCTGGCCTAAATACTAACAGAACCGTGGGATTTGTAAAGAACGCGTTCTTCTGTAAGAACTTGCGTTTTTCCTTCTCGTATTGCAGAATATTGACAGTAAATTGCAAAAGGAATCTAATTAAGAGGAAACGCATATGATTCAAATTCGTAATGTCAGTAAAAGCTACGGGCCTCGGACTCTCTTTGAGCGACTCACGGTCTCAATTGATCGCGGGCAAAAGTTTGCATTAGTGGGTCCGAACGGCTCTGGTAAATCAACTCTCTTAAAAATTCTCTCTGGTACGGAAGTGCCGGACGAGGGTCAAGTAACGTACGGGGACAGTGACTGTGTAGGCTACCTCCCTCAAGAAATTGCCATTGAGTCAAATCAGTCAATTCTCAACTACGTGTCGGAATACGTTGAACATCGAAAAGGGCCAGGCACTTTTTTGCCGGTAAAGCATCGCATGCTTGCGATGATGGATACCTGCAAATTAAGCGCACTTTCAACGGATCGTTCTGTCACGTCGTTGAGCGGCGGAGAAAAAACAAAGATTGCTCTCATTGCCGTCCTATTAGCCGAACCAAACTTCCTTGTGCTTGATGAACCGACTAATAACATCGATCTCCCGACGCTTCTGTGGATTGAGGCATATTTGCGGCAAACCGATGCTGGGGCAATAGTGGTATCTCACGACCGGAGATTTCTTGAGCGCGTGACAAATCGTGTGATGGAAATTGACCCGCACACCACGTCTGTAACGATACGTCGTGGAACTTTTACCGACTATCTCCATGACCGAGAAAAAGAACGGGTGCGTCTTCTGCAGATGTATGAGGAGCAACGAGTGGAGGTCAAGCGACTTACTGAACAAGCGGTCCGTCTGCGCGCCGCGGGGGAACAAGGATCTCAATGGGTTGGCAGTGACAACGACAAGTTTCTTCGGGGATTCAAACGAGATCGTGCCTCAAAGTCGGGGAAAAAAGCGAAAGTGATTGAAAAGCGTATTGAGCAGATGGAACACATTGAACGTCCATTGGAAAACAAGGAACTGCAGTTCCGGCTCCGCCCAGACATTACCAAAGGATCCGGAGATATCACACTTGAACATGCGATTACTAAGTATCCCTCTGGATTTTCGTGTGGGCCGATATCATTTTCCATTCCCTACGGGTCTCGAATTGTGCTTATGGGCGCGAACGGTGCGGGAAAAAGTACGCTTCTTAAAATGATTTCTGGAGAGATTCAGCCAGCGTCAGGCATTATATACCGCGGACAGGGAATACGTTTCGGCAATTTCTCACAGGGGCACAAAACGCTTAATTTGAAACAAACCCCGCTTCAGTTGATTCAGGAAAAAGCCACGGTGCGCGAGCAAGACGCCTATGCTGTTTTGTCTTTGTACGGAATCAAAGCAGAGAAGACGGATCAACTAATTGGTTTACTAAGCCCCGGGGAGCGAGCACGAATACTTCTTGCGCTGTTCTCTGCGCTTTCGGCAAATGTTCTTTTACTTGACGAACCAACTAATCATCTTGACATCGAAGCGCAGGAGGCGCTTGAAACGGCGTTGAGGAATTTTACAGGGACACTTGCGTTGGTTTCCCACGATCGGCTTTTCATTGACCGGATTGGCGTAGCCGATATATATGTGATGGAAAATGGCAAACTAGGAAGGAAAGAAAATCTCCATGCATATATGTCTCAAGTTGAACGGATTTCACAAAAAATGTTACGAGTACTTGTATGATTACGACTGGCCCTTTCTAAAGCCAGTCGTTTTTATAATAAAAATATTAACCGACAGTATTTCCTACAAAATCTAGATTTCTAAAATGATCTCCTCCTTGCACTCGCGTGCGGGGTTTTCTGGTAAAGTAAAAACCAATAAAAATGGTTTAGTAGTCTAACATCATCCCAGTAAGCGGGTGGATTAACGTTTAAGTAGCGTCTCGGAAAGCCGATTATTGTATGTGATATCAGCTAGTTTTTTTACCTATTTACACGGCTAGTGCTTCACAAATCCCCATAAAACCCTCATTCCCCCCCCTTATGATGAGCTTGTCGAATGGCCTACCACAACAGCAGTATTGCCACGTTCTAACAGCGATTTTTGGACTTGCTTTTTTCGGAGAAGTATGGTAGAATGGCTTTAGATTAATTAAGAATTAAATAAATTCAGAACTTACATAGAAAAGGAAGGTTAGAAATGAGAAAATCCTTAGCACTTTTGATTGTTGTAGCGTTGCTTGGATTTGCGGCGCCTTCCAAGGCGCAGATCCAAACCGATCCAGTCAATGGATGGTATCCGGATTCAGTATCGTCTGGCGTAACCAAGTTTTACCAAAGGTTCGTCAAGAACGATAACCCATTCTCAAATGATTTAGGAAAGGGTTCCCAGCTTTTTGGGGTAGCGATGAAAGCGGGAAAGAAAATTTTGATGAAAAAGGATTTAGAGAGAGAACAAGATTTACCGGCAAAGGGATTAACACTAAAGCTTGACTTTAATTACGTTACACTTAAACCGGACAGTACACCCTTTGGATTTAATTTCTTTTTTTCTCATGGTGATACTGTAATCTATTCTTTTGGACACGAGGTCGAGCAACGTGTGGCAAGTGAGTGGGGTCGTATTACTTCTTCCGTAACCTATCTAAATGACTATGGCTACGGTATCCAAAAAATCGATGCAATTGGATTTGAATTTTACGCGCGCGGTAAAGATATTGAGTTAGCGGAAATCATGCTCGATAATCTGATTCTCATCCAGGACAGCTCCGTAGTTGTCTTGGACAACTTCGACGGCGACGCGGGTATTGCGAAAGCATCATTCTCAATGCCCGAAGGAACATACGATTTCGGTGTTGTGAAATTCGGAGAAAAAAAGACAGTAATTCTACGCGCCAGAAATGACACAACGGATAGGGCCGGAGGAACCGCCTATGTTACTGGAACCCAAAGCAGGGATCCGCGGATTACAGTAACTCCTGACACAGCAATCATTAGTCCTGGAAATTATAAGGACTTCAGAGTTACCTACGCTCCTATAGCTGGGATGGGACCAGGGCCTTGGTACATCGTTTTCAATCTTGAAAATTGCGTCACATCAGCTGAGTCAGTGTCAGTCACCGCCGATATCTCAACGGGCATTGACGACGAAACTGGCGATACCCCAGGAGTTTACTCATTGGGCAAGAACTATCCGAACCCTTTCAACCCAACGACAAACATGAAGTTCACTATTCCCAAAGCTGGGATGGTGGAGTTCACAATCTACAGCATCCTTGGACAAAAGGTTAGGACACTTATCAGAGAACCGATGAGTGTCGGTGTTCATGAAATCGCATTTGATGGACGCAACGACTCAGGCGAGAAACTTGCCTCCGGCGTTTATATCTATCAAATCGAGTCAGAAAATTTTATCAAAGCCAGAAAAATGGCCATGATGAAATAGTTCTTTTAATAATCAAAAGCCCTATGCTATGCATAGGGCTTGATTATTTTCAAAAAACGCCGGTTTTATGGGGATTTGTGCTGTGTTAGCCTGCAAAATAGACAAAAAAGACTAGCCAATATACGTACCGTATATTGGCTTTTGAGACACTGTTCAAAAATAAGGGGGGCTATTAAATAACAGCCCCCTGAGTTAAATTAGTGTTTTACTCGAGATTTCTGATGATATAAGTACGTCCATTAATTGAGACTTCCTCATTTTCTTTTTTGCCAACGCAGGCACGAGCGAGAGGAGCAGCTGCGGTAATTGTTGTAACCGAAGAATCTCCAACTTGCACAGTTTCTCCGCCGCCTTTCGGAATGACAAAATATAAGGTCCTTTTAGATGAGCTTTTCTCTTCGAGCTCTACGAGTGATCCGACTTGCACAGCTGAACTTTGACACACAGGCGTGTTACGGATGGAAACCAATGCTTCGTTTGCCTCCCGTGTCTGTTTTTCAAGTGAGAGCGCAAGTTCACTGAGTTGGAATTTTGACGTATCCGAATGGCTAATGTTACTTCCCGGAGCACCGCAGGCACTGTCTCTGGTTTCCTCAAGTGTTTTTGTTAGATTTTTTTCCTTTTCTAAAAAAAGTTTCTCAAGGACTGAAACTATTTCTTCTTTTTTCACAACAAACCTCCTTATTTAACTAAGGCGACTGTTATTGGCTAATGAAAATTAATATCTTACTACTACTAGTAAAACACAGTATTGGTAAGAAAGCAACCGCTTATCTGTATTTGCACTATTGACAAATTATTAAAATTGTCCGATTATTCTACGAGCACAGGTGTGCCCATTAGATTGGGATACTTTAACATTTTAACTATATAAGGGAGGTAAAATGGAACAGACGGCTAAAAGAATTCTGAATAGGTCCTCCTTGAGTATCCCTTGCCACTGGGATAAGGAAGTGATGGATCGGATTGTAAACATCAAGGCAGTAAATGGCATTAAGGTGATGGAGGTTTACGGCGTTCTTGCTGAGGGTGGGCCAGTTGGTCATGGCAGATCCAGAAACTCAGTTGTAAATATTGAAATGGATGACGCCTTAAAATTCAGAGCTTACTTGAAAAACCTGGGGTTAAGGTTTGTTTATCTCTTAAATGCTCCGTTTAAATTCGATGGAAGTGCGGAACAAAAAAAGCAACTCAATAGTTACCTTGAGTGGATCTTGGGAAGTCTTCGCCCTGACGCATTAACACTTACCTCGCATGAATTAATGAGATATGTTAGGGTGCTGGACAAAAAAATTCCGCTCTATATCTCGACTATAGCCGGGATTAAATCTTGGAAAGATTTGGAGGAATTCCTTGATATCTCCCCGAGTAGGGTTATTCCTCATCATGACGTTGGGAAAGACTGGAAAGTTTTTATGAAACTTAGCAAATTTTGTAAAAAGGAGGGTGTAGAGATTGAACTAATGGCCACTGAGAGTTGTCTCTTTAGATGTTCTAGAAGGGATGCCCACTACAAGTATTTATCACAGGGTAGCAGGGATGTATCATTCCACGTAGTTTGCAATAGTAGAAAATTAATTCATCCAAGGGAATTTCTTTTAGCTGGTGGGGTAATCAGACCTGAGGATGTCTGCATCTACGAGGATGCTGGTGTGACATGCTTTAAAATAACGGGTCGTTCAAAACCGTCTAACTGGCTTCCTGAGGTGGTTAATGCTTATCAGAACAGAGGGTATAACGGTAACCTTATACGACTGCTCGGAATTGATCCATCTCTTTGTGCTGAGAATTGGATATATATTAGCAATGCCGCGCTCAACGGATTTCTTGGTGGGTTTATTAATAAAAAAACACGCCGCGAGATGATCCGTTACTCCGAAACATGGATTGCTATGTTATACAACAATGGGCAATTTAAATTGTTCGATGGATCTCAGTATAAGCAAAGAAATGGATCGCTTGTTTTGTCTGACGATGGCGGAAAACAGGCAAAATTAATCATTTCCCGCGAATCGGAAAAATAAAAATTGATGTTTTTATCTTTTTAAAATCTAAGCTCTGGACATTGTTTCAGAGCTTTATTTTTTAGACTTGTACTGAAAAATAAAATCTACTATGATATTTCGTATGACAATCTATTTAGTTACTAAAAACCCCTTCAAATTAAGCGCGGCGAAATCTGTTTTTGATAAATACAATATTGAAATTGAGCCGCTCGGAAAGGAATATCCCGAGATACAATCGGATTCCAGTTTGGAAATTGCCCGATCTGTGGCGCTTCAAGTAGCAAAGGATACTGGCAAGCCGGTTATTAGAGAAGATCATAGTTTCTTTATTAACTACTTAGGCATACCGGGTCCGTATATGTCTTATATTGATAAGAGAATATCGCCGGAGCGGCTCATAGAGCTACTTGATGGGATTGTTGATAGAAGCGCTTATTTTGAAGTTTCTACTGTATACGCTAATCCTGACGGAACTACTATTGAGCACACGTTCAAGGTGCCTGCTGAAATTACTGATAAGGTAGTGGTTAAGGATGCTGGATGGGATGGATTAATAAGACTGTCACATGAAAAACGTGTTTTAGCCGAGGGCGCGGAAGAGGAAAGATATGAAATTTTTGGAGAGGGTTATAGAAAAATAGCGGAAACTCTTATAAAAAATAAATAGCGAGTAGGCAAAACTAGTTTTACTGAGTAGGTAAGGCCAAAACAGCCAGTCCTTGTTGCAAAAGATCATCAATGGTTGTTTCTTCATTATTGTTTATTATGTAGTCCGCCGCGATTTTAAGTTTTTCGATACCAAGCGACCGATCTACAATAAGTAACTGACTAAATTCATTTTGACTAAGATTTTTATTTTCTTTATGGTTGTATCTTTTCCTTAGGATTTCGCGTGATTTAACATTAAGCCAAATTATAATGTGCTCCCATTCCGGGGCAATTTTTTTTAGATCATTAATGTTTTTTAAACTCCTCATGCCAATAACAAACACAAAGATTGGTTTCCCCACTTCTGTGATCGCTTTTGATATGCGGTTTTTTAGCAAACGCGTGAAATACATTGGGTCTTCGTCTTCCTTTTTTCTAACATAGTCTGCGATATCTAGATTATTAAACGAAAAATCTCTATTAGTATAGTCAGCTCTTACCATTGCACCAGTTTCGACTATCGGCGCTTTAATCGCACGTAACAATTGATTCCCCAGCTCAGTTTTTCCACAGGCATGGTATCCCGTTAGATAGACTAATTTTAACTTTCCTGCGCTCATTTTTTTGATAAAACAGTATACCACGTGGCCTTATTAATTTGAAGTGTTTTTGACGTGTCATTAAGTGCTGTTTTAAGTTGGTACGATGTAAGGAGTGATTGGCTTGACATAAGGCATCGGCAGGGCTTATCGAGAATGAAACCGGCCTTTTGGCATAAATTAAGAAAGTCGGAAAATTTTTGGCCGTAGCCCTTACATTCCTCTGGTCCTCTTTGTCCGGCGTTAGTGATCTTAGCACCACCTTCTTCACTTAAGAAAAAATCCGTGATTATAAATTCCCCTCCTCGTCTAAGCGATTTGAATATCGATTTTAAAACATTTGCTTTATTTTCAAATTTAATATGATGCATAGCCATGCAACTTACGGCGTAATTAAAAATGTTCGGCTGGAATGGCCACATTAGAGAATTAAAGTCGTATTGGACATTAATGACATTACCTGGACTTGGAACTATCTTAGTTCTCTCGGCGCCAATCTCCATAGAGGATCTGTTCTTGTTATTCCACGGACCAGATATATCACAATTAATGAAGTGTGCTATTAACCTGCTATTTTCGGCTGGAATTTGTCTGTAAATATTTAAAGTTCCGGCACCAATATCAATGATTGTTTTATTTTTTAGTCCTAGATTATTCAGATTGGCCACTATTCTTTTTCGACCATATTCCTCTGGGGTACCCATTATTGGAAAATCCGTAGTTGGATCTTTAAACAAAAATTTCCCTTTATAAAATTTGTTATCGAAATCATACGTTCTAACTATAAAAGGGCTTTGGGTGTCAATTGGGAACGTGGCTAAAACAAAAAGGTGCCCGTGTTTTAAAACCCTCGGTGCGTTTGGATTAATAAGGACTGTTTTTAAAATATCTTTATTCATAGAGTGTTTGAAATAATCTTAGGTGTAGAATTAATTTCGCAGACTAAAACTTTTTAAAAACCCCACGGAAAACCGACCTCAAACCAGTGCTGACTTTTCTATTGTAAGTTGTTATTTTTTCAAATGGCAGAAACCTTGAGTTTTTAAGCAGTGAGAGAATTTTTCTTTTTGGAAGAAGAATTAAGCACAACCCTTCCTTTGTAATAAATGTGTTTGTATCAGGCCCCGTTTTCTTTAACTCCGACGCTATAATTCCCTTGTAAAAAACATTTAAGCACAAGAAACCGTCCTTTTTTAAAACCCTACTTGTTTCCTTCACTGCATTGGTAAAATGTTTCAATGAATCCGCGTTGTGATAGACCCCGTTTGCAATAATAATGTCAAAGCTGTTTGCCCTAAATGGTAATTTAAGCATTGTTGCTTTTACTATTCTTTTTCTCATGTCTTTGTTACTTATGAGACCCCTCAATCTTTCTCTTGTTGCTTTAACCATTGAGCTGTGCAAATCACATGCCCAGGTGTCAAAGCCTGTTTTTGCTATAAACTCTGTATTTCTTCCTCCGCCACATCCTAAGTCAAGAATGTGATAATGATATGGTTTTTCAAGACTACTTAAAAATTTTTTCCAGTATGGGGATGTCTTAGCTTTAAAAAATTCTTCAACAACTTTCGGATCGTTCCAAAATTTTTGCTCTGGTGTTTTAACCATTTTTCATTCTCCTAACAATCTTATAGCCATCGTTATTGACTGCCCACGAATATATCTTGAGCCTTTCTGAACGGAATGCTCGCTCGCATAATTTTGGCTGTTTCGTAATTACAAATATTCCTGGACCTACCGAAGAAATTGAGAGTATTTCTGCTATGCCGTCATTTTTCAAATATTCTAATCGTTTACACAGTTTAGGAAGGTTTTTGTAAGTAAACGAACAATTTTTTATACTTCCCATCTTAAAACGATATTCGTAAATAACATCCCCAATTGCTTTTAAATCGCGCATAACCATAGCTGGAAGCATTCGATGTAAAATATTATAGGCAATTATTTTCCCGTATTTCCTCCCGGTAGCAACAAATTTATACAAGTTTTTCTTTTCTTTTCCCATTAGAATGCGCGAATCAGCATCGCGGATATCTTTCGGGATGCCAACAATGATACTATAGGTTTTGGGGACGCGCATTGTTGCTATTGGTACGCTTTCTCCCGATAATATGATCATCCCTGCCTTGCACAGTCCCGCTGCAGCTGATCCTCCAATGCATTGGACTGGATTAAGGTGAAAATTGTCTCCGTCGATTTCTTCCCCATGGTTTTGCGCTAGATATGCAATAAGAGTTTTTTTATCTACTGGATTTCCATACACTTCATTAATCGCGCAGGCAACGGACGCCAGCAATCCACTACTGGAGCCTAAACCACAATGTCGTAACTCTTCTGAATTCTCGACGTCCACGTTCAAACCGTCTTTAAAATGTAGGGCGCTTTTCATTAGTAATACTGCGTGCATAATTAGAGCATGCCGTTTTGATGATTTAGAAATAACTATTTCTTGATCATGCCGCACAGAGATCGAGACTCTTTTAAAGAACGGTACAGAAAATATCACTTCGCCGGGCGTGTAACGAAAATCTTTACTCATTACTATCTTACTTGGATCTATCGCCATTGCATTGAGTCTACTAGGATAGTCTAGAACCACGTATTTATATTTTAAGTAGCATCGATTTAGCTTTGTTCTAACCGGATTAAAAACACTTCCTACTTTAAATAAGGTTAGGACTTTGCTCCTTGGTGATTTATTGATTGTGTTCATAACGAAATTTCTAAAAACTCCTAGTTTTTAAGAATTTCTCGGGTCGTAGCATCTGCGAGTATCTCCATTGTGTCGTAGATTTTTAGTCCTGGGCACTTTAGTTTTAGTAATTGTAAATCCGTGCAAGCCAAAATAATACTGTTCACACCCTTGTTTTTAAAATCATTTATTATCTTAATTAATTTTTCCCTGTCTTTGTTATTATATCTATTACAAACCAAGTTGTGAGTAATTTTACCTATCTTAGCTTGTTGAGAACTCTCTGGTGTAATCTGTATAATTCTATTGACTGCGAATGAATTTTTATATAACTTTCTATTGAGTGTCATATAAGTGGAAATAATTCCTACTTTAGAAACTCTCTTTTTCTTTAAAAACTCAGTGGTTTCTTCAATAATACTAAGCACTGGAATTTTTACCGAGTTCCTAATTTTGTTAACGAAGATATGTAGAGAGTTACAAGGCATGACTAAAAAATCGGCACCAGCCTTTTCTAATCTTTTCGCTCCATCAATGAGAAAAGGGAGGCACTTTTCTTCTCCTTTACCATTAATAATTGCCTTTCTCTCAATATCATACGGGAGAGGGATGCTATAAATTAAAATTGGCGGCCTATTGAGTTTATTAAACTTTTGACACGAGAAAATCAGCTTCAGATAAAAATTTGAGGTTGTTTCCGGACCTAGGCCGCCTATTATTCCGACTGTTTTCATGTTTTGACTTCGCTTTATTCTAAATCTAAATTAATCTTGAGTCAAGTCTTTATTTTTCGAAATATGCCTCTCTTGACTATCGCTGCATGTATGGAATATAATGGATTTATCATGGTTATTGTAGTGAAAAAGCTTGCATGGTGGGCGTACAGAAATCCCTTACAATCGTAGGGCCTGGTTCTCGCGCGCTGATGCTAACCCCCACCCTACGGCGGGGTTTTTAGTTTCCGTGCCGGCGTTTCCGCATGAAAACGTGCCGAGCCGCCAGCACAGAAATTAGCTCATTTACAATCACGTAGTTCGTGGTGCTGGAACTACATTACTAATAAGGAGGTTTTATGGAAGAACTGCAAAATTTTCTTACGCGGTTTAAGTTCTGTCCTGAGGGAGAAATGTTAGTCGGCATTGAGCGTGAAGCGTTTCTCGTTCGGAGCGGCTCTATTGTGCCTATCGCTCGGGAAGTACTCGAAATGCTCGGAATGAATGGCCGATATGGCTACGAACTCTCAGCGTGCCAGTTGGAAGATCGCGTGGGACCAATTGATATCGCGCATCTTCTTGAAAAACTTTGCGCTAACGAAGTAGAGATTGCACGCGCTGAACAATCGCTTAAGTTTCAACGGTTTGTTTGTGAAGTAGCTCCTGATGATATGCCTTTGGATGTTTACCCTGATCCGACAGGGAGGTATCAGGAAATCACTAAAACTATGCCGCGCGAGATATTACTTGCAGCGTGCCAAGTGATCGGCACCCATGTTCATATTGGCATGCCTGATACCATCACGGCATTGTTGGTCTACAACAATGTAATCAGCCATTGGGAAGAATTGTGTCGAATGGGAGATGGTTCGTGTGGACGTCGCCTTGAAATTTATAAGAAAATGGCGCCGGATTTTGTGCCTCCACATTATCCCAGTTGGGAACATTTCTATCGCGAGGCAGTGGAAAAGGGCTTTGAGACAGATCCGCGTAAGTGCTGGCATCTCATCCGTTTGTCGGTTCATGGCACTATTGAGTTCCGTATGTTTGGGACTACCTGCGAACTTGAGCGTATCGTTACGTGGGCAAAACGATGTCATGAATTGTGCCGTGTTGCGCGCGAAACCACGCGCTAGTTATCACATCATGCAGAGAACAGGCATTTATCGCCTGTTCTCTGCATGATATATTTTTATTATGAAAACAAATCGCTCAAGCGTCGCTATTGTCGCCTGCGTTCACGGAGACGAGATAGCGGGAAAGCTGGTTATTAGAGAACTTAATAAAAATTCTTTTATCCGAGGTCGTGTCGGCTTTTTTGTTGCGCACCCGAAAGCTGTTGCTAGAAAAAAACGTTTTTTTACACAAGACCTCAATCGTAGTTTTCCTGGACGCTTACACGGATTATTAGAAGAACGACTTGCGTATGTGTTACGGGAAAAACTAAATGCCTACGATATAGTACTTGATCTTCATGCAACAAATTCTAATATTCATCGGCTTGCTATCGTAACCGGGCTTTCCACGCGCGTGCGTCGCGTACTTTGCGCGATCCCGATACAAAAAGTTGCCTTAATGCCAAAGCGGGTTTTTGGCGGTAAAGAGCTCGTGCGTTACCACCGCGCGGGAGTATCACTTGAATACGGCCCAGACAAATCAGGAAAAAATTATCGGACAATATTAAAAGACGTATATGTAATATTGAGAAATCTTGGAGTAATTCCGGGTCCAAGAAAATGTTTTCCAAAAAAGGATTTGTATCGTGTTTTTGAAACATACGAGGTGGGTAAAGACATAACTCCCGTGCCATCACTCCGCGACTTTCACTTAATAAAGAAGGGGCAGATTATTGGGCGACACAAAAATGGTACTACTGTGGCTTCCCGCGCCACCTTTTACCCACTTTTTGTAGGTAAGGGACGCTATCCTAAAACCCTCGCACTCATGTCTTTCAAAAAGAAATTAGTTCTTTGAAATGGCGTGTGTGGTGGTTGCTATACGTAAATTTGTTACCCTTGATAAATTGTGCGCTTCATTTAATATAATGGAAGTTTTTATCAACTTAACATAATAAAATAAAGAAAGAGAGGAATGTTATGTCACCTACTATTGATGAAGTTTTTGGTTTTCTTTCTGGTGTCCACCGGATAGTTTGCGGAGAGAGATTGACCTTAGGTAATATTGTGGATACTGTTTTCCACGCAACAGATGGAGAAAAAGCGTTAGTGGTAAAAATTGGACTTTCCGAACGCGCGGCCGAGGAAGTGCGATTAAATCAAAAAGGTTACGATGCGCTCAGAGGCATAGGGGCAACGCGCCTCCTCCCTGATCCGCTCTTCAGTATAGAGTATGCTGGCGTGCCTATTGTGGTTATGGAGGATTGCGGACTTGATTTTTATCACGCGGTTCAGATAGCACGTGATCCAGTGATTCTCTACTCACAATTAGTTGAAACTATGAATTCGATTTACCACGAGACTCGTTGTGTCTCTTCTGAAAACTTATATCTTAATTCTCTCCGTCTACGATTAGAGAAAGAGTATGATGTCCGTTTTCGGGATAGAGTTGATCGTGCTTTGGTTCACAAACTTCATGACTATGATTTTCGGAGATTCAAACTTCCCTTTATCTGCTTTTCCAGTTTTGATTTTACCCCAGAAGATGTGTTCGTAAGTGCGCAACGCGTAAGATATGTTGACCCACTACCTGAAGTGCTTGGTATACCGGCTGTCGACTTAGCTTGTTTTGCAGGAGTCGCACTAGATGCTTATGGTTTACCGGGAGCAAAGGAGGGTTATAAATTACTAGCCGATTTTGCCGTTCGCGAGTTACCTAAAATTCTTAGTATGAACGAGGAAGAATCTTGTCGTCTTTTTTGTCTCGGGCGTGCACTTCAGTGCGCACTTTCGGCACGTTTTCGACTGATTTCCAATCCACAGAAGGCTGGGGATCTTATCAGAAAAAGTGTGACGTTCTTGAAAGATTTTCTACTAGTGTAAAATCACTCCATTAACAATAAAGCTCGTGATTGCTTTATGAAAATAACAAGGCGCGTTTCATTGAAACGCGCCTAAGTAGTTTTAAAAGACATTGATTACGTTTTTAGTTAATTAAACTATCTTCCAGTAATCACTTTTGTTTTCTCCATTCATGGAAGAATTTATCAATATGTTCCGTCGTAACGTGCGGCATAAGTGCAAAACGGTACGCTTTTGCCATATGTCCCCTGAAAGCGCTATTCCCGTCACGCTCCTTTCGAGAGAGAGGAATTGGGAATGTACATGGAACAATACAGTAACGTATCCGTAGATTTTCATCCAAAAGATGTTGGAAACGCACCGTTAGAATGTTCACACGGCTTGGGTATGTAATCACGCCGGGAATCTTTTGGAACCTCTCTGTGAGATAATTCCGCACATTCATGCATTGCGCGGCCATTGAGGCATATCCTTCATAGCCGTAATGCTGAAATGTCGCCCAGCACGCTGCTGCAATTGCGCCGGAACGGGAACCGGGCACTGTATAATCCTCGTGGCCGAAAATGTACGGCGCGGCGGTTTTTGTGTATTCCAATAGTCCCTTTCGGCAGAGAAATATACCTGCCGAATAAGGAATGCCGCCTGTTTTGTGCGCGTCAAGCGATATTGAGTTCACCAGTGAATTCTGGAATGCGAAATGGCAATTTGGTTCCACGAACGGGATTACAAATCCGCCAAACGCCGCATCTACATGTATTGTCACCGTGATGCCGAGTTCTCGCTGAAGACGCTCGAGCACTGTGTTGATGGCGCCTATTTGATCAATACTTCCAAAGTTGATAGTGCCCGCAGTGAGAAACACAGCGAACCTGCGGTATCCTTTTTGGGAATACTGCAGAATGCATTTTTCCAAGATTTCGGGGGTAAGTTCTCCTTGTTCGTTTGTAGGAAGTCTTTTGACAACACCTCGGCGCTCGTCTGTTGGTTCATCTGCGTCTCCGAGAAGTTGTCCAAATGCTTTTTCTGAGCTGTAGTGGAATAAAAAAGAATGAAGAACAACAATCCCTTTTCGTTCGGATTTTGAAACCTTCCGCTCCCGCCACAGCATATTGCGGGCAAGCCAAAGGCCGTGGTGGTTCCCATCTGTCCCACCCCCTTAGATATAGCCGTCAATATTCTTCTCCGGATCGCAAACGCCAAGCATTTCGGCAATTCCATAAATAAAATCTCTCTCCAAAATTTGAGTTCCTTCAAATCCGATTTCGGATGGAATTTCTTTTGTGTGATAACCAAGATTGTTTGGTTGTCGCTCTGCAAACTTTACATGCGCCTCAAGCGCAATTTTAGCCGGGGTGGTCCCAGGAAAACCTAGTACAGGGTGCTTGCCACCCCCGTACTGAATACAAGTTTCAAGAGCGTGTTCAAGTCTTGAGTTAATTTCTGAATGAGAGATGCCGTTTTTCGGCATCCATCGCCAGTGCCAGTTGTCATCTTTCATGGTATTCTCCTTGTAACTAGTGAGGTGCTTGTGTTTACAATGTGTACGACGCCAGTCCTTATTATTAGCATTGAAAAGTAACTAATTACGTTCTACGCCGATACACAGACGAAGTCAATAAGCGATACCGGTTCAATATTTAGCATCACTAAATAAAAGTATGAGAGCAAAAGGGCTGGATTTACCCGAACTGAAAAAGTTACTAAGAAAATGGCAGAAAAATCTTTTGTTGGAAGATTGGTTTTTATCAATAAAAATGAATATTAAAGCCCCGATGTTTAGAACGGGGCTTTTGGATAGTTACCGGAGATTTGTTTTCCGGTACTTTCTCCAGAGCGGAAGCCAGTCTTTTTTGAAAACCGCTGTAAATATTTCGTCCCAGTACCGGCCGTTTTTATAGACCTGCTGTTTCCGTCTACCTTCTTCCTTGTATCCGCATTTCAGCTGGTACGCGTGACTCCGCCCATTGAACGATAAAACGGAGGCGCAAACCTTGCGCAAGTTGAGTGAGTTGAAAGCGTAGTTTAAGAGCAGCATCTTAGCCTCGGTTCCATATCCCTTCCCCCAGTATTTTTTCTCTCCGATGAACGCGCCAGTAATCGCTGTTTTGTCTTTCCAGTTTATGCGGTGAATGCCCATGCAACCAATCGGCTGATCGTCCGCAATTATCAAAAACACAATGTCGGTTTCTTTTGACTTTGACAGATTTTCAAACCACGCCTGCTCGTCCGCCTCCATCACTGGGAGATACATAGAAAGATACTGTCTTACATCGGGATCGTTGATCCATACAAGAAAGCGCGGGACGTCTTCCTTTACAACCGGGCGAAGCGTTACTTTCTTTCCCCTGAGAAATTGGATGCTATTATTTGTTTCCATGGCTGTTACTCCTTTTATAAAATGTTTTAAATGAACTTTTGGCTAAACAAAAATCTCGGCTTTTGTTCAGCCGAGATTTTTCTAAAATGTGTTTAAAAGTTTAGAAATGTAGATTAAAACTATCTCGGCTAAACGAAAGAACGCTGTTTGAAAACAAAACAAAACAGCCCGGCATTGTAATAGCCATGTTGTGGTCGTTTACCGATTTGTAGTTTTTCCTTTCCATACTAGATTTATACATCACTCCTAGGTATGTGTCAATTTGCGTTTTTATCCATTGTGGGGGTTGATTGGCTAGTACGGCGGGGGCATAATGGAATTATAGGCAGGGCAGTTCATTATCAACTAAACCACGGAGGCCGGTATGAAGCGCGGCGTGAGAAACTGCTACAGAAATAATCTAACAAAAAAACAAAAGAGGCGGAGGGAACGCATTTCGCGTTTTAACAACAAGGAGCCCAGAAGTTTTAAAATCGGCAAGCAGTCAGAAGAAATTGTAGTTGTTGTACTTGAAAAGCTTAAGGATGATGGCCTTATTAAGGGTTTTAAACGGAAAAACGCGCGAGGCATTGATTTTATAATATTCCTCTGGGACGGGAGGAAAAAACCGTTTCAGGTAAAAAGCAGTTGGTACTGGGTTCAGAAACATTACGAAAAGTTTCCCAACATCCCGGTTGTTGTCGTCGGTAATCGTTATCCTGATTTAGGCAAAAGGCCTAAAAGATTCAGGTATTTAGTAAATAGTGTTTATCCATCTGTTCGGAATTTGCTTTCTGTCGCATAGTCCTGATTTGCATTTTTACATCTATCCCCCTGTGACACCGCACAGGGGGCTTTTATTTTCACCGTTTGAATTTGCTATACTATAGATATGAATAAAACTCTTGTTGCGGTCCTTGCCGTGGTCGTTCTCGCGGTCGTCGCCTTTGGCGGATTCTACTTCGGCTCCGCGCAGGGCAAACTGGCGACTGAGAAAAAACTGGCGCCGCTTTTGAACAGCGCGTTTCCCAAACCTCCCGACGACATCCGCTTTTTGGACGGGATTGTGAAAAGCGTTTCCGGCTCGGCGATTGATCTTGAAATTGATAATATAGACGATTACATTCCGCATACTGACGGAACGCCTCGCCTTAAAGACGTGCGGCACGCCATCGTTTCGGATAAAACCACTATTACGCTGATTGATTTGGGAAAGTTCACGTCAAATGGGCAACCGACAAGGACTATTGTTAAACTCTCCGACATCAAGCCCGGCATGAATGCGACGGCGCGAAGCGGGGTAAATGTCAGAAACGTAAAAACATTTGACGCAACATCCATAGAGGTAATTCAGTAAGCGGATTTTTACTGAAACAACTTTTCTGCCTGCCAAAAACAAAAGCCGCCGGAATCATACTGACTCCAGCGGTTTTTCGATAATTTCATCAATGAGACCGAACGCGAATGCTTTCTCCGCGCTCATTCCTTTTTCTTTTCTACATTCGGTTCTTATTTCTATTATCGCTCTACCCGTATGGCTACTTAGAATTTTGTAAATTAACTCTTGGTTTTCTTCTAAATCCTTGTATATCCTGTCCATTTTTCTCTTGTCTCTAAGCATATCCAAACTTACCTCTTTACTGTGCGATATGTGATGGATCAGAATTTCCGAGTGACGCGCGGCCAGCCGCTTATCACACGCCTGTAGAATGATAACAGCCATTGATCTTGCAAATCCCATGACAATACCTGTCTTCTTTCCTTTGTATAGCGTCAGAGCATCATAAATACTAAGGGCTACACTAACAGAACCTCCTGCGCTTGTGATAAACACCGTGATATCGGGAGAACCTTTTTTTATAAGACGAAGCAACGCATCACGGACATATGCCCCAGTTTCACTATTAATCTCTCCCCCGATATCAATTATTCCCCGCTCTAAAAGTCCAAGCTGGAGATCGTCTAAGTGATCATATTTCCACATCTGCGCATCCTCCTTTTATCTGTGTTTGTATTTTTATGTTTTTCTACGTTTTAATAAACTGGGCAAAGTTTAATACAGAAATTCCGCTTTGTCAATTTAAATTCTCCGCAAGGATTCTCATCTGTAACTTGCGCACCATATTTATAGAGGCAATTCAATGGACTGATTAATCCATCAGAAAAATAAACTGCCCTGAACACTTAGTGTGCCAGGGCAGATATCTTTATTTGCCGAGAAGCTCCGGCACGCAGCGCTGATAGCGCTAATGGCGCTGGCTAATGGTGGTCATATAGACGGCCGGCCGGCGCTTGCTTTTAAAAATCTAGAATTTTTAAATTGAGTCCTACAGGAGAGATTAAACTAAGGAGCTCTTACCATTGGGCAACCTCCTTTTGTCTTTTCGCCGAAGAGATTTTCGCTTAATTTGTCCGGACAAAAAATAATTTTTCTGCCAGGTTAGTTACCTGTGGCTCCTCACAGTGTCCGAAGCACTGCGGCCGCCAGTTCCGTTCGTTTACGAATCATTTTTTCCCTCATATAAGGTAAGGGGGTGTTCCCAGGCATTCGGGCGCGGTTTTTATTTCGCCCTTGCCGCGGTATTGATGATCTGGCCGGTGTTTCGTTCGCCGCCAATGGCCGGTGATAAGGTATTATTAAGGTGTTTTTCGCTTCTCTTGCCCTTGCTGGAGGGTGATCCTCGTCCCTTCATTGTTCTGCTCCCCTTTTTGTGTTTGTAATGAACAAATGTGAACTAATCTTTACTGCTCTAGTAGTATACCACACCCCCAAAAATAATGCAATAGGTTGCTAAAAGCGCTTAAAATGTGGGTATTTACCACTATCAAACAAAGTCCCTGCTCAGTTATGCTCACAATATGTACTGTGAAACTGAGCAGGGCTTTTTAATCTTGCCGGTTAGGTTACAACTCCACTGTGAGATCCTTAGGAATTGGTCCGGCCAACCGCGACGCTCATCGTATCAACACTTTCCGCCCTTTCGGCAATGCTGTTTGAACCTGCTTGAACTGCACTGGTTTGAAATAAAAGTACTCTCATAAACACCTTCCTCTGTACAAACGTACAAATTATTCGGTTAACTGCATTATCCCGTCTTTCTTATGTCGTAGGCAACGGGTGGTGAGCTACTTTTAGTATACCACAATCGGCTTTTTGTGTTATTTGACGAGATACGCTGTTGCCGATATAATGTTCGTGTAAAATAACAGCATGAATCCAGATGATTTTGATATGAATTTAATTCCAACCGTAATAGAAAAATCAGCGTACGGCGAACGGGCGTTTGATATTTATTCGCGCCTCCTTAAGGACCGCATTATCTTTTTGGGCGGGCCGATTGTTGACCCTGTTGCAAATAGCGTCATCGCCCAGCTTTTACTTTTAGACCATGAGGATTCAAAAAAAGACATTCAAATCTATATTAATTCCCCCGGCGGGTCCGTCACGGCAGGCCTCGCGATTTACGACACGATGCAATTCGTAAAGGCGCCGGTTTCAACCATTTGCGTCGGCATGGCAGCATCAATGGGCGCAGTGCTTCTCGCTTCTGGCGCGAAAGGAAAGCGATTTGCCCTTCCAAATTCTGAAATTCTCCTTCACCAGGTGATGGGTGGGGTTGAGGGACAGGCGATTGAAATTGAAATTACAGCAAAGCATATTTTGAAAATCAAAGAGCGTTTAAACCAAATTCTCGTAAAACACACGGGGCAAAAAACGGAAAAAATAGAAAAAGACACCGACCGCGATTTCTATCTTACCCCGCAGGAAGCAAAGGAGTACGGGCTTGTGGATGAGGTGCTGAGGAAGAATGGAAAGTAAGGGTAGTAATTGGTAATTTCCTTATGATATTCGGAAGAACCGCCGCTTGCCGATTTTAAGAATTGTCCCACTTCTAAGATTCAGCACTTCTGCTGGGTCTTTTTTTGTTTCATCCCCGATGGTGACTCCGCCCTGCTCAATAAGCCGTCGCGCCTCACTTTTACTTTCAATACCCGCCTTAATCAGTAAATCAATCACGGAAATCTTTTTTGAAACCTTAAGTTCCGCTACGTCATCGGGAGTTTCTTTTTTTGAAAACACGCGAATCCATTCCTCGCGCGCGCCTTTCGCGTCTTTAGAGGAGTGATATTCTGAAATGATTGTTTCCGCGAGAAGCATTTTTGCGTCCCGCGCCCCAAGATTTTTCGGGGCATCAATATCAGTAAGCGTCGTAAAATATTTTGCGACAAGTCCGTCAGGAACCGCCATGATTTTCCCAAACATATCGTTCGGCTCATCATCAAGCGCGATGTAATTCCCATAGCTCTTGCTCATCTTGCGGACGCCGTCCGTGCCTTCAATAAGCGGGACGGTCAAAACATCCTGTTCCGGCATCCCAAAACTCCGCTGAACCCTGCGTCCCATAAGCAGATTAAATTTTTGGTCGGTGCCACCGAGCTCCACGTCCGCCTTAACCATCACCGAATCGTACCCTTGGAAGAGCGGGTAGAGAATTTCAAGAACGGAAATATCGTTGCCGCCGCGCATCCGCTTTTCAAAATCGTCGCGTTTCAAAACTTGCTGAATGGTCGCGGAACGCGTGAGTTTTAGAAACGGCTGGATTCCTTTCTCATACCACGCGCTGTTATAAAACACCTCTGCCTTTTTTATATCAATAACTTTTCCAGCCTGCTTAAGGTATTTTTTAAAATTTCGCTCAACCTCGTCTTTTGAAAGCGCGGGGCGCGTTTCTGATTTTCCTGATGGGTCACCGATTTGCGCCGTGAAATCCCCAATAATAAGGACGACCTTGTGGCCCAAATCCTGAAACTGGCGGAGCTTGCGGAGCACGACCGTGTGTCCAAGATGAATGTCGGGGGAAGTAGGGTCAATACCAAGCTTCACGCGCAGTGTTTTTTCGGACGCGAGCTTCTTTTCCAAACTACTCCGATCAATAATCTCTTCCACACCGCGCGAAAGGACGGTTTCTATGAGTTTCGTTTTATCCATTTGAAACATTGTACCGCGCGCGTTTCCAAAATAAAAGCTCCCCGGTTTTTACCTGAGGACGTTCTAGTTACCAGTTATGTCCCTTCGGGACATCTCCAGTAGGGAGACCAATTGCCGGCTTTTACTGCGCAATCATTTTCCCCACCTCGCCGCGAGAGGCGTGGCCCGGAACGCTGCATTGAAACGCGTACTCCCCCGCGGGCGGGGCAATAAATGAAACGGTGCGGATCTGGCCTGATCCAATTCCCACCGAAACATCAGCGAGCGCCGGAGATTCAAATGCGATTAAGTGTGACTCCGAATCAAGCGACGTAACGGCGATTGTAACTCGGATTCCTGCTTTAACGCCGATTATATTCGGAATAAATCCTTGCGACGATACTCCGAGCTTTATCGCGTCCGCGGGCACGTCGCTTGCCGTTATCAGCCCGGAAATTTTTGCATTCGGCGCATAGCCGGCTGGCACGTTTACAGAACCGCCCTGCCCGCCATTACTCGTTCCAGGCGTAACTGGCGTTGGTATTTGTTGCTGTGAAAATTGACCGCTAAAAATCGCTTTCAGTTTTTCAATAACCGAGGTTTCATTGAACTGTTCAATGTTTGTTGTGTTCCCCGCGCTTGGGGTTACAGTCCCGCCTTTTCCGACTCTCGCAATTCTTTCTGCTGGCACAATAAGAAAAACGCTAAACAGAACAATGCCGCCGACAACAAGCCCGATAAAAAAAATCGTGATGACCGCTTTTATAAATGTTTCCATGAGTCCTATTGTATTCTATCAAAAACGGTTATGCACTCTAATAAAATTAATCTGCGATTTTCTTTGCGAGTAGTTTCAATTTCTCATCATCAGCGCGTTTGTAATCATGCGATGAAATATACCCTTCGTATTTCTCAAAGTATTTATCAACGCTTGACTTAATCGGTTTCCACTCAGCTATTTTTGTGCCGTGCATTGGGAAAAGCTTAGAATGTACATGGTCGACGCCAAAACCCTCAAAAATCATACCAGTGCGTCCGACATCGTCTAACTTTATATCAAGTAACTTCGCCGTTTGCTTTGAAGCTTTTACTAATCCAGTCAGAATTTCTTCCGGCAGATCGAAAGCATATGATGGATAATGTTCTTTTGTAATCACAACGGAAAAACCCTCAGTATTTGGAAAGATAGAAAGAAAAGCAAGATGTTTTTCATCTTCCCAAATTTTGTGCACAGGAACCTCTCCTCTTGCGATTTTACAGAAAATACAGTCCATAAATTTTGTGCGGGTAGGGAGAATCGAACTCCCGTCTCATCCTTGGCAAGGACGTGTTCTACCACTAAACCATGCCCGCTTTTATTGTCTTTCTTATCGTGCCGGCGGTGGTGTTACAGGGCCCTCTACGTACGGCTGGCCCGTCGGACCTGTAAACTTGTTTCCCGCTGTCGGGGCCGAGGATTGTTTTGGCGCAAACGCCGTAAGCCCGATATAGAAAATGAGCACCAGCACGAATATCACTATTAAAACCGCTAAAACACGCTTATGCATCGTGTCTATTATTACCGAAATCCTGCAATGATTCAAGTATAAAATTGTGCCCGGGGTCGGAGTCGAACCGACAAGAGCTTTCGCTCACAACATTTTAAGTGTTGCGCGTATACCATTCCGCCACCCGGGCTTCTACTTCTTTTCTTTACGACCTCTGTGACCTGGAGTTAAACTATGGCAATTTGGGCATAAAACTCGTAAGTTTTCTAGTCTGTTATCATGACGGTTGCCATTAATGTGATCCAGTTCAAGTGGTAAATAACCGCCCCGTGTTTTTTGTGCCCAGTTACATTGTTCACAATACTGCGGTTTAAGTCCTTCCGCAAATAATCTTTTCTTTAGTTTAAAACTTTGGAAGTAACTGTTCTTAGAAAGAATCTTCTCCAGTGGAATTCTAGGCTTGCCAATTCCCGACAAACCAAGATTCCAACCACGACCTTTGAAATGTTTATTGTCCAACCCGAACTCTTTTATATATTTTTTAATTTGTTCGTAATTACCACCAGCCTCTCGCAAACCGAGTTTTACAAGAACCTGACGAAAGCTGAATGAGTTTTTAACTGCGTCTTTTAATTGGGTTTCTGTCCAAGATCTTTTCTTCATCTAAATAATTGTATCAAATGGTAAACGCAGAAGCAATACGAAACTAGTCGTATTCCATTAATTTATGAGGCGGCAGCCGGAATCGGACCGGCGCATAGCAGTTTTGCAGACTGCTGTGTTACCACTTCACCATGCCGCCTATTTTTTCAAACAGAGTTTTTAGAACGCTTACTCTTCCGCTATCCCGAAGGTGATGTGCGGTGTCGGGCGGATGTTCAGTTTCCGCGAGATTTCGTAGTTAACTTCACGCGTTCGTTTCTGAACCCTAAAAAACACTTCGGGGCCGCGTTCTTTTGGAATAATACCAAGTTTGACCGTGGCGTGCAATAAATCTTCGGAAACTATGACGTCAAGAATCGTGACGAGCGCGCCCTCAAAATTAAATTCGCGTTCAAGGAGCCCGCCGACTTCCTGCCGTATAAGTTCCGCCATCCGCAAGTTTCTGTGCTGTCTCATTATTCAAAAATTAACGTATTGCCAACTTTTATCGGCTCGTCGCTTTCAACCGATAATCCGATTTCCTGCCCCGCGTTCGCTTCTGCAATATCTTTCCTTTCAGATTGCATATTTAAAATTCTTCCGGCGCATATTTTCCGTTTCTCGTGCCACATTTCAAACGCGCTCTGGTTCTTGACGGGCCCCACAAGCACGCGCCCGCCGATAATTTGCTGTCTGCCTTTTCGCCCGCCGAATACCGCCAAAATCAGCATTGACGGCAAAACTTTTGAAACGGCCTTGCTCGCGTACGCGACAAGCTCTTTCTCAAGCTCGTAGATGATATTTGACGAGATAATCGGAATTTTTCTCGCGTCGCTCACATTGTGTGCCGCCTTATCAATTTTCACGTGGAAGCCGATGATGACTGCCGCGGCGTGCTCCGTGTTTTTGAGGTCGGTTTCGTGGATGTCGCCCACTGACGCGCCAACAACAACGAGTGGAAGCGCGGCCGAGAGTTTTTGAATGAGCCCTTCAAGCGCCTCAAGCGACGCCGATTCGTCCGCCTTGAGCACGAGCGGAATTATCTCTTCGCCCTCTACCTCCGTCCGCGCTTTTTGCTGCGCTTTCGTTGTTTTTATTTTGGCATTGTCTTCCGCGACGGCTTTTTCTACCGCCATGGCGTCGCTTCCCGCGAAAAACTGCTCGCCGATTTTTGGCAGTGATTCAAATCCGATTATGGCGCACGGCGCGCTCGGCTTCAATTCTTTTTCTTGTTTCCCGAGAAAATTTTCGAGCGTCCGCACTTTTCCTGATGCGCTTATTGTTCCGATAGTGTTTCCCTGCGCGAGCGTTCCCCCGCGGATGATGCCGCCCACGATAATGCCACGGCGCGGGTCAAGCCGCGCTGATGTAACAATTCCCGACGCGCATCCGTGCGGCGTTTCTTCTTTTATATCCTCCACTTCTGCGACAAGAAGAATGTGGTCAAGCAGTTCCGAAACGCCTGTTCCTTGTTTTGCAGAAATTTCCTGGAACGATATGTTTCCTCCGCGCCCTTCAAGAAACACTTCGGCCTGCGCGAGATCGTTCTTTGTTTTTTCCGTGTCCGCGTTCGGCTTATCAATTTTATTTATCGCGACGACAAACGGAATTTTTTCGGCGCGGATGTGAATCAGCGCGTCTTTCGTCTGCGGTTTCACGCCGTCATCCGCCGCGACAACAAGAATGGCGATGTCCGCGACTTTCGCTCCGTACGCGCGCATGTTTGAAAACGCCTCGTGCCCCGGGGTGTCAATAAACGTGATTTTGCGTCCGCCAGCCGGCGGATGCGTAATCTCGTATGCGCCGATGGATTGCGTGATGCCGCCCGCCTCGCGTTCAGCAACGGCGGTTTTCCTGATGTAATCAAGCAAGGTTGTTTTACCGTGGTCAACGTGCCCCATCACGGCGACAATGGGAGGCCTGGTATTCATATAACGATTGTAAAAATAGCAGAGAAATGATATAAAAACAAGGATTCAACCGATTATTTGGAGGCGTGGCCGAGTGGTTGAAGGCAGCATCCTGCTAAGATGTTGTGGGAGAAATCCCATCGGAGGTTCGAATCCTCCCGCCTCCGCCAAAATTGAAAATCGGAATCGGAAGCCGAAATGGGGTCGGCACGAAGTGCCGACACAAATGTATTCCCCCCAAAAAATCCTGATTCTGAAAGGATTCGCCACGCTCCGCGTGGCTCAAAAAGTACGGTTCGAGCT
>JAUSHK010000002.1 GCA_030648515.1 Candidatus Jorgensenbacteria bacterium
CGTGCTTAAGGCCGTTTTCAATCGCTTCAACCAAATGAGTGCGGAAAGCTTTATTACCGTCCAAAGGCCAGCCAAGCGGCACTCTGTCCACCACTAAATCTATGGAATGAGCTTTATAGCGGGAAAGAATAACGCGTTCGCGCAGACTCCTTACCTTGCCGTCAATCCTAACCTCGGAATATCCGCTATTATAAAAATCATAAAGCATCTGGTAATACTCGCCCTTTCTGCCGCGCACAACAGGAGCGAGAATAACGATGTTTCTGCCGTCTTTGCTTTTCTCCGCTATATCAATCGCAAAATCAACTATCTCCTCGGTTGTGTGCCGCTTGATTTCTTTTCCGCATATCGGGCAATACGGCGTTCCGGCGCGCGCGAAAAGAACCCGAAGATAGTCATAAATCTCAGTGATGGTCGCAACGGTTGAGCGCGGATTTGAAGAATGGCTTTTCTGGTCAATTGAAATTGCGGGCGACAATCCTTCAATTTCATCTACGTCCGGCTTATCAAGCCGACCCAAAAACTGCCGCGCGTACGCAGAAAGTGATTCAATGTACCGGCGCTGGCCCTCGGCGAAAATCGTGTCAAACGCCAAGCTGGATTTTCCCGAACCGGAAAGTCCTGTAAACACAACCATCTTATTGCGCGGAATTTCCAAACTTATATTTTTCAAATTGTGTTCCCGCGCGCCTTTTATAATAATTTTGTCTTGCATATAACAGAAACCGCCCCCAGTTTCGAATCCATGGGGGGTACCTATCCAAAATACTGTACAGTAAAAGAGATGAAAGTCAAATAAAAAAACTCTCTAGAAAATTGATCTCTAGAGAGCTTTATGTTCTATTTACACACATTCCTTAAGATAAAGGATTTTTCTCAAGGAGGCCATCACAATCACAAATATGAAAAAAATTTTGGGGGCGCGGACCAGAAAGAGTTTCTTTATCACAGTCTACACAAATCTTTATTTCACTATCTTCAAACTCTTCTCCACAGCATGAACAATAAGACACGGCTGCCATTTTGATACCTCCCGCTATTACTTTAATTGAAAGTTTTGATTATTTATAATCTGTTAGAATTATAGCGTACGTATATTATTTGTCAAGTTCTCCTAGGAAGACGCCGGACTGGCGCGCAAAACCGAAAGCCCCGCCTTTCGGCGGGGCTACTTCTCCATACTAAATACCAGATACTTGATACTTCCCCTTATCTCAGAGCAAACGAGAGTCCGTAGAAGAGGGCGAATACAACCCACATTACTACAGTCGCCGCAACATTATTCTCAGCAACCACCGAGAGGGCGCTTGCAAAGAGATGCCGTTCTCGATTCAGTACGGTAAGCGATGATTCAACTGGAGTTTTCTTTGAGATTTCGGACGGCGTCGGATTGTTCTCAAATCCGAAAATTGCCGTGCCGGTTTTCTTCGGCGTGAACGTTATAACAACAAACGTTTCGGGAGTTTCCAAATCTTTCTCGTACCGAGCTGTCCGTTCAAGAACGCCCGGAATCGTGTCAGTCGCCTCAACGCTCGTAAGCTCCGGCTGCCACCCCTTCGCGTACTCAACGGATTTTACCGTTACAAGATCGCTTGGATAATTAAGATCCATCTGTGCAAGCCGCGTAGCGCACATTCCAGGATGGGCTATGACCACAACATTGAAGTCGCTACCCGCCGAGATAGTGATGTTTTCAGGAAGAAGCGAGAACCATGCTTGTGACGCGCACGTTGTTCCGGCATTTTTCACTGTTGGATTCTTTTTCGCCGTCACAGTTACTGGCTTTGTTGTTTTAGGAAGCGCGAGTATCGTAACCGGCACCTCGCCTGACGCGTAGAGCCAAATAGTAGTAGACGTCTGCCCAAGAACCACGCCTGATGCATTTCTGAATTTTGCATACACAGTCTTGAGTCCGCCTCCATCAATTAAGACCCAAGTTGTTGATGTCGCGTACGGTCCCCAATTTGCGTCAGAAAAATCATTGAGATTTGAGATGAGCATTTCTGTAGCATTCGGCGCGGAAATTGAGAGCACAACAACCTTATTTACCGTGCTCGTCGCGCCGCTATTAATAACCAAAGAAACTGTTGATGTAGGTATCACGGGATTGTCCGGAACAATTAACACCGTTCCAGAACCACCGCCACCACCACTACTCTGCGGAGCGCTACCGCCACCACCTCCACCGCCTCCGCCACCACCTCCACCGCCTCCGCCTCCGCCTCCGCCAGAAGCAGCGTTTGTCATCCCAGAAGTAGTTGCTAGAACCGATAAATCACCGATGGTGTTTTCAACTTTCGCACCAAAATAGTATGTCGTTGCCGCTGAAAGTCCAGACACAACAATAGACTGAACCGAATTCTGTATAGGAAGCGGAACGCCGGAAACAGCCGTTGCCGAATCAAAATTTCCATCATTGATTGCCGAAGTGCCGTAGCGGATGCGAATTGCGGAGAGCTCACTGCCAGTGGGCGTTGTCCAAGAGAGCGTCAAGGCATTCTCTGACGCGGCAGAAGTTGTAAGTCCCGTAACAGCGCCTGGAATTGCGACACCTCCGGATGTCGTTCCTGAGGTTGTCGCAAGTGTTGACTTTTCGCCAATTGTGTTTACAACTTTCACGCCAAAATAATATGTCGCACCTGCAGCAAATCCAGAAACCACAACTGACTGGTTTGAATCTGCAATTGGAAGAGGAACTCCTGAAGAAACCGCAGTAGCGGAATCGAAGTTTCCATCATTGATTGCAGACGCGCTGTAACGAACATCAAATGAAGATAGCTCGTCTCCGGCGGGAGTCGTCCATGAAAGCGTAAGAGCGCTGGCGGAAACAGCGGAAACGGAAAGTCCAGTTACCGGACTCGGAAGAGGAATAGTTCCAGTATCAGTCGTAGCAGAAGCGGTTGATGTAAATGTATCGCCGACAGTGGCTTCTACATATTGATATGCAAAATAATATGCCGTACCGTGGGCAAGCCCGCTTACCGTAATATTCTGCGATTGGCTAGGAAGCGGCGCAGGCATTCCGGGAACAACTGTTCCGGAAGCAAAATTGCTTCCGTCAATCAGTGACGTCGAGTAACGGATTTCGTGAGAAACGATTTCAACATCCGTAGTCCACGAAAGCTGAATAGTTTCCGTGCCCGTCGGAGATGCGGAAAGCGCTATTGGACCGCTTGCGAAAACAGTGCCTGCCGAGAACGGCAAAAGAACGGTTGCAAGAATCGTGAAAAGCGTTGAAATTGCAGCTATTTTTTTCATAATGGAAACACTATCATAGGTGTCGCTACATGTCAAGCGATACAAAACCCATAAAAGTCTGTAGAAACCCAGTATAATCAACCTTGAACTTACAGTGGCATATTATCCCGTCTATAAAAATAATGCAAGACATCCACTAGTTTGTCTAATTTTGGAAAAAAGAATGCCCTGAACGCATAGCGTGCAGGGCATTTTAATAATATGGTTATTTCATGAAAGTCATTTTTCTTACCTCCATGAAATCTCCCGCCTCAATGCGGTAAATATATATCCCGCTTGAGACCTGCCTACCAAAATCATCCAGCCCATTCCACACCATGGAATAACTTCCGGGATTTGCGGACTCATTGATAAGAGTTCTCACCTTTTGCCCGACAATGTTATAGACAACAAGCCGGACAAACGATGATCTTGGTAAAGTGAACTCAATCGTCGTTGAGGGATTGAACGGATTCGGATAGTTCTGCTTAAAAGCAAATTCTATCGGCAGTTCCCTGCCTTCATCAGGCGCGACCTTAGTCGGCAACACAGTTACGAAATGCCACGCATCAGACCAAAGTCCCTTTGTTCCGGAAGAATCTACCCTCATCCTCCACCAATATTTAGTGTTAGATGTGAGACCCGAGACAAATGTCTGTGGGTTCGGAAGTGCTGTTCGCAAAAAGATTACATTAGCAAACAGTGAATCCTTAGCCACCTGCGCCTCAAACGAATGAGCTGATGTAACACTTCCTGGGTACGTTCCGCTTAGCGTTAAACTCAATGATACTTCCAAAGAATCATTCCTTGGACTCGAGAGCAAAACCGCTCTTGGGACTCCTGCTTGGGCAGTGAAGAAAACTCTCCACTCACTCCATTCGCCAGCTGTTCCATTGAGCTCGATTCCTTGTGCCCGCCACGCGTACGCCGTTGCGTGCGCCAAGCTTGTTACCTGGTGTAAAGTCCCTTGCAGACCGGTTTGGTCGGCAACAATAGCGCTATCCGAAACCCTCGCAACTTGAACACGGTATGTCTCGGCATGATCAAGTGAGCTCCAGAGTAATGTTACAGTCGTCCAAACAGTAGCACTATCTGCCGGTGAAATACTAACCGGCGCAGAAAGTATCTGGGGCTCCGTAGACGACATCGTCTTGAAATGAAGCGGCGTGGACCAGTTTCCCGGCCCATCAAAACCCACCGCCCTCACCAGAACCCTGAACCATGTGTCGCTGGGAAGTCCACTTATGGACATTGACGTATCGGCGCTTATTTCTGTTACAACAGTATCAACGCCCCGTAAAAACAGGTATTGATACGAACTCGCATTCGTGACTTTGAATACTCGCGCTGTGAAGAGCTGAATATTCTGCAAACTGTCCATAGTCACCCAGAGTGGTGCGGGCGGCAAAACAATTGGCAATGATGAAGTTTTGAAAGAAACTTCTGCACTCCAGGCAGAACCTCCGGTATTTGCGGCCTTAACCTGAACATAATACAGTTCTCCGTTCACGAGATTAGAAAAATGGTACGCAGTGTCAGTTGTTGAAAAACTCACTGTAATAGTTCCTGTAAAATCCTTAATTCTAACCTCATAACCAGTCGCTCCGGAAACTCTGTTCCAAATAACGACCGAGTCCGTCGAAATGGTTATCCCATCTGTCGGAAAAACCACAACCGGAGCGGTCGGAGCAGTAACTGGCGCATCTGCCGTGGCGAAAGACCACAATGAAGAATAAGCGCTTATTCCTCCGTTGTTTCCTGCTCTGACTTTCCATGAATGCACTGTGGAATATGTAAGATTCTGCAATGCATACGATGTTGTTGTTACGCGCTGGCTATCAATCAGTGTTGTCTCCCTAAAACCAAGAATGTCGTAGAACGTTGCACTTGTGACTCCGTCCCACGAAACCGTCTGGTTTATGGAAGCATTTAATGCTCCGCTTGCAGGCGATACCTGTGTTGGAACATTTGGCGGAAGAATCACCAAGGTGGTTGTAAACGACCATTCCGCCGATGAGGGACTCGAACCTCCTTGTCCGATTACGAACACGGCCCACCGATACATAGTAGTATCAGCAAGCCCAGTCGCCTGATAGGACGTGCTGGTTATGCCACCTTGATTAATAACAGTGTCTCCTGTGCTTACCTTAACGGCAATAAGACGGTATGAACTTGCGTTCACAACCTGAGACCACTGGAATGTAAGATTTTTTGCGACTCCGGTTGCTCCATTTACTGGAGTATTGAGCGTCGTCGCGGCAGGGGGTGTAATCGTTGAATCTGCGGACTCAAAAACGGTCTCATTCACGCCATTTTTCAGCTTTAAGTCATCAAGGTAAAACGTTCGATTACCCCTCGCGCCACTATATGACGCGGTTATAAGCAATTGGTTAAAATTGCCCGTAACTCCGGGGAATGCGAGTGTAATACTTTGAAAACCCGTGGCTGGCGAAACGATGACCGCGGCGGAATTCGCAACACGAACACCATTCAGTTCATACGAGAGTACGAGCCGAATACTTGTCGTGTCTGTTTCCGGAACACGTACCTTAGCTACAATTCCGTCTGTCGGAATCGCTGTTTCAGTGTCGTACGATGCTCTCCATCTCCCATAGGGAGTGGAACCGGTATCTGGGGCCGTCATAGTAAAGAGCCACGACCTTCCAGAAACCGAAACATCGGAAAATGCGACGTTCGAAGTCGTAAGGTTACGGCTTTCAATTAATGACGGTAAATCTTGCGCAAACACGCCTTCTACGAAAGCAAAAAGCGCGAAAGCAACAAACAACAAAACTGATATTCTCTTCTTCATGTCCAAATCTCCTCTGATTTTGTTCTTATTAAATTGACAACTTTTTAGCTGGATGAACACTACACCATAAAGCACTGACTGTCAATGCTCCTCTATTTCTTGACAAAATATTCACGAAACTGGTAAATTTCAGCTAGCCCAATGTAAAAATTCACAAAATCACAAAACACTGGAGGAAGGTATGAAAAAGTTGATAGTATTGGTTGCGTTTTTGTTTTGTAATCAAATAATGTTCATAGAAACTGTGGCGGCGCAGTCAGAATCCCAGTGGGACGTTGAGTTTAAAAATACGTTCGTCCCAACTGACCAATCTGGGTCTGATAAGACAATCATTGACCGCGACCTTGTTACACGCGGTAAATATCCGATTATTATTTTAGAAGACAAAGTGGTTTCTATAACATTCCATTTCCGCATAACGGACAGGCCGATTTCAGAACGCAAAGGCCCGGCATCATCCGGATTTATCGGCCTGCAGTTCTCCCCCATCTCATATGTTGGATTTGAGGGAGGTGTGGGATTCAGTTCCTACACAAGAGAAGGATTGATACGTGGCGCAGTTTGGCTTGGAGAGATGACTTCTACCCAAGGAGATTACTATTTATTTACGGAAGTTGAGTCTGGGGGAAGTAATGGATGGTATGGGAGATCCAACTTTAGAGTAAATCTAACCGACTGGGTTGGTATTGGAGCGCTTCTTGAATCAAACACAGGCGGAGGACCGAGATTTGATATCATGATTCCGACAGAAATACCAATTTCAATCTACCTCGCGGGGCTCGTAAGATGGGGCTCCAAAAAACTAAAAACCGAAAACATCTTTGGAGTTGTGGGAATTCAAATAATTTTCTAATTCCCCGCTCAAATCTATTTTTATTTTAAAAAGGCATGCGAGATAGCGTGCCTTTTTATCTTTTTAGACAAAAACTCACACCACTTGACAATAAAGCTAGCTTCTGTTATCTTTCTCATAGTACCAAAAACCTGCTAAAAACTTTAGATAGGTTCGTTAAAACAAAAAAATGGAGGTGACGAATGAATCTCATTAAAACTCTAAGCGCACTATTACTCGTTTTCCTTTTTTCACGAACTGTCTCAGCTCAACAGTTCGTCGCCGAAGAAAGAACAATTATAATAAACCCGACCAATAGTGTGGAAAACAGAGAATTTGAGGGGCTATCTCTTGCAAATCACGAGGCAATGATCGGAACAAAAATTCCGGTCGGATCGGAAAAAATCTATATTCCATTTTTTGTGAGAGCCTCGTACCAGCAGCTTGACGGCGCTCCTCCCGCGGGATTTATAGGTCTCGGATATTCACCGCACAAAAATTTCGACGCGGAAGCAAGCATCGGGATAGCTGCAACAAGAGGAGAACTAACAAATCAGAATATCCTCGGTGGAGTAAGAACGAGAACGAGAGGCGCCGTGCGGGCAAATATCCCGCTTGCAAAAACGATATCTGCACAGCTTAATGTTGAAATGGAAATGGGCGGGCAAAATATAGGCGATCCATACAACCGCGATGGATGGTGGAACAGAAAAAGCAGCGGATGGGCAAGAACAAAGCTAATTCTAAAAAAGGGACCTGTTGGAATCGGCGGACTATATGAGTCAAGCGCCGGTACTGGCGGAATTGCCGAAATTGCCATCCCGGAAACACCGATAAAAGTTTACGTCGGACTTCTTTTCTCTGGAGGAAAGAGATATGACGGGGACGAGGTGATTAAAAAAGGATCCCGCGTGTGGGCATTTGGAATCATTTTCACCGGGTAATCCTAATCCTCGAAATCATCCATCCAGCGAGAGCGTGCTATGCACGCTCTCTTTTATTTCTTTTTTGCCTTCGCTTGAAGCTTTTTCTGCAACTGCCGAACTTCATCGCGAAGAATTGTTGCTAGCTCAAAATCCAGCTCTTGCGCCGCTTCCCGCATTTCCTTTTCTTTTTCTTTAATAACACACTCAAGCTCCGCCTTTGAATTTCCGACAAGATGTAATTCCAAGTCAAGCACTTTTTTCGCAAGTTTCTCTTCCTCTTTTTCCGTCGGCAGTATGCTTCTGATTTTTCTCACAATCGTGCGCGGAGTAATGTGATGTTCTTTGTTATACGCGAGCTGAATTTCGCGGCGGCGGTTTGTTTCAGAAACTGCACGCTTAATGGAGCCAGTAATGGTGTCCGCGTAAAGAAATACTTCGCCCTGAACATTGCGCGCGGCGCGGCCGATGGTCTGAATAAGCGACGTTTCGCTCCGCAAAAATCCTTCCTTATCCGCGTCTAAAATCGCGACAAGCGAAACCTCCGGCAGGTCAAGCCCCTCGCGAAGCAGGTTTACGCCGACAAGTACATCAATCTTCCCGCGGCGAAGGTCCGTGAGAATCCTAATGCGGTCAAGCGTCTTCACGTCACTATGCAAATACGAAACTTTTAATTTCTTTTCAGAAAGATACGAACTCAAATCTTCCGCCATCTTTTTGGTAAGCGTGGTTACCAAAACCCGAGCCTTATCCCCTTTTTCCGGATTGACCCGTTCTAAAATTTTCGGAATTAAATGGTCCACTTGTCCGCGCGCAGGGAATATTGAAATCTTTGGATCAATTAAACCTGTCGGCCTAATAACTTGCTCTACGATCTGGCCGCTCTTTTTCTTTTCATAATCGCTCGGCGTCGCCGACGTATAAATTATCTGTCCTACGCGCTCGCCAAATTCGTGAAATGTGAGCGGACGATTGTCGGCGGCCGAGGGCAGCCGGAATCCATACTCAATAAGCGTTTTCTTGCGCGCCGCATCACCAGCATGCATCCCTTCAATCTGCGGCACGGTAACATGCGACTCATCTATTATGGTTAAAAAATCAGCTTGCCCTGAGCCTGCCGAATGGGGAAAGTAATTAAGAAGCGTATCCGGCGGCTCCCCCGCTTTGCGTCCCGAGAGATGCCTGGAATAATTTTCTATGCCGTGGCAATATCCGACTTCGCGCATCATGGCCATATCAAACTTCGTTCTGCGCTCAAGCCGTTCCGCCTCAAGATATTTTTTGTCTTTTTCAAAAATCTCAAGCTGTTTTTTGAGCTCTTTCTTTATTTCCTCAATCGCCCTATCGCGCTCAAGCGGCGCGGTAATAAAATGTTTTGCCGGCGCGACAAACACCTCGTGGACTTGCGGCGTTTCGTTGGGAATAAAGCCTCTCACGGGGTCAACCTCGTATATTTTTTCTATCATCCCGCTTTTAAGCGAAAAATCATAAATAACTTCCCTGTCGGGCGGCATAATTTCCCACCGGTCGCCGCGCACGCGGAACGTTCCGCGTCTCAAATCCGTTGTAACTCTTGAAAACTGGAGCTGCACCAGTTTTTTAACAAGCTCGCCGCGGCGCATCGCATCGCTGATTCTAAATTGTAAAATATTCTGCGCGTACGCCTCGGGAGCTCCGAGACCATAAATGCAGGAAACCGAAGCGACGACAATAACGTCTTTTCGCGTCAAAAGCGCTGATGTTGCAGCGTGGCGCAGTTTGTCTATTTCGTCGTTTATCATCGCCTCTTTTTCAATATACGTATCGGACGACGGGATGTACGCCTCCGGCTGATAGTAGTCATAATATGAAACAAAATAATGCACCGCGTTGTGCGGAAACAATTCGCGGAATTCGTTGCAAAGTTGCGCGGCAAGCGTTTTGTTGTGCGCGATAACAAGCGCCGGCTTATTCATCTTCGCGATTACATGCGCGACAGTAAATGTTTTTCCTGAACCGGTAACGCCCAAAAGTGTCTGATGCCCCATCCCCTTTTTAAGTCCGGAAACAAGCTGCTCAATTGCTTTCGGCTGATCGCCCGCCGGTTTAAGTTCGGCATTAATTTTAAAATGATTCACGGCCATAATTTTTATTTAAAACGAACGGGCACGCGGATTTCAGCGTCATTTTGCGGCAGACCAGAAGGGTTGTCTTTTTTAAATACGAGGACGCCTTTTGTGGAGCTTGGCATCGTAAATTCAATTTTTGCGTTAAATGGAACAAGGTCTTCGGTCATCCAATCACCGTCCGCCTGTGCTATGCCAATGGCAAGTAGTGTGCCGCGCCCGTCTAAAAGTTTCACCGGAAAACTCGCTTCAAAAAACCAAAATCCCCTAGCCTGCCCGCTTATTAATATAGGCGACGAGATAACCGCGTTCGGCGTGGGATTAAAAACTACAACCGGCCCGGCACAGCACAATATTTTATTATTTAAAAATATGAATAGCGCAACCGCCACTGCCAAAATCACCAGCGCTATTAAAACCGCTTTCCTTATCATGTTCCGTCTTAATCAACTGTCGGCCTCAGTTTAAAATAATCCTCGTCAATCGTCCGTACGAAGCATGTTCGCCCTTCTTTATGCGTCCAGATATTATCAATGCCGTATCCGCGTGGTTGCTGAATTTCTCCGCTTTCATAATTTCTGCTCGGAAGCGAGAACGTCGCGCACAATTCAAAGTTTTTTATTCCAGTAATTTTATACTCGTATATATTGCCAGATTTTGAATCTGGGTCCTCTGGAACAGTGAACCCGCGTAAATCATCGTTCATAACGGAAAGGCTTACGGGAAGTTTCCCCTTATTTTGCCAATAGTACACAATTTCGCTTTGTATTGTTTGAAGATCCTGTGTGCGTCGGTCGTCAAATTTTCGAACGCGTTCTGACATTGGCGAACCTACTGAAAGAAACCCGAATATTATTGCAATGATTACAATCGCTGAAGCAATATAAGCGAACGGCTTTGCGCCGATTGCTTTATTTTTAAGATCCCAAATATAAAAGCTGAAAACCATACCCGCAGTGACAAATACCGCAAGCGTCTTCAGAAGAAACCTAACCGTGATGTCTCCTTGTAAAAACGTGTATAGAAGCGACACGAGGTCCCCAATAATGATGAGTGCGGCGATAAAAAGCGTGAAATATACAAGCCACTTTCTTATTCGCGCTTCGCGCTTTTCCGTATCTCGGGAATACTCTTTTCTAAGCGTGCGCATTGAAAACAAATACACCGGGAAAACGACTATGAGCGCCGCGATGGCTCCGCGCATCATATCCAGCGCTCCGCTGTAATAGTAGTACTGGAGCACATCGGGAAGTTGCACGTTTATATATTGGAAAGCGAGAATTAAAAAGCTCGTTGCGGAAGCATACAGCGTAACTATTGAAAGCAAGTGCATAAAGATATCTTTCGGAGAAGTTTTATTCATAGTAATAAGTTTACAGTCATACGGTTAAATTCGCAACCAAAGCTGAAAATACGAAAGTATCTGCTGAGACATCCAAAGCGCGGTAGCGGCCGCTAGTAAAAATGGTACACCAAGCGTCGTGTATCGTTCGCTGAGCGTAACGGCGCGGATTATTGAAAGTAGAACGACAAATATAAACGTGAGCGGTACAAAAACGATTATCCCGGGCCAGCCGGCGACAAGCGCGCACACAAATCCGAGCCGCACCTCTCCTTCTTCAAAAAACCGGTCCTGGTGTTTTTTAAGTAAAAGGAGAAATTTGTAAAACAGCCACGCAAGAAAGAGCGCAAGAACAAGGTTTATCCAAAAGTGCCCCCATGAATAAAATAGAAAGTAGCCGATGCGCGTATTAAAAATTTGCGGAAACGCTTTGATAAGCGGAATGGGAAGCGATTCGCTAAGCGGCGTGTTCAGGAGCGGCTTTGAAAAAGGGCTTTGCGCCCAGAGATAATATTGTCCAACAGTGAGCGCGAGCGCGTAAAGCACCCTGAACCATATCGCATTCCGAACAAGCGTTTTGTATTTTAAAAATCGTCCACCTACAAAATAGTGCCACGCCGCGCTGAAAAGTATGAGCGCAAAAACGCCCTGCGAAATCCGCACAAGATACTGGCCAGTGAGAAATTGTTCCATATTACTGAACCACATTTTGCGGCTTGCCGTTTGCGTACGCCGCGATGTTCTCAATGGTGATTTTCAAAATCCGCATGAGCGCTTCCTGCGAATTAAACGCGTTGTGCGGCGTAATAAGCACGTTCGGCATATTTATAAGCGCGTGTTCCTGAAGCATTGTTTGCAATTTTCCCGCCTCCACTTTCCCCTCGCTTAAAAACTTCAGCTCGTCTTTTATGTCGCCCTCCTCCTCAAGCACGTCAAGCCCCGCACCGGCAAGTATTTCTTCGCGCAATGCAAAAAGCAGCGCACCGGTTTCTAGAACGCCGCCGCGCGCGGTGTTAATCAGGTACGAACCGCGTTTCATAACGCGGATATTATCCAAATTGATAAGATGGTGCGTCGCCTCGTTATAAGGAACATGAAGCGAAACAATATCGGACTGCTGGAGCAAATCGTGAAGCGGGACGTATGTGAACCCCAAACTTTGCGCAAGTTCATCGTCTTGTTTTGGGTCGTATGCAAGCACGTTCATCCCGAATCCTTTCGCGATTGTTATCATTTCTCTCCCTATTCTCCCTGTTCCGACAACGCCAATTGTCTTTCCTTTGATATCTACCCCGCGCAAGCCGCGAAGCGAAAAATCTTCGGCTTCTTTAATCTGGTCAATCGCGCGATAGATTTTTCTTGTAAGGCTCAATATAAGCCCGAACGCGAATTCCGCAACGGTATTGTCACCATACCCGGGAACATAGGAAACCGTGATGCCACGCTTTTTGCACGCGGCAAGGTCAATGTGGTCAAACCCCGTGGAACGCGTGGCAATGAATTTGAGTTGCGGAAACTGGTCAAGCACCGCGCCATCAACTCGCGAGTCAACAAATATCGACATCGCCTCAGTATCCCGCGCCGCCGCGCCCCACTCATGCGCTTTCCCTAAAACAAATTGAAACTCATGCCCAGCCTGTCCTGAGCCGGCTTGCAGTGAGCTTGTTGAACCTGTCGAAGGAGCGAGTTCTTTTTTGACGATTTCTTCCTCCCATCCCTCCAATTCAAAAAACGCGATTTTCATTCCGTTTATTATACAACTCTTAATCCTCGCTACAAATAAAAAGGGACGCTTTCGTGCGCCCCCATGTGTCGTTTATAACGGTTAGTCATAGTCATAGAAAGAAACCGGAGTGCTGTATGGCCCGATGATGACCTTTATTTTTGATTTGTTTTTTACAAGAACAAGGTATTCGGCTGGTCCTCCTACAAGCTTTACCTTACCATTACTAAGAACTAATATGCGGTTTTTTAACTTTTGCAACCAATCTTTTTTAGCACGAGGGACTTCTAAGGCATTAAGGAAAGCGAAGTAAATTGTTTCTTTGTCAAACTCATTAGAAAAATCCGGACATTTCATTTCACTCATCGCTTGGGCTGTCATTTCATAGAGTTCATCGTAGGTGGGTGGTGTATAATTTCCACCATGCTTTTGTTGTACGATGAGATAATTGATTGCGAATGAAGCGTCGGTTTTGTCGCTCCGGAATTTTTTACCGGTTAATTCCTCAGGAGTCTTCACTCCGAAATAACAAAGGAGGTACTTTCCTTCTGTGTAGGTTATCCCGGAATTAAAAATCCGTTTGTCTCCCTCAACTGACACATCATACATATATATCGCGAGCGAATCCGTGGCCGCTTTTTGACAAAATGGATTTTTGTAAACCTTTACAAATTTCCAGATTACCGAATTTTCACTCGCATATACTTGGGTAATCGTCAAAAAGAATACAAACAAAATTACCATACCGAAAAATTTTCTTTTCATCTTCTGTTACTCCCTCTAATTAAATATAATTGTGTAATTGTGAACGAGCTTTACTCTAGTATACAGTTTACCACACCAATAACGATTTAGTCAATACCCCAAACCTCTGGGTTTACCCCGCCACTTTCGCGATTTTCAAAATAGTGGGAATCACAGTATCCGGATTCAAAGACATGCTTAAAATCCCCTCCTCAACAAGGAACGCGGCGAAGTCGGGATAGTCCGACGGCGCCTGGCCGCAAATACCGATATATTTATTGTGATCTCTGCATTTACGAATGATTGTTTTAATCATTTCTTTCACCGCCTCATTATTCTCATTTGAAACGTGCGAAACAATTCCCGAATCGCGGTCTAATCCCAAGACCAATTGCGTCAAGTCATTTGAACCGATGGACATTCCGTCAAAAACCCCGAGAAATTCATTCGCCAAAATGATGTTTGATGGAATTTCGCACATCACATAAACCTTGAGCGACTCGTCTTGTTTTCTATCAAGCCCGAACTCTACCATCGTTTCAATGACTTTCTTCCCTTCTTCCGGCGTCCGGCAAAACGGAATCATCGGAATTATGTTCGTAAGCCCCATATCCTCACGCACGCGCTTCATCGCCTTGCATTCCAGTCCGAACGCCGCCTTGAATTTCGGGTCGTAATACCGAGACGCCCCGCGCCATCCAAGCATCGGGTTTTCCTCTTTCGGCTCGTATGCCTCCCCGCCTAGCAAGGTTTTATATTCGTTTGTTTTAAAATCCGAAAACCGCACAATAACGGGGCGCGGATAAAACGCCGCTCCGATTTTCGCGATTCCATACGAAAGCTTTTCAACATAAAACTGCGTTTTGTTTTCGTATCCAACTGTCTTTTTATCAATTTCTTTCACAAGCTTCGGGTCTTTTAGCTTCTTATAGTTTATAAGCGCCATCGGGTGAATGCCGATTTGTGAAGCAATAATAAATTCCTCGCGCGCGAGACCGACGCCGTGAACCGGCAAAAATGACGTTTCAAACGCCATATCCGGCATCGCGATATTTACCATCACGTCCGTGCGAAGCTTCGGAAGCTGGCGTACATCATGCTCTTTTATCTCAAACGGTATCGCGCCCTTAAATACATAACCCTCGCTTCCAGTCGTGTCCACGGTAATCACGTCGCCGGTTTTTATTTTCTTCGTTGCCCGCTCCGTTCCCACAATGCACGGGATGCCAAGCTCGCGCGAAACGATTGCCGCGTGCGACGTGCGTCCGCCCTTATCAGTCACGATTGCGGATGAAATTTTCATAATCGGCTCCCAGTCGGGGTCCGTCATATCCGTAACTAAAACTTCGCCGTGCTTAAAATCATTGATATTCTTCGGGTCCAAGATAACGCGCGCCTTGCCCGTGGCGATTTTATTTCCGACTGATGCTCCTTTTACAATCTCAATCCCCTTTCCTTTCTTAATGTATTCCGTAACTTTTGAAAAATCCCGTCCGGCTTGCACCGTTTCCGGCCGCGCCTGGACCAAAAACAGTTCTCCGGTCACGCCGTCCTTCGCCCATTCCAAATCCATGGGCGTCCACTTGCTGTGAACTTTTGAGTAATGTTCCTCAACGAGCATTCCCCACACGGCGAGCTTCGCAACTTCCTTGTCGGAAATTACAAACTTTGCCTGTTCGCTTTCGCTTACTGGAACAACTTTTGTCTGTCTGAGCCCCGCGCCGGCGGAATAAATCATTTTTCGGTTCTTCTTTCCGAGTGCGCGTGAGATAATCGGATCTTTCACTTTTCCTAGTGTTTTTTTGAAAACAAAAAACTCATCGGGGGTTACTTCTCCCTGCACGATAAGCTCGCCCAAACCCCAGATTCCGTTTATCAAAACGACGTCGCGGAAACCGGACTCCGTGTCAAGCGTAAACATCACGCCCGACACGCCCTTGTCCGCGCGCACCATTTTTTGCACGCCGACCGAGAGCGCGATTTTAAAATGGTCAAATCCTTTGTCTTTTCGGTATGAAATCGCGCGATTTGTAAAAAGCGAAGCCATTGATGCGCGAACCGCGTTTAAAACTCCGGCCGTGCCGCGCATATTTAAAAATGTCTCATGCTGGCCAGCGAAGCTCGCATCTGGTAAATCTTCCGCTGTCGCGCTTGAACGCACCGCGACGTCAACATTCCGCCCGTATTCCTTTTCCATCTTTTTGTACTCCTCGGAAATCGCGAGCTCCAAAACCTGCGGAAGCGGCGTTTTCTTGATCATAGTGCGGATTTCCTCTCCGCGCTTTTCCAAATCCCTCAAATTTTTCGTATTAAGCCCCTCAAGAATTTCCTTAATCCTTTTTTTGAGTCCTGTTTTTTCAAGAAAAAAATTATATGCCTCCGCTGTCACGGCAAATCCGCCGGGGACATTTACGCCTTTCGGTTTCAGTGCCTGAATCATTTCGCCGAGTGAGGCGTTCTTTCCGCCAACGCGCGGAACGTCTTTTATGCCGACATCCTCCAACCGAACCGTAAAAATAAATTTCTCGTGCATTGATGTAAGTATAGCATTGAGAAATGGGGAATAACAAAAACCTCGTTCCAAAAATCGAAACGAGGTTAAAGATTAAAAAACACTAACTCATGCGCCACAAAGCCGCGGGGCTAAAAGCATCCCAATTGACATAGAAACAACGGTGAGTAGAGCCCCACTCAGCACTAATAGTATTCCAGAAGAGATATCTGACGCATGGATGGCCTGATTGATAATCATATATTGTCCCCCAGAAAAAAATGTTTTTGGGTTTCCAGCTTTCTGGTATTAGATGCTTATATTTTAAGAAATGATCAAGGATATTAACATTCAGTACAGGCTCATTCTTTAATTCCTTGTACAATTTGTAGCCATCAATACCCACAGTATCAGGTGTCCAAAGTTTCACTTGTGTTTCTATTTTCGCTGGTTCCAACATAAAGAGACCGTTCTTTTTATGCTTCTTTACTTTACATCCGGTAGGAACAAACGGAGGAGCATCACAGTCGACAATATATTGTAATAGCTTGATGTCCGAATGGCCAAGTTGTACCTGAAGCATATCATGGAAAAGTGTAGGATGTTCAGCTAAATTATTCAAAAGTTCTGGGGTATATCCCTGTTCTTCAGCTGTGAGAAGAAGTTTGTGGGCAAGACCCACTACGGAAAACTCGGATTTCGCTGACATAAGCGATTCCTCCTTGTTTTTAGCGACTATCCTTGCGGACATTGTCGCGTGTTTAAATATTACAATGAACTGTAGTTACATAGTACTACAAGAAATTACTTATGTCAAACAAAACCCGCCGCGACCAAACTAAAGTGCAATGTAATTTTTCAATCAACAAGACGTAAAAGCGCGCTCCGCAACTTGACAGGGTCGTGAGAAAAAACATCGGTTTCGTCTACGAGATCTGCCTGAGTAACGGGGATGCCGCACACACACGCGTTATCCGTCATGAGCATCTGTATTGGTTTGCGGAATTGTATTTTTTTATTATTAACCAAAACCAGGTCAACAATTTTCTTGTTTGTGTTGTTTAATAAGCTATCAACGTGATCGTCCAAATTAAAACCCCTGGTTTCCGATAATTTAATGGCGGTGTTTGCGATATACACTTTTTTAGCTTTTGATTTTAGAACGGCGTTTTTAATTCCAGGGATCAGCAAGTTTGGCAAAACGCTGCCATGAAGGGCGCCGGGACCAATAACCACTAGGTCGGCTGCGAGAATTTTTGAAATTGCTTCGGGATTTGCACGCACAGTTGAAACCCCGGGCGTCTGACATTCAAGCGAAAGTTTTTCAATCCGGAATTTCTTGGCGCGCGGAATCCGGTGTGAAATATTGTGCTGCCCAACAATAACACCATCGTTCTTCAACCTTGCTTTTAAAACAATATTATCAAACGTGGAAGGAAATACTCCGTGAGTCGGTTTTATCCCCATACTCCTTGCGGCAGCCGAAATTCCCTCGCGCAACCCGCCAAAAACATCAACCAGCGCCACAAGAATAATATTTCCCGTGACATGCCCCTCAATATCCTGCGCGCCGTTGCCCCAGCGATTATTCCCAAAGCGGTGCGGAAACACGCGGGTTAGCAACTTATCTTCGTCGGCAAACGCCGCGAGACATTGGCGCAAATCGCCCACCGCCGGAGCATTGTGATATTTTCGCAGCCGGCCCGTTGAGCCGCCGTCATCGGCCATCGTCACGATAGCAGAGAGATTTGTGATATCTTCTTTAAGCGCTCTGATTACTTTTGATTGGCCGGTGCCTCCGCCGATAACGACAATTTTTTTATCCATAGTCGCTTTATAGCATTCCACACGCCAGTTATTTGTTCAACACCGTTAGAAATCACGCCCGCGTCTTCGCGCCCAAAGGGCCTATGGGCGGGCTATTTCTAACGGGGCAAATAAAAAAACCGCTGGTCGGATTTCCCTACTGAGCGGCAAAATATTTTATTTCTCCAGAATATATTTGAGCCACCTCTCAAACGATATCCCATCCCAAGCATCGCCATCCGGACAAAACTCGTATGGAAAAACGATTAACCTAGTGATAGCTTCCTTTATAAGCATTGCCTTTCCCTCCTTACTTGCAATTTTACATTTATCCCAATCGGGAACTTCTTGCCTAACCTCCATTTCGCATAGAGTAAGGGTTCCCCGGAGAAGCGGGCATGAATTTCCTTTTTGATCCTCAATCAAGATAGGATCGTACTGAAAAAACCCGCGGAAAGGACATCGATAGCGCTTTTTCTCCCGAAACGGCTTTAATTCCTCATTAAAACTGTGTTTCTTTTTTAAAAATTTCTTAGAGAGAAAATAAGTAAAAATGATAACACTAATAGGAACAGCAACGGTAGTTACGCCGGCCATAAGTATCTCCTCTTTTTAGACAGGTTTAGATTTAAGAGCTGATTTTAAATTAGCACGTTTTATAAACACGTCAAACAAAAAACAAGCGGGTGAAAATTAAAAAATTACCGCCTATTTCTTAGGCGGTAATGCGCACCCGCTCGCCTCCGATAATTTCTCAAGTCCCTGCTCCCCTACCAATTTTGTGCCGTCAGGCAAAATCCATGTCGGGTATCCTTCAATGCCAGCAGAGATGCATTTTTGTGTTTCTTCCGTACATTCAACATACGGAATGTATTTAAATGAATCTCCAAATCTCGCCTTCTCGTCCTTGCAATGCGAGCACCAGTACGCGCCGTACATGGTTATTTTTTTATCAGCGATGCACTGCGCGAACGCGTCCAAATTTCCATATGGCGAAACTGGACGCGAAAAATACCACATCGCAAAAAACAACGCGCAGATAAAAAGCGCGATTCCAATTATCGCGTATATATTGCCTTTATTCATGACAACAATCGACAAGCTTGTTTACAATATCTTCCATCGTCCACGGCTTTTTTGTGCCGGGGTCGTCTTTGTTTACCTGATCATCGCGGATTTTCTGTACCCCCGATGCGTCAATGGCTTTTAGCCGAACTGCCCAGAAAAGCGAGTAGAGCCGGTATGCTTTTTTAAACATATCTTCCGCCTCGCTGTTTTTTCCGTCTCCCAACAGTTTCGTCGCGACTTCCATAAGGCGCATTGACGCGGCAAGCAAGTGTTTCGCGATACACCACGTCTCACCTTCTTTTTCAATAATCATTTTCCCCAATAAATCTTTCCGCATCTCGCGGATTTCTTTAATCAAGTCAAGGTACTCATTCTTCCCTGTTTTTGAAGCCGTGAAAAAGAAATGTTCTTCCAAGCTCACGAGGTTCATAATCGCGATGCTCAAATCCTCTTCGCGCGAAAGATCCAGCTTATTGTCTTTTTTGAGCCCTTCGATTTTTTCCACCAGCTTTTTAAATTGTTCCTCAGTTGCCATAAGTGAATAGTATACCCTAAATTAAATTAGTTTACTAATTTAATCGGGCGACTAATAGTTTAGCCCTAGAGAAAGAAAATGACAAAACCTAAGATTATCATTCCTACTGACGCGATAAATCCCGCTCTTTTTAGATTCCCTTTTTTCCACGTATCAAATTTCCGGTAGAGCGTTTCGCTGCTCGCAATCATAAGCACAACAACAAGCGGCGCAACAAAAACAATGTTGTATAACATAAGCCACGCGAGACCCGACACATACGTTCCGGCATCGTGTAGCAATCCGAGTATGAAAAGATACGGCCCGCCGGTGCATGGAAATTCGTAGAGCGCTACGAGCCCGCCAAGTATGAGCGCGGCGGGAACAGAGCCCTTTTCAATAAACACCGCGAGTTTTGGATGCGCGCTTTTAGGAATACTGAACTGAATCGGAAACTTCGGGAAAATTCCCTGCAATATATCAAGCACGCCGAACGCGATAAGAATTACCGCGCCGATTTTTCCGACAAATTTCGGAACGCCGAAGAACGTGAGCGCCTGCAAAACTCCCAGGCCGATAAGTAAATACACAATAAAAATACCGAAAATATAAATAAGACCGATTCGGATGATGCTTCCCCGCGCCTTTCCTAAACTAAAAAGAAACGCAATGGTTAAAAGCAAAACAGACAGCGCGCACGGATTAATGCTATCCAAAAGCGCCGCTATGGTTACAACAGGAAATGAGAGAGTGGGCATGATTATTTAATGCCGCTTCCTGGCGGGACAACTACATCGGGCGCGAGTAAAACCGGAGCGCCATTTTCATCACTTGCGGCAAGGAGCATCCCATTGCTTTCTAACCCCATTAGTTTTCTCGGCTCAAGATTCGCAACAACGATAATTTGCCTGCCGATTAGTTTTTCCGGCTCGTACGCCTTCCCTATTCCGGCAAGTATTTGTCTTGGATTTTCTTCTCCTAAATCGACGAGCAGCTTCATAAGCTTATCCGAACCTTCTACCCGCTCCGCTTCTTTTATTACGCCTGTCTTTAGCTCAATTTTTTTAAAATCGTCTATGGAAATCATATTTTACAATCGTAACACATTTTTCATCGGCTTTAAAAACCGCTCTAAAACGGCGGTTTTATATTTAGAATCTAATTCCTGTCGTTTATTGCGCAACAAACTTTGTCATTATTGCACTCCCGCTCGCATCCGTGATCGGCTTATCCGTCGTGTAATTGTATAATTTGTCTCCGTTATCACCGTGAAGCACCGCGTAATATGTTCCGCCGGAAACCGTGCCGCGTAAAAGTTCAATCACGCCGGAGCTCGTTCCTGCAGGAAACCATCCGGCGCCTAGCGTGTTTCCAACTACCCCATCGCGTTCTTCGTGAATTGCAACCCAGCCGGGATTTTCAAATGACACCGATTGTATAACAACGGAATCTCCAGCTGACTGATTATCCACAACTATCGTATTTCCGCCCGATGAGGCAACAGCGGAAATTTGATTACTGCCGTCGGTCTTAATGTATGTTGATGTCGCCGTACTTGAAATTTCCGGCACCTCGCCTGCCATCTCATCGCTGCGTCCAAAAACGTACCACGAAATTCCGAGCCCAACCACAAAAGCGACAATCGCAATCAAAACAATCGTCGGCCAGCTTGTCTTCTTCCGTACGGGCGGTGTTGGTGGCATTACAAACTGCACGTTTTCATGTTCTCCTTCCATAGTTAACAATTATACCATCTTCTATTTAGACTCAAAATCCAGCGCCGTGCGCCGGTACGCGCAATAATCGCAACTTTGGCTTGCCGCAGGGATAGAATCGCCGTTAAGACATTTTTTTATATCGCCGAGAATGCCCGGAATCCAACTATCATCGCCCTCATAGGGAATTAAATTCACGTCAAATTCAAGTTTTCCATCAAATGCTTCCCTATCGCGTTTTGCGTTTACATACACAAAATATGCGGTTGGAGAAACCCTGAATCCATTTTGCCTAAAAAGCCACTGATATACCTCAACCTGCCGCTTATACGCGTTCTGCCAATCGGCATCAATAGTAACTTCCGTATCCTTGCTCGTCGCCTTATAGTCAACAACGATGAGTTTGCCGTCCTTATCAACCCACACATCGTCAATTCCTCCGCGAACCAAAAAATTCGTCGGCTTGTAGAGATATTTCACTCCATGGCGAAGCGCGTCGCGCCATAACTCAAGCTCCTCGTGCTGAAACGGAACAGCGTCAACGCCGTATTGTTTAAGCAATGGATGAACTGATTTGTGGCTTCTATGAATATCAAATTCTTTCTTAAGAAGAAGGTCTACGGCGTTATTTAAAGTAAACGGAAACGAGTCCGGCCGCTTTATTCCCAGGCGCTGATCAAGATAAAAACATCTTTGGCAGCTCGTGAATAAATCAATTTTTGATCTGCTTATTACAAATGGCTCGCTGGATGAAGAGTCATAAAGCCCCCGAGTTCGTCTTGTGTAATTTCCAAACATGAAAAATAGTAATTAATAAAAACAACGACTGATACAGTATACCTTACGGCTTTAATAACCGCGATAGCGGGCACTGCGCGTGATTATGCGGCCGAGCAGGACAAAATTTTCTTCCATATTCAATAAAGCGATATGAAATCCCCCGCCATTCTTTTTCGAGAATAAGTTCCATGAGGTCGCTCTCTATCTTTTTGGGGTCGGTATGCGAAGAGAGCCCGAGCACGCGCGCGAGGCGCCCGACATGCGTGTCAACCGGAATACCGACAACAATTCCGTGCACGCTCTCAAGAACAATGTTTGCCGTTTTCCTCCCGACGCCCGGAATTTCAAGCATCTCATCCATTGTTTTTGGAATTTTCCCGCCGAATTTTTCTTTCACGAGTTTCGCCGCGCGCAAAATATTGCGCGTCTTCGCGCGGTAAAATCCGGTCTGCTTAATATCTTCTTCAAATTCCACCTGTCGCGCGCGAACATAATCCTCCAGTTTCCGATACTTTTTAAAAAGTTTCGCAGTTACCTCGTTTACTTTTTTATCCGTGCACCGCGCGGAAAGAACTACCGCGACTAAAAGTTCCCACGAGGTTCCGTAATTCAAAAACACACGCGCCTTCGGAAAAAGGCGCTTTAAAGCCGCAACAATTTTTTTAGCCCTGTTTTTCCGCGCAACAAGCGAGAGCAAAACCATACTAATGGACGAGAGTCACTACGGCGATGGCTTGCTGCATGGTATAAAGCACGTAAATAAGCCCGAGCCCTAACGCGACAAAAAATAGAAATTCAATGTGTCCCATATTTTTATTTTATTACTCGTACCGCAGCGCCTCAATCGGACTTTTCTTTGACGCTTGACGCGCGGGATAAAGCCCGAAAACTACGCCGGTCAGCGTTGAAACTCCGACGGCAAGGAGAATGGCGGAAATCGGAAGCGAAAACACCCAGCCAACAGAAAGAAACAGCGGCATGATGAAATATAATAGCGCGACAAAAAATGCCCCAATCGCTATGCCCGCAACTCCGCCGACAAATGTAAGCAGTATCGCCTCCCATAAAAATTGCTGGAGAATATCGCTACTTGTCGCGCCAAGCGCCTTCCGAAGCCCTATCTCGCGTGTCCGCTCAATAACCGAAACAAGCATGATGTTCATGATGCCGATGCCACCGACAACGAGTGATATTGCCGCGATTGCTGAAAGAAAAATGGTTAAGACGGAAGTAATGTTTCCTAAAAGTTTGAGCGCTTCTTCCTGCGACCGAACTTCAAAATCATCTTTGCTGGGATTGGTTATGCGATGATTTGCGCGAAGCACCGACGTGATGCGCCCTTTTGTAAATGAAACATCGTACGTGTCGGCGGCTTGTATCGCAAGCTCCTGGTAGTAATCAATTCCAAGAAGCTGCTTCTGGCCTACGGTGAGCGGGAGAATCGCAACTTGGTCCATACTGAAAATGCCCGCGCCTTTTGATTTCAAAACGCCCACGACACGGAAATTCATGTCTTTGAGCCGCACATATTTACCAACCGGATTGCGGTCTTCAAAAAGATCGCTCGCAAGCTTTGAGCCGAGAATAACGACGTGGTTATATGACTTTACGTCCGATTCGGAAAACGGGTAGCCGTTCGCAAACTCAAGATTAATAATGTTAAAAATGTCCGCGGAAGATGCCTGCCACACCACTGACGTATCGTGATTTTCAAAAATTATCCGCGCCTGTCCGCGCACCATCGGCGCGACAGAAAGAACAGATGGTTCGTTTCGCAGCGCTTCAACGTCGCGATCCGTAAGTGTTTTAATTATTATGCCCTGCACTGATGCCGGCGTGCCGTTTATAGGAGCACCGGGCTGAACTGAGATAAGATTAGAACCGAAACTTTCCACTTGTCCAACGATGTATTTTTGTGCCGAAGACCCGATAGACATAATGAGAATTACCGACGCGATTCCAATGACGATTCCCAGCATAGTGAGGAACGACCGCACTTTTGCATGCCTCAAGCCAGCAACCGCCGTACGCATTGAATCTCGAAACCTCATTTGAAAAAGTCTTCTTTTGTCCGGCGTTTTCGCTCTACGCGGATATCAGAATCAATTTCGCCGTCCAGCAATTTAATGATGCGGTCCGCGAATTCCGCGGTGTATGTTTCGTGCGTAACAAGAATGATGGTGTGTCCGGATTGGTTCAGTTGTTCAAGAATTTCCATTACCTGCGCGCCGGAATGCGAATCCAAATTGCCAGTTGGCTCATCGGCAAAAATAACATTCGGATTATTCACGAGCGCGCGGGCAATCGCCACACGCTGTTTCTGCCCGCCTGAAAGTTTTCCGGCTTCTACGTACAATTTTTCCGGAAGCCCGACAGCGAAGACCGCGCGCTCAACCATTTCCTTCCGTTTTCCGCGCAGAATACTGTGGTTATAAAGAAGCGGCATTTCAACGTTTTCATACACAGTTGAGCGCGAGAGAAGATTAAACGACTGGAATACAAAACCCATTTCGCTGTTGCGTATGTGTGCAAGATCGGCATCAGAAAAATCATTGATATCTTCTCCGGAAAACGCGTATGAGCCGCCAGATTGGCGGTCCATAAAACTTAGAATATGAAGCAGGGTTGATTTTCCCGACCCTGACGGACCCATGATGGCGACAAACTCTCCTTCCTTAATTTCGAACGTTATGTTCCGTAAGGCCTGCGTTTCTACTCCGTCATCATAGTATGTTTTTTCAAGATTGAATGCGGAAATCATGCCTGGTAGTACAACTTAAAATTACGCGATTTTATATATACCATACACATAGATTAGAATTGCAATAACGTTGTACTACCGGGCATGTGTCTATCGCGGCTTAAACCCGACGTTTTCTACGCGATCCCCCTCTCGGAGGCCAGAGATAACTTCTACATTCCCGTCTTTGCTGCGAATACCAATTGTTATCGGCACCTCCGTCACGGCGGTTCCACTCACTTTGCGCGCAAATATTCCGTTATCATTTTCAACTATTGCGAATTGCGGCACTATAACTACTCCCGTTTTTTTCATGGTCTCAATACTGAGATTTGCCGTAAGTCCTGTTTTGAAGCGTTCATCCGGCGCGAGGAATACCATAGTTACTTTGAAGTTTACGACTCCGTCAATAATTGTTTCTCCTGGATCGATGTACGAAACTTTTCCGTTAAACGTCTCGCCTGGAAACGCGTCAAGCGTGATTGAAACCGGATTGCTAATTGCAACGCGTCCGATATCAACCTCGGGGACGTTTGCCTCAATCTCAAGATTGTTTTGGGAAATAATCGACACGAGAGCAGTTTGCGCGGCCACAATTTCTCCCGGTTTCGCGTCCTCTTTTGTAACAAGGCCCGCGATCGGAGAATGTAGTGTCATTTTTGCAATCTGCGCATCAATGGACTGCTTGTTCGCTTCCGCCTGCTTCACTATCGCGGCCTGTTCGGCAATCTGCTCGGGAGTCGAGCCCGCCTTGTCAAGCGCGAGGTCTCGTTCGGCTTTTGTCACTGTGATTTTTTGGCCAGAAATGAGTTGGGTCTGACTTAGAATGCTTGAGAGCGCGGAGTTTACGTTCGTGCGACCGACTCCTATGTTTGCTTTGTAGGTGGTCACATCCGCCGAAGATAAGCCCGACGCGTTACTCACGGCATCAAGGGCGACCGCAAGAAAATTATTGATAATTGAAAGATGTGTCTGTGCCTTGATAAGCAAATTTTCAAGCATAACGCGGTCCGCATCCGGCGTAGCAACCCCAAGCTCGGTTTTCCATGTATTAATCTCCTGTCCGGACATGATACGTCCGGAGATAAAATCAACCTGCACTTGCGAATTTGTAACAGTAAATGTCGGCTGAGGATTTGCAGTATCGTCGTTTATAAAGAGGCCATCTGTCTTTGAGCGTACCGCATCGCTCGCCTTAGCATACGCATCATTCAAAACCGAAGGGATATTTGTATAATAGCTCGCAAGATCCTCGCGCGCCTTTGCTAAATCCGTCTCTTTAATCTGCAGCTCCTCAATGCGCGTTCCACGCTTTATTTCATTAAGCCTTGCCTGCGCGCTCTCCACGCCTGCCTCGGCTTGCATAAGTTGAGCTGAAATTTCTGAAGTGTCCAGTTGTACAAGCGGCTGGCCCGGGAGAACTTTGTCTCCAATATTTGCAAAAACCTGGGAAATTTTCCCGCCGTTTTCAAATGCCAGACTGATATCGTACACTGGTTTGATTCTGCCCGTTACGACAACTTCCTGCACAACGTCGCCGCGCCCGACAAGCACTGTTTGTAAAATATTTTTCCCGCTTTTCCCGCTCGCGATATAAAAAATCATAGCCCCGATTGCAACAAGAAGAAAACATACGAGAAAAATTTTTCCCGCTGTCCAGTGCTTCGCTTCTCTGTGATGTATGGCGTGCAGAGTATGCATGGTGCTTCTATGTGCGCTGATTTATTTTTCCCGCAGCGTGCGGCGTACTACTTTTGACTCAGACTTGTTTTTATATTTTATAATATCGTTTTTTAGCGTATCCTTTATTTTATCAATTGCTGAGTAAAGATCGGTGTTATTATTCTCAACCCGCAAAACCTCGCCAGGCAGTTTGAGGTTTGCTTCGGCATAAAACACGTTTCCGTGGCGGTGGTGTTTTGTCGTGTGGCTGATTTCAACATGAATAGTCGCCTCCCCTGAAGTTTCGTAATGCCGAAGTATGCGCTCAAGCATCATAAACTTTTCCTCCACATACGTGCGGATTGCGGGAGTGAGTTCCATTCCTGTCGCGAGAATATTTAACCTCATGCAGTGCCTTTATTGTACCACACCTTACTGACACTGAATTTTGTCGCGTATTCCATTTAAGAACGTGGCGTGGCATAGTACTAAGCGAACACAGAAATCTATGACTACTGCGACACTTCCCGCGTTTCTGAGTGTAATTATTGTAAGCCTCCTGTCGCTTATTGGAGTATTTACGCTTTCATTAAGCAACGCGGCGCTTCGAAAAGTAATCTTTTTCGGCGTGAGCCTCTCCGTCGGCGCGCTTTTCGGCGACACATTTATTCACCTCATTCCTGGAGCATTTGAGAAAATCAAAAACACCGAACTCATTTCGGTGCTTATACTTTTTGGAATCATTCTTTTCTTCGTGCTTGAAAAGTTCCTCGCGTGGCGGCACACGCATGCGGAAGAACATCAAATTATTACGACTCCGCCCACGCACGGAGTTAGCCCGCTCGGGCCAATGGTACTCGCCTCGGACGCCGTGCATAATTTTATTGACGGCATCGCAATCGGCGCAAGTTATGTCGCGGGTTTTGAAATCGGGATTGCGACGACAATTGCGATTATTCTTCACGAAATTCCGCACGAAATCGGCAATTTCAGTATTTTGCTTCACGCCGGGTTCGGAAAAACGCGTGCGCTCTTTTTGAACTTTCTCTCGGCACTCGCGGCAATCTTGGGAACCGCGCTCGCGCTTGCCGCGGGAAACTCGTTTGAAAATCTTACCTCAATCGTTATGGCGATAACCGCCGGAAGCTTTATCTACATCGCCGGTTCGGACCTTGTCCCCGAACTTCATAAAACTCCGGAGCCGGGAAAATCCGCGCTTCAGCTTATTTCAATCATCGTAGGAATTCTCCTGATGCTCGCAATCCAGCTTGTTGAATAGAAAACAAATCCCGCCTGTCCATGGACAGGCGGGATTGTTATTATCGTGATTTAGAATCTGCCACCTCCGAATCCCCCTCTTCCGCCGCCAAAGCCACCGCCACCTTGACGAGGAGCACGAGGTTCGAATGGGCGAGCTTCGTTCACTGTAAGAGCGCGTCCGTCAATTTCTTTTCCGTTGAATGTCTCGATAGCTTTATCTGCTTCGCTATCGTTTGCCATTTCAACAAAACCAAAACCGCGGGAACGTCCTGACATTTTATCAGTAACAACCGTCGCTGATGTGACGGCTCCTGCTTTCTCAAATGTTGAGCGAAGTGTCGCGTCATTCATTGAGTAAGGGAGGTTACCGATGTACAATCTCTTTGCCATTTTTCCTTAATTGCTTGCGTAGGGCGACCTCTCATCTGGTCCGGCAGATGAATCTGCGACCTCCTTCGCCACTTACGGGCAACAGAGGCAAAACCAACTGAAACACCTACTTGACACGCATTATACACTATCCTCCTAAAAAAGCAAGCTCTCACTATATTTCAGTTTCAAACGACTAGAACAGCGCGTACGCCCACGGTTCGGGCACGGCGAGAAAAATCAGCGCGGCGCCGATGAGCGCGATATTCTTCATAAAATGAACTGTGTCCGCCATCCGTTCCTCCGGAGTTTTCGCCCTCCAAAACGCGTGCATGACAAACGTTATCAATACAAGAGACACAACTAAAAACAAAACGGCGTACTGAATATACACGCCGGCGATAATTCCAAGCCCTCCGAGAAAAATAAACACTCCTGTAATTGTCACCGCGACTCCAGCAAGGGGCGTACCCTTTGAGGAGGCGTATGCTTTCATCATTTCAAACTTCGTAAAATGGTTTATGCCGTTTATGATAAAAAGCCCGCCGAACAAAACCCGCCCTATAAGAAAAAGGATATCCATATTATTTATAATTATTATTTTGCAACGCTCACGCTTTTAATTATAACCGGCTGCGTCGGCCGGTCGTTTGCTCCCGTCGGCACATTGCCGATTGTGTCCACAACATTTTGCCCCTCAGTTATCTTTCCGAAAATCGTATAGTGGCTCGCGAGAGGATAATCCGCAAGCATGATGAAAAACTGGCTACCGTTAGTGTTTGGACCGGCATTTGCCATAGCAACAACTCCTTTCTTGTAACCGGCTTTGTACGACGGTGTCGCCGGATTCAACTCATCATCAAAGCGATAACCTGGCCCGCCAGTGCCATCCCCGCTCGGATCCCCTCCTTGAATCATAAATCCCTTAATAACGCGGTGGAAAGTAAGATTATTGTAAAATCCCTTCTCCGCGAGTGAAATAAAATTTTGAACGGTTTTCGGCGCGTCTGCATCATACGTTTCAAAAATGATTTTCCCAAAATTTGTATCAAGTGTTATGTGATGCATGTTATTTTTTAGCGTCTCCGCGGCTAATCCCTTAGCGGCATCGTCTTCAAGCTGCTGCGTCTGTTTTCGCAAGACCATATAAAATCCCCCGAGAACTAACGCGACTACAGCTATCGCGATTGTGATATTAACGGCTCCGCGTTTATTCATGTAAAAGCTATTGTATCACCTTCGCGATGTGAAAATCAATCGCTTTAGGCAAAAAATCAACAATAGAGATTGCGAACGGAGAGCGGCTTGCCTAGCTTGAAAAAGATTTCCGCAACTTCCGTTCGGCCTCAAGTTTTTTTGATTGCGAATTAGAAATAAACTGCCTGTACCGAAATGACGATGGCGTCCGGTATGCCGGCTTGCCTTTTCTATTACCTACTTTCGCGTAATTTCTCATTTTAATTCGTATATCATGTCCTTGCGCTCAACAACTATTTCCCATCCCCTCCGTTTTGCGTAGTCATACAGTTTCCTGTTTGGATTGAAACAAATCGGCCGTTCAACGAGTTTAAGAAACGCGACATCGCTTTCCGTATCCCCAACGCCAATTGAGCCACGAAGCGTAAGATTATCCTTCAAAACCGCACGTTTCAAAACCTTTGCCTTGTCGCGGATGATATCAAGATACAAAATCTTTCCGGTAAACTTATTATTACTGTCAGTTTCATACATCCTCCCATACACCTTGTTAAATCCGAGCTTTTTGCAAAATTCTTCAACGATTTCTTTCGGCGAATTGGAAATTGCAAGCAGAAAATAATTTTTCTTTTCGAGCCCGCGGACCAAATCGCGCGTGTAGCGGTATACGCGGTCCTTGTGGAATTCCGCGACTTCTTTACAAATTTTTAAAAATTCAAAATGCGAAACTCCTTTGAGATTTGCCATGTAGCCACGAACTACCGCCTCAATATAATCCTCGTATGTCCCCCGCCGGTCGAGCCACGCCCGATATTCTTTCGCGTATACTTTCGTAACGCTTCGTTTAAAAATCCCCGCCTGAATCAATGCGTCAATAAGCTCAATAATTAAACTGGAACGGAAAATTGTTCCGTCTATATCAAAAATCGCAACCCGCTGCTTCTTCTCCTTTTCCACCTAATTATTATACTCCTGGGGCAGCACGTTTTCCCGAGGCGTCAACAGCACAAAACACCATAGTTTAAAGTCCAAACAGAAAATGTCAGATACGTGGCAAAGATAACCCACACTGCGTACGGGATAAGAAGCACCGATGCCAAGCGCAATAAAGCCGCGTTTCGCCCCGCGCGAAGCGACGCCTGCCATATGAGTATGACGAGGGCGATAACAGTTGCGCTAAGAAGTCCCGCTTCAAAAGTTGCTGCCGCGACGGCATATTTATAAAAAAACAAATAGCTCCACGCGACGTTTAAAATCGCGTTCAGTATAAAAATTACGATGACCCAGCTGAACGTAATATTCCTTCGGGCGGCGTTATAAAAAATGATTGCCGATATCGCCGTCAAAACAAAAAGCACGGTCCATACGGAACCGATTATATTCCCGGAAGGAGTGAACCAGGGAAGTTTGAGTGTTTCGTACCACGCCATGCCGCCAGAAGTAATCAATCCTCCGATAACCGCGGTGGCGATTGTAATAATTGGTATGACAAAAAGATTAAGCTTCACGTATTAAGTATATCAGTTTTTACTTGAAGGGCGTTGGGTCGCACACGGTATCCGTGCTATTGCAGCCAAATTGCATCCAATCATAAAACACTGCCGGGTCGCCATTGATCGCGTACCGCACGTCCCGCACCGTCGGAAACTGTTTGAGTGTTTCGTGAATTGACGCGAGAAAATGCGCGCTCCCGCAGCTCGCGCTCGCATTAGGAATAATTCCGCGGACATCGTATAGGTCAACGTACGCAATGCCATTTTGCACCTTCACGTTTTTTAAAATAGCTGATGTTTTTTCGGAAAATAGAGAATTATATCCGCGATCCTCTTCCGCCACGGTCGGCCCATTAAATAATTCCTGAAGCACCACTCTCGCCACGCCCTCGGTTTTTGAAACTTCGCGCTCAACCGGAAATACCTTATTGCAATCAATGGAATTTGGGTTCATCGCCGAATTTCCGAAAAATACTTCGAGTACTATTGTCTCATTACCAACAATCACCTTCTCGTTTTGGTTTACATACCACCCGGCAAAAACGCCGATTAAAATTCCAACCAACACTGAAATAATTTTTATTTTCATATTAAACCTAATCATACGCCAATCGTGCAAAACAAAAAGGCCGTCGCGCTGACGGCCTTAAATAATGTATTACATTATCCTACTAATAAACCGGCAAAGATCGTCTCCCCCTGCTCTTCTTTGTAAAGTATCCGTCCCATGGCCATTTAGGGAGCTCTATGTAAACTCTGCCTGGGAAAACAGCCCAAATGAAAATCGCGCCTACGGGCACAAATTTTTCTCTTGTTTTCCTTTTAAAAAGCACCTCCGCTGATTTTACCATCCAATTCAACGATTTGGCGCGTGGCAGAGTTTTAGTAAGAAAAATTTTATTTTCTTTCCCACTGCCGAATGTTACAATGATGACTTTAAATCTTCTCGGTAATTGCTCATTTTTTACCAACAATTCTTTGGCTTTTTTAAGCGATTCGAGTGAAATTCCATCAGTTGGTAGATTTGTACTTTTCTTCGCGCAACGAATCAACGCCCTAACGGTTTTCAATGTAACTCTTCTAACAGGCAACATATTTCCTCCGTATGATTAACGTTATTATGTTTAAGTTCTAGCTACACTGTACCGCTAATTCTTAAAACAGTCAATCAAAAAGACCGCTGTGGTCGCAGCGGCCTTTTTGAAAATTTTTAAACGAGTAATGTTCTTACTTCCCGTGCGAGTGGCCGCAGCAACCCTTACACATCCCGCACTGGTCGCCTTCCTTTCCGCTGCATTTCTCGCATTTCCAGCCATGACGGCCGTGCTTCACAATCATTTTAATACCGACTGCAAGCACAAAAATCGGCCAAAATGTGGCAAAAAGCGCCGCCGTAATCAGACCGAGATTCTGTAACAACAGAATAAGTCCGACAATAATCAGTAAAATTCCTATAAACATAGTTATTGACTCGTATCGTACGACCTTTCGTATGTTGCCTTATTATAACAAAAATATAAAAATGCGCGCTTTCGCATCTCTGGGCGCTCCGGTATAATAAATCTTATGAACCGAGTTTTTAAAATCTACGTCTTCCGCCACGGGCAGACATATTTCAATGAGAAGAAAACGTTTACCGGCTTTAAGGATTCAAAACTTTCCACGCGCGGAATTGCGGAAGCAAAAATAATCACGAGGAAACTGAAAAACAAAAAATTTCAGATAGTTTTTCAAACCCATTTGTCGCGCTCAAAAGACACCTTAAAAGAAGTGATGAAATTTCACCCGGAATGCTACGCAATTATTGAGGACGACAGGATGATTGAACGCGGGTACGGAAAACTTGAAGGGAAAACGCATGAAAAAACAATAAAAAAATACGGACAAGAAAAATATGACGCATGGCATCGCGGTTTCCGTACGCGTCCGCCCGGCGGAGAAAGTTTTGCAGATGTCGAAAAACGCGTGCGGTCGTTTATAAAAGACCTCATTGCGCTTATTAAAAAAGAGCGCGTAAACGTCGCGATATCAGCCCACGGAAACTCTATCCGCCTCTTCCGTAAAATCATGGAACACGCTTCAGAAAAAGAGGCGTGCTCATGGTTCATCCCCTACGACAAAGTTTTTGAATACAAAATAAAAGCGTAATTATTCCGCAAACACCGCCATTGAAACCGTCGTGGTCCAAAGACCGTCCTTATTCCCTTCCGCTGACTGGGTAATGTGCGTCGTACGAAAGATATGCCCGCTCGCTTTATAAATCTGCTCGCGTTCTTCCCAGGCCATCTCTGCGTCAAATTCAATTCCAAGCGTTGTCGCAAGCATCGTCGCCGCCAAATCCTCTGCGTATTCGCCTGATTTTTTTTCAGGCTCCCCGAATGAGTGATGTTCGGAAAGATATCCGTAGTTTTCCGAATTTGACGGCACGGCGATACCTATAGAAGAAGAGATGAGCCGGTTTGGCTCGTTGGTTTCATTGCGCGCCATAACACAAAACGTAATTTGTCCCGGCTGGAGCAGCGCGACACCGTCTCTTTTAGGAACGACTTTGCAGTGCGGCGGAAGAATACTAGAAACATAAACTAGATTGCATTTTTCAACACCGGCATCCCTAAGCGCCACTTCAAATGATGCGAGTTTGTCCTTATGAACACCGACGCCTTTTGTGAGAAATAATTTTTTAGGAGTGAACATAGAAAAAGAAAATGACTGCTAACGCGAACAAGATGCATTGTAGCACGCCGGCTTCGCGAACGTTCTGTGTATAACCCGCGCGCACCAGTGCTATTCTTTCCGCTTCGGCGCAGAACGCACGATTTTAATTATCTCCGCATCGCTGTCAGTGACAGTGAACAGCTCCAGGTCTTTTGCGTCTATTGTTTTGAACTTCTTGAGTAGGTTTGCGCGCATAAATGAAATAATCGGTTTCCAATATTCCGTCCCGACTAAAATAACCGGCACGTGTGGAATTTTCTTTGTTTGAATAAGCGTGATAATTTCAAAAAATTCATCGAGCGTACCAATTCCACCAGGAAAATAAACGTACGACTCGGCGGAAAATGAAAGAATTACTTTTCGGCTGAAAAAATGATGGAAAGATACGTTTTCCGTAACATATGGATTCACAGACTGCTCGTTCGGCAATTGAATACTGAAACCGATTGAAGCTCCGCCTGCCTCTTTCGCACCGCGGTTCGCCGCCTCCATAATCCCTGGGCCCCCGCCGGTTACAACCGTGTACCCTATTTTAACGAGCGCTCCGGCGACGCGGCGCGCCTGTATATAATATTTATTATCTTCAGCAAACCGCGTTGAACCGAAAAATGTTACCGAGAGTTTATGTGCGCTTATAAGCTTAAACCCCTCGGCAAATTCTTTCGCGATAAGAAACACCCGCAGTTTTGTCTGCGTCTCAAAATCGCTTAAATTAATTGACTGCACCCCAATAGCCGGCGTGTTCTCTTTTTTCATTGTGAATATTATAGCATCTAACAAAAAATAAAGAGGCCCGCTGAAGTCTCAGCGAGCCCCGAATTATTTACCTATGTCTTCGCGGCATTTCTCCGCTCAAGAAATTCCTTTCCCTTGCCCACACTCACATTTATCGGCGCGCCTTTTGCGCAAAGTGGACATTTTGCTTCATCCCACGAATCAAGCTTGATATCAGTAAGCGCAAAGAGTTTTGGTACGTCTTCCAAATCCTGCGAAGTAACGCCTCCGCGATTGCAAAGTACACCAACGCCAATAACTTTGCCGCCACAAGCGCGCGTAGCTTGGACAACTTTCTTAGCAGAGCCGCCGGTGGTAAGCACGTCTTCTACAACCAAAACTCTCTTAATCGAGACAAGGTCGCCATAACCGCGCTTAATGGCAAACGCATCTTCCTTAACCACAAGCTCCTCGCCCTTCAAGAGAGTGAGAACTCCATCACCAAAATTGATGGTAACTTCCTCATCGGCTTTACGAAGTGAGCGTTCAGCTTTTTCGGCATAAGCGCTGAATACATCACGTCCGGTTATATCTGAAAGATGGAACGCTATCCATTGCGAAAGTATCACGCCCCCAACCGCCGGAGCGATAACAACATCCACATCATCGTCTACAAACCGTTTTGCGATTTCCCAGCACAAATCCGATGTCACCCTGGTATGCGGGTAAACCTTGTCTTTGTTCACATAAGCGCTGCCGTGTCTGCCGGAAGTGTAAACAATGTGGCTATCGGTAATCACAGCGCCCACCTTACTAAGAATTCCCAAAATTTCTTTTTCCTTCATGATTTCACCTCCTCATTTTTCCAATTAAGAATTTCCCTGATTTGATTATTTAATTTTTCCGTTTCTTCGCGGGCGCGTTCGGCAAAATCCGGGCCGCTTGACGCGTGAATTATCCCGCGCGATGAGTTAACAATCGCCCGGCACTTGCCGTGACAACAACAGGCGGCTCTCACAGATTTTTCAAGATCGCCGCCCTGCGCGCCAATGCCGGGTATAAGAATTGGCATTTCGCAAGCAACGTTCCTGATATTTTTAATCTCCTCTTCCGGCGCCGTAGCACCGACAACCAGCGCGCAATTTCCGTTTTCGTTCCATTTCGTCGCAACGCGGAACGCAACATATTGGTAGAGCGGGATGAGAAAATCAGTCATCTCATGTCCGAAAATCCTATCGAATTCTCGATATTCCCCGCTTTTATAAACGTCCACCAAAACATTCTGAAACTCTCCAGCACCTGGATTCGACGTTTTACAAAGAACGATGACGCCCTTGTCCTTCAAATCCAGAAATGGCTTAAGCGCCTCCTTGCCGAGATACGGGTTTACCGTCACCGCATCGGCATTGCACTCCCCGAACGCGAACTTTATATGCCCAAGATTGGTATTTCCAATGTCGCCGCGTTTCACATCAAGAATAACCGGTACGGTTGGAACTTCATTGTTGATAAAGGCAATAGTTTCGGTAAGCGCCTTTATTCCTTCTATTCCGTGCCTTTCATAGAAAGCTGTGTTTATTTTGTAAACATTGGTTAAGTCCATGGTCATCTCAACTATCGCGCGATTAAATTGCCACAAAGAACCGGATACGGATGGATGCGAGCTCCTCATAACTTCAGGAATTTTTTCATACTCGGGATCCAATCCAACTGATACAAATTTCCCCTGCGCCCATTGGGCAAGTAACATCTGCATAAAATTCCTCTTTTCCATAGATCCTCCATTTTTAAATGTTTTATTTGTACTACCTAAGTTAACTAGCTAAAAAGAACGTACCACGCAGAATGCTTTCCTGTCAATTTTATAAAGCAAAACCGCCCCGATATTGCATCGGAGCGGCCCCGTATAACCTCTAGCGAATCATTAAGTCTGAAAATGCTTTCTGAAGCTGTCCAAATAAGTTTTGCGGGTTCGCGCTTGAGGGCGGAGGAGTTGGTTCTCCACTTGGAGATGTGGGCGCTACTGGCTCAGATCCAGGAGTTGACGCTGGAGCCATACCAGGTCCGGAAGCCGGAGCAGTGCCGGGGGCAAAACTCCCTCCAGAAGGCGGCTGTATAAATTGCTGCATCTGTTGCTGTGCCTGTTGTACTTGCTGCTGCATTTGCTGTTGTATTTGCTGCTGCATCTGTTGCTGGCCAGCAGACTGTTGAAATCCTGGCTGTTGTTGGAAAGATCCAGGACCCATTCCCATACCGGCATCGCCTTGTACTCCCTGTTGTTGAAATCCGCTTCCGCCGTTGTCCTTATTAGAGTTTATGTCGTCAGGACCTTGGCCTGAGCAAGTACCCGGGCCTGTACCACAACTGACCGAACCAGCCCCGATACCTGGGCCAGTGTCATCACTAGAACCTTCATTAAAGCTCTGTGGCATCATATTTTTAAACTGTTGTAATTGCTGTCCAGTTGGTCCTTGTTGAAAATTCCCCGGGATTTGTTCCTTCCCCATCATAATTTCCGGAATTTTCCCGCCACCAAATAATTTTGCGCATTCTTCAGGGCTGCTACACTGAGGATTTCCACCTTGCTGCTGACCTGAAAATTCCATACCCATGCCTTGTTGCCCATCCGGACCCTGTTGTCCATTCGGACCTTGTCCATCACCGAACATTTTCTGACACTCCTCAGGAGTAGTGCATGGAGGATTCCCGTTTGGACCAAACCCTTGCTGCCCTCCGGGCTGCATGCCATTTTCACCAAACATTTTTTTACATTCTTCGGGAGTGGTGCACGGAGGATTTCCATTCGGTCCCTGACCCGGGACTCCGACTCCGGGCGGCATGTTTCCACCCTCGCCCGGGGCGCCCGTCATCCCCAGCGGAATCATTTTTTCAAAACACGTTTTCATTTTATCCCCAACATCTCTTGGAGGCATACCGGCACCGCTCTGCAGTTTTTGAAGCGCGTCACTTCCAACTGACGAATTAAGACAGTCCAGTACTGTCGCCGGCGCCTGCGTCAGCATTTGCTGCATCTGCTGTTTTCCATCCTTCATTCTCTGTAAATCTTCCTGCGGAATCATTCCGTTATCAACACCGAACTGGAAACACGTTTCCTGATTTGCCTGGTCATTACAAAATGCATCGCATTGGTCTTTTCCCTTACATCCACCTGGGCCTTTTCCTCCGGTCTTCTTAGCCATCTCGGCATCTTTCGCGCTCATAAATCCCGCGGCAAGCGCGAAATTCGTGCATTCTTCAAAATGCGCGTCGCTCCCGCAATACGCGTCGCACGCTTCCTTTCCTTGGCACGCCGGCGGCTTCACGCCTTGCTTAATAGCAACTAGTGCCTTTTGGGCATCTTGAGCTTCCTGTTCATTCATAAATCCAGCGGCAAGCGCGAAATTCATACACTCCTCCATATGATCGGCGCTTTGGCAATATGAATCGCACGCTTTCTTCCCTCCGCACGCCGGCGGCTTCACACCACGCTTGATTGCCGCTTGAACTTGTTTTGCTTCCTTTAACTGTTCCGGCGGCATCATGCCATTTTGCTCCGCAAACGAAACACACTCGTCTATATTCGCCGCGTCATTGCAAAATGCATCACACGAGTCCTTGCTAGTACATCCGCCAGGACCCTTTGCGCCAGCCGTGGCAAATTTCTTTGCCATAACAATATCCTCCTGACTCATGAGGTTGTTCTTTTCAGCAAAACTGACGCACGCATTAATATTTGCAGAATCATCGCAATACGTTTTGCAATTTTGTTCGCTTGTGCATCCGCCAAGTTCCTGAACGGGATATTGAATGTTCGCCGCGGACGCTGTGTTTGTTTGTGTCTGCGCAAAAACAGCAGTACTTACGATAACCGCGGAAACAGCGACGCCGAGACCTAGTACAAGAAAGCTGACAAAAAATTTTGTGTTCATAGTTCGCGATTAATTATTGAAATGGGTTCGTCTTTATGTTTGAGAACGGATTGGTTTTGGTAACTGGGTTTGTATCCGGAGTCGCAAGCGACGGCAAAGCCCCCTGCGTCGCGCTTTTAATGGCCGCATCAGTTGCGTTATTCACATTCTGAAGCGCCTGCTCTTGCGCGGTTGGAGTAGGTGTTGTAACTCGCCACTTTGTCCAGTACAAATATCCCCCAACGACCAAAATTGCGACGGCGACAATCGCGATGATAATGTCTTTCTTCATGCTTACATTATAGCAAATCAAAAAAAAGCCACCCATTATGGGGTGGCTTCCTGGTTAAAGGTCGTGTCGTCGTCTTATTGCTGATTGGTATCGGATGCAGCAGTATCAAAAAAATTCGCGCCGCGCTGCAGTATTCCGGTGCACCTTCCTGTCGCTTCTCCGGTTGTCTCTTCGCCGTTTTGTACGTTAATGGAACCCGCTGAACGTTTTGTTGAGCCTAAAAAGGCCGCTTCGAGGAAAAATTTTACTCCCATGACTTTTACTCCTTCCGTTAATGAGGGTTAACCTGTAATTCTGTGAATGAGTAGGCTCATAACCAAAGCAATAAACGCGTTAAAGAGCCAATTTAAATATAACATTCGTATCACGCCCTTACAACAAACCTGTGGATAAATTGACAAAGCATGAAATATGCCAACTTTTACAAAAAGAGAACCCCTTACCTATATGAAGCAAGGGGGCTCTAAGATTTTCCGCTGTTTGTTATTGGTATGTGCTGATCGTGCAACCGGTGATCGAATTAACTGTACCCGCCGCTGTCGGTTTATTACACCTTCCATAAACTCCACATCTTCCTGTATCGACGCCCATCGCTTGTTGATTGTTAACACCAGCTGTCTCAGGGGGACCCGAACCTAAAAAGGCCAGGCCAGGAGGAAAAAATCTTTTCATAATTCTTCTCCTTGGTTAATTAGTGGTTTGTTTGGTACACTTAGTACCTTTCAGCTCGCATCCCAAACAAGAAGCAGTCCAATGAGCTGACTTAATAATAACATAGCTAACCGTACTGGCGCAATAAGCATGTGGATAAAACTGCTGTATAAAAAAGCGTGCCCGCTAACATAGTTAGCAGGCACGGTCATGTATGGAAGTTTATCTAGTGGGACCTTCCAACCCGGTTATCCGCGTATCGTCATTGAAAAATGCTGGTCCAGTATCCGGTTGTATCAGTTTCATCTGCAAAGGTATCGGCAATATGGGTGCACCTACCTATTCCACCGGATTTCCCGCAACCGTATACGCCGCTTTGTGAATTGTTAAAAGAACCAGCAACAGGGGGACCCAAACCTAAAAAGGCCAGGCCAGGAGGAAAAAATCTTTTCATAATTCTTCTCCTTGCTTGATTAATTTAAGTGATTTGGTTATTTTTTGGCCCGCAATCCAAAATCGAAACACGTCAAAAGAGCCAATTTAAATATAACATAACTGCAAAAATTTTTACAAGAACACATTGCTAATAAAAAAGCCGCTCAGAGTTCCGTCTGGACGGCTATTTCGATAACTCAGATAATAAAACAATAAAACCGTACCCTGCACTCGCGCAAATTCCGTACAAAAACCCGGCAATTATTCCGAACCGCCTTCCAAACAAAAAACTCACGGGCATTATCGTAAGTACCGTAATCATTACGCAAAGCAACGCGCTTGAAATAAAAAGCCCGCCGAAACGCGCGCCTGAATCACTTGCAATAGCGAGCGCGCCGAGAGCTAATCCGAGCACAATTCCGCGCTTCGACATCCCGCTTGCGTCACTTCTGTTGAAAAACGCGATTGGGCCATGATCCTCGTTGTCGCGCGTGCACGTTTTGACTTTATTCTGCATAACGCCTCCGCTAAAAATTTGATAAATGTAAAAACACGCTGCCTATAATAATACAATATAATTAAGAAAAAATCAAGCCAAAACCCGCCTCAAAAAGAAGCGGGTTTATACTTCGCCTCTAAACATTATTTCACCGACTTATTGTAGAGCCAGGCAAGCACATAGCCGAGAACGTACCCAACAACAAGATGCAGCACGGCCATCCAGACTGCGCCGCCCCATGAGTAAGCGAACCCCGGGTGCAAGGGCCCCAAAAGCATTACCGCGCTCTTCATCCAGCCAAAAAGCAAAGCACCGGCAATCATAATAAACCAAACGGCGCCAGCTAAAACGCCGACCGCGAGTCCGAGCGCTTTTTTATTCAGATGCATATTTGTAAAAATAGAGAATCCGACCTTTTCTATATTATACCAAATACTTCTTCCCCTTCAGCTTCTCTGGTAAGTAGCTTTCCTTAGAATATTTTTCATACCCCTTACTGTAGCCGAGATTTTTCATAAGCTTCGTTGGGGCATTCCTAATATGGAGCGGGATAGGAAGATTACCGTGTTTTTTCACGTCCTCAAGCGCGCGGAAATATGCATCGTACGCGCTCCTGTCTTTTTTTGCGGTTGCTAAATAAACTGTGCCGTGCGCGAGATTTATCTGCGCCTCCGGCAATCCGATGGTTTCAACCGCGCGGAACACGTCGTTTGCGACAACAAGCGCCGTCGGCTGTGCCATGCCGATATCCTCACTCGCAAAAATTACCATCCTCCGCGCGATGAATTTCGGGTCCTCGCCCGCCTCAACCATCCGCGCGAGATAATAGAGCGCCGCGTCCGGCTGGCTCGCCCGCATGCTTTTAATAAACGCGCTTATGATGTTGTAGTGCTCATCGCCTTTCTTGTCATACCGCAAAAATTTTGATTGGATTGCGTCCTCGAGCGTCTCAAGCGTGATTTTTCCATAAAGTCCCTGCGCCGTTTCAAGCACCGCGAGCACTTGCCGCGCGTCGCCGTTCGCCATCTGGATTAGCCAGTCGCGCGCGTCCTTTTTCATTTTTATCCCCGTGCGGTCAATAATTTCTCCTACCTCACTCTCTGAAAGCGGCTCAAGCACGAATACGCGACATCGCGAAAGTAGCGGAGAAATAACCTCAAAGCTCGGGTTCTCCGTCGTCGCGCCGATTAAAATAATTTCTCCGCTTTCAACATACGGCAAAAGATAATCCTGCTGGGCCTTGTTAAACCGGTGTATCTCGTCTAAAAATAAAATTTTCTGTTTTAATCCGCCAAATTTTATGATTTCCCGAACATCGTCTTTTCCGGCCGACACAGCGGACAACTCAAACAATTCTCCGCCCAAGCTTTTTGCATAGATTTTAGCAAGCGTCGTTTTCCCACATCCGGGCGGCCCCCATAAAATAAACGAGAACAGGTGCTTCTTTTCAATCGCCACCCGCAGGGGCCCACGTCCTGAGCTTACAGAAAGGGCTCGCCCTGAGCTTGCCGAAGGGTTATCCACACCAACAAGGTGTTTTTGCCCGACAAACTCATCTAGGTTTTTAGGCCTGATTTTTGACGCAAGCGGTTCCATATCTAGGATTGTACACCCTCGAATAAAATTAATCCCTGCATAAATATTCAATCCTCTCAGAGAATTTTAAAATTGAGTATCTGGAGCGGGGATAAAAAAACCACCGTCAATTCAAGTGGTTTTTTATATCTTCAAAATTTCCCGAAATAATAAAAGCCGCAACTGGAACAGATGGTATTTTCTTTGTAAAAAGCACGCCATACTCCAAAAATAGGAAAACTCTTTCGCATTTCCAATTAAAAAGCGCGTGGCCGTCACTATTATATAGCGCTCCGCACATAGAACAACAAAACACCGATCCCTTATGCCCCATACAGCCGCCTTTTAACTGAATAGAATTTTCAACATCGATTTCCCCTCCGCATATTTTTCCGTCGTGCATTTCTGTACAATACATAACCGCCTCCTTCTTTATATAATTTTTGTACTTTTAGAACTGTTAAGATTGTATAATAAAAAGCTGGTTTGTCAAAAACAAAGCCCCCGACTCCGCTAGTCCGCGGAGTCGGGGCTATTGTAACTTCAAATCAATTTTAACTCTTCAACTTGCCGACATTAACGAGAAGTTCAATTGCCGAAAGACCGACTAATACGTAAATGACGCGTGAAATTGTGGACATCGTGCCAAAAATCGCCGCAACGACGTCCAGATTGAATACACCGACCAAACCCCAGTTCAAACCGCCGATAACAAGAAGCACAACTGCAACCCAGTCGAGCGTGTTAAGCTTTTTCATAAAAAATATATGTAAAAAACCAGCCGTTCGACCTTTAGAAACTTATATGCCCATTATAGCAAATGTAGCGCGTCCACATTCTTCTTATTGAACTTTTCCCTGTTTTGTAGCATACTTCATTCCTACATGGCCTCCGTGCGTAGCGGGGGCTTATGCAATCTATGCACAACAACATACGAAACATCGCGATTATCGCGCACGTCGACCACGGAAAGACGACGCTCGTTGACGCGCTTTTAAAGCAATCCGAGAGTTTTAAAACAAAAACTGACGCTCCGCAGGAACTTATTATGGATTCAAACGAGCTTGAACGCGAGCGCGGTATTACGATTTTTTCAAAAAACGCCTCAATCCATTACGGGACAACGAAAATAAATTTGGTTGATACGCCGGGGCACGCGGACTTCGGTGGCGAGGTTGAGCGCATTATGCGCATGGTTGACGGAGTTCTACTTCTCGTTGACGCGAAAGAAGGGCCGATGCCGCAGACAAAGTTTGTTCTCCAAAAAGCCATTCAGGCGGGACATCCGGCGATTGTTGTTATTAATAAAATAGATAAGCCCGACGCGCGGCCGGCGTGGGCGCTAGCGCGCACGTATGATCTTTTTATTGAGCTTGGCGCGGATGAAAAACAGATTGAGTTCCCCGTAATCTATGCTTCGGCAACGCAGGGAAAGGCAAGCACAAAACCTGACCTAGTCGCAATGAAAAATGTAAAGCCGCTCTTTGACGCCATTATTCACAAAATACCGCCGCCAGAAGTTTTTAAAGACAAACCGCTCCAGATGCTCACGGTAAATCTCGCCTACGATAACTATAAAGGAAAAATCGGAATCGGGAGATTGTATTCCGGAGCGCTTAAAAAAGGAATGATGGTCGCGCACATCGACAGGCATGGAAAAATTGAAAAAGTTCAGCTTTCTTCGGTTATGCTTTTTGAAGGGCTCACGCGCGTTGACGTAGAAGAAGCGCATGCGGGAGAAATTGTGGCAATCGCCGGTATCCCGTCTATTTCGATCGGCGAAACAATCGCGGACTTAGAGCATCCGGAACAGCTTCCAATAATTCACATAGACGAACCAACGGTAAAAATGACGTTCGGCGTAAACACGTCCCCTTTTATGGGGAAAGAGGGAAAATTCACGACCTCGCGGAATCTCCGCGAGCGGCTTGAACACGAAATTGAAACTGATGTCGCGCTTCTTATTACGCAATCCGAATCGCTTGATAAATGGATCGTCGCCGGTCGCGGTGAACTGCACCTCTCCATACTTATTGAAAAAATGCGGCGCGAAGGATACGAACTTGAAGTGTCGCGCCCGCAGGTCATTATTAAAGAAATCAACGGGAAAAAAATGGAGCCAATGGAGCTTGTCTCAATTGAAGTGCCGGAGCAGTTTTCTGGCACGGTTATTGAAATGCTCGGGAAGAGGCTTGGTGTTATGCGCGATATGAAAGTTGACCGCAGCATCGCCTATCTTGATTTTGCCGTTCCAACGCGCGGCATCATCGGCATACGAAATACATTTCTTACTTCAACAAAAGGATTGGGCGTGATGAATAGCATTTTTACCGGCTATGAACCGTACAAAGAAAGCGACACAAACAGCATGCATGGTTCGCTCGTCGCGTCAGAATCCGGAACGTCAAATTCGTATGGACTCTTAAACGCGCAAGGCCGGGGCAAACTATTCATCAGTCCTGGCATTCCCGTTTATGAAGGAATGGTTGTCGGTGAAAACGCGAAGGCAAATGATATCCCGGTAAATATCTGCAAAGCAAAAGAACTCACGAACTTCCGGACAAAAAACTTCGGGATACAGGAACAACTTGAAGTCCCCCACGTTATGGAGCTTGAAGATGCGCTGGAATACATCGGCGACGATGAGCTGGTTGAAGTGACGCCGAAGACCGTGAGAATCAGAAAAGCAATTCTTTCCAAAAACGACCGCAACAACCACGCAAGTAAAAAATAAATCCCCTCACCAATTCAATTGGCGTGTGGAGATAATTACTTCAGGAGAAACGTTATCGGATTATAAATATTCGACGGGTTCCACATCATCCATGTATTTGGGGAACCGCCGTCAATTGCCGCCAAAATCTCCGTGCGCACCTCAACCGGACCATACGAAACTCCGCTGAGGCTGAAGTCCTGAAGCCACGGGCGGATAACCGCAGTTGTCGTGCTATTTCCTAAAAGTATGCGTCCGGATTCAAGTGTCTGCCTCACCACTTCATACGGATGCTTATTGGGATTATCAAATCCGAAATTCCCGTTCGCGAAGTGCGACGGGTAAATCATCGGCGAGACAACATCAAACTCCGCCGCGGCGTTTTCTAATCGCTGTCCCACGCCAAGCCCGTCATCGCGCAAAAACGAATATGCAAAAAGGTCTGCGGAAAGTATCGCGTTCGGATTGGTTTTTTTTATCTCACTTGTAAGATAGTGGAAAAATTCCGCCATCACGTCAACCTTATAACGAACACCGTCGTAAACGGGGTAAACGGGGTCTTCTGTATCGCCGTCGGATGGAAAGCGAATGTAGTCAAAATTAACTTCGGCAAAACCAAAATCAAGCGCGCGCCGCGCAATGCCGACATTATAATCCCACACCTCGCGGCTCGCGGGATCAACCCAGCGGTACTTTCCCCTCCCGCTCGTCCATAAAGTTCCCGACGCAGTGTGAAGCGCGAGGTCGGGCCGCCGCGCAGCAAGGTCATTGTCCTGAAACGCAATCATGCGCGCTATTGGATAAATGCCCTCCGTGCGCAATTCAGTAACAATGCGCTCCATATTCGCCCCGAGATAAACTCCGTCGGTGTCTTTTATATCAACAACAAGCGCATTAAGCTCGGTGCGCTTGATGAGATTAATGAGTGTTTTGAGCCGCGACGGCAAGGAAACCGATGACGCCGTCGCGTAAACCGCCCTCACGTCGCGGAATGAAACGGTAATCGGAGGAAACGCGCTCGTCGGCGAGTGCTCTGAAAACTGCAAAAGCGACGCTGGCAAAGAAATTCCGTACAGCCTGAAACCAAAAAAAACCGCTAGTGCAAGAACTACTGTGATGATAATAATTACCTTCCAAGCCATGTACAGATTATTTTATCATTATTACTTCCTTTGTGTTTTTTGTTATACAAACAAAATCTTATTTATCCAAGTCAAGAATCTCGTCAATACGAATTTTGTCCACAAATTCTTTTACATGGGAAACGAGTATCATCGCGCCTTCATATTTATTCAAGGCCTCGGCAATGATTGGAATGTGACGAAAATTAATATGGTTCGTCGGTTCATCTAAAATAAGAAGCCCGGGACGTAGAAGTACGATTTTTGCAAACGCAACGAGCCCCTTCTGCCCTTCTGACAGATTTCCGATTTTTGCATTCATCATCTCTGGATCAATCAAAAATCCGGCGGCAATTCCGCGCATATCCACTTCGCTCTTTTCACCTGAAACGGCTATAAGTGAGTCGCGCACAGTATCCTCAAAATTAAGCATTGAAAAGTCCTGTTTGTAATAACTAAAACGGACACTGGGAGCGATAATAACGCTTTTGGGATCTCTCTCAGCTATCATTTCAAGAAGCGTTGATTTGCCTATTCCATTCGGCCCGCGCAAAAGAAGATGCATCCTCCTCTTAAGCGAAATATTCGCCTTATGCGTAACCGCCTTGTGATGCTTAATCACCTTAAACGACGTGATTTTTATAATCTCATCAACGAGCTCTGGCTGGGATGGAATAATAAAAGAACGAATCGCTTTATCTTCCTTTCTAACATCAACTTTCGCTTCTTCAAGTTCTTCCGCTCTCTCGCGCATGCGGCGCGCGACAAGGCGCATCTGCCCTCCCTTATGCGCAAAAAAATTCGCCTTATCTTTGTTTTCCTGTATCTCCTTCGCGAGCTTGGCATTTTTCCTATTCTCTTTTTCTATACGGATTAATATCTCACCAACCACATCGGAATAATTTCCAAAATACTGTTCAATTTTTTTAGTAAAGGAATCGAGATACAAAACACCATCGGTAAATGAGTTCAAGAAACTGGCGTCGTGAGAAATTACGACAACGGTCTTCTTATAATTTTTTAGAAATTCGGTTAAGTGTTCTATCCCCGCTTTATCTAAATTATTCGTCGGCTCGTCAAGAAGTAAAATATCAGGGTCTTGTATAAGTGCGGACGCGAGAAGCAAACGCGCCTGTTGTCCGCCTGAAAATGATTTGATTATTCTGTCGTGCGGAACCGGCATGTTAACAACTTCTAGCACGCGATCAATCAACGGGTCTATGTTATAAATTTTCTTTGCAAACCGCTTTTCAAAAAATCCACTGACTGTCATGTCCATTTCCTTCCTTGGAATGACCTGCAACGCGGTCGCGATTAGAAGATTTTGTTTTACGTTTATCTTGCCGGATTCAGGCGCGATTGTGCGCATAATAAGATTAAAAAGCGTGGACTTACCCGAACCGTTCTGCCCCATAAGCGCCACTTTCATCCCATTGCGCACGGAAAAACTCACATCCTCAAAAATGTGCTTATTGTGCCCGAATTCAAAAGACACGTTATCAAATCTCAAAATTATCTCGTTGTCTGACGACATAAGCTAGAATACTACCCTATTTTCTCAAAAATGGGAATAGCACTTATTTATTTGCGGTGTCAATTTTAAATTCAAGAAATCAACCGCTGTTCTTAGTTGTTAGTACAAAAATTGCCCCCGGAAAAACGGGGACAATTTCAAAGCAGTTATTCTCTGAGATAAAACATTATTGCTTCACTCGGTTACGGTAACAATACCCTTCATTGATGGGTGGATGCTACAAATGTACGAATATGCGCCGGCCTTCGCAAAAGAAAATTCAAAACTGCCGTCCTGTGCCATCATTTGCGACTCGGTTATTCCGTTTATGATAATTTTGTGCAGCGCAGAATCTTTATTGGTCCAGCGCACCGTGCCGCCGGTTTTTATGCTTACTTCGGCCGGATTAAAGGAAAAGTTCTGAATATTCACCTCCGCAACCGACTCTTGGATTGTAGCAGTTGAGTTGCTGCCCTGCGCGGCTGTAGAAGCCGCCAAGTTCGCGGGCGCGCTTGCCTGAGGCACCGTCTTATACCCATATCGACTTATTCCCGCCTCCATTATTGCAGCGATAATAACAAACCCGACAACCACAAGTACAATGATATTTTTATTCATAATGTTATTTTAATTTAATGCGGCTATATCGGCCAGTGATAAAAAACATAGCCGCGGAAAGAATGTAGATAATCGCGAAATGGATAAACAAGAACGTAATTATAAATCTAATCGGATAACCCTCAATGAAATACCGAGCCTGTAAAAGAATTGTAATGGCCGCCGAAAAAACCGCGGTCCTCGACCACGCTGACCGGAAATATCGCGCCGAAACAAAGAGCGCAGGGATGCTCAACAAAAAACCGAAAATCAATTTGTTGCGAAAGTAATAATCAGGAACGCTCCATTCTGGCACAATAGAATGAAGTATATAATCTGCGCCAGCAAAAAGAGCGATAACAAAAACAAGAATAGCGCCCCAGATAAAATAAAATGTCGGTTTACGCATGGGTTTCGGTTGTTTTCCCGTCAAAGTGTTCCTCCTCACCCGCTTCTGCTTCCTGCTTCGTCGCGTGAATGACTCCGTCGCGATGATTCGCGGGAGAATAAATCGTGTAGAGCTTTAATGGCTCGCTCCCTGATGTGTTGATTATATTATGCCGCGATCCCGATGGGACTATGACCGCGCTTCCATCAGTAATCGCATATTCGTTGCCGTCAATCACCGCCTTTCCCATCCCCTTCTCAAACCTGAAAAACTGGTCAACGTTTTCATGCACCTCGGCGCCAATCTCCTCGTTCGGCTTAAGCGACATCAAAACCAGCTGACTATACTTCGCCGTATAAAGAACTTTCCTGAAGTTCTCATTCTCAAGCGTAAGTCTCTCAATATTGTCTGCGTATCCTTTCATAATGCTTAAAATTTTTATTCGTGACCTTTCTATTATTGTATCAAAAAAGCGAAACCGGGCCGTTTCTTAGCATAGCTAAGGCGTGCCCGTAAGTGCGGCTTTCTTAAAAACCGCTCATACCCATGATTTGCGTTTTTATATTACAACGTCAAAATCGCGTCATGAATTCTTTTTGCCAGTTTTTGATAGTATTCCTCAACCTGATCAAGCTCAGTGAAAAAGCATGGCTCATATATAAAAACCGTACCTTTTCCCTGAAGCATGGCGTTCACCCCGAGTTCCTTTTCCGTATCGGTCCGGAAATCAGTGCGATAAACAACAGCGCGCCCGGTTATCGCAGTTGCGATGCCGTATTCAACACAGGCTCCGCTATCAGCGTCAGGTCCGTCAGTATTACACACAAAAACGTTCTCACCATCAGCGGAGTTCTTCCGGCAATCTTCAACAATTCCCTTTACGTTAAAAACTTTCCCATTAAAAAACTTGAGCGCCTCCCGCTGGGGAAGAATTACTTCATATCCCCACGCGGTTAAATGTTTTTCAAGAAAAAGGTTATGAAGCCTTTCGCCAACATTAAACAAGGGGCCAGCCAGATATATTTTCTTTTTCCCCATTCATAACTCCTTTTTGTAATGTTTTTGTAATGTACAGCTAAAAACAAAATAGCACCTTCTTGTGCTATTTATCAACTGGGCTAGACTCTGCCTGTGTTCGCTAACCGCTTCCTTTTGTATCCATCCAGTCAGTCCGCCACATTTTTATTTCTTCTAAAATCTCTTTTGATGGGTTTGCCGCCCACCACGAACCATCATTTTCTTTAAAAAGAAGCACGTCATGAGGAGAAACTCCCTCAGGCAAACCGATTATTTCGCTTCCCCTAAGCTCCACACGCCACAAACGTGGATTTTTCTTCACTTCCGGCCCTTTTTCAAAGCCGTTGCTCATAAGTCTTTATTATAAACCTTCTGTAAGGTAAACCAAATTGAAGATTATAAACCAACCGATTTACCAAGAAATCAAAAAACCACGCCGGCGACTCCCCATATCGGAATACTGAGTAAACTCGTGTAACCACCGACGCTTAATCTCTTATACGTCCAGAGGCGCTGATTGAGCGTTTTGTGGTATGTAAGCCCGACGATATATTCCAACAAAAATCCCGCCACGCAACTAACAAAAAACAAATAAAGTATTTGCACGCCTATGTAGTGCGCCTGAATAAAAATAAACAGCGTCGGAATAAAAAGCGTAGCAATGTACTCACTCCATCTAAACCGCTTTGTTTTGCGCCCGTACAAATATGCGAGATAGAATCCCAAAAGAGATAACGCTATGAAACTAAGTCCTAATAGAGAAGTTTGTCCGCTCACTCTTTTATTGTATCAAAACACTGGGCCTTTCTACGGCAAAAATTGCTAAAAACAAACGAGGGAAAATTTCGTGAAATAAAAAACCGCTGGATTAACAACCATGCGGTTTTTTGATTTTGATGGAATGGTAAATATATCACCTCATCTCAGTGGCTGGAATAGAATCACTAAGAATAAGTGACTCAACGAGAACTCCTACCTTGGCCATTTTGAGCGCGCCGACGACTTTACGAGCTTGGGGCAAATCTGTCGAACAAACTCGTATGAATGGGGCGTGAGCCTTCTCCTCGCCACAAGGCCAAACGAACGCACTTACAATAGTCGTTATCGCATTATTCTCAAAACCAAGCTCCTTCATTGCCCCATCAATTTTAGTTTTCATCGCTCCAATGTCAGCAGTGACATTAAAACCGTATAACATTATATTCAGCATCTTCCGCCTCCTTCCTATTTTGTGAATATTGCTACTTACTATTTTGTTCTAAAAGCAAAATAGTATATCTCACACTATTCGTCAAGTTTCTCTGATTCTAAAACTATGACTTCGCAATAACGGTCGCGAGTGATGTAACGCCCGAAACCGGCAGGCTATCAATGCGGTCGCTAATAGTACTGTTACCATTCGCATCATATCCAAGATCTGCTTAATACGCCGAATATGTAACATCGCCAAGCGCATTCACACCAAACTGAAACGTATCGTTATTGTCGGTAACGCCCTTTGTCTTAATAGTCAGATATCTCCACGAGCCGCTGTTTATTAAACGATTCGTCTCGCTAATGCCGGAAATGATAAATAAAACCGTTGGGGATGCTCCGGTCGTTCCAGTAACCGCGTCTCCGTATAAAACGGACGCATCTGCCGATGACCCGCCACCTATTGAAACAAAGAGAGAAAAACTAAGCGAAGTTGTCGCGACGCCGCCTTTTGAAAACTTGAGCGACGAGAGATAGACCGCTGAATCGCCACTGTTCGTGACTTTAAAAACTCCTACCGTAACACCGGAACCCGTGCCGACTATTGGCGTCGGAGCTCCAAAGACGGGCGACACAGCTTCAATGACAACGCCCGGCAATGATTGCTGAGTCGTAGTAGAAGTTGCTGTTGAAGTTGCCACGGAAACCGGAACGGACACTTGTGTTGAAGTCACGCTCTGTTGCTCAAGTAGCGAAAGCTGCTTCTGAAGCTCCCGAACTTGTTTTAAAAGCGCATTAATTTGTTCGGTTAAATTTTTAGGAGTAGAAGTTGCTGGCGCTAACTTGCTATTTGCAGCTGCTCTTGTCTTGGGACCAAAATATCCGGCAACCGGCACGATTCCCTCTTTTTCCTGAAAGCTTTTCACAGCTTCCAGTGTGAGTGAAAAAAAATTGCCGGTAACGGGCCCGGAGTATGTGCCTTCCTTGGTGAGAAATTTCTGAAGTTCTGTTACTGCGTCTCCCCGCGAGCCGTAGAACAAATTGTTTTCAAAAGCTCCGAACGTAACGGCTGGTAAAAATAATGCAACAACCAAAATTGTGGAAATAAATAGTTTTGACTTCATATAATAATTAAAGCTTAAAGCGCGCAAAAATAAAGTTTTTGTTATGCACTCTTCCATTCTCACTGTTTTTTGTTGTATAATAGTCGGATTGTGAAAAACAGCAATAAATCCACTAGGGGCGCGTCAATCAGTCAAATACTGGGCCAATTTTGGAAAGGGATTGGACCGATGAAGGGCCTATTTTTTTCTGCCTACATTTTATTTTTTGCAGCGCAAATAATCAATGTTACCGTGCCGGTGTACTATAAAAATTTCTTTGATATTCTCGGGAAATCCACGGACCCCGGCGCCTCGGCTCCGATGCTTATTAATATTATTGTTTTCATATTAATTTTGCATTTTATAAACCAAATATTCTGGCAGACGGCTCAGTATATCTACACGTTAATGCAGTCAGCTGTAATGGCCCGCTTAAAGCAGGGGGCGTTTGATTACATGATCCAGCATTCCCACACGTTCTTCGCTAATAATTTCAGCGGAAGCCTTGTGCAAAAAGTGGGACGCTTCAGCCGCGCTTTCGAAGTCCTGACTGATAGCGTGGCCTTCAACTTAATACCGCTTGTTATAACCATTTTAGGGTCCATCTGGATTACGTGGTTTATAGCGCCGACATTCTCCGCCATCATAGCCGTATGGGTGGTTATATTTACGATATTCAGCATTTCTTTTTCCACATGGAAGCTGAAATATGACATCTCCGTGGCGGAGGCAGACTCTCGCACAACTGGCTACTTGGCCGACTCAATAACAAATAACAACGCGATATCTTTTTTCACCGGGCACGGATACGAGTCGGAAGGCTTTCGGGACGTTTCAAACGATCAGGCAAAGAAAGTTCTGTTTTCTTGGCGCCTCGGAATCGCGGTTGATGCTATCCAGGTTTTTCTTATAACTCTCGTTGAATTTTTCGTGTTTTATTTTGCAATCAAATATTGGAAAGCCGGCACTATCACTGTTGGTACGTTCGTGCTGGGGCAGGCGTATATCATCAGCTTATCGCAACAGTTATGGAGCTTGAGTAAAACCGTCCGTAATTTTTACCAGAGCATTGCCGATTCAAGAGAGATGGTTAATATTCTTCTTACAAAGCACGAGATAGAAGATGTGCCGAATGCGAAAAAATTAATTATTACAAAAGGAGAAATAGTTTTTAATAACATCTCTTTTGAATTCGGCAAGGACAATAAAGTGCTGAATAATCTGAATATAACTATTAAGCCAGGAGAAAAAGTGGCGATTATCGGCCCGTCCGGCGCGGGTAAAACAACTCTCGCGCGCCTCATAATGCGGCTTTATGACTTAACAAAAGGCTCAATCAGCATTGACGGCCAAAATATTAAAAATATCACACAGGACAGCATCCGTGAAAATATCAGCTTCGTTCCACAAGACCCCGTTCTTTTCCATCGGACATTGATTGAAAATATCCGCTACGGACGCCGAAACGCCACGGACAAAGAAGTGAAGGAGGCGGCCCGCCTTGCACACTGCAACGAATTTATTGAGAATTTGCCATTGAAATACAAAACGTTCGTCGGTGAACGAGGAATTAAACTTTCCGGCGGAGAACGCCAGCGCGTCGCCATCGCAAGAGCGATATTAAAGAAAGCCCCCATACTTATTTTCGATGAAGCCACTTCAAGCCTGGATTCCTACTCCGAATCATTAATCCAGGATGCTCTGGAAAACTTGATGAAAAGCTGCACTACAATTGTCATCGCGCACAGGCTTTCAACCATCAAAAAAATGGACCGCATAATAGCAATGGACAACGGCTCAATCGTCGAAGATGGAACCCACAACGAGCTGTCGAATATGGACAGTGGCCTTTATAAGAAACTGTGGGATCTTCAGGTAAAGGGCTTTATATAAAGCCCAGCGCCTCAGAACTTGCTGGTAATTCCGAAATCATGCATAATTATATAAAGGTCTAACCCAAATGGATTAATAAACAATCGTATGGAGCAAAAAAGCAATTCTGCGTTTATGAAGCCGCTGAACGTCAGCGCGGAGCTGGCGGCAATAGTGGGCAAGGGTCCTATGCCAAGGTCAGATGTCGTCAAGAAGCTCTGGGAGTACATCAAGGGACATAACCTCCAGGATCCGACGAACAAGCGGAACATCAATGCCGATGAGAGTTTGAAAAAGGTGTTTGGCGGAAAAGCGGTCGTCAATATGTTTGAAATGACAAAGCTCGTTTCAAAACATCTCTCTTAATAACTTAAGCTATATAAAAACACCCCGCGAAATGCGGGGTGTTTTTATATTGGCGCTTATGCGCGCGACACGTTTGTGGCGTTCGGGCCCTTTTCTCCATTAACGACTTCAAAAGTGACTTTGTCGCCAACTTTTAATTCGTCAAATGTCACTCCCTTCAATTCTTTTGAGTGAAAGAAAAGATCCTTCGTCTCACCTTCACGGGAAATGAATCCAAATCCCCTGTCAGTGAGCGTCTTTATTGTTCCGTTCATTTGTTTATTTTTTTATCCTAGAAACCCGACCTCGTTTCTTAGTTGCTTAGTTATTTACTTTATACCACTGCATCATATCAAGAAAACAAAATTCTGTCAAACGTTGCTTCATTATGCACTATTTCCCGCCACAAATCCAGTCGTCCAGCACAGTTGAAGGCTATATCCTCCCGACGGACGATTAACATTGAGCGCATCGCCGATAACGTATACCTGCGGCACAATGCGCGATTGCATTGTTTTAAAATTTATCTCTTCAAGCGCGACGCCCCCTGAAGACACAATCGCCTTGTCCGCCCCCAGTAATCCCTTCACATACATCGGGATTGTTTTCATGAATGCAACAAGTTTTATTCTGTCTTCGCGCCGTACACTATGATTTGCTGTTTCGCCGTCTATCCCGGCCATTGCGAGTATCGCGGGAACAAACGCTGACGGAATAAGCTCGCCTAACACGTTCTTCAATTTCTTATTGCTCTCTGTTATAAGAATATTCTGAAGGTTTTGCTTGAGCGTGCCATTATCAAGTTTTGGAAACAAATCCAGCATAATAACCACATCTCCATACGCTATTAATTCCCCGACATCTTTGCTCATATTTAAAACCGTGGGCCCGCTGATTCCAAAATGAGTGAATAGCAGTTTTCCTTTTTGGGCGTCATGTTTTTTCCCGTCCTGCAATATGGTGAGTTTGATATCGTTCAGCGTTACCCCTGATAATTTTTTTACCCACACGTCTTGTATTGCGATAGGAACGAGGGCAAAATTATTTTTTACGATTGCATGCCCAATTTTTTTAAGCCACGAGAATCCCTCTCCTGTTGACCCCGTCTCCGGATGCGAGGTGCCGCCCGTTGCGACAACGCATGACCGCGCCGTGAGTATTTCTCCTCCTTTGAGTTGAAGCGTAATCTGTTCTTTCTTTTTATCAAAAGAAAAATCGGCGACTGCTGCGTTTACTTTTACCTTCACCCCGCCAGTATTCATATATTTCACTAACACGTCCAAAACTGTCCGCGATTTATTTGAAGAAGGGAAAATTCTTCCCTCCGCCTCTTCTTTTGTCGCCATGCCACGGCTATTAAAAAAATCAAGAGTTTTTACAACATCAAATTGCGAGAACGCGGACATAAGAAATTGGGAACTTCCCTTGTATTGCGCGGCTATCGTGCGAATATCCCGCTTGTTATTCGTCACATTGCATCGCCCTCCGCCCGTCATAAGCAGTTTCTTACCGAGTGTTGGATTTTTTTCAAGCAACAAAACAGAACGGCCCAATTCAGCCGCCCGTCCGGCCGCCATCATTCCAGCGGGTCCGCCACCAATAACAACAACGTCCCACGTATGATTTTCCTTGTTATTCATTGTTTAAAAACATCAATAATAAACACCTCTATTTTGTTGTGTATGGTAATACTATATTAATATACAGGTTTATTCCTTCAACTTGGCTCCGCCTAATAAGACATTAGAACCTGTTTTAGTTAGAAGTTTTCTTTTTGCTCTTTATAATACCCACAATGCCGATAATAGCTACCAGGAGTCCGAGCAATTGCCCCCCAGGACTATCATCAATTTCACCATACACAAACATAAATGCCCCGAATAATATTGCGAGAAAGGAGTATATTACTCTACTTTTGTTCATATAAAAATATTATCACACCGTGAGGGAGTTGGTGAGGGAAATAAATATTGACGGATGAATTTAAATACAGTCGGGCTTACTCCTGCAACCCCAAACTACTTTCCAACTTATCCATTTCCGCATCAATCGCTTTCAAAAGTTCGTCTTTCCCCTCATTAAACGCCTGCTCTCTGGCATGTTCAAAATTCTCAACCGCCGAATCAGTAAAGCCAGCCTTAAAATACATTCTTGCCCATTTAAGATTGAGTTCAATTCCCGCGGTAGGCATACCTGACTCAACAACCCATTTTTCAAGCCTGTCCGCCCACGCATTGAGAATCTTTTTGGTTTCTGAATCTTCTATTCCCTTTTCTTTAAGCATGACGACGAGACGCTCCTCCATACTCTCTAAACTCTCTTCGCTTTCAAATGAGGGCATTTCTTTCATACGTTAATTGTATCAAAACTGCTTAATGAAAAATCCCCATCCTTATTAAGGATGGGGATTTTATGTTTTTTGCTAACCATTACTCACTGGCGCGTATTGTAATCCTCAACCTGCACTGTCGCCGGAAAATTTTTATACACGTTATCAACTCCCCAGCAGATATAAAGCGCCATCTCAATTATGGTCGGCAGAATCAGACAACAAAGAACGAGTATCGCCCAGGGATTCAACCCAACTCTGTCTTCCAGTTTTCTTCTTTGAACTGTTTTCTTTTTCATTACTAATACTCCCCCTGTATTCTCTTTTAAATGGGCTCTGTTTGACCCAATTAGTTATCTAATTGCTGTTGTTAATGCTAGCATATATACAACTATTTGTCAATAGAACGTTTCTGCCGAAAGTGAAAAATTGTGCTCCGCGAGTTAGACGCTGTTCGAACCGCTATTCAGGCGATAAATGGCAATCCGTTCAAAGTGGTACATAGCTGGTAAGTTAATATCTAACTAAATTTCGCCTCTAAAACGTTTTAATGCCCAATACAGTGGGATAAGAAGTCGTTTGTGTTCTGGAAAGATTTTATGTAAAACCACATATTTATTGGCATCATTATAAGTTAATACCACTTCATCAAAAGTAATTTTTTCTTGTATCTTTGACAAGGAGATTGCTAACTTAGAAAAGTTAAAATCATTCTTGTTATATGGCTCTGCTGGTTGAAGTATCACTGAAAGTATAGTCCCCTTCATATTGCCGTAATGAGAAAAAATATCCTCAATCCACTTTAAAAATATCTCGTTTGTATGAGCCATGTATTCCTGAGGATATCGTTTAATTTGAAAAGCAAGACTCTTGCTTTTTGATTTTATCAAACAATCTATATGTGTTGCATTCTCAAAACCCAAAACCAAATCCTCATATGATTTTACATTCTTCGGGTCTACGTTTCTTCTCATTGCAAAGCAAATCTCTGTTTCATTATTGGGAAAATAAAAGTCTGATAGTTGTAGGGCCTTAATTATCTCTACATTCTCGGTTCTGTGTGTAAATGATTTACTTTCGGCATTGACAGCATTGATCACTTCTCCAGCTCCATCATTAAGCTGTTTAGCTATTTCTCCTCGATTAAGCTTTTCTAAGCATTTATAAAAGAGATTACGCACAAAATTTCTCCTAGATAAACCGAGAAGATCTCGCAGGCCTCTCCTTGAAATACAAAATTGATTTTCCATAGGTTTAATAGTGCCACACGCCGATACCCCGCAGAAATGCGCCCACAAGCGGGTAAGAAGCTATAGAAATAAGGGCTATGATCGTATCGTCCAAGATTGAATTTCCAAAAAAGTGAAACAGGATCAAGAAAATCGCTATCGAGAAAAGCTTATTAAGAATGGATCCGAGATCTTGGTGAAAAGAACGCTTCCTCATAACGTTGGTTTGTTTATTTCCACATCAGCCGCGGCGGTTGTAGTCTCGGACTGGACCTGAGCGTGAACAAAAGCAAATTGGTTTGCCACTCTATTTTCAACAGTGATATCGTCACCGAAATGGTATTTCGAAGCATTAAGTTTATCGCCATATAGTTTTGATAAGTACTCCAAAATTACGCTTGGATCGATAAAATTCCGTACAGCATTATAACCATCTCTTTGAAAATCAGACTTGAAGGGAAGGGCCTTACCACCACCGTAAGCTGTTGGTGTTAGAACAACTAAAAACTTAGAAACCTCTTCTGAATTAGCTGAGAACCGTAATTTTAAGTATGACTCAACTTCACTCTTTGCTCCGAACTCATTCCAAATCCAAAGCATTTGGTGAGCATAATTAGGATAGCTCAAATATAGGGCTTCTGTTGAAGCCACCCCTTTAATCTTATCAGCCAAAAATTCTCCAAGAGATTTTTCTGTCTCAATAGGTAATTTTCTTTCCGCTTCTGGCCTATCTGCGCCGTGTCTTAGCCAGCGGAAACATTCCACAGCGAAACTTAATGGATTAGCCTTATCAATAACCTCTTTAGCCAGATTCCCACGGCTAGTCATTTCAATACGAGAGATAAGCATAGAAACAAAAATCGCACCTTGCGAAAAGGAGCCCAAAAAAGAAAATGTGGTACTTTCCTCGGGTAGTATATTTCCATTCTGAGCAATCGCTACTGCTAATTTTTCTGCGATAGGTGGTTGTATGGAATTTTCCAGATAGCGCAATTTCTCAATTAGATGTGCAATACCCTTATTGTTTTTGGAAAGTCCCTTAAAGTCATTTCCGATCTTTTCTATATTAGACTCTGCGGCCTCAACGAGGAAAGACGCAATAGATTGGTCAGAAACATCGTCCGGAGGAACGCCGTAGCTAAAGTAGCGCTGAAAGTATCGCTCAGAACATACGCGCTGTTCTCGAACCCATAATTCTTTCCAATCAGATCCGTGCATCGCTCGACTGCTTATTTCAGGGAAAAGCTTTTCGAGTAAGCGGGTTACCGCTTCTTTTTCGCCAGAAGTTAAGCCCATATTATTGAGACTTTCCGATATCGTCTCGTCAGTCCTTTTTTTGAGTTTCTCTTCAGAAACGATACGTGTATTGCCCAGAAAAACATCCGGGTTTTCTCGAATAGCGGAGTATAGAGAAGGGTAAAACACCCGCAAACCCTCAATTAGCATTTGGTCTACCGGATTAACCTCCCCCTTAAGCAGCGGTAGCGCAAAAGCCAAAACATTCGCATATCTTTTTGCTTGCCTTGGAGTTCTTACCCTGGGTTCTATGCCAGGAACAAATTCGTTAACAAAAATCTGGGTTTGTTCGTCGGTTAATGTGACTTTACTTGAGGTTAGCGCCGAATCCACCCCTTCGAAAGTGAGATTTCGCAAAGACAAAGAATCGGCTGCGGGTAAACGCAATGGTACCTGAATAATTTTCTCCAGAAAGTTTCTACCCGCATTTAATCCACCATATTTCTCAGATAGAGATTCGGCAACCATTCCATCGTCGAATGCCAAGACATAAGTCACATTTTCAAAACTTGCAGATAACTTAACCAATTTGAAAATCGCCTGGACCTCTTCTTTATCTAATCGGTCTATATCATCAATTAAAACCACGATGCGTTTATTAGATTCTTTGAGAATCGCCCCGACTCTTTCACGAAGTTCTTCCAGATCTGTCTCTGCCATCTTCTCTCCGATCTTAGCGATGGCCTCACCGGGGTTAACAGAAACCATGCCTCCCAAAAAACTACCAGAAGCGAGTGAAAGTATAGAGCCAATTTTCTGCAATACCCTTCCTAATTCTTCAGCTTTTGATGGTAATGATTTTCCGAGGTTCTCCGCTAAAATTGAGAAAAAGCCCTCAAGTAATTTAGCCTCCGAACGAAAGTACCATGGGTTAAACTTAACAAGTACGACATTATCGTATTTCTTAAGGGCTTCGCTCATTAGATTCAAAGTGGAACTTTTCCCATCACCCCATTCACCATAAATACCGATTACAAGGCCACTCGGATCAGAAGATTGCCCAATTGTATCAGCTATACGCTCCGCGAAAGGCCACCTATTAAACCTATCCTCTTTCTGAACTTTAATCGGTCTATCTGGTTGATATGACCTTATTTCATCCATATACTCAAATACTACGAGTCGTTTATTGCTGTGTCAACAAAAGTAAAGTATCATATAGACATGACTTTGAGCGACGATTTCTATACGGCAGAGGAGCTGGCAACAAAGCTGAAACTGAACGTGATGACCATCTACCGCTACATAAAAGCCGGCAAGTTGAAGGCACACAAAATCGGCAAGGAATACCGGATTGGTCGCACTGAGTTCGAGCGGTTTATACGCGATACGAGAACAAAATAACCATGCCAAAAAAATCAGAAAATCAAATGGGCGCGATTACCGAGCAAGATGCTCGTATTGTGATCAACCGGAAACTCCAAGAAGCCGGATGGACTCTTGAAGGTGCAAACCGCAACATACTGACAGAACAACATTCGCAGGCGGGCTTTATGGACTACCTCCTACTTGACCGCAACGGCCACAATCTCGCGCTTGTTGAAGCAAAGAAGGATTCCATTAATCCCTATATCGCCAAAAACCAAGCTCGCGGTTATGCTGAGGCAAACAACTGTCGCTACGTCTTCCTCGCAAACTCAGAACAACTTTACTTCTGGGATCTCGAGGAAGGCGACGCTACACCAATCGAGCGATTCATCTCTCCACAAGATCTTCAGCGCAGACATGACTTGAAGCAGTCGCATAAACCACTCTCATCAGTAGAACACAACGATACGATCTGCGATCGCCCATACCAAAAGACAGCATCAGACACGATTGCTAAGCAATTTGACGAAGGCAAACGAGCGTTCTTGCTGGAGATGGCGACAGGGACCGGAAAGACGCGGCTCTCGGCCGCAATCATCGACCGTTTCCTAAAAGCCCATCAGGCAGAGCGGGTCCTTTTTATCGTCGACCGCATAGAGCTCGCAAAGCAAGCACTTGATGCTTTCCAATTCGCATTCAAAGACGACTACAGAGCGGTTCGATACAAGCCCGGACAGCATGCGGTATTCGGCGGCGCGAACATCGTGGTCGCGACAATTCAGAGCTTGAACATTCACTTCCGTGAAGACTTTACCCCCGGATACTTTGATCTCGTATTCAACGACGAAGCGCACCGGTCCATTTACGGAGATCTACCGCGTCAGGTAGTCGAGTATTTCCAAGCGGTTCGTATTGGGCTTACGGCGACTCCGAATGATTTTCTCAAAAATATTGATGTCGATAAACTCCGAGATGATGATCCGCTCAAACTGGAGTATCGCTACGCCCGGGACACCTATAAACATTTTGGCTGCGACATAAGCACACCGACATTCCGCTTCACAATTCAAGACGGTGTAAAAGGCGGCTATCTGGTCACGCCACGCATCGCTCGCATGGTTTCAATTATCACCAAAGAAGCGGTGTCAGAAGTGGGTTGGCAAGTCGAGATCGACGGCGAAAATTACACTTACCGCATCTCACAGCTCGAGAGGCGCGTGCTCGTACCAAAGCGCAACGAACTTATCTGCCAACAATTCCTTCAAAACGCGCTCAAGACGCCGGACGGATCAATCGGTAAATCCATCATCTTCGCGGTCTCGCAAAATCATGCCGTGGCAATCGCTCGCGAACTGAACCGACTCACGCCGGAGCACAACGGCAAATTCGCCGAGGTCATCACCTCACGCGTGAAAGGAGCATCCGATCTTGCAAAACAATTCCGCAAAGACGAAAACTTTTACCCAAGAATTGCGGTAAGCGTCGACATGCTTACGACCGGCTTCGATGCACCCGAAGTGCTCAACATCGTACTTGCTCGGCCTATCGCATCGCCAACCACTTACATCCAGATCAAGGGACGCGGTACTCGCAAGTACACGTTCCCGGACGGCACGGAAAAGAAACAATTCCTCGTACACGACTTCTGTGAGGTCGTGAAATACTTCGAAGAAGAATATGACTTTGAAGCACCGGCTCCAGTGACCGGCGGTGGCGGTGGTACGCCTCCTCCACCCCCACCCCCTCCGGAAGTTCAGATTTACGGCGGTGTTGACGAAATGGCATTTACTGAAATGCTTGAAGTTGGACCGGAAGGAGAAAAAGTAGATCGCCTTGTCTACATCAGTAAATGGGAAAAAGCTATCAAGGAAGTTCTTGAGAAGAACCCAGAAATTGCCGAGCGGGTTAAGGTCGGCGACGATCAGGAAGTCGAGGAGTTTGTTCGCGAGAATGTTTTCGACAGACCAAAAGATTTCTTCAACGAGCGCAACCTTTCACGAGCATACCGCGTCTTTGCCGGGCTCTTGGATTACGTCCGGGCAGGACTTGGTACGGAGAAACTTCCGAGCCGAGAAGAGCAGCTCATGGAGTTGGTTGAGAGCATACGCACTGAGCATGATCTCGACCTCGAACAGACGCGGCTATTAAAGATACTGGTCAAACAACTAAGCCAGAGTTCACAACTTCTTTCACGGTTCGAGAAGGGAGATTACGCGTTCCTCGATGAAGCCCCGTTTTCGCAGTTTGGCGGCACTCGCATGTACATAGCTCGCTTTGATACCAAGTTAGGGGTAGTGTTTGATTCGGTACGCACTAACCCGGCAATAGCGATTGTCGAATAAACTATGGCACTTCAATTCACAAATTCAGACCTGAGGCAAAAGATCGATCAGATTATGAACGAGCTTTTTGCCGGCGGCGTCAACAACCCAATGACGTCGATCGAACAGATCAGCTATCTCATGTTCTTGAAGTCACTCACTGAATTTGATGAGCACCAAGAACGGATAGCCAAACTGTCCGGTAAGAAGTACGAGAGCATCTTCAACGGCAAGATCAGCAAGTTCGGTTGGCGCGTGATTAGCCGCCTTTCTGGAGACGAGCTCTACAACACACTCGTCGAGGTTTTCGAGCACCTTCACGAACTGCCAAAACTCACAAGTACCGGAAAGACACTTTTCCGACAGGCGCATCTCAAAATCTACAATCGCCCAACATTGAGGTCGGTGGTAAGCATCATCGACTCGATGGACTACAACAACACCGAGAAGTATGACACCGACGTTAAGGGCGACATGTATGAATACCTTTTGAATCGCATTGCGGTCTCTGGGACAAATGGCCAATTCCGCACTCCTCGCCAGATCATTCGAGCAATGATCGAGCTCGCCAAACCTAAACCATCCGATCTGATACTTGACCCCGCGTGCGGCACGGCCGGCTTCCTCATCGAATCCTACAAATACATTCTTCGCACCAACACAAGCGAGGAAGAACTCAAGGAAGGACATGAATCTGGAGATAAACTGACGCCGGCCCAGCATGAGTTCCTTCGCACCAAAGCAATCAACGGGTTTGATAACGATGCAGACATGATCAAGGTGGCGATCATGAACCTTTACCTTCACGATCTTTCGCAATCAAACGTGCTGAATTTCGATCCGCTCACATTACCCGAAGAAAAGAAACGCAAGTACGATTTGGTACTCGCAAATCCTCCATTCGCCGGCAATATCAACAGCGAAGCCATTCAGGAAGACATCGGGCTCAGCACCACAAAAACAGAGCTTTTATTCCTCAAGTACATGTATGACCATCTCGTGGACGGCGGCCGCTGCGTGGTAGTCGTGCCGGAAGGCATACTCTTCGGATCAACTGGGGCGCATAAGAAAATGCGTGAAATCCTCATGGACACCTGTCAGATAAACGCCATCGTGAGTTTACCGTCCGGCGTATTCAAACCGTACGCAGGCGTAAAAACTGCGATCATTTTCTACACCAAAGGCGGCAAAACAAATAAGGTCTGGTTCTATGAAGTCACCGGGGACGGCTACACTCTCGACGATCGTCGCCAGCCGGACCCGTCAAACAACAATCTCAAAGATTTACCCGAAGCGTTTGAGAGAAAAGAAGTCGAAGGTCAAAGTTGGTTTGCCGAAAGGGACAAAATTGTAGCTGAGGATTATAACCTCACTGCTTCGCGCTACAAACCGGCCAGTACGGAGGTAATAAATCACCGCGATCCGAAAGAAATCATCGGCGAAGTTATGACCCTTGAGAAAGAGATCGCTGACGGCCTCGAGAAGCTGAAGAAGCAACTATGATATGGCAACAAAAGATTTTCAGATCAAAGACATACTAGACTTCCAAAAAAAATCTCACAGAAAAGCTGGGGATGGGTTAGCGTCGGGTAAGTATCCATTCTTCACGTCGAGCCAACTACAAACAAAGTGGTTCGACGAAGCTGACTATAAGATCGAGGCAATCATTCTCGGCACGGGCGGCGCACCGAGCGTTCACTGTTCCAAGAATTTCTCAACAAGCGCTGACGTCTTCATTCTTGCCACAAAAGATTCGAACATTTCGACAAAATATGTCTGCTATTTTTTACAAGGAAACAAGAACTTGCTCGCGCGGGGTTTTAAGGGCGCAGGACTTAAACATCTATCTCGTGATTACACAACCAAAATAAACATTCCGATTCCAATCGATAACAAGGGTAACCCGGACATCAAAGAGCAAGATCGGATTGTCGCATTACTTGAAAAAGCAGAGGAGCTGAAAAGAAAACGAGCTGAGGCGGATAAGAAAATGGCTACTGTAATCCCGGCGCTGTTTAGCCAGATGTTTGGGGATCTGAATAGTAATCCGATGAAGTGGCCTGTGGTTCTAATAGGTTCAGTTGTGGATGAAACTCGCGGAGTTAAGTGTGGTCCGTTTGGAAGTGCTCTTAAGCGTAAAGAATACGTGTCTGATGGAATTCCTGTATGGGGAATTCAAAATATGAAGCCCAATAAGTTTATTGAAGATGGGCCGCTATTCATTACAGAAGAAAAATTCAATCATCTACTTTCATACAAGGTAGAAAGTGGGGATTTACTCATATCACGTGCAGGAACCGTTGGTATGGTGTGTGTGGCCAGACCAACAAAAAGAGATTCAATCATAGGAACGAACCTAATTCGGGTTGCATTGGATCAGAAGGTGATCGTGCCAGAATTCCTTTCAACTTTAATGAACGAATTTAAGTCAAAATCAAGAGAGCTAAAAGTGGACGCCAACGAAGGATCCTATTCTTTTGTCAGCACGAAAGGGATAAAGAAAATTAACATATACCTTCCACCCATCGATCTACAAAAGGAATTTACAGACAGGGCGAAAGAAATCCTCACCTTCGGAGAAAAACAAAAGAGGTCGACGGCAAACATTAACGGGCTGTTCTCTTCGCTTCTCGCAGGAGCATTCGTAACAAAATGAGTGACAAAAAAAATACAAAACCAATACTTCCTTGGGAAAATAGCGAGCTCGAGAAAATGCTCTTAGAGCTTATTGCACATGGGGCCGAAACCGCAAAAATAGACTTCAAGGTGGAGATGGTGCAGAAAAGTTGGAACCATATTGAAAGCTACATTTTTGAAACTTATGAGCTTTTAGAGGGGTTTAAGACGATCAGAAAAAACCTTGAAATAGGTCCTGTTGTAGTGACATAATAGACACATAGCAGTAGTTGAATACTATGGAAGAAAACAAGAGTTATTCGTCGGAACAATGGTGGGACGAGATGCAAAAGGGTAAACTTTGTGGCGGGCATACACCAGTAGGAGGCGTTTGTAATTTAGAGTGTCCCAGTTGCCATACTTATGGTTGGTATGGCGCGAGGATTCAACCAGCAATTAATGGCGTGGATGTAAAAATAACACGAGATTATGTCATAGCAGATGGAAAATCATATCCTATAACCCGCAAATATCGGTGTTGTAAGTGGTGTGGCCTTTTGCAAGAAGCTTGGGGTAATGTTCTAGATGATAATCATCAAAAGGGTAATCCGTATAAAGCCTGTTTAATACGACATAAAAAATGCGGAAAAGGAATAGAGCCCACCTGGGCAACGTTTTTCCCGGAAGGTGTTCCGTGCAAAGATTGTGGGGAAAACGTTGAACAATTTGTTCCAAAAGATGATCCAGCACTCCGAAAAGATAAGGAATTGCTTGATAGGCTACATGGCATAATATCGTAATTGCCCCGTGCTTACGCAGAACCACTACTCATAACTTCTGCGTCGTTATAATTGCTTCATAATCCGTGTTCACGCAGGCAATTCACATATTGCGCGTTTGAAGGTTGTTTCTTAGAATTTCTCTCGGGCTGGGCCGGGGTCGCATCATAACATCCATACAATTTATTAATTTCTTCTATAGTTTTTGGAACAGTTGGTTTTGATTTTAAGCACTCGGGCCAATCGGGAGATGCTGGTTTGGCGGGAACGGCGTCATAATGCACCTCAATCCAAGCGCAACCGGATTTAATGATTGAGGGCCTTAATCCAAACCAATAGAACCCACCAGCAATGGTTAGAATTACCAAAGACAAGAGGGTTAACTTGAACCAATTATCCAATAAAAATTCTTTGGGTATTTTCATGATTCTGCATATGGAACCCCTCTTCGATGTGGATACATGCATTCATTGCGTACATTTTCGTTAAATACGGGATTATTACAGTCCCTGGATTTCGTTTCCGGAATTACTTTTGTCGATGTTGATTGTGATTGAACCGGTCCAGCCTCCGGTGCTTGTATTTGTAACGATGCCTCGATTGCTCTAATCTGCGCCTGAATCATCTGAATTTGAATCATAATTTCGTTTATCTTCATCAGAATTTCTTCTCGAGTCATCGCTCCCACCAAACCTGGCAGCAATGTCAACACGATCGTAATCATTATGATTGTTTTTTTCATATGCGAAGTAATTCGTTTTAAGGTGCTGGCCGTAAACCACAAAGCTCGCAGCCAGCGATCTCTTGCGAGACCCGTATAGGTTTCCCCATACAACGTTTCCACGTGCTCTGACTACGAGCTTTCTGCGTGGAAACGTTTAGAGACCGTGCTGCCGGTTACCCGATCAGTTTAGGTCCGCCTTTCGGCTATTAAGTTGTAATTTGATAATAGTTTAAACAGAAAGTAAAGTAAAGATTGAGAAAGTTGGTAAAGAGTAGTAAATTTAAGGAAACCGCGATGAAATTCAATCCAAACGACCTGGAAGGTTTTATCTTGGAAGGCATAAATATAGGGAAACAGACGGTGGTAGTAGAAAACTGTACACAGCTCAGCGGCCTACGCCGCCGCTACTTGGATTGGATATATCAGATAAAGGAGTTTCTAGAAAAAGAAAAGGTTTCTTTCTCGGAAGAATCATTTTTTTACGAGGAAGATGAGGTCATGGGTACAATCAATAGGGGTTGCGGAATAAACATTCAAGATGAATTTGCGCAACAGCTTATAAAAAATATAAGACTTGAAGTTAGAAACAAGTTAAGGTATCTGAGAAATACTGCCAAAAAGTTAAAAAAGACAAATCAAAATATTATATTTCTTGATACCGCTGGTAATTTATGGCGCGAACCCAGGAAAAGTTATTGTTATCCACTGGGTGAGAAAAGCGAAAGATTCAGCATAATTAAATTACTCGCGGAAAATAAGGGATATCTAAAGACAAAAGATATCTCACTTGCTTTGAATGGTAAAAGCGAGCAATCAATACGCACAGAGATAGGTAAAATTAGAAAAAACATAAGTCGTTATCTCAAAATAAATAGCAAGGGAATAATAGAAGCAAAAAAAGAAAGTGGTTATAGAATATCTCCCGATTACAAAATTGTACTGAAAAAGGATTAAATTATTGATACTCCTCTCATACTGTTCATAAGTTTTTACAAAACGGCTAAAATAGGCCGTTTTTTGGTTCTTGAGTTGTATCAAAAGATTATGTAAGTACCGAGTGATCGCGTGTAGTCTGAAGTTAAGATCGAAATAACAACTACATGCTGCCCAAAGAAGCAATAATTGAATACAAAAAATTGTTCCACCGCCATTATGGGATTGAATTGAGCGATACAGAGGCGGAAAACCGCGCTAACAACTTGGTTAATCTTTACCAAGCCGTTTATCAGCCGGCAAATTTTGGGAAAATCCCGGACAAGAAAATTGAAAATCCTGATTTGCCCCTTAATTAGGGTCAGATCAGGGTTTTTAACCCAATTCGCAAAGGGGTGCACGCGTAGCACTGGCCAAGGCGAAATAAAACAAAACTTGGCAAAGATTACGCGCGACCGACCGAAGCGACCGATATACCGAATGTCTATGTCTTAAAAAACTGACTTTGGGCGTGAACGAGATTTCACGCGTCAGGAACCGAAAGAAAAGGAAAACACATAGAGATATTCGGGTTGAGGGAGCGAGGGAGGGAAGGTGTTCGGAATAAAGAAGGGCGGAAAGTATTATGTCGACAAATTTACAAAAATATAAACGAGATACGAAACAGGTTCGCATTGGCCTGGAAGCTCACCAGCTTTTGAAGCTTGGAGCTATTAAAGAGAACATGGTGATGTCCAGATTCCTGGATAAAATCCTATCGGAGTATTTTAAAGAAAAGGTCGATGAAACCTACACAAAAGCAAAAAATGGCAGTAGGACAGAATAGGACAAAAAGAGGGGTCGTTTTAGAGAAACAGTTCCAGCTTTATTGTTTTTGGAAATCGCTCCCGCCGACGCTCAAGGGCAGAGCAGCGAATCAATTTGATGTGTTAGGAATAGAAGATGAAACCACGAGAGAGCTTTTACTTATTCGGACTCAGGCAGGGTTCGGAAAGAAATACGGGGTTAATAAAAATACCTTAACTGAGTGGAACGCCAAAATAGAAACGGACAACATTGTAATCGCCAAAGAGAAGAAGTGGCTCAAAAAGCTCTTCAGCAACGTTTTAGTAGCAGTTTACCGGAAGGCGCTCGTTGAAGGAGACGCGGCAAGATTTAAGGTCCTTGCCCAATATATTGGGGAATTTACAGAGGCGAAGGAGACAAGAAGTCCGAAGCTTGCGGAGCTTACATCCGACATGCGAAAGATTTTAGAGCGGCGATGACTTGACTTACACGGAGGTAGCGGCATTGTTGTGTTAATACTCAAGTCCAATACATCAAGCAATTTTAAGAACCGTGCAACAAGAACAAACTAAATACTTTCACTATTGCCGTAAATCATCTGAGGCCGAGGATCGACAAGTTTTATCCGTCGAGTCGCAAAGGACAGAGAATGAGCGCGTCATTAAGACTGATGGACTTTTAATAGTTGACATTCTCCTGGAATCACATTCAGCAAAAATACCGCGTAGCCGCTCGGTGTTTCAAGAAATGCTTAAGCGCATAGAAAGAGGCGACGGAAACGGAATTTTTGTCTGGAACGCAAGTAGAATATCAAGGAACTCTGTCGACACAGGAGAAATCATCTATCTTATGGACCAAGGGATGCTGCTCGAAGTAAGAACGCCAAGTCAAGTTTTCCACAACACACCAAACGATAAGTTCTTACTTAGTCTATTCTGCAATCAGGCAAAACTCGAAAACGACAACAAAGGGGAAGATGTTAAACGAGGATTAAGAAAAAAAGCTGAGATGGGACATCTGCCAAACGGAGCGAAGCCTGGTTATATGAATGATCCTTATGCTGAGAAGGGCAATAAAACTATCAAGGAAGACCCCGTGCGTTTCCCAATCATAAAAGAAGCGTGGCGATTGTTACTGACGGGCAATCACGCACCACATTGGATTCTTAAAGTGATTAACGAACAGCTTGGCTACAGATCCCCGAAAAAGAAAAAGATTGGTGGAAAACCGATGGGACAGAGTCAAATTTACACAATGTTTAGGGACCAATTCCATTATGGAAGGTTTGAATTTCCGGTGGGGTCGGGTAATTGGTTTATGGGTCACCATAAGCCAATGATTACTGAGGAAGAATTTTGGAAGGCTCAGGAGATACTCGGCCACAAAGGAAGACCCCGGCCACACAAACACAAATTCTCCTTTACGGGCATGATCCGTTGCGGAGCGTGTGGCGCTATGATTACCGCTGAGATCAAAATAAAACGACAAAAGAATGGAACAGAACATCGTTATATCTACTATCACTGCACCAAACGAAAAGACCCGAATTGCCCGCAGGGAGTAATTGAAGAAGAGAAATTAAAGGAACAGATTATTCAGAAACTTGATGATTTGGAAATACCCGAGGAGTTCCACAACTTTGGACTGAAATGGATGGAAATGGAAAACAAAAAGCAGGCGAAGAATACAAGTGATATCCTTAGTAAACTCCAAAGGGACTACAACGAATGTAAAGTAACCATTGATGGCCTCATCGATATGAGAGCCAGGAAGGAGCTTAGCGAGGATGATTACAGAAGACGGCTATTTGAAGCCCAGAAGGAGAAAGCGAGGCTCGAGGGCCTTACGAGGGACATTGGGAACCAAATTGACGGCTGGATAGCAACAGCAAACGATAGTTTCCAATTTGTCGAACATGCCAAAGAGAAGTTCAAAAACGGATCACTGGAGACGAAAAAGGCAATCCTTTCAACACTTGGTTCGAACCTCACCCTAAAAGACAAAATACTCAGTATTGATATGGAAAATACTCTTCTACCAATGAAAGCTGTCGCAAAAGGTGTAAAAGAAATCCATGAGAAGGTTCGAACCGCTAAAAAGCCAATAACCACAAAGGTTCTTGAGGATATTTACTCGAATAATCAATCTCTGCTCCCCGGGTAGGGATCGGACCTACGACCGTCGCCTTAACAGGGCGCCGCTCTACCGCTGAGCTACCGGGGAATACGGATATTGTAGGAACAAAAGACGACGCTGTAAATAAAGAGTCATCTCACCATTCCTGTGCCCCGTGCTGGATTCGAACCAGCGACCCTCTGCTTAAAAGGCAGGTGCTCTACCAACTGAGCTAACGGGGCGCCTTATTTGCGAGCGGACTATATAAACACCATAGTATACGAGCGACGGATTATTTTCAAATTGTTTTTATTTTAAACACATAAAAACCGGTCCGAAGTACTTTGGACCGGTTTTTTATTATCTCCCTTATTTACGTCGCGCACGCTCCAGAAACGCAAGCAACTTCTTTTGCCCCAGTCGTCTGGTCGTCGCGCTCATACGCCATAAGTTTTGAGAAATCCAAAACTCCCAATTCTTTGAGGCGCTTCTCATACTCCTCCTTGGTTATCTCCTCATAAGGCGCGAGCTGGTACACGTGGTCCTCGCGCGGAAGGAATGAAAGTCCTCCCACGATATCCCAGTTGTGGTAAACGAAATTCGCAACTTCAATCCACTCGTCGTCGCTTACATAAATTGTGACCGACGGATTATGCTCCGTGAAATGAATCTTGAGCCGCTTCCATTCCTCAAGTAAATCCTTTGCAGAAACATCACGCGCAAAGATAGCTCCTTTTGGCGCGGCAACAGGAAACTCAAGCACCATAGTCGTCGCGCTTGATGTTGAATAGCCGACCTCGGGGAATATGCGAACGCCCTGTTCTTTTGCAAGCTTCAGCATCGGGTCGTTCACGCTGATGCGGACACGGCGGATGAAATACGGCGCGAACCACGGATGCATTCCCGAACCAACGCCCAAAAGCTGACCAGAATTTCCGTGCGGCTTCACGCACGTAATTGCAGTTGATTCGTTTATTCCGAACCGCTTCGCGTATTTCTTGTTCGCTTGCACCCCCTCGTCACGCAAATCTTCAAGCAACTTATCATTCCGAACTAATTTATTATCGTAATAGCCAGTGATTGAAACACCGAGCAAGCATTCATCTTCACAGTTTTTCTTCCACTGTTTTGAAAGATATTGGAAATTCGTGAGCGTCGCTTGATACGTTCCAATAATCGTCGCAAGGCGCATCTTGCGCATAAGCGACGCGCGCGTATCCTCCGGACGCACAACAATTGAAGTGAGATTGCAAAACTGCTTTGACTTCAGAATGATTTCTCCGCACGGATTCATCCCCGGCTGGGCTTCCCGCCGTAACTTCGCCCACCGTCGCTTCGGAACCTGCGCCTCAAGCCCTCCTCGGTTAAAAATCCCCCGCTCGCCGGATCGTGATTTTACAAGCGCCGTCCACTCATCAAGAAGCTCCCCCGCGGACGGCCGTGCCGTATAGACCGCTGAGTTATTAGCCATGGACCGCTGACCCTCGGTGAGATAAAACTGTCCGCTCTTTGAATCACGCATCGCTTCATCATCCAAATCAGAAAGCGAAATGAGAGCGCTTCTGCGCACGCCTCCCGCAACGACAATGAGCCCGATTTTGCAAATGATGTCGTGAAGGTCAAGCGTTGAAAGACGGCGTCCCTGCCGGGCAAGTATTTTTCGCTTTGCGAATTCCATAAGCTCCAAAAGCGGCCCTGGGCCGGATGCCCGCCCTCCCATTACCTGGAGACGCGCTCCAGCCGGTCGCACGTGTGAATAATCAACATCCACGTCTTTCCCCGACGCCCACACGGTTACCGCCGCAATAAAAGCGTCTGCCCATCCCTCTTTGCTGTCATCAACCACAATCGGTTTTATTTTCTTTCCTGTCTGCTTTTTTATCTGCGGAAACTTTTCAACATTCTCCGCCTCAACGCTGAACCCCAACCCCGCCCCGCACATTGAGATATACATAATCTCGCCCAAATCCTGCCATGAGGTAGGCGCAACGTACGAGCAGTTGTACGCGCACACATTTGTTTTTCTGCATGCGGTGCCGGCTGACCACAAAAGGCGCATTGAGGGGCAAATCTCCTGATTCAAAATTGATTTACGCACTTCCGCGTATTCGGCGTCCGTAAGTTTCGCGCCGAGATTTTCGCGCATGAAGCCCATAAATCTGTCTATAGTTTCAACCCACGTCTCGCGGCGGCCCAGGTCATCGCGCCACCTTGAATACATCTGATAAAAAATAAACTCGTTATATGACCCTTTGAAATATTTGCTGTTCTCCTGAATCAAATCGCGGACCGCCGGCGAGATTTCCGGGCGCTCGGCGCGCATTTGCGCGTGTTCTTTGCGGTAGAGAATGTACGCCTTTGCTGCATCCGCATAGTTGAGCTCAATAAGCGCCTTTTCCACGACATCCTGAATCTCTTCAATACCCAAAACGCGGTTTCCGGAATACATCTTCCCGAGCGCTTTTACGACATGTTCGGCAACACGCTCGGCGTCTTTCTCCTCTCCCTGTTTTGCGGCCTCCATCGCCTTTAAAACTGCCTTCAAGATACGCGCAGCATCAAACGGAATGACTTCCCCATCGCGGCGGCGGACTGATGTGAATCCCATAATATTTTTAGTATTTTTTATGTATAAATTTCGACTCGAACGCAATTATTTTTATGAAAAACAATGAAGCGTACCTTATTGTAGAACGCCGTATGAAACCCTCAAGTGGATAAGTCGGCCTTTTTATGGCGAGATTGCCAAACTATAAAAAGGAAACAAAAACCGGCTTGTGTAAGCCGGAAATGTAACATTTTTGTCGGATAAAAGCCCCTATTTCTTCTTTTTGCGCAGGAAGGACGGTATCTCCCACGTGTCGTGGCCGACCGGGGCCTGCTTTATGGACTTCTCATCCTTCTTTCCCTTTTCCGAAACCTCTGTGTTTTCAGGCTTCTGTTTCTCTATGTCGTCAAGGAGGGTCTGCTCCTTTTTCATCGGCGGTTCAGAAACAAAGAGAGACGGAACAGTCATGCGCGTGCCGCTAAAAACGCCGTTAAAGCCGGTTGCGATAACCATCACCTTCACGCTTTTCTCTTTTAAGCTCTTGTCGTGGTACGCGCCGAATATAATGCGCGCGTTCGCGTCAAGATTTTCGGCAATCGTTTTTGCAATATCATTAATCTCCGACATTTTGAGATCCTTACTGCCAGCGATGCTGAAGAGCACGCCTTTTGCACCCTCAACTGAAACCTCAAGCAGTGGCGAGTGAATGGCGGCGGTTGCGGCCTTCACTGCCCTGTCCTGCCCTGAAGCAAACCCGATGCCAATCAGGGTCGTGCCGGCGTCGCGAAGCGTCGTTTCAATATCCGAGAAATCAACGTTGATGAGTCCGGGCATATTAATCAGTTCCGCGACCGACTTCACAGCGTTCCTCAAAACGTCGTCTATATATCCGAACGCGCGCATCGCTGTCGTCTCTTTATCAATTAAACTGAAAATTTTATCGTTCGGAATAACAACAAGCGAGTCAACTTTTTCCTTGAGCCGCGCCAAACCGTCCTGCGCAATGTTCATCCGCTGAACGCCTTCAAACGCAAACGGCTTCGTCACAACGCCGATTGTTAATATTCCTTTTTCTTTTGCAATCTCGGCAACAACGGGGCTTGCGCCAGTTCCAGTTCCGCCGCCAAAGCCAGCGGTTATAAAAATAATATCGGCGCCGTCCAGTGCCTCGCCAAGCTCAGAGCGCCCCTCTTCCGCGGCTTGCTTCCCTATCTCCGGGTTCATGCCTGCGCCAAGCCCGTGTGTGAGCGCCTTCCCGATGTAAATTTTTTTGTGCGCGACGGCGTAGTCCAAATCCTGCGCGTCGGTGTTTACGGCGATAAACTCAACACCGCGTATCCGCCTCTCGTCCGCCATCATATGGCTCACCACGTTTCCTCCTGCGCCGCCGACGCCAACTACTTTTATTTTTGTAATGCCGTCCTGCATTCGCGGCCTCCCCTGCACATGCGGATGTCCCGACATCTTGTAGTGAGCCCCTCGGCCCAGAACTCGGGGTCGAGTGACCCGCCGAACTATATTTGCCATCCGTTTCGCCTGCTTGTGATGTTGTGGTTTCTTTTTAGCCATATACTTTATTGTGCTATTGTACCTACTCATAAAAAGCTTGTCCAACACCCGCAACCTACCTGTTGATAAGTGAATAAAGCTCACTTCAAAGTGAGCTTTATTCATCCCGAGCCCATCCGACTTGCCGAGCTTAATTAATTGTTATACAAGAAAACAACTTTTTGTTTTGATGTTTTACCAGAAATAATCTTGATGCTGGACTTTGAAACTTTCAGGTATTTTGCCATTACGGATATTACCGCGCCGTTCGCCTTACCCTCTTTTGCCGGTTCCCTTACCCAAACCTCAAAATGCGCCTCATTAATCTTTTTGACTTTTTCTTCTTTCGCGCTCGGCTTTGTTTTAATAAAAAGTTTCATCTCGCCTCCTACGCGGTCTCGTCCATTATGATGTCCCAAAGCCTCTCTTTGGTCCACGGCCTTGCGTCGTCCTCATCGCGAGTAAACGGCCCTACAATGCCATAGATTTCCCATGTTACGAGAGTGCTAAGGAATAGCCAATTTATCGGCGTCGGCGTTAAACACATCATCGAAATAAGAGCGGACTTCGTGAAAATACATATGGAATCCTTATGATTCCTAAGCCACTCTTTTGTAACGCCAGTGCGCGTCCCCGGCCGGCTAACAGAACCAAGAATTCCCTCAAATGGGACTGAAAGTGTTTTCATATAAATAGTATACCACTACAAATTTTCACTAAGTAGTCAGCCGACAAAACAACTTCTAGTGATACAATGTAAGAAATGGTATTTTTTGAGCTTAAATTTCCTACCAAGAAACGACTGATTACTCTTGTAATTGTAGCCCTCGGATTACTTATTGTTCTTTTCATTAGTATTTGGAATCTCTTGGCAGAAACAGAGCCATCTTCCCATACTAATAGGGCGCCGAAAACAAAAGAAGACGTTGTCGTGTATTGTGCGTCCAAAAGTCAGAATGACGCCATAGAACAGGCAAAAATTATATCAGAAAAGGCATTAAAAACGGATTACGAACAAATGAGGTTGTTTAAAATGTTATCTGACGCATTTTTTATGGAATGCTACGATAAATATTTTAGTGCCACTTCAACCCAGGTTGATCCTGAATATTTTGATGTAACAGGGTGATAAACGCTTGGTTAAAATTCTAAATTCTTATCCAAAAAATTCTTGAGCGCCGCGAGGTCTTTTAGGTCGGGGTCGTAACGGTATGCGAGGATGCCTGTCAACGTTCAATCTGAACTTTTTTATAATCAGCCCCGACCCTCAAAACTTTTATCTTTTTTGTTTTGCGCGTTAAATCAATCAGTGTTGAGGGTTTTCCGAACAAGTTTCCTTTTCCGTAATAAAAAACACTATTCTTAAAATACTTTCTCGCCTGAATTATGCTCTGTGCTGGTTCGTGTCCTTCTAAGTTCGCGCTCGGAGCGATTATCGGCCCGGAAAGTTTCAAGATTTTCAAAAGTTCGCGCTTCTTCGGAAAACGAAAGGCAAGTGTTTTTGTGCCGCGGTGAAGATAGAAAAATTTATCGCTTGCGCACTTCAAAACAACGCTTATTTTGCCAGGCCAAATTCTCTGCAAAATCCTCTTCTGCCAAGGTTTCAAATCAATATCAAATTTATTGATATCTTTGAGAGAGCTGATTAAAATAATCATCGGCTTCTGCGGATTCCGCCTTCTCAATTTATAGACTTCTTGAACGGCTTTCTTATCTAAGGCCGACGCGCAAATTCCATAAATGGTATCAGTCGGAATGACGCCGATTGCGCCCCCTCTCAAAAGCAGCGCGATTTTTTTAAAATTCATATCTCAAATATGCATCATTTATCCTTTTAACAAACTGCCTCCTGATTTCTGACACACTACATACATTCTCACATTCTCAAGAATGTGAGAATGTTTGTGATTGGGATGTTAGGGTGTTAAGCTGGCGTCCAAAAAATTCTTGAGCGCCGCGAGGTCTTTTACGTCAGAGTTGTAGTGGTACGAAAGTATCCCGACAGACTGCGCGCTTTTAACCGCCTCGGGGCTGTGGTCAAAATAAATAACGTCGTCCTTAGTTAAACCAAAATGCTTGAGCATAGCTCTAAAATATTCCGGATTGTCTTTATTGGGCTCGTGTTCAAGCGTAAAAATTTCGTACGGAACATTATTCAATCCGAATTTTTCCATCTGCACTCCCCTCTCTGCGTTCGTCAAAATTATTTTCCTGTTCGGATACGTCTCTAGCAACTCGTGCATTTTCTGAAATATTCTTCCATTTACCGTAAACGTCCCCGCCGCGTCAACTAAAATTGCTTTCATGAATTTATTTTTAATTTTTTATTGACTAAGCGAATATAAAATATTAACTATAGGTCAAAGATATGGGGTCAATGAAATTACTCGGAAATGCTGGGTCCGACTTCGGTTCAATTTTTCCAGCATATTCAATTGAGGGTAAGGCGCCGCGGTGACTAAGTAAATTATCATAAGTTCCCCTCCAAACATTGAAATGCAAATGAGATCCCATTCCGGTTAGTTGCGCAGTGCATCCAAGAATATCTTTTGCCTTAAGTTTATCTCCAATTTTTACCGCCGGTTCTATATGTAAATATGCTGTACAATAATTCTTTAAATCATGCTCAACCCCAACGTACTGGGCCATTGTTTTATTTATATCTAAAAAGCCAATCTTTTTAACAACACAATCAGCTACCGCATACACCGCCGATCCGACAGGCGCTGCTATATCAATACCGGTGTGGTTCTTTTTTTGATTCAATACCCATGCTTCCGAAAAGGGTGTCGTTATTCTCTTATATGATTGTTCCAACGGCCAAACAAATTTTGAGACTGCGTTTTTGATTTCTTCAACTCCGCCCGCCCAAAAATATAAGCACTTTTCATTTTTATGCCAGTCATCTATTCCTTCTACTAATTCCCCTTTAACACACTCGATTGACTTCAAAATTGTGCCAACCGTCATTAAAATACCACCATTTGATCTATTTGGTTTATCCCGTAAATAAAGATTAATTTTTACTCTAACTAGTTTTTCCATAAATTTATTTTTATAATTTTGGGCACTTATATCTATAAGTTTCACCTTCCCCAACGTTTGTTGGCCATATTAATACCTACAAGCTTAAGAAAACAGCCCCTGCATAAGGGAGCGAATGACTCCCCAATCAATTTTCTCGTAAGATAAAAATCTCGCTTGTATTTTCTAAAGCACCCAACCCTAGATATGCCACATTTTACACATTTATTTTCAAAATTTTGAATAATTATTTCTCGCCTTTTCTTTCTAAAACTCCCTAGACATGCCTCGCAATAACCTTTCCTGAGGTGGGGTACAACAACCGTCCCACATTTTCTGCACTTATCGTATGACCGACTCCACCTTTTTTTGTTTGCAAATTCCAACTTAGTTTTTTCTTCATACTGAGGAAAAAATTCTAGGAATTTTTCCTCGGAAAACCTGTATAGCATTAATATCTGAGAAATCTTCGTTCCACTCTTAATCTTATTCATAATTTCATTTCTTTGATCTTCGGACAAACGACGAGATTTCCTATGCAAATCTTTCTGGGAATTAACGTACTCTTTAACATCTATTTTGAAGCCATCTCTGGCCTTTTGCCCTAGTTCTTTCAAAACAGTATTCATAATGATTTGCCTAACTCTTTCTCGAGTAAGATTCACGGTTAAAGATATTTCCTCTAAAGTCATACCAGTTCTGTATTTAGAAAGAATATCTGTTTCTCTTTCGGTTATTTCAATACTTTTAAATGTGTTTAGTACGTCTTCTGAGGTTTCTAAGTCGGGAAGTATTTTTTTGTAACCCAAACTCTTAGATAGAATCGATTGGAGATATTTTATTTCGTCACGTGTGAGAGATTTCGCGTCGGTGACGTCAACCCTCTTTCGGTCATCAAAAGAAGGAAACAACTTTTCTGTAAATTCTTTGAAATTTGATTCTCTTTCAATTTGGTGACGTATCTTTTCGTAGGAGTGAATTACAGTTGTGTGATCCCTTCCCATTATATCCCCAATAGCTGGATAACTAAGACCATTGATCTCGCGTAGAAAATATGCGACCAGATGTCGAGCTTGGGCTGTGGTTTTGCGACGACTTCTCCCTTGTATATCTTCTACTAACACATCGCACGCGGCGGCAACAGTCTTTAAGATTTCAAAAGATGGGAACATTATTTCTTCTCTTAAGAATCTAGGGGTGTAAAAGTCTCATCAAAAAAGAATTTTCCAAGGTCACTCATTGCGAGTGAATGGATTTGCATAATCTTCATATCGAGTGCGTTATCTACGGTGTCAGCTTTAAATCCCTCTGGATCTCTCTTTTGAAGTTCATGCAGTATTTGCTTTACAAATATGTCAATATATCTCTGGAAGAGATAATCTCTCCACCTTATGGAATTATCCGCATACCTAGCCAGAATAGCCTTCGCTAAAGGGCTTTGGGTGTTAATCCAATAAATCCCTTCCGCAACATCCTGAACTCTTTGATACACCACAGGATTTCTTTCCGTCAAAATTACTGTACCGCCAGAACTGATACCAAGTGGATCTAGATCCGTTCCAGATAGTAAAACTTTAGGTGATTTAGGCTTTTTTGACTTATCTCCCATTCTTGATTTGACAACACTTAAAGTTATTTCTGCTTCGAGTTTTCCGACCTTAGCCATCAACTTTCCCTCCTCTCCAACTTCATCACCGCTTACGTAAGTATTTAAAACAGCAACACTTTCTCCTTTTGGAGTTGCTCGTAAACCGTCGGATTTGATTTTTAATTCCTTGTCGGCAACTTTTATTTTTGGATTACTGACAGTTAAGGAGATAATACTACCAATCGGTATAGGTTCCGGCACCAACGCTTTAAGAGTTATTTTCTTTTCCTCGCCTCTTGGAATCTCGACGATTTGGAAACTGAACGCGAAACCGTTCTCTGGGATTTCCAGAATTCTTCTTCCGTACCCTTCGTCTTCATCTCCGTTTTCGAAATTACCACCTTCGCCTTGGACCAAGTCACTCATGATCTTATTCATGAAACTATCTTTCCATTTGTTCAGATAATTGTTAAATGCCGCCGAGATTTTCCTTTGATCCATCTCCTGTTCGGCCCTTTCCTTAGAAACTATTTCTATGGCTATTTCGTCCATTTTGAGTCTTATCCACTCAATCAATGCATTGCTCCTTGGGTTAGGAACTAATTTAGTCCTGTCATTTTTCACACAATCCATTTCCAGATCTTCTAGGATTGGACATTCACATTCTCCATACAAAAAGGAGGCTTGAGGAAATGTTCCTACTCCAATTTCCAATAATGAATAGGAGGCAAGCACGCCAATTTCTCCTATAATATCAACCCTGTTCAAATCACCTAATTTACTACCCTTAGTAAGTGCTTCTTCGGATGTTTTAATTATCAATCTTCCAGGATTTGAATATTTTTTATTTGCCATTGCAACAACAGTTTCTTCTCCGTCTTCGAAATATTTTAATTCTTTCGGCACCTCGAGAATTCTTGGGATTTCAAATCCTGCCATAGGTTTTAACTCATCCGGTTTCAGAAGGACGTAATCGCCATCATTGTGAAAAACCAAAACATTTATCCGAGAAATAATCCTTCTTGATTGAGGATGATTTCTGAATTTCCCCATCAGTTTGCTAAATTTTATTTTATTCCTCATCCATTCAGGACCAATACCCCTAACAACTGTAAATCCACGCTTTCCATCAAAAACCATTTCTTTGATTTTATCGGGGAAGAATACATCCGCTATCCCAGCTACTTTAATGGCATCAAATACTTTAATTTTCTTAGCATTGAAGCCATCCGCAAATCCATATTTTCTTTTCTTGTTAAAACCGAAGATGCTTAATTGGCCATCTTTGTAGGTCGCAAAATGGGAATTTACAAACATCTGTCGCATATAAAACTTTCCGCCGTTTCCATGACCACCGTGTACTTTTTTATTTGAGCCTCTACTTGCAGCTTTTGGATCTCCCCATCGCTTAAAAGCCTTATTGACATCTACTTGACTCATGCCAGCAAAATCAATAACTTCTATCACCGCATCGTTTTTATTCCCATCCATCATTCTTACTAAAACATATTGTTCTGAATCAGGAATCCCCATTCGAATGTAAGCGTCAACGGAATTTTTCAACCATTCGGAAAGTCCTTTCTCGTGGTCAAACTTAAATTCGTTCCCGATTATATCAAGGAGATTATCGTCAATGACGTTAGCTTCTTCAATTATCTTCAGGACTTTAGTTTTTATCATGATAATTAATAGTGAAATGTTGAACTATGTCTTGAAATTTGTTCATAAGAAATTCATGGTAATCAATTATCTTCTTATGAAGTGGCGATTTATAATCCAATCTTAATTGCTCTAAAACTTCTTCTAATGTTTTGAAACGCATCAGAAAATCGCTTTTTGGAGTTCTTACAGTAATACCGAAGTAATTAAAAAAATCTGTATCAGTAATACCCTCATAATCGTTGGCTGAAAATAGACTAAACCCTTGCGTTGATTTAATACGGTTAATTTCATTTATTACAAAGCGTGGAAGTTTACTTGTTATGTTTTCGTGTTGATACGACTTCGACCCAAGAATACCTTCTACTTTGGCTATGCCTAATTCTGTAAGAGAAAAAATTTTATTATTATGATCTATCAAACCCGCTCGTTTCATGCTTTCTCGATAGATCTCCTTGCCTACTCCTTCCGAATCTGGATATTCGGAATATCCACGTAATGCAAATTCACTAGGATATTTTTTAAATAGCCCAACAACGATATCCTCATATCTTAATTTCCCCCGAGTACCTTTTGAAAGTTCGTATATACACAGAAGTACTTTCTCTGGTCTTGTTAGCTTAGATTTAAACATAATTCAAAATTAGAGCTTAAATTCTTTTTTCTGTGTAAAGTGAAACTTCGCCTTTGTTTCACGGACGCGCCGCTCAACCTCAGAAAAAATTTTATTAATCTCCTCTTCCGTGTAGTCATAAGCACTCCGGTTCGAACAATTACCAAGAACCTTGAGGCGTCCTAAAATACTATTAGTCCTTGTGGTTGCAAGCCTTTTAAATCGCTCTTTTTTGTTTTCTTGTTTCTCGCCCATTTTATTTTAGTACATTATATAAATATCATCGACTAATACAAGGGTACTTCTCTATTAGAAAATGTCAATAGCCGGTATGTGCACAATGAAATATGGCGAAAAAATGTGCTTTTGCAAAAGCCTTTGGTGAAGGAATGCCCATCGCAAGTTTGTCTACCTACAGCAGGCAGACCTGCCTATTGTAGGTAGACTGTTCAATTTCCTCAATTTTGTGAAACTCCGCGGACGTATACCCATATCCACCAGTCCCCGCCCCTCCTCCTTCACCTCCCCCATAGGACAATTCCACAGAGTTGTCCTATGAATAGAAAATCCACCGATGAGGTGAAAAAATAAAAAAGGGCTCACAATTGCGAGCCCTTTTAGATTTGAGTAAGGCGAGGATTTATAAATTTTAATGCCTAATTACCGGCTATCATCAGCGGTGATACTGCCATCGGTGTCTCGAATAAAAACCGGGTTTCCACTTCGATCAAAAACGGAATGTCCGCCTCTGTCACCTGACACGCCGGTTTTCACAATCTTAAGATCGTGCATACCGTCCACTCTGTCGCGATGAATTAAAGTCTCGCCGCTCATCAGATTACTAAATACAGTCGTACCTCCCATAATTATCACCTCCTTGGGATAGGTTTTGGGTGAATAAATACTAGTATATAAGGTTCTATGACTATGATAACAGGTCATTTTCCAATTGTCAATTTCCTCAATTTTGTGAAACAAAAAAGCGGGACAGTTTATAAACCGTCCCGCCGCGTTTTTTAATAACTCCCGCTTTCCTGCTGTTAACATTCACCTTATGCTCGAATGCCCCGCAGAAACTCTGAAAATGAATACGGGCCACCTATTTCAATACCAATCACTTCAATGCCGAATTTTTTCTTTT
>JAUSHK010000001.1 GCA_030648515.1 Candidatus Jorgensenbacteria bacterium
CCGAATGTCGTCGTTGATGCGAGGTTAATCGCAGAACCGCCGTTGTTGGTAACTTTGAAGACACCAACAGTTACGCCGGCTCCCGTTCCAACCGTCGTCGCCGTTGTCGGAGAAATGCCTTCAACAACTACGCGGAACGGAGTGATGTACGAGACACCGCCTTGTGTCGGCGTTCCAATTATTTCCCCTGAAGTGGACGCAGTAACTGAACCCTTAACTGCAACATCTCCTGCATCGGCAATCGTAAATTTGAAGTTGTCTCCAAGCCGTGCAGAACCACCAGAAGCAATGTTTGCTTTCACATACAACGTGACGCCAGTCGTTGGAGCTGGGGCGGATAAGATATTGTCGGTAGCTGCGAAAGTTACTGTACATTTACTCACATCGCATGTATCAAATTGAGAAGCTGTAGCGATTGGAGTCCCTGACGGACTACCCTCGTAGAGCCGAATATTATTCAAGGTCGTAATTGCAAGTCCGGTTGAGCCAGTTGATGTCGCGGTGAGTTTGAGTGATGTAATTTTCTGTGTCTCGTACTGCGAGGTTAGTTTGAAGGCGAAGTACACGCCATCATTTGTACCAACATTCACTATTTGACTTACTGACGGACCACCAGTCATAAGCGAAAGTGTAAGCTGACCTCCAGGTACTATAGTCGTAACCTGACCATTGCCCGAATAGGTTATGTTAGAACCGTGAGTCAAAGTATTCCCAGTTGAAACACCAACTGCAGTCACGGCGGTCGTCGAAGACGCAACATTGAAACGACTTGAGCTTCCAGCGGTGGCACTAGAAAGAATATTGGCTTTGAGGTGCAAGGTTACCGGAGTACCGCGAGTCACCATAATATAATTCGCGAAGTTGAAGGTCAGCGTATCATCTATGCCGTCCGGAGTTCCATCTAATTCTGCCGTAGCCGCGCTTGTTGAAAGCGGGGTCGTGTCGCTGTCCTTATAGAGGTAGTAAGTTCCGATATCGGAATCTACCGTCGAGCTGCCGTTGTGGGTAACAACGATCTTCGAAACCTTCACATCCTCTCCTCCTGCCTGCGCATTCAATTGAATGGTCGCAAATTCATAGCTGTTCGTTCCCGCAACCACTGAGTTCGCCACGGGAGTGGAGAGTGTAGTGATTACAAGAGCAGCCGCCTTTACCGCAATGGAGTTGCCATTGGCAGTTCCGGTCGGGTTAGACACTATGTCATTCGTGACAATGCGCTTTGCCTGCGAAACCTGGAAGCTTGTGACTTGGTATGTGCTTACAGATGTCGCGCTTGAGCTAACCGAGCCCTCAACTGTGATTGTTGCGTCTTGGCCCGCGGTCAAAATCGGATACGACGCCAACGCATGCGCTGTCGCTGCCGTATTCGAGATGTCCGCAATCGCCTTACTCATTACCGTTGAGCCATTTACTTTGACGTACACCGTTCCGGTGAGGTCGACAGCGGATGCATTAGTGCTCGTCGCGATGTAGAACTTCACCTGGCGAACTTCATAGTTCTCGCCAGTCGGCCTTACCGTAAATTTAGCAAGAATCACGCTGGTAGCACCGGGAACAACTGCGCTCGTCGGAGAGTCAGATGCGAGGCTTAGACTTAAGGTTCCACTACTGGCATTAATAGTAAAACTATATTCGGAGGAAATACCACCATTCAGACCTGGATTGGAAACCGTAATTTTTGTTGTAGTAGCGACAGAAACATCAGATGCAAGAATTAAGGCACTGATTTGAGTAGATGAAGAATATGTTGTTGCCCGGTCAAAGCCGTTCCAACGCACCGTTGAACTTGGAGTAAAATTCCAACCTGTAACTGTTAAAACAAAATTCTCTGTCCCTGCGGTTGCTGCGGCCGGTGAAATCTCGGTGATTAAGGGTTGATAATCGGTATTTTGAAAACCACTGTAAAGCGCGTTTTCTTTTGTTATATAAACTGCGTACCCCTTTGTTTCGCGAATATCATTCAACGAATTTAGGTCCCCAGGCACAACAGACTTCCATGTCTCGCCAACACGCACAGAAGATGGGATTGTATTAAAATCCGACTCAGTAAAATCGATTACACTACTATGACTTCCGCTTAAGGAATCTAGAATATTTGCAACATTATTTGTATCTGCAGTAGTAGCATTCTTTGCTCTTGCATATGTCGGGTTTGCGACGCCGATCGAATACCATCCTGTTTTCGTAAATTTACGCTCAAAAAATCTTTCGTTTGGAGAGAGCTCCTCTTTATAAGTTAATGTGAGTGTTTGAGTAGAACCAGTTTTATTATTAATAAAATATCCATAAAGGGGTATAAATTCTACTTGCCCAAACTCTGCCATTGTTGACCATCCAGAAGTACTAGATGCATTCAAAATATAGATATCGAAATTCGATGAATTTTCAGAAGCAGAAAATTGATGGAGCTCAATAATTCTTGGTGTTGAAATAATATTCCATCCAGTGTTTAGGGAAATTTCCTGAGTTGGTAAAGACAACGCAGAAGTAACTCCAGTAACAAAAAACGAGGCGACGAAAAGAGTAAATATTAATATTTTTTTCATATCATAAATGACTTCTGCGCCCCATTACTAACAAATCTACTATACAATACTAGGCACAAAAAATCAACGACTACTCACTTCTCCATTAAACTGGCCATTCGAAACAGTATTAGAATTTATTACTATTCCCCTCTCACGCTTACAGCTGATCTCTGAGGTAATATAATTTTAAACTCAAAAGGTATACACTTTTCAGAATCTATGTGTCTAGTTGTGTTCCCGCCGTGCCGATAGAAAGCTTCATTAGATTGAGATTATCACGCCGTTTTTAAAAAAGGAATAAGGTGTTTGTAAAACTTGACTTAAATAAAAAACGGTGATATCATGTACAGCAGGATATTGTAAATGATCAGCTGTAAAATAACTCTAAAAACGGAGGTGCGTTATGTTTTTTGAAGAAATCGCTACATTGTCGATGTCCGGATTGTTGGTGTTCGGTGTAATATGCGCCAATTCTCTTTTCCACCGCGTAGAGAAAAGGGTGTCAACACCCAACAATGCCAGCACAATTTTCACAGTAATATTCGCCATACCGATAATGGTTGCTGCCATCGCTATAGTCTGGGCGCATGGAACAGCACTAACAGAACAGGCAGAAACCACCAGGGACGCGGAATGGCGAATGAATTTTTACCTCGTTTCGGGTGAAAAAAGATTTGTCCTCGAAGGAAGAGATATACACGAAGATTATGTGGACGCCGAACTATCCATGATTCCGGATGCGGAAAATCCCTTTGCAACGTCGGTAACAATGAGAATCCCATATAACCAGTGGGAAGCAAGGGGTGCGGTAAAAAGAGACACACTCGAGATCGAGGATCTCGAAAGCGGGCGCAGAATAATTAAGATAGTTGGACTCGTGCCTCGGCAACATTAAGTCAAGGCACGTGAGAAAATCGAATCAAAAAAGACGCTCATTGAGCGTCTTTTATTTTATATAAAATCTATATCTTTTCTTAGCCCAGTCGCTGGCATAACTTACGCCGATTCTCGGGGCGCGTTTAATATGCGATTGTGAAATTTTCACTCCCCTATCCTCAACCCAAAGCCCGTTTACCCTAAGCTTGTTTACGGTGAGCTTACTGAACCCGCCGAATGGGCTTGCTTCCACCCCATTCAGTTTTTTATCAATCTTGAAATATTTCGTGAGTCGCGCCGGACCACTTACAATATCCGTCCCTCGTATTAAAACCGCCGCCGGATATCCTTTCTCGCGCGTTACAATATTTAGTATCCAGTGCATTCCGTACGTGAAATAAATATACCAATACCCCGCCGGCCCGAACATAATTTTATTTCGCTCCGTTTCTCCACGCGACGCGTGCGACGCCTTATCGTGAAATCCGTCGTACGCTTCCGTTTCCGTAATCATCCCACAAATCTCGCGCCCGTTCACTTTCCGCACAATGTATTTTCCTAAAAGTTCTTTCGCGACCGTAAGCGTCGGTCTATTAAAAAACTGCTCTCCTAAAACTTTTCTCATGTCCAATTTCTAAAGCAACTGCTGAATTTCACTGAGCACATCTTCCGGAATCGGGTCGCGCTCGGGACTTTTCCCCGGATACCGCCAAACTGTAATAATTTTTACGCGCTTGGACGGCAATTTAAAATTCGTTATCTTTGGGGCAAAACCCTCCGACTTCACTAATTTATACATTACCCAAATCTCCTGCTTCCACGAAGGCGACGACGGCTGCATAACCGAAACCGTGCCGGGCACAACGCTTTCTTCCAACCGCTTTGGAAACCGAACTACGCGCTTCACCCTGCTCTCGGGAAGCTGATAGTGCTGCATCTTCTCCCACGCGTGCGTGGTCCATTGATACTTATCGTCGTCTCTTGGTCTTTTCATAGTATATTTGTGATTTACTCCATGTATTTACAAAATAAACAAACTATTTCAAACTATTCTCCTATTCGTACGAATTAGAGATATATATTAGATGTATTATAGAAAACCAATAATTGCCCGAACAATGGGTTTTTGACTATTAGTATTAGTAAGTCGGTAGTACATTTGCAAACTTCGCTGTTCCCTATCAACAATGTCCGCGGCAAAAAGCACCGCGAGATGTTTTGATGTTGATTTAAAAGAGATATCAATCTCGCCGGCAATGTTTCCCACCGTTGCCTCACCTTCGCGCTTTAAATATCGCGCTATAGCAAGTCGGCGACGATTTGCGAGCGCTTTGAGTGGCCGTTCCAATTCTCGTACTTCAGCCATATTACTATTCTACCATTCGTACGAATTAGAGAAGGTAACTAAATTTTGAAATTAAAAATTGGCTTATATCTAACGCCCGTAAAGCCCGATGAGTTCTGCCGTGCCTAAAATATGGCCTTCCATTGCCTTTAAGAGCGCGTCTTTTATAGAACCAGCAGGAATGTCTAAAACCGAGTCAAGTGCGTAAAGTTTAAAAACATACCGGTGTGGCGGATTGCCCTTTGGTGGACACGGACCACCATATCTTACTTTACCACTAAACGACGTTGCTCCCTGCACTGAGCCCTCGGGAATCGTGTCTTCCATAATATATTGTGTCCCGCCGCGTATGTTCCACAAAATCCAGTGATCCCACGGAATTCCGCGCGTCGCGTCCGGGTCGTCAACGATAAGCGCAAAACTCACCGTTCCCACGGGCGCGTTCTTAATTTCAAGCATCGGGCTTATATCATCCCCGTCGCAGGTATACTTTGCGGGAATTTGCTCACCTGGTTTAAAAACGGAGCTTTTTATTTCAAATGCGTTTTCCATGTTTTTAAAATTTTTAGACGGCCACAAGAAAATAGCGGCACCAACAACAACTGCGAGAATCAGAATAACAACGTACCATCTCATTGCTTCCGGCTTATTGTAATGCAAAAAAGTAAGAAACTCAATAAACAAAACACCTCCCTGCTCGCTGGCGGGGAGGTGCCTTAAAATTCTCAGGATATCTTTATCCTGCCGTAACTTTCTTCTAAAAACTTATTAATCTTTCCCAGCTCTACCGGAGAAAGTTCCAACAAAAGAATAGTGTTTGCTTCAAGGTCATCCAAAAATTTGCTGTCGCAATCGCTTAAATTCTGCTTCTTAATTGTTTCCTTTATGTAGCGCGCGTCTTTAGTAATTGATTGTTTAAGACGGCGACTATGTTCGTTGTTTGGAGGTAAGTTTCTTAAGGTAATTCCCAAAGAAGCGAAACCCGTAAGGCGCCCAAGGATAAGGCACCTGATTGCCGCGTGTTCTTTGAATTTCTCAAAAACGCCAACGAAAAATTCTTTGAGTGCCGCGGCGCTCCCCTTTCCATCAGTGATTGTTTCAACTTTTTTATCTTGCATTTCCATCTCCTATGTTAGTTTTTCCATTCATAGTTTGTCCTTTTCAGTTAAAAGAAATTTAATGAAGGTTTCTGCGTCTTGCCGCGGAAGATCTGTAATGGGCGTAGCAATATCTGATAAAAATTTGAGCGAAACATCCGGATAACCAAATCTCTTAAGAACCGTGCCGAACCCCGCAATAGTCCTGATACAAAACCCTTCATACACGTTTCCAGAACTCCAATTAAAATAAAGTCCGGGTTGAACAAGACCAATAATCATGTCAATGAAAACGATTTTAATATTGGCGTCCCGTAAAAAACTTTCGAGCCTTTCCTTAACAAGCTCCTTGAGCTTTTCTAAGTTAGATTTATCTGGCATTTCTCATTCCTCCATTTTTTATGTACTATATTGTTAAAGGATTAATCTGTTACAGACAATACTTTAAACAACCAACCTAGTCAATGTCATTAGCAATCTATCGAAAATACCGGCCCGCGACGTTTGAAGACCTGTTCGGGCAGGAAATGGTCGTGCGCATACTGCGGGAAGCCGCAAAGCAGGGCAAGCTTGCCCACGCGTATCTTTTCGCGGGGCCCCGCGGCACGGGAAAAACAACAACCTCGCGCATCATCGCGAAAATAGCGAACTGTCTTACCCGAGCGAGCAACGCGAGCTTTAGGGCGAGAGGAGAGCCTTGTAATAAATGTTCTGCTTGCCGCGAAATTGATGAGGGGCACAGCATTGACGTCATTGAAATAGACGCCGCCTCAAACCGCGGTATTGATGAAATCCGGTCGCTTAAAGAAAACGTCCGCGTCTCCCCCGTCTCGTCCGTAAACAAAGTTTTTATTATTGACGAAGCGCACCAGCTCACAAAGGACGCCGCAAATGCGCTTTTAAAAACCCTGGAAGAACCGCCCGAGCACGTCATCTTTATTCTCGCGACAACCGAAGCTGATAAAATTCCCGCGACGATCCTTTCCCGCACCCAACAGTTTTATTTCAAGCACGCGCCGCTTGAGATGATTGTGAAAAAATTGAAGCACATCGCCGCGCTTGAAAAAATCCAGATTTCTCCGGACGCGCTTGAGCTTATCGCCTCATCCGCCGAAGGAAGTTTCCGCGACGCCGAGTCGCTCCTGGACCAGCTCGTCTCATTCGGCGACAAAGATATCACCGTTGAGGAGGTTGAAGGAATGGTCGGGAAAGTCGGGTTTAAAAAGCTTTCCGGCTTTGCTGAACTTTTACTTCAAAGTAATGTAAAAGACGCACTTGCCTCGCTCTCCGAAATTGAGGATGGCGGATATAATCTCCCGCAATTTACAAAAGACCTTATCCAGTACATCCGGCGCGTGATGGTTTTGAAATACAATTCCGAAATGAAAGAGATGTTCAAAACGGAGGTTATGGCTGAGCACCTCGTAAAGCTTGAAGCGCACGCGAAATTATTCAAAGACGCGCACGTGAACCTCGTAAAATCACTCATCACGGCATACAGCCAGATGCGCTATTCCCAATTCCCCATCATCCCGCTTGAAGTCGCGATTGTGGAAGGAACAAAGTAAAAGCCGCTTTTCTTTGAAAAGCGGCTTCGTCTAAAGCGATTTTCATAATAGTTACTTTTTCAAACTAAAACTGTTAGCAATGCTATAAAACATTTCCTTGTATCCATTCCAGTTTTTTTTGGTTGTGTTAAAGGACATCACCCAAACATTGCCTCCGCGTCCCTCAATTATCACCGATAAAACTTTTAAGCCCACTCCATCTTGAATCAGTTCCATTTCTATGGCGTGAGCGGATTTGCCGTTTATTGATATATCCTGTTCTTTCGTAAAAACGGTTCCCGGAATGCTCATCGCGAGAAAATCTTTAAAGACTTTTATATACTCGTTTACGCTTCTCTCTTTAAGTGCTTCATAGGCTACGGCAAAATATGTTTTGAAATTAATTTTTTGGGCAGCGGAGTCATCAATGCGCTCACCTATATTAACAGCCGTTACTGAAATATTTTGAGTTGACGTGGTTTCCTCCCAGCCCGTGGGAAGATTAATGGAAAAATCATCCGTTACTATTCTGCTTTGCGGCTTTGGAGTATTTATCAAGCCGCTCTTCTCAACACCATTTTTCACCTTTCCCCCATTTCCTGTTGGTGTACTGCTTGAGTTTTTCTGGATAGTATTTTCTGTAACAGCGACAGTCGACCCATTGTGCCCAAAAAGGTAAACGCCCAGCAAAGCCCCTATTATAATAGCTAAAGCCGAGACCAAAAATATAGTTTTGTTTTTCATATTTAAATAATTTTATCTTATCATCTTGACGCGTCTCGCGTGGGACAACTTATCACGACTTGGCCCCGCTTGCGCTTCGCTTCTTCGGGGCACTCGATTTTGTAATCTCGCTCTCCGCTCGAACAAAATCGGTGCTGGCTAAATGGGACGAGTTTAGAATGACTAACTGGTCAAATTGCTTTGAAGACCCTGAGACTGCCATGAAACAAATCAGGCAACTACTTGATTTGTCTATTCAGGATAGCAGGAATGTGGTGTAAGGAAAAGGTAGGAAAATTTTCCAAAAGGGAAAAATTCGTTTTATAGCTTCTTTTCGATGAGAAAATGATTCTCTAATATGTTCATCATCCGAATGCATTTTATGAGGATGTCTTCAAATATAGTCGGAGGTTCTTTTACTCCTATATGGAAGAATTTTTTAATCTCTTCGTAATTAGCACCTTTTCGATGAGCAACACCAGTTGATCGCAAATTTTGTAGTTTCTGCAAGAATTTAATCATATCTGGAACAATAAGTTTGTGAAAATCGAGAAAAGCTTCGAATTTATCTATGCCGCGCGGGCTTTTTTTATTAATAACTAAGCCCTTTTTAAGTTCTTCTTCATTTAATGAATCAATCATGATTTTTGTTATGGAACCTATCTGATCATCAAATTCCTTTTGTCCTTCGGTGGTAGGAACATGAAGTGATCTCATATGATGAGAATCCTCATCAGACAATGGCTTAAATAAGTGCCATCCAAACTTATTATGCCACCCTTCTTGAAATAGATTGAACTTGTATTTGAAATAAAGCTCCGGATGTTCAGGGTCTGCAAAATTACCGTCGATGTTTCGAGTAAAATCAGTATGACTAATTTTCCTTCCGCTGGGAGTTAGATTAAATGCTCTTAGGTGGGCTTGTTCTTTATATGGGATGCTTTTTATATCACCCAACCACACTACTATATGATCTCTATGATTATTCATTACCCTTAGATGCCAAAAACCTGCGCGGCGTATACCTCCATCCTCAACAGAATACGTGTCTGGATTATCATAGTATTTCTTAAGTACCTCTCTTTTAAAGAAAACTGGCGTTAGAAAACCAGGTTTTGATTGATAGTCGGCATTGCAAGTGCACATAACTTCTTTCCCATTTTCATCTACCCCAATGATAAACTCCTCATATTTTTCATTCTCCTTCGACTCCCAGATTGTTGGGTTGAAATCCTTTGATCCTGCGATTAATTTCTTACCTAACAACCACCCCTGCGATTTCGTATCCCTAAGGTCGAGATTTCTGACACACAGGGAGTAAACATAATTATCTTTTTTCTTAATCTCATCAATGGGAGCCTGGTTAAGTTCATTAAGAGCCTTCTCAAGGAATCGCATTGCCTCAAAATAGATTGCTAAATGCATCTGTTTTGCTGCGAGAAATTCTTTTATGTACTTAAGTTTTATTGATACCTTGTTCTTCCCTACCAGTGCAACATCATCTTCATCACCATCATCATTGGTATAAATAAACACCTTCGTGCCGTCGCTTGATTTTTTTTCAAATAGATTGAAATATAATCGAAATTCTTCGGAAATTTCAAGGTAAGACTCCTGTTTTCCAGTGAAGGTTCTCCAATATACTAAGGGCTCTATTCCTTCTTCAGAAAAACGATAATATTCGGTTATTGGTTTTTTCCTAGCATGATGTGTGCAGAATCCAGGACGCCCTCCATCTATTCGTAGATCCCACCCGTGGTTTTCGAGCACATCCTTGACTTTGTCATTTGCGATTAATGCGGAAAAGTAAGTACCTCTATCAATGTCTGCAGGTGAATCCAAGAATTCAAAAACAGAAACCCATTCTGTTTTCCCCAATTTATCTTCAATATTCCTTCTCAAATCAACAAATGTCAGGTCTTTTGTATCCATATGTATCCATAGGTTTTTTGGGAGAATCAAAAATGTAGACGAGTATCATTATTGGTACTACTTTGATCCTTTTTACTAATTTCGATAAGTAACTTGAAAAAATCAACAAGATTCTGAGCTATCTCGTGGGCCTTTTGTGGAGCAAGCGCAGTGTTATATTCATCCAACATGACCTCTCGGAACTCTTGGATTAGTTCCTTGCTGATCATTAAGCAGACGATATGTCTTGTGGGTCGGTTTGTAAAGCATCAAGCTCCTGGGGTGTGTGGCGCTCTCTCTGCGCACGGAGAGACGCTATAAGGTCAGTAAAAAGGGCTTCTACGGGTACTTCATACAGAAGGGAGAGGCGGATAACACTCACGATATTCGGGAGCGACGTTCCGTTTTCCCAGCGGGAGAGGAGAGCGGTGTCTTTGAGACCCAATTTGGCTGTGACTTCCTTTTGGGAGAGGCCATTCTGCAGCCGGCAGAGCTTCAAGGCATTCGGAATGCTTTTGTATGTTTGGTAGTTCATGGAATCAGGATAGCGTGAGCGGGAGGGAGGGCGTAAGACGGGAACTATTGCCGTTTTTGGCAACCAAAGTTCGGGTCCTATCCCCTTGTAGGCACAGGACAAACAAAAAAGCCTCATTTTATTGAGGCTCATTTGACTATCTAGTCAGCTGGCTAGATGGGATGAGTTTCGAATGACGAACTGGGCAAGTTGCTTTGATGAGCCGGAGAAAAGTTTAGAGGTAATGCGGGGTTTGCTCGGTTCATGAGTTTAGGGTAGCAGGAGGAAAATACAGAAGAAAGTATGGGGTTTGTGTTAGAAATGACAAGTCACATTTCAATAGGCTCATCACTGTAAGCTAAACTTTGAGGACAATAGTGCTACGTCTTTCCCATTATTTCTTTTCTCCAAAGAACATAAAATCTTCTTCTCCGTCTCTGGCGTCCAATATATTTTCAACTTTTCTCTCGCTCTCGGGATAAGAGATTCTGTGATAACAAGCCTCTTTCTGAATCGTCAAATTTGCGAATATTGGCGCAAATTACTTCATCAATATCCAGTATCTTACTGTCAATTATGTTCATACATATTTGATTCCTATTCAAAATTGAGAACTATCTTAATCTGCTATGAGATATTATTTCAATATTTTGTATCCACATAGTATCCGTGCCTGCCTCCGCAAGGATAGCCGTTTTTGTCCTTGTGTTTTCTTATGCTGTTGTTTTGCTTGCTTTTTGTAAATTTTTTTCCGCAATAACTGCATTGATAAATATATTTCGGCCCAAACGTTGAACGTCTTGGTTTTCTTGTTCCGCGTCGACGCGGGGCAGCAGTTGGCCTATTTGGGTCAAACAAATATGGATTTTCTGGCTTTTCGCCGGCTTTAGATAGTTCTATCGGAAATTGTGGCGTAAACTTTTCGTCCGTGTTTTGTATTGACTCGATTTTCGCTGCCACAAAACATCTGATGCCAGGTCGGTTTTCCCCGCCACTTCTGTTAAATACATAGAAATATTCTTGCTCCGCGCCATCTTTCCTTTGTAAATATTTTAATGAATACGGCTCGACTATTCTGTCCGAACCTTTGTAGCGGACTTTTAAAAGAGTTTGTTCTCGTCCTGCTTTCATTATTGGCTCTCTCAATTCGGGGCTAAAATAGGCAAATTGCGCAAAGCCGTTATCAGGATAAAAGCCGAACAGCACCTCTAAATCAGCAATAAATAAATTTATCGCTTCATCCACACCAAACAAAAATTGTTTTGTGCATATAACAGTTTTGGACCAGAACTCCTTAAAATAATCAAACGGCATTTTGCTTAGAATATTTTTCAAAATATGCGGATTTCTTCCAAAAATGGTTTTTTTCACAAAAGTTCTGACAACCTCTTCCTTGTTCAATTCACCTCCCAAAAGTTTTATTGAATACGCATAATCAAACAAATCGGGGGCATGCTGTCTCTGTAAAAGACACTTCAATTTCGTGGCAATAATTTCTTCAAGTTTCATGCATCGAATTTTGCAGGCAACTTTGTCCGCATCCGAATATGGATGGATTAGGTCAACAGTTTGAACTGGTAAAAGGACTTTATCAAAACGGGTAATATCCATTGAAATTTTGATTTTAATATGCTCCGAATTTCCATAAAAATCTTTAAAATAAATTCGTGCTTCATAAACGCGCAACCCAGGTATTGGAGCTTCGGTAGCCGAAAACTTTTCTTCAATTTTATTTTGTTCTTTTATAAAGGAAACGCCAGCTTTTTCCTGAATAAAATCGCATACTTTATTTATTTCATCAAGCAAGACAACTTGGGTTATATCGCCAGGGATTCCAAAATCCAAATCGGACGAAAAACGAGTGTTTTTGAAGTATCCCTTGCGCAAAGCATTCCCGCCCTTCAAAAATATGGTGTTTTTTAGACTGCTGGTTGTAAAAATCCCAAAAATCAACCATCCAAAAACATAATCCCGCTCAACATTTGCTTCGTGGATTTCGAATTCTTTTGCCTTAGTTTTAATTTCATTCTTGGAAATCATGACAGAACCTGGTATTTTCCATATTTGAATCAAATACTTTTTTACTACAAAAATTACTAATCAGAGCTAAAAAAGCAATCACAAAATATGGCAGCTGATGTATGAATCTAAATTTACATAATAACTGAGGATAATTCCTTTCCTCGTTGGATCAATCTTTTTACGTCTTCCTCTTGAATATTCTCTTTTGGATGGGCGCAGTAATTTCCAATTTTAAATAGGCTCTCTAATTCAGATTTCTGGATTGCATTTATGACTGTTTCCTGCTCCAATGTATTAAGAATATCACTTACGCCAGGCTTCTTTTTTGACGGAGGATTGACCCCAATCGTTAAGGAGCGACTATTCACTACGGTTAACAAATGTCTTTCAAGCGCAACACGGGCAATTACCCCGCTTGCTCTAATAGCAACTTCAATGAGTGGATAAGATTTCAATATTTCTTCGGCACTGGTGAATTCATCACAAGCAACGTTGAAACTAAGTTGAGTAACAACTTCAAGCTCTCTTGAACAAACTTCCTCCGCTAAACTTAAAAGTAATGAGCGAGCTCTCTGAAAGTATTCGGAAAAAAGGCCAAAACATTCTTCTCCTTGCACAAACGGTGGCCACGTAATTTTCTTCCCATAGCAATTAGTTCCAATATTAATATATTGTTGAATATCTGTAAATGATCTCCGACCTTGTTTATCATTTTTGGAACTATCATAACAACCATCGAATTCTTCGACGCCGGAAAAGTGCTGTTGGACCAATAATTCTCTTACTCCGCGATACCATCTCTGTCCCTTAACAGATAAATCTGGCTGAACAATCTCGCCCTTACTTAATCTTTTGGCCAAGCTAAAGACCTCATTTGCTAATTCCTCTAATTCTTGAGCTCTTTTTGTTAATTTTATCAACTTTGATTTCATATAGCCTCGATGACTGATTTTTGCATATTCTTAAATCTTCAAGATTACCTTGATTTTGAGAAAATGTCTCAGACTACTAATGAGTTATAATTATGAGGATGCCAAACGCGCAGTGGAGTTCTCATCCACAATTCGTTTGTAAGCATTTAAAACAATATCCATAACCATTCTGTTGGCCAGATGCAGTCTTAATATATTGAGGAATTATATTCTTTCTAATTTATTCCTCAGGAAAACTGTACTTTTGTTCGCGCTTCTGAAATGCTTCCTTACCACCCTCTAAAATCTCACACACATGTTGCCGAATGCCCTTTCGGAACAAAATTGCCGGCTGCTGTGTTGCGCTCAGTTCAAAGGCGTTTTCGAGAGCACCCGAAACGTACTCGAAGTGATACTTTTTGTTATCTCTGCCGACCTCTTGCCCAGACTGATTTGCAACGACAGACTCTTCTCCGTCTGCTCCGACAACAAGGTTAGGGTTATGTGTTACAATAATAATTTGTCGCTTGAGCTTCTTCTTCTTTAAGAATTCTACTAGATCATCGTAAACAGAACGGTTGTCGAGATCGTCCTCGGGTTGGTCAAGTAGAATCGGCCATTCTTCGTTGCTCAAGTTAATGAGTAATTGCAAAAGAACAAGCCCCTTCTTGCCGGGCGACATTTTATCGAGAGAGTCATTTTTGTAAAAAATCCGGAAATCAAGGTAAAAATAATCATCGAGCAACTTTGTCACAGCATCCTTTGCTTGGCGATTTTTCACTGTGTTAATGGTACCGTCAATCAGTCCATCAAACATAGCAGTGATATTTGTTAAATGTTTTGTTGGATCATATCGATATACAAATTCTTCGCCCCATTCCGCCTCAGCGATAACTCGTTTAAGGTCGCGCTTACTGAGAAATTCCTTGATTACATTTGAATTAAATGAGTCGTCATTAAAGCCGACATGCACGCCCAAGGTAATATCACCGAACCTGCTTTCAAATGTTTTAAACTCATTCCGTATTCCTTCATATTTGGCGATGATCTGCTTATAGGAGTCAATTATTGCTTTGGCTTTCTTCTCATGGGAAGTCTTTTTTGCTTTGAGATTGTTTCTCTTAATAGCGATCTCATTCAGCTTCTGCTGTTCTTTATTGATGGCGTCGGATTTCTGCCGCAATTCTGATTGCAATTGAACTTTTGCAAGCAACGGACCAAGTTCTGCGTTGATTCTTGTTAATTCGAAATTGTGTGTTGTGATTTTTGCATCAACTGCATTAAGCAAATTGGAAATAGCTGATTCCACTGTTGGCGCAAAGGAATCCAAAGCTTTTAGCTCCGCCTTGAATTTTGCCTTTATGTCTGTGTCATTGAGATAGGTTTCGTATTCACTGGTAATGGACTGTATTCCGGTGACTTGTTCAAGTATAATTGAGCGCAAATTCCTGACCATCTTTTTATCTTCTTCAAGATGAGAAACTTGAGCATTTATAGTTTTTTCTTTGTCTACCAATTCTCCATACTGTATGATCTGTGCATCAGAAAGTCCGGATTTTAATTTTATCTCATCTGCCTGTTTCTGTAGTGTTTGAATGTAATTTTCAATACCTTTCTCGTCGCCAGTCTGTTTTAGTTCTTCTTCTATCTTTTTAATATCATCCTGATCAGAGAATAGCTCATTAATCGCGGTAGGAATGGACTTCGCCGTTGTCTTGATTTCTCGAACCGTTTCCTGATATTTCTCGTTAATAGTTAGATCTTGCAGAATTACACTTAAAACGAATTCGTTAAGGGCCTCACGGCTGCGAATATTGGATTCCGATAGTGTATTAAGATACCGTTGAGGAATATAAAGTATTTTCCGTTCTTTTGATTCGCCTTCTGCGGAATCCGTTGGTGCATTCAATAACGTGCGTTGACCATCCAGCCAGGTAACTTCAAAATTAAAACCCGGTGAATTGTCGAAGTCGTATTGTACCGGAATTCCGCTGTCCACCATCCGATTTTTTACTTCCTGTTTATCAATGGTTTTTGCTATATAGTAAAGCAAAAGCGACTTGCCAGTTGATTTACCACCGATGATGGTCGTGAGATTTTGATTAATTTCAATCGGATCACTACCGAATTTTATATCACTACTATTATCTAAAAAACGCACTTTATCAATAATGAAATATGACTTCTTTTCCTCAGGTCTCTGCAACCCAACAAAAATGCGTTGTTCCGGCTCATAGATGATCTGTTTTAGGCCCTCAAAAGTGGGGTCTGCTTTAATCCACAAATAATTGCCATCCTGATCGCTTCTACCATAATCATGCAACGACCTTGCATCAGAACTGATATGGCAACAAAATTTTGCAACCAATGACGTGTTGCTTTTTATGTATTCAGAAATCACTATTGATGATCTGTGATGTTGAGACTGAAGAAGGTTTATCTTTTGATGATTAAAAATATCAGCCAAGTGAGTTCTATCCATACTCGTTCTTGCCTGAAATAATCCGTTAGTGCTGTTGCAGTGAGGGTAAATTACTATGCCATTGTTTCTTTTTGCCTCATCGAGAATATCCTTGATGTCTGCGGAAGTGGTGGTAAGCACTCCATTGGTATTTGTACGGTTATTAATATTAAATTTCACTAAAAACGCATGGATTCCATCAGAAAAAGTTGATTTTTGATAAAGCTTGTCCGGGAAGAACAAGAGCATGTGAATCCCTTGGCAGTTTATCTCAACACCGGGGATTACTTTGCATTGCGTCCTTTTGGAGTACTCGATAAAGGTATCAAGCAATTGCTCATCAAAATAGTTGTGATCCGTGATACCGATGCATTCAAGCCTTGGGTGAAAGACATCCAAATATGCAAAAAGGTTGCGAACGTAATTCTGACAGCGCTCGTTTTTCGCAAGATTGGCATCGTTGAAGTACGTTTTTGAATCGTACAAAATGGCATTTGTTTCGCCACCAACTTTGCCAATGAATTGCTGCCATCCAGCGAGATTCACCTCCTTAATACTTTTGTAGTATTGGTCAAGCGACACATAATCATCGTCCAAGATTGTTTGCACATGCAAGTCCCACTGTCGCCAAACTGATCCTTTTGGATATGGAAAATTATTCATAAGATTCAATTTGTTATCTGCCTAAAAAGTGGTTTTATCAAAAAGTTGTACTTTTTATTTCTTTGATTATCTTGATGAGCCTATTTCCTCATTCGCCCCAAACTTCTGCGATTTTTGATTTAATCTTTTGCTCAGATAATTCAATGATTCTACGATTACCGTCAACGAAATCTTGCTCTTTTTCAATCTCAGTCAGAATTCTTAATTGTTCGTCAACTGTTGGTTTCGGGATATTAATGTTGATGCAATCATCAATACTAAAAGAAACATTTGATGTGCCATACATGAGATTAGTGAAAAGATTGTCTTTTTCTTGAGAAAATAAATAGTAGAAGAATTTAGGAATTACTTGTTTATTTTTTGGCAACATTGCCATCAATATGTTACCAACAGCAAACTTCCCCTCTACATAATAGATTCTCTTGAGAGTTGCTTTTCCGTGCCCAGCCGATGAAATCAACGGAATGATAATTGCCTTTTCATCAAACTGATAAGAATCTGAAGTAGAATAAGATTCTCCAGTGGTAACCAGAGGATATTTACCGGGTTTTGTTTTCTCTATCGGAGTTAGTCCCTTCTCCAATTGGAAATAATTTCCCAGCTTCACTTTTTGCCACGTAGGATCAATTTTTATGTAGGGACAGTATTCGGTCAAAACACGCTTTGCGCTTCTAATTAAGTGATAATCATGTTTGAAACTCACTTGAACAGACTGCGGAGGTATCGGAATTTCTAGTTTAATTAAATCATTGAAATTTAATGTTTGTCTAACAGCTCCTGCCGCTAACAAATTGATTTGTTCAAGCCCTTTTCTGCTTTTTAGCAAGTAATAAAGATACTCTGGTACCAATTGGGAGCCATCTTTTATTTTAAAGACCGTGTACATGGGGCTTACTAAGCCCCGCATCCCATTAGAGTTGATTGCTATGGATCCAACATTTATACGGGCGGGGTTGTAGACAAAATTATTTACATCAACCACCTTATAGTTATCAAGATTTCTTGAGCTAACTGTTTCATTAAAATAGTCGTCTGAGTTAATTAGTCCCTGCTCATTAGAAACTGAGAAAACAATAGGACTCTCCAGATTGTTTTTCTTTTTTACTTCTTCAAGATGTTCAGCAAGAGGTTCCAGTGGAAAGGCAAGATCGCGAGATACGCCAATTTTATATTTATTACCTCTTAAAATATAATCCCCATCGCTTTTAATATCTTCTTTCGTTACACCGAAGACGGAAGCATGATGTGAAAACCAACTTTTAATTTTGGTTGGACTATTTTCTGTTACTTCCTTATAGGAACATATAGTTTCCAGGACTTTTGGAATGTCGTTTTTCTCTATAACTCTTTTTCTATTCCCACCCTCAAATCCATCAAAGCTTATGTCTGCAAATAAAATCCAAGGGGATAATTTTGCCAGCTGCTTATCAAAAAAAAGTATGCTTGTTTTAACGTCGGCGTATGGCTTAAAAACTCCAGGATGTAAAGATACTACAGCATAAACTATGTCATCTTTAATAAGCATTTTCCTAAGGGCAATATATGCAGCGGAATTCTTATTTGATACTACTCCGTCTGGTACAATTACAGCACCCTTACCCTTTGAATTAAGATGTTCAGTAATATAATCAACAAATAGTATTTCTGAACGATTTGCCCGTACCATGAAGCGTTTATGCGGACGGATGCCGCCCTTTGGTGTCATGAATGGAGGATTTGCCATAATGACATCAAAACGCTCATTCCATTTTTCTTCGCTTGTGAGTGTGTCGTATTCGTGAATATTAGGGCTTGGGAAGCCGTGTAGGTACATATTAACGCGGGACAGCTTTACCATATCCGGCGAAATATCATAACCTGTCAAATTGGTCATCAAGCGCTTTTTCTCGTCAGGAGAAAGAGGCCGGTCTTTGGTTGCCTTCAAAATATGCTTGTAGGCAGAGACTAAGAATCCGGCCGTGCCGCATGCGGGGTCAAGGATGGTCTCACCTTTTTTCGGTTCAACTACCTCAACAATGAAATCAATAATGTGCCGCGGCGTACGGAATTGTCCAGCGTCGCCCTGCGATCCAAGAACCGAAAGCAGATATTCAAAAGCGTCTCCTAAATTTTCGCTATGATCATAAGTAAACCCATTGATCTCTTTCAGAAATAGGTTGAGCGTTTCCGGGTCACGGAATGGGAGGAAGGCATCTTTGAAAATGTCTCTGAAAAGTTGTTGTAGGTGCGGATTTTGAGACATCTTGGTGATTGCCTCACTATAGAGATTGAGCCTATCATGTCCGCCTAGTTTTGGATCCATTAATTTGTTCCAGGCATATTTCTCATAACCATTCGTAAAAAATTGTGCCTTGCCTCTGGGCAACGACATGGATTCCTTATCCATATCATCCATGAATTTGTAAATCAGCGCAGTAGTTATTTGCTCAACCTGTGCCTTTGGATCGGGAATTTTACCAACAAGAATATCCCGCGCTGAATCAATCTTCTTTTTTATCTCTTGGGTCAACATGGTCACATGTACGAGTTAAGTGAAACGTAATCCTTTACGTAATCCGGCACTACCTCAATCCATTTATTGAGTTCTCGTAAATCAGATAGAGTAAGCTTTGGGTTCGTCGCAAGCCTGGGATATTCTCCTCTCTCAATAATATCGCGTATCTCATTATCGGTTATGTATGCTTTAAGATAATTTTTGAGTGGCAAAACATATTTACTCTCAGGTTTATGGATTGCAATAAATTTCTCGAATTCTTCTTCCAAGAGCTCATCTTTAGACTTGAAGCGAACAATTCCTCCAAGAATTTTCTCAATAAACTCCCGCAAACTTATACGACGGTCAGATTTTATTGCTTTCCTCAGTTTTTCTAGATTGAAGTAGTCCTCTGGTTTATCAAATATTTCACCACGAACGTAATCCTCAACAGTCTCCAAATCACCTTCTTCATACTTTTTTTGAATGAACGGATCATTCTTGACCGTTGATTCGAATTTCTCAAACAGCTTCCTATCAATCTTCATCCCCTCAAACCCAATAGTCTTTTCAGCGAAGGTTTTCAGCGGGTCTGGTTGGAAGACTGAAACTTCATTAATGGGCACACCGTCCACGTCACCGCCTCCTGCTCCTGTAATCGCGGGCAATCGGATGATTTCGTCATAGTTGTACTTTTCCTCGAAATACTCACAGTTCGCGAAAAAGTCAAAAAGCTTGAACTTTTCTTTCTCTACCTTCGCTTCTTGAATGCTATCGGCATTCTTTTCTTTGTGCACGAAGGAATATCTGCGGGTGCCGCGCCCTTTAATTTGAATAAAATCTGTCGGCGAAAAGATCGGGCGCATCATGCAAAGATTCAGAATATCCTCGCAGTCGTATCCGGTGGTCATCATGCCTACGGTGACGCATACCCTCGTCTTGCTGGACTGGTACCCCTCCAAGAATCTTGTTTGCCCATTGAGATTGTTATTGGCAAAGCTTACCGTGAACTGCTGAGCATCCGGGATGTTTGATGTAATCTGTACTGCAAAATCGGAATTGTATTTTCCTGGATACAACAGGTCTACAAACTGGTTTAGAATCTGGGTAATTTTCGATGCATGTTTTTGACTCACACAAAATACGATGCTCTTGCCGATTTCTCCGGTAATCGGGTCTCGTAAGGCATTTTCGAAAAAGGTTTTGCAAAAAATCTGGTTGGTTTTATCCGAGAAAAACTTCTTCTCAAAGTCGGTGTAGAAAAAGATTTGCTCTTCTTCTCTGCCTTCTTCTGTTTCTACCATGAGAGCATAGCCCTTTTCCGAGAGAAGTTCAGTTGTGATCTCTGTTCTTGCGTCGGCCACAATTGGATTAATCAGATAACCGTCTTTTACTCCATCAAGGAGGCTGTAGTGGAACGTCGGCTCACCAGATTCGCAGCCAAATGTTTTATAGGTATCCAAAAGCTGCCTGCGTTCCCATGCTCTTGGGTCCCTGTCATTGAGTTTCTCAGGATCAATGCCTTTCAGGTAATTTTTGGGAGTTGCGGTAAGTCCCAGCTTGAAGCCTACGAAATATTCAAAAACTGCACGACTGTTACCGCCGATAGAGCGGTGGGATTCATCGGAAATGAGGAGGTCGAAATCTGTTGGAGAGAAAAGATGTTGATACTTGTTATTGAAGGAGAGGCTTTGAACGGTAGAAACAACAATCTCCGCTTTGCGCCAATCATCACGATTTTCTTTGTAGATAACCGTCGTGTAATCCTCGGCGAGCCATTTTTTGAAATTCTTCCATGCTTGTTGTTCCAGTTCAATCCGGTCAACCAGGAATAGAACTCTCTTTGCATTGCCCGTCTTGAGAAATAACTTGATTATGGCGGCTGAAACAAGCGTTTTACCCGTTCCGGTTGCCATCTCAAAAAGGTAGCGGTCATGACCCTTGGCCGCCGATTCTTGGAGTGCGTGGATGGCGCGAAGCTGGTAGGGGCGGAGAAACTTCAAACCCTCCGTCTCAGCGAATTCCTTCCGTTCCGCCTCGCTCGCCCAACGGGGATCATTTTTATATTCCAGCTTCTGCGTGAGGACAATATAATCCTCTTCGATCTTCTCGCCTGCAAGCCGCTTGTGGTCAGGTTTAAACTGCTCAACATGCACAAGGGAGTCAGGAGTGGGAAAAGTTACAATGACCGCAGGATTGCCGTGTTCCAGATCCCAAAAGTAATGGAGGTTGCCATTGGAAAGAATGACAAAGCGGACATTTAGGGATTGAGCATAGCGCCGGGCTTGCTCTTTACCATCCAAAGGATTTTTGTCCTCAGATTTGGCTTCCAATACGGCATACGGAAATCCATTTTTGTCTAAGAGCAAAAAATCAACATACCCATTTTTTGTTTTTTCAAAATCATTTCCAAGGGCATCGATGTCCTTTTTAGTCAGCTTAACATTGCTTTCCAACGCGACATTCGCCTTGCCGTCTTCATCATCAAAAAACCTCCAGCCGGCTTTCTGGAGAATGTTGTTGATTTTTATGCGAGCTCTGGCTTCTTTTTTCATAATAATACGGTGTAGCTTTTTGGGTTCAACTATGTCCGGTTAAGACTCTCTTCAAGGTATCCGTCAAGCTCAAATGTCAGTTTACACCGATAGTCCGCAATTATCAAAACACTTGGCATATCTTGAATTTGAGTGCCATGAACGGCACACGTAGGCAGAAAGATAATACTCACAAAAAATATAGAAATTGTTTTTGAATGTACGCAATAGAATCCTATAAGTAAAGCAAAAAATAAGGGTTAGACTTTAAAAATCAAGATATAAAAATGGAAGCACTAATAATTGGATATCTGAACAATCTATTCGCGATGCACGAAAAGAAAAGGGTTGCTGATGTGCTTGCGATCAGCAACCCTTTCGCATGTTTAGGACCTCAACTCTAAAGCATGTTGATCAAACGTTTGGCTTCTTGCGTTGCGTTTGCCGCATACGCTTCAAAACTTTGCTGTCGCGCGAGTTTTCCATTGGAAAGAACGTAGATATCTGTGGCATGGAATTTTTCAAGAAAATACCGGTCGTGCGACACAAGAATGATAGTGCCCTCATAATGCGCAACCGCTTCTTCAAGAGCTTCAAGTGCCTCAAGATCGAGATGGTTTGTTGGCTCATCCAGCAAGAGCACGTTTGCCGAGAGTGCCGAGAAAAATGCAAACAGAAGCCTTGCCCTTCCACCTGGCGAGAGTGCGCCGATTTCTTTCTCAATTTCGGATGCCTTGAAACCGTATTTTACAGCCAAAGCATAAGCGTCCTGATTGGAAAGGCCCGCACGCTTTCTGAGAAAGTCCATTAAGGTTTGCGATCGAGGTAAGTTATCATGTTCCTGCATGAGATTACCCACAACGAGTGAGTTCCCTACTTCAACTTGGCCACTGAGGGCTTCCAGTTCACCGTTGATGGCTTTGAGCAACGTTGATTTTCCGGAACCGTTTAATCCGAGGATAACAATCCGGCTACCGTAGGGAATTGCAAGAGATATCGGCCCAATTTGGAATCCGTCATCGGCATATCCAGCCACTACATCCTTAAGAACAATCTCACGGGACCCTTGAGGTTTTGTTGGTTGAATTTGGATACGAAACGCATCCCGCTCAATCGGCTTTTCCACAATCTCTATCTGCTCAATGCGCTTCTCGATAGCTTTAGCTACCTTTCCGGATTTTGACGACTGGTCACGCTTGAATCCGCGAAGAAACTTGTCGTTGTCTGTCCCTTGGAAATGCGATCCCCGCATGGCAGCCGCCTTCTTATCTCTCACCGTCTCCGTGAGCCTTTTAATTTCTTCTTGTTGAGCTTCGTACTCTGCTCGTTGCCGTGCGCGTTCTTTTTCTTTTCTCACCAGATAATCGGAATACCTGCCGTTCGTAATGGTGAGTGTCCGCGTACGCCAGTCAATTTCAAATATTTTCCTTACCACCCGATTAAGAAAAAGCCTGTCGTGCGAAACAACGATACAAGCGGAATCGGACTGCATAAGGAAGTCTTCCAGCCAGATGAGTGCGGGCAGATCGAGATTGTTCGTCGGTTCATCGAGAAGCAGAACATCGGGATCAGAAAGCAGTACTCCTGCCATGAATACCTTGCTTTTTTGACCTGAGGAAAGGGCATTGATTTGTCCATTGCTTGATGCTCCGTGCAGGCCGAAGCCGGCAAGTGTTGCCTCCATGCGGTGATCAAAGGCATAGCCATTCCTGCGTTCATACTCCGCCACCGCTTCCGGCGAATGTTCAAGACGTTCTTCAAGTACCCTGATGCCCGACACGCGCCGCAGGTATGCGCAAATCGTTTCATTGCTAACAAGACTCGTGTCTTGCGGCATATAGCCGATAACTGCGTTCTTCTTCACCGTAACCGACCCGCCGTCCGGCTCAACAATCCCCGCTAAAATCTTGAGAAGTGTGGACTTGCCGGCACCGTTATTGCCAACCAAACCCACTTTCTGGCCTTTCTCCAATGAAAAAGAAACGTCCTCAAGGACGGTGATCGTGCCATACATTTTATGGATGTGTTCAGCTTTCAGTTCCATAGATAATTCCTCCTTATTGTATCCCGGATTTCTCATCCAGGAAACGTTGTTAATGTGCCGTCTCCCGATATCTGAAATACCAGGACCAGTCTCATTTTTACCAATATCCGCCGCCATTGTCAATGGCATAAAAAAGCAACCCCCTTCATTCCAAAGAACGAGGGGGGTAGGTTACATACCACTTTTGATTGTTGATTTGTAATACTCTGTGAAATGATCTGACGCACAACTGCACTTTTTTATTTCCTGGGCTGCTGCTGAAAGTTTTTCGAGAAGGTTTACTGTTTTTCCCGTGTTGCTGCGGAATATCTCAAGCACACTCTTCATCGATTCCGGTTGCATTGAGATTGTGCTTGGCACACCGACGTCGTAATCGGTCACGGTGGCAATAGCTCCGTAACAGATACCAAGCTCACGGGCAAAGTAGCACTCCGGGTACTGCGTCATGTTGACGATATCCCCGCCCACATAAGCATACATTTTGCTCTCGGCAATAGTTGAGAACCTTGGGCCTTGAATGACAACTACGGTGCCGTGAGCTTGGCATGGCATCTTCATCATTCCAAGTTCACGGGCAATTATGCTTCGCACATGTTCGCAGTAGGGCCTTGCCATCGGCAGGTGGATGAGCTGGCGGTCAATATCAAAACTGTCATCTCTTCCCCATGTGAGATTGATGAATTGGTCCGGAATCACGAATGTACCCGGTTCAATCTCTTTCCGAAGGCTGCCCACAACACACGTTCCGATGACGTGCCGCACTCCAAGCGACTTCAGTGCGGCAAGATTCGCTTTGTATGGCACCTTATGTGGCGGGTGAAGGTGGCAACCGCCGAATACTATATCCGGCAGCTTTCGGAAAACGTGCGAAAGGGACTCAAAGAGAAGCTTGCACAGGGATGGCTCCCCACAAGACCGCCGCTAGGTTATATGACTATTGGCGAGAGTGGGCACAAGGTGCACGTCATTGATCCCGTAAAAGCTCCGCTTGTGCGGAAAATGTTTGAATTCTATGCAACGGGTGAGTATTCTCTCAAAAAACTAATGGACGTGATGTATAAAAACGGATTGCGTGCCCGCAGCGGCAAGATGGTTGTGAAATCAAGAGTGGCAACCCTTTTGAGCGACCCCTTCTATATTGGCAAAATTCGGTACAATGGTTCCGTCCACCCCGGATCGCATGAATCGCTCATTTCAAAAGAACTATATGAGAGCGTGCAGCGAAGACTTCTTGGCAAAGCGATTCCCCGATTCAGAAAACATTTTCCGTTATTCAAATCGTTGATTCGGTGCGCCATTTGCTCTGGTCTGATAACCTGGGAGGTGAAGAAAGGACATTGGTACGGGCATTGCAACGGGTACAGGGCTTGTACCGCGCGAAAGTATGTAAGACAGGAATCCATTGAGCAACAACTGATACCCTATTTTGATAAAATTGTGATTAGAAGCGAACGCTTGGTTAATTGGATTAAGCAGGGATTGAAGGAGAGTCATCATGACCGAATCGCCTATAGCTCGAGTGCGAGGGATGAGCTTGGCAAACGTTATGAGGCAACGCAGAAGCGATTGGATATGCTCTACGACGACAAACTGGATGGTAAGATATCAGAAGATTTCTACCAAAGGAAATTGGCCCAATACACAGCCGAAAAAGAAGAAATCTTGAGTGGGCTCAAACGCCATGACGCTGCCAATACTAGCTATTATGAACTCGGAGCGTGCATCCTTGATCTTGCCTATAGAGCAAGAGCCATGTTTACAGACCCAAATCGCGCCACCGTGGATCGTAGGGCGCTACTGAACGTTATTTTTTCGAACCTGACGCTTAAGGACGATAAACTCAACGTTTTTTACACCAAAGCGTTCGAAATAGTGTCGGAAGTGGTTCCGCTGTGGAATGAGAAATTCGAACCTTCAGAAACCCGCGCCATTAAAGGGGAAAATGCAATTTTAGGTACCGCGCGTCCTGTTATGCTGGGAGACCAGGATTCGAACCTGAATTCACGGCTTCAAAGGCCGCTGTCCTACCATTAGACGATCTCCCAATTTTGAGCAATTTTACCACGAAATTTTTATTTTGGCTACTTAAAAGAGTATAATAAACTCATGAGAAATAAAAACTGGTATCTCGGGTTTTTGGGTTTCTTGGGGTTCTGGGGAATCAGCGCGCTTTTCGCGCAGGACTGGCCCAACGCGGTTTGGATTATCTGGTTTGTCTGGTTTATTTATTTCTTCCGCCGCAAATAAAAAAGCCGCACTCGAATTAAATGAGTACGGCTTTTAAATATTTAGCGAGGACTAAGTAGTTCTCTGTTCTCGCGCCCAACCGCGTGAAGGCAAATAATACATAGTTAAATTTACTCCTATTAATAAAAACGCGAGCGGATTGAATACGGCAAGCGGCCAGTTTCCGATGCAAAGAGCGATTATAAACCACACCGCATTTGTTGCCATAAAAGAGACCAGAAACCTTGGCTCAAGCGCGATAGGTTTATCAGCCCTGCCGGAACGTCTTAACTTAACATAGGACCATGTGTCAAGGGTTTGCTTTACAAGGGTGGCAAGAATCCCTAGAAGGCAAATCATAAGGAAAACTTCCTGCGGTTCTCCGTCTAAAATAAAAAACGCGGGGACCATAGTAGAAAACGCACCGAGTAAAATCCATTCATTTCTTGTAAATCCCTTGAACTTCAGAAGGCCGGCGAGAATTGGAATATGAACAAATCCGAGTACTCCATTAAAAACCATTGCAATACTCCATTTTTCAGCGCCGTAAACCAGAAAAGCGAGAAAATAGAACGTCGCGTAACTGAAAAATGTCACAGATATCGATTCTCCCGAACGCTCGCGCCAAATTCGCCTACCCTGCATTAAAACACCATACCCCTGAAGAACCGTAAAAATAACAGTTGCAACCGCGCTGATAAACAACTCGTTAAAACCGAAATTTTGGTACTCCAGTGTTTTCCTAAGAATCTCAAGAAACCATTCCATCTAACACCTCCATCCATATTTAAATGACAAATAACCTAATTTTTATCTAATTAGATTATATATCGCTTTTTAAATTATGTCAACTAAAACACCGCAACAACTAAACCACTTCTTCGTCGTCTTTGAGCGTCCTAAGCGCTTCTTTCACGGTCGTCATAAACTGCGCGGGGAAAATAATCGTGGAGTTCTTTTCCGTGGCAATTTCCGCCATGGTTTGGAGCGTGCGAAGCTGGAGAGCAACTGGATGAGTGGCAATAATGTCAGCCGCTTGCCCCAGCTTTTCAGCCGCCTGAAATTCGCCCTGCGCGGCGACAATCTTCGCTCTTCGTTCGCGCTCGGCCTCTGCCTCCTTTGCCATAGCCCGCTGCATATTATCAGGAAGAGTAACGTCCTTGATTTCAACGGCAGTAACCTGAATACCCCACGGCTCTGTGTGGACATCTATCACGTTTTTTATTTTTTCATTAATATCGATTGTCTGCGACAAAAACTGGTCAAGCATAAACTGACCCACGACGTTTCTCACGGTCGTCTGGCTTATCTGATTCACTGCATCGTAGACATTTTCAATCGCGACCACGGACTTCTGAGGATCCACAATGTGATAGTACGCAACCGCCGCTATGTCTATTGAAACATTGTCCTTGGTGATAATTTTTTGCGACGGAATATTCATTGTAATGGTACGAAGCCCGACCCGCACCATTCTCTCAATAATTGGAATAACGTAGATGAGACCAGGCCCGCGTGCTCCGACGAGGCGTCCGAGGCGGAAAATGACCCCGCGCTGGTATTCCGTCACAACCCGTATCCCGGAAAGCAAAAAGAGAACGATTATGGCGATAAAAATATTCATGGCGTTATAGTACAACTATCATTGGGTTTTAACAATAGGGGCCCTAATCTAGAACACTGCCTGTCAACGCCACTTATTTGCACTGGAAAAAATAATCAAATAAGCTATACTGACTCCATTCGCCTATTACGGCAAAAAGGTCTATAAATATACCATATATGAAAAAAATTATCGTCGTCCTTATCGCATTTCTCATAGTCGCGTTTGTGTTTGTAACTATGGCAACCCGCGTCGCAACGCAGAACGCGGAAAACGAAGTGCCCACTATCAATGTAAAAGCATCGTCGCTTGAAACGACGGTGAACGGACAGTTTATCGTGCAACTGGATTCAAACCCGACAACGGGCTTTTCGTGGGGCACTTCATACGACAAAGACGCGCTTGAGCTTGTCGCATCAACTTTCATTCCCCCGTCTGACACGAAACTCCTCGGTTCGGGAGGTATGGACACCTTTACATTTAAGGCGCTCAAAGCAGGAGAAACAAAACTCAAATTCTCCTATCTCCGCGCATGGGAAAGCGTGCAGCCGCAAGAAGTAAAAGAGTACACGGTCAGTGTTAAAGAAGCTTCGGCTAAAAACTAGGTTCGGTTCTCATTGCCACGGAATTAAAAAACAGGGGCCGATAAGCTCCTGTTTTTATGTTTTTATATTCCATTACCCTATCTTTTTGGATTCGTGGATTTAGGCAGTGTTGCCTTGATAGTAGTGATGAAACCGCCCTCGATTCTTTTCTCTTTGTATTCTCTTACAAGAAAGCTCGACAGCGTCCTATCGGAAATTGTTGAAGAGTCCAAAAACTCTAAAAGTTTTTTTATCGCGTTTGTTCTCGCAAAATCTCTTGCTTCGCTAATCGTATTCCCTTCTCCGTGCCCAGAAACAACCCAATACTCGACGCCGCTGATATTTTCCAAATTAACACGGGAATAATCCGTGGACATTTTACTTGAAGCACAGCTTGAAATCATCAGCCCAAACAATACAACAATAATCAAATTCTTCATTGCTTACCTCCATCCGATTGTTTTTAGGTTTTTACATTTTCCGTAAGATTGCTCTTTTTTGCTAATGCCTCTGTCCTTCCTTTTTCCATTATCTCACGCGCCATTTGGTTCCGTTCCTCAGGACTTTTCTCAAAACATTCATCACACATTCCGTGCGTGATTCCTTCCTTTTTGGGCTCAGTCTCGCCTAAATCCTTCTCACAAAATGAACATACCCTTTTCATATTAAACCCCGCGTTTTAAATTTTTAATAAAACTATCAGTTTTAACTGGCGCAAGTATATCACATAAAAACACCCCTGTCAATGCAGGAATGCGCGACGGAAAATCCGTAAACACTATGTTTTCAGATACCGCCGGATTGCGATTGAGCTTGAAAGAATACCAACAATAATACAAAACAAGAGCTGGTAGAAGAAAAGCAAAACGTACGAATTGCGGAAATACACGGCAAGATCCAGCTCGGGAATAAAGCTGTGCAGGTACGGCGAAAGGAAACCAACAATCGGAATAAGAATTACAAAACTGATGACCGCAGAAATAAATCCGTAAAAGCACCCCTCAACGATATACGGCCCCTGAATAAACTTATTTGACGCACCCACGAGCCGCATGATGCTCAGCTGTTCGCTGTTTGAAAAAATCGCAAGCCGGATGGTATTAAAACTGACCATGACGGCAAGGAAAGCGAAAAAGATTGTGAGAAGAATACCGGCGCCTTTCAAGGTATCCACGAGCGCGATGAGCCGTTCAATGACCGTCTGATTTTGCGCATAGGTGATTTTTTCCGTGTTGTCTTTCAAACTTGGATTTTGGAGATAATCCGCTATTGTGCTGTACTCGTGCGGATCTTTCGCTTTAACATTGAGCGACGCAAGGAGCGGATTAGAAGTCAGTTCATCAAGCGCCTGCTTAATTGCGTCATCCGTCGCGTGCTTCGCCTTAAAATCCTCAAGCGCCTGCTCGCGCGAGATATATTCAGCGCTTTTCACTTCATTAAGCCCCTCGAGCGACCGCTTTATACCCAAGATTGTGTCCTCGGGCGTGTTGCTCTTGAAATAAACACTGATATCTATTTTGTCCTGGATGGACTGAACGGCGCTTTTCCCGACAACGTTAAAAATAATGAGCCCTTCAAAAACGAGCGCGGCTAAAATCATCACAGAAATCGTGGACGCCGAAAGTAAGCCATTGCGCCAGATTGCCTGCAAGCCGTATTTGATTATTCGCGAAAGTGTGACCATGATTAATTTAGTATCTAGTATTTAGTATAAAGTATCTAGTATATATCTTTTCTGTTTTGCATTCATACGTGATACTTTCTACTTGATACATGCTACTACCCAATGAGAAACCTCCCGTGTTCCTCGTCGCGTACAACCTTTCCGTCTTCAAGCGTGATGACCCGCTGGCCAAGCGTGTTTACAATTTCCTTGTCGTGCGTGGCAAGAAGCACGGTGCTCCCCAACTCGTTGATTTTCATTAAAATCTTTATAACCTCCCATGTGTTCAGTGGATCCAGGTTTCCGGTCGGCTCGTCGGCAATAATAAGGTCTGGGCGGTTAATCATCGCGCGGGCAATTGCAACGCGCTGGCGCTCCCCTCCTGAAAGTTCTGTTGGAAAGTTCTTTGCCTTGTCTGTGAGTCCAACCATCTCAAGAACCTGCGGCACAAATTCGTTTATCTCGCGTTGCGGTCTGCCGGCAACCTCAAGCGCGAATGAAAGATTTTCAAACACCGTTTTCCGCGTGAGAAGACGAAACTCCTGAAAAATGACGCCGATATGCCGCCGGTATTCCGGCATGTCGCTCGGCTTCAACTTATTGACTTCGTACGAACCAAAAAAAATCTGCCCCTTGTCGGGCTTGTCTTCGCCAATTAAAAGTTTCACCACGGTTGACTTACCCGCTCCCGAACGGCCGACAATAGAAACAAACTCGCCGTGCTGGATTTTGAAGCTGACTTTGTCCAAAGCAACCGTCCCGTGGTGGTTGTACTCCTTGGTTACGTGTTGAAAGATGATCATTTCAAAACAAAACTACTCCTTGTGGGAATATATGGATGTATTATAGCACAAAGAGGAACGCCTAACAATAAAAAGGGCCCGCAACAAATTATTGCGGGCAAATGTAATAGGGAAAACTAGTAAAGATATTTCTTATATTACCAGTCGATAGTAAAAACAAGAAAGTGGGTTCCACCGGAAGTTTCACTGGATACATGCCCACGTTCTGAAGTTACACGAAAACCGAGTTCTTCAAGAATTTTGGCCATTGCCGCAAGAAATTCTGTTTCATCTAATTTCTCTTCCTTATGAATCTCTGATATAAAAAGAGTTTTATAACAACCGCCCCAATGATGCCAGTTTTTCCTGTAAAATTCTATATACGCATGGTTGAAACCCCGATTAGAATTTTCCTTTATAATCGGCAAAATCTTCTCTTGAACTATCCTTTCAGCTAAAGGTTTCATTTCCGCAATTCGCTTAGTTGCTTCTTCTCCTTTTTGTTTTTGTATAGCGGCAGTTATGCTTTTTGCTTTGTCGGCATTAAAAATATCGCTCATGGCTTCTCCTTTATTTATTTTTAAAAAGAATCAAAAATTATTCTACTAACAAGAGCGTAGCATTAATTCATAAATTTGTCAAAGTATCGTTTTTCTAATTCTTGACGCCTATCAATAAATCCAAATCCCCTGCTAAAACCTCCTCAACGCGCGAGATCTTCTTGCCGGTAGCGTGTTCTTTTACCTGCTTATACGGGTGTAAAACATACGAGCGAATTTCGTGCCCCCATTCCGGCTTGACCTTCACGCGCAAATTCTCGAGCGACTGCTCGTGCTTTTCCTGCATTAAAATAATGAGCCTTGCCTTAAGCAGATTCATCGCCTTATCGCGATTTGACGCCTGTCCACGCTCAGCTTGCGACGCGGCGACGAGCCCCGTCGGGATATGCACAACACGCACGGCGGTTTCAACTTTATTGACATTCTGCCCGCCTGGACCGCCAGCGCGATAAAACTCAACTTTAATATCTTTTTCAGGAATCTGCACACGCGACGCTTCAACCGCCGGCAGTTCCGGCAAGACCTCAACGAGCGCAAACGACGTGTGGCGCAAACCTTTCGAATCAAACGGCGAGATGCGCACAAGTCGGTGCACGCCATATTCTCCCTTGAGCCGCTCATACGCGCCGTCTCCTGAGATTTCAAGCGTAACGTCGTTTATAAGGCGTCTCTTCCACCCGCGCTTGTCCGCATAGCGCAAGTACATGTTTAAAAGCATCTGCGCCCAATCTTTCGCGTCGTCGCCACCGGCGCCAGCCAAAACTGAGATTATTACAATCTTAGAGCTTATTGTCATGTCTTTATTTAGACCCACTTTACCCCGTTAGAAATAGAACGCGAACTATCACATTACTACCGCAAAAAAACACCGTACGGCTATTGTATCAGGGTAGATATACAAGTTACAAACAGGCGTTCGTGATTTCTAATTGGGTCTATCAAAAATCCCGACTAATGAAAACCGCCATTTATTTATTCCTTATCAGTAAATACCACGAGCCGCTCAGAATAACTTTTAGAAACCTTATTCCAAACTCCTTCGCACGTAATGAGATTAAGGTGCGCTTTCCCATCGCTTGAGCTAAACACATCAGAGGCATCTTCATTTTCACCGTACGTCCGAAGCTCGCGCACTATAAAAGTGACAGTCGCTCCTTTTTCATCTTCAACATACAATTTGTCTCCCTTACGCAATGTATATAAATAATCAAATACCGCCGGTATGCCATTTTTCCAGCCGAAGTGCCCGACAATGATAGAGTTCCCCTTTTCCCCGGGACGAGGCCCGAGATCAAGCCAGGCAGCGTTACCGGGGTCTTTCGGCGCCCCAACTGCCCCCTGAGGCGTAATGCCAACATATTCAAGTTTAGAATCAACGTTAATTTTGGGAATCTTGAGACGAACCGGAAGTCCAGAGTTTGCTTGTTCGCCTTGCTGGAATCCTGATAAAGCGGTTTGGTTAGATGAACTTACTTGTTCCCCAAAAACAATATTCTTGATGGACTCAATCGCCGCACCGTTAGTCAGGCCTTGCGAGGTCTGATTGCTGGTAGGTAAAACTGGTTTTGCATAAAAACCTCGAACCGGCAAATTAAGATTTGGGAAAAAAATGACTATCAAAGAGAATGCGAACACCACGGCGCCTAGAGCAACTAATAATAGCCACAGCGAGGCCTTTAACCGAGCATACTTTCCAAAAGATTTGTAACGCAAAGACCCCGCTTTAGCAGGGCCTTTCGGCCGAGTATATTTATTTGTCCCGTTCATTAACACTTAAACTGAATTGCGTGTTTTCTTAAAAACTGCGACAAATAAAACTGAGACGAGTAAAAGAATAACGGCCAGCACGATAACATCAAGTGGGGTACCTTTTTCAACGGGAGATAATCCTGTATTAGGAAGGCTGGGCGCAGACACAAGGACGGTGGCGAAAGCATAGCCTATTGCGGTAAAACCATTTGCCTCGCCCTCGGCCGTAGCTACATTTCTGGTTGAAACTGGAACATTTGTTTTGCAGGTATATGTCCATATTTCTCCTGGATCAAGCAAATTATTACTATTAGCATCACCGCCTGACACGCGGGAAACCGGACCGCATTTATCGTCAGTAACAGTAACACCGCTCATCGCAACCACACCCGGGTTCGTTACGGTGTATGTATATGTAACATTACCTCCCCCAAATGAAAACGGGGTAAGACGACTCGGCACTTTTATAATGTTAATAAGCGGAGGCGTTAACGGCTCGCCGACAACAACCGTGGCAATCGCAGTAGCGATTGCGACCTGGCGAAACCCGTCATCGCTGTATCCAGTTGCAACTGCTGTGTTTGTAGTTGTCTTTGATAGAGTTTTAGTGCAACTGAATTTCCAAATTTCGCCTGGATCAAGCTTGTTATTACTGTTCAAATCACCAGAAAGCAGAACTATAGGACTGCACGTATCTCCTTTTATTGAAACATCGGTCAATGCTTGCTTGCCCCCAACATTCCAAACCGTGTAGTTGTACGTAACCGGACCAAATCCTCCGGGCAAAGCAAGCGGCGTAGGAACTTTAAGTATTCCAATTAATGGGGTCCTAATAACAGAACCGCCTCCGCTACCGCCGCTAATAGGATCTGATGCTACCTCGGGCAAGGGCGGAACATACGTGTTAGTAATTGTACAAGTTTTATCCTGACCCGCAGAAAGTGTTACGCTACCGCCAGAATTACAGCCTCCGCTCAAGATTCCTGTATACGAGGTTTTGGCATCTTCGCTTACTATATATGTGCCAGCAGAAAGTGAGTATGAGGTTCCAGGATCATCAGTCCCTGCTTGCGGACTTCCTGAAACTTCAGCTCCTCCTGAGAGCGTCACATGCAAACTAAAGTTGGCCGGAAGCGCTGTGCCACCGCCAGTATTCACCACCGCCTTAATGACATGGAGGGTAGCCAAAGTTGAAGCAATGGTAACGGTAGCTGAAACGCCCGAGCTATTTGACGAAACAACTATGCCGGACCCGGCTACCGCATCGGTAGTTGCAACAAGCCGCGCCGTTAAAGTGTTCCCGCCGACAACGCCTGATCCGAGATTATATGAATACAAAATATTTAATGTAGAATTGGACGCAATTTGCACCGGGCTTGAAAGTGTAAATACTGTTTTTACATTATCTCCAGTATATGTTGCTGGTGTTTTCTCTAGCAGAATATCCGCTCCATCTATCGCGCCTAAGGTTCCGTTATCTATGAGAACTTAGTAGCAGAAACCTGAGTGGTATCATTCTCGGTTCCAGCTGGAGTAATCGCGAACGACACAATGGAATCTGATGTAGCCGCCGCAGCAATCGATAACTGTTTAACAACAACTCCGGTTTCGCTTGCAATTGCTGTTTTTGCGATAGGATCGCTTGCGCCGTCAGTAATGGAGAGCGACGGAGCAGTATCGCTCGCGGTAAGAGGATCTGTGTTTAATTTAGGAAAGCTTCCGGTATCAACGGCAACAGTGCCCATTAAAATATCAGTGCCTAATGCCATTGATAACCTGAAAATCTGTGCGTTTCCAACACTAAGCCCGTCCGCCGTAATCAAAACTGACGCAGACCCGCCAGCCGGAACAACTACATCAGTAATATCGAAAGCTTGTTTTGTGTTATCTGATGCAAAAGCAGCAGACGCCCCAAGATTTGTATCGCCCTGGTCAACGAATCCGTTATTATTTACATCCTTATAAAAATGCAATGTAATAACAGTATCGTTTACATCTCCAACAGGCGTCGGAGTTAGTGAAGTGATTGTATCTTGGGCGTCTCCCGTATTTGTGATGTGCAATCTGTATACCGACACTCCTTTAAATGTCGTGTACTGCGTTCCAGGGGTTACGTTGGTATTCGTCGCCGTATTAATCGCTGCCGCGTTCGCAACGGCTGGCGCGACAAAACCAAACACAACAAGCACAAAGAAAACTGCCAATATAGTTGTTATTGAATTTTTACTGAACTTCATATATTTCTTGAGAACTAAATTGCCCACTCCTTTCGAGCAAGGAAGAACGAGAGCAAGCCAACAAGTACCACTATTGGAGCAACAGTACCCCATGGAATATTGTCGTCAGAACCAATTCCTGTATTTGGCAATTTCGGCGAGGTTACCACAACAACAGCAGTAGAAGAATCGGAAGTGGTTAAGCTATTGGCGCCTCCGGTTGCCGTAGCTGTGCTTATAGTATTTGTCGTTGGATTTGTCTGACAGGTATATGTCCACGTCTCCGAAGCATCGAGCATATTATTATTATTGACGTCGCCAGAATGACCAGTAATCGGGCTGCACTTATTATCGGAAATACTCACATTGCTTAAGGCGGCTGTGCCGGGATTGGTTACCGTGTACGTATAAGTAACTGCTTTGTTGGACGGAAGAACGAACGCGTTCGGCTTTACTACAAGATGAATTAATGGGGGCGGTACTGCTGCCGCACCGACGACAACCGTTGCATTTGCGGTATCAATCGCGGTGAGGCTGTTAGCCTGACCAGTCGCGGTAACGGTGTTTGTGGTGGTTTGCGTGAGTGTTGTTGCGCAGCGGTATTTCCAAGTTTCACTGATATCAAGCTTCGAATCGCCATTAGTGTCGCCCGAAACAAAGCTTATAGTTGGACATTTATCATCGGCGAGCACGACATTACTCATTGCGACTGCTCCGACATTCAAAACCGTATAATCATACGTAACTAATCCGGATCCGCCCGGCAATGCCAGCGGAGTTGGAATTTTAGTAACATTGATTAATGGCGGGACAAGTGTTGTGGTAGGAGTTGGAGTTGTAGTCGGGGTTGGTGTGGGAGTCGGGGTTGGAGTCGGAATAGGAGGAACAACCGAACCAACAGGGACTGAAACTGCGCTTGCATCAAGCGTAACCGCGGTCTGCGCAAGCGCTCTGCCGTTTAATGTTGCGCCGGTATTTAGCGCAATAGCTGTCTGATCTAATATATTTCCATTGAAAACGGCTGTCGTCCCGATTGTTGTTTGTCCAGCAACCTGCCAGAAAATATTAGCTGCCTGCGCACCGCCAGTCAGATTAACATGGGCTGCGGAACTCACAGTGAGATTTTGCGCTACCTGGAAAATCCAAACATCACTTGCGCCGCCTGAAAGAGTAACATCGGTTGGTATGGTAACGTTAGTGCTCCACTTATAAAGCCCTGGCGCAAGCGTCATTCCGCCGATATTTCCTGAACCAAGCTCAGTCGCGGTCGGGTTTGTTCTTCCCGCGGCATCAGTGTAGGCAGTTTGCATGTCGCTTACGGCCGTGGTCATCGTAGTTGGAGTAGGAACCGCGTAGTCAGCCGCATATACTCTTCCAGTTACTAACGGCGACGTCGAAAACGCGTTTGAGGTATCTATTATCAATCCAAATCCGGTTATTGCACTTGCGGCAATTGGACTCACCCCGATGTTTCCGGTAATTAAAGTGGTTCCCGTGGTTGAAATCCCCGACTTTGCAAGAATTACAAAACTACCTGCCGACCCGAGATTTACTGCCGCCGGACCGGCCGCGAACGCGGCGATTGGCGCGAGCGAACCAAGCGCCAAAGAAACCGACAGTATAGTTACTACCAACGAATTCTTATTGAATTTTTTCATATATATTTTATTTATTATTTAGTTAATGATTTGAGCGAATTGTTCACCAATTCGAACCGAGACAAAACCGATTATTTTCCCCTGATAATCCGAACAAGAATCACGATAACGGCTATTAAAAGAAGGATGTGAATAAGCCATCCCATAACGGGGAAAATGATGAACCCGATAAGCCATAGTGCTATGAGCACAAGTCCGATAGTTAAAAGCATGCGTGATTAGTTTTGAATGAGATTATATTTCTAAAGTACAGACGACCTTTTATAATTACTTTCATTATAGCACCTTCCACCCCTATTACCTAATGGGGATAACTTTCCTGTAAGTACAAGGGAATTCAAAAAAGACTTAATTTATCTATACTTTTTGGAGCCACCTCCCGGATTCGAACCGGGGACCTTTGCTTTACGAAAGCACTGCTCTACCAGCTGAGCTAAGGTGGCAAACTACCAGCTGACCTGCCTGCGCAGGCAGGGCTAAGGTGGCGGATATCAAAAACTCTACCACGAAGGGCAGAGTTTTTGAAGTAAGTCATAAGCCGGATTCTGTTTATACAATAATTTATCTGGGACCACGATTACTCGCGGACTCGAGCGGCATTTCCAGTGAGTAGTTAGTAGTTTGTAGTTTGTAGTTGCCTACTCACTACTCACTATTTACTACAAACTAGACACAGCCTTGCACTCAGGTAAGGATTTAGCCGTTTCATTTCCGCTTTTTTATCCCTATAGCGGAATTAGGCCACCTAGCTTGGGATTGGGCCTCCGCGTAAAGCTTTCGCTACGCGGCGTCACTGCTCGCACCTCTATCCTTGTCCGGCCTAAACCGCTTTCGCGGTCGGCTTAGGACTTGAGACGACGGGCGTTACCCGCTACCCTTTCCGATACCACTTTTGTAACCAAGACACTGGCAAATATGCAACCTCTACTAAAACTAAAATTCGAATTGTCTTTCCATACTCAGTTACAAAAGCGGTACCGGATAAGTGTCCGGACTTTCCTCTCCTCAGCTCGCTCTGAGCTTGCCGAAGAGCTATTGCTTGACTTACTGGATATAGTGTAGCACAACACGCAGAAAAAAGCAATACCTGTTAAAGAAGCGTATCAAGCGCGCGGTTTACCAAACTGTCCGCTGTGGTGTTATGCTCGCGCGGCACGTGCGAAAACGAGACGTTTTTGAAATCCTGCTTTAAATTCCAGATTTCTATAAAAAATGGCTTCAGTTCCTCATCTTTTAATTTGTATGTTCCATTGAGCTGGCGCACGACAAACTCACTGTCGGATTTTATTTCAATTTCTACTTCATTTGCTTTATCCCCTCCTAAAAGCAGCTTTGCCTTTTTGAGCGCAAAAATAACCGCTTTGTATTCCGCAACATTATTTGTTGTTCTCCCGATTGTCTCGGAATAGTGCTTCGCTTTAAACCCCATCGCGGGATTTTCATTAATAACAACGCCGATTCCCGCAGGGCCCGGATTGCCACGCGCGCCGCCGTCTGTGTAAATAGTTAGCTTATTATTCTCTTCCATGGGAATTTACCTATTGCCTTAATAGTAAACCCCGCGGCATTCTTATGTCCACCGCCTTCGCCATACTTTTGCGCAAGCTTTGCTACGTCAAAATTTCCAATAGAGCGCAAAGAAACGCGTATATCTCCATTTGTTTCGTACCATATGATTCCAAATTTGAACTGTTTCGCTATCTCGTGCCCAATGCCGGACGCAAGACTTTTAGATGGGCTGTTTGCCGCAAGCGTCTTTTTTCCGTGGAAAAGAACTAGTTCAGCTTTTCTGACCGCGTCCCGCACAAGTTTCTCCTGGTATTTGAGAACAATGACTCCCTGCTCTGCACTTTTCTTTATGCCGCCGCGCGTCTCAAGTGTGTCCGCCAACTTACTCCAAATTTTAAAATCGTATTCATAAGCACTTAGAAACGCCTGTACCTCATTCGTATTTGGAAGCTCGTGCCGCCATAAATCATTATCCTCAATATACGCGAGTAGGCGCGGAAGCTTTTTTTGAGGAAAGAAATATTTCCACGCAAGCACCGCACCTGAATGATTTAAATCAAAAACGTGTTCCGGAGAGCTTTTCACGTCATCCTCGGAACTCCCGTGGTGGTCTATTACAACAACTCGATTTTTGTCCCTCGCGAGTTTTCTCATAATCTCCACGGAATAGCTGTTGTCTAAAACATAAATCTCCCTGCTCTGGAGCTTTGTTTTCGGTAAAACGCGCGGAGGAACTGCGATGTATTCCGCCTTATTCCCGAACTTTTTCCATGCAACCCACGCCGCCCCGAACCCGTCGGGACAGTCCATATGGTATAAAACAACGATTTTTTTCATTTTTATTTCAGCGCCTCCACGCCTGGCAATTTTTTACCCGACAAAAACTCAAGCATTGCGCCGCCGCCGGTGGAAAGAAACAAATTAGTTGGTAGTTCGTAGTGAGTAGTGAGTAGTTTAAGAGAAGCGAGTGTATCACCGCCGCCGACAACTGTGTGGGCTTTTTTATTAGCAAGAACGGCTTTCCAAACTGCCTGCGTCCCCTCTTCGAATCCCTTTTTCTCAAACATTCCCATCGGCCCGCTCCAGATAATTGTTTTCGCGCCTCGAATAATTTTCACATATTCTTTTGTAGTTTCGGGCCCGATGTCTAAAACTTTCGTCCCTTTCATTTCTACGTCCGTCGGTAAAATAACATCCGGAGAAAACGCGTATTTTTTCACTTCATCAAGCGAGTTGTAATCCACAAGCGAATCCCCCATTGGAACTCCTTCCGCCGCAAGCATCGTGTTTGCCGGCCCTCCACCCAAAAGAAACTTATCAGTGCGCCCCCAAAAGTTTTTGATGACACCGAGCTTATCTGAAATTTTCGCCCCTCCAATAATTACTACAAACGGCTTTACGCGTCGTTTCATAATTTTCCCGAGTTCAACTAGCTCTTTATTGAGATGTGGCCCCGCAAATGACGGCAGAAATCGCGTGACACCGGAAAGCGACGCGTGCGCTCTATGTGAAACGCCGAACGCCTCATTTACATAAAAATCCCCTATGCTGGCAAGCTCTTTCGCGAACTCTTTATCGTTATTTTCTTCCCCTGACGAATACCTGAGGTTTTCAATAAGAAATAGGCGCGCGGGCGCGCTGCGGACTTCTTTTTTGATATTTTTAAAATTATGTTCAGAGGAAAAGCGTATCGGCTCCATGAGTTCCTGCGAAAGAAACTTCGACATACTGTGAAATGAGTATTTCTTGTCTCCAAAAAACGCCGGCCGCCCCAGGTGTCCTATGAGAACTACGCGCACGCCATTACTTAGTAAAAGTCGGACGGTTTCCATTACCGCTTGAAGCCGCAACGAATTTTTCCGTTCCCTGTCGGGAACATCCAAATCCGCCCGCAACAAACAAACTTTCCCTTTGTATTGTTTCAAAACCTTCGGAGTCAAAATACGCATGGACTTATAATACAGCATTCATTCGTAAAACAAAAAACCGCCTCGGTATTTTCACACGTTGGCGGCACAACACTGATCAATTATTTACGAACGACTAAAATAATATCAAGAAGGGCATTAAGGTCTTCGCGTCCACATCTATCGTCCACAACAATCGAAACTGTATAAATCAGTCTTTTAATACTAAGGCCATGATAGTGGTTATAATCAACTTTGTGATGTCCAAATCCAAGGTTTTCTGGTTTCACCTTAACCAATGCGAAGTTTTCCCGGTTTTTCTTATCAATAACAAACTTTTGAATATTTGAGAACTGTTCGGGATCAATTCCTCCAATTTTAATAAGCATAAAACACCTCCTATGAAATTATGAAAGTTTAGAAAACCGTTTCTTAATTGCTAGTATAAAGAATATCGCAAACACACTATTTTGTCAACTATAAATCACTAAGCCCCTCGCGGGGCTTAGTTCATTACTAGCAGTGAGCTCCTGGCAAAGCTTACTTTCCCTGCCGCCGAAGCGGCCAGTATCATCAGCATTGAGCGCTTTTACTTCCGAGTTCGGAATGGATCGGGTAGGGCACGCTCAACTAAATCACCAGGAAATCACTGACAGCAATGCTGTCTGTGAATCGAAGCTAGCTAGTAGTATAACAAAAGCGATTACGTATATGTGCGCCACGTTCATTCCTGAACGGAGCATACGCGTGAGTCTATTAGTACTCCTCGGCTTAACGCGTTACCGCGCTTACACCTAGAGCCTATCAACGTCGTAGTCTTCAACGGACTCATGATACCTAATCTTGGGAGAGGCTTCGCGCTTAGATGCTTTCAGCGCTTATCCCGTCCGAACATAGCTACCCGGCGCTTCAGTTGGTACCAAAGCCGGTAGACCAGAGGTTCGTTCATCTCGGTCCTCTCGTACTAGAGACGACTTCCCTCAAGTATCCACGCCGACAGCAGATAGAGACCAACCTGTCTCACGCATGTTACCACGCATTACTGCGTGCATAGGACTATATCTTCGTCCCGAAATAAATCGGGGGGCTAACGTCTAGTCTCTACGGGCATCTTAAAAAGATTTCCCTCGGTATTGCCCCAGCGATGGGTTTCACCGATATTAGTTAGCTTGGTATATATAGGTTACCCTATATAACCGCCGTGACTTGATTCATCTGCTATAACTTTTTCATAAACGAAAAGACAAAAACAATAATCGATGTTTGAGTTCTGGACTCAAACCGTTCATGCGCCAATCGTATTTTTCCGCATAGAATTTTGATTAGCACATCAACGGTTTGAACCCAGCTCACGTACCACTTTAATTGGCGAACAGCCAAACCCTTGGGACCTTCTCCAGCCCCGGGATGTGGTGAGCCGACATCGAGGTGCCGAGCGAGATCGTCGATAGGGACTCTCGGATCTCACCAGCCTGTTATCCCCGGAGTAACTTTTAGCCGTTGTCTCCGACCTTCCTATGAAGGATCGTCGGGTCGCTAAGCTCTGCTTTCGCACCTGCGCGACTTGTAAGTCTTGCAGTCAAGCTGGCTTGTGCCTTTACACGTCCAGCGCGATTTCCATCCGCGCTAAGCCAACCTTAATAGGCCCCTCCATTACGCTTTGGGAGGGTTCTGCCCCAGAAAAACTGCCCGCCAGGCACTGTTCCCGCATGGTTTTTCCACGCAGGTTAGTTACTAACAATCTAAAGATGGGTGTTTCATTGTTGACTCCAGTCCAACCGAAATCGAACCTTCAAAGTCTACCCACTACGCTACGCAACAGACCATTAGTAACAATACCAAGCTACAGTAAAGCTTCCGGGGTCTTTTCGTCTAGCTGCCGGTATCCCGCGTCTTCACGGGGATCGCATTTTCATCGGGCTCTTCGTTGAGACAGTTATTTGATCGTTACACCTTTCATGCGCTTCGGAACTTACCCGAAAAGGAATTGCGCTACTTTAACACGGTTATAGTTACCGCGGACATTGACGAGGGCTTCGGGCGGTGAGCACGAACCTTGCGGCCCGCACCCCCACCGTTAACCTTCTCGCATCGGTCAGGTGTCACCCCCTATACATCCTCTTTCGAGTTCGCAGGGAGTTGTGTTTTTGGTAAACAGTCGCCAAATAAACTTTAGCTGAGGCCTTCCATCCTTGCGGACGAAGGCGAGGCATATTCCTAAGTTACGCCTAGCTTTTTTGCCGAGTTCCTTAACGAAGAATCACCCGTTCCCCTGAGGCTACTCGCCTCATCCACCTGTGGCGGTTTACGGTACGGAGCCACACGGACGCACCTTAGAAGTTTTTCTCGGAACGCTCTTCTCTTAAATCGATTCCGGTAATACCGAAACCTTTTCTCGACCGTCGAGGATCGTCATTAAAGACAGCTGCCCGGATTTCCCAAAACAGCGCCTCTCGCGGCAAAGAACGTCAAACCAATAAGACGCTCAAGATTATTTCATTCGTCACTCCATCGGTATCTTCCATGCGGCGGGCTGGAGTATTAACCAGCTGTCCTTCGGCTGCGACGTTTGTCATTGCCTTAGGGCCGCCTTACCCTCCGTCGATTTTCGTTGCGGAGGAAACCTTGGATTTGCGGGGATCTCGGTTTTCACGAGATTTGCGATTACTCATTCCAACATTTTCCCTTCCCCACGCTCCACAGCGCCTCGCGGCTGCTGCTTCACTGCATGAGAAATGCTCTCCTACCACACATGGACTTCATAGAGGAGGCAAATCTGATATTTTGATTTGCCTGGTCAAATAGGGTGAGGGGAAAGGATAACCTTTCTAAAACAAGAGCGTGTCTCCCTTGTTCACCCTCACAATTTTGAGGAAATTTTTTCCTCTATGAAGTCCACGTATTCGCGTCTTCGGTACTTTGCTTAGCCCCGATAAATTTTCGGCGCCACTAACCTCGAATAGTGAGTTGTTACACACTCTTTAAAGGATGGCTACCTCTGAGCAAACCTCCTATCTGTTTATGGTTAATGACTACCTTTCACACTCAGCAAAGATTTAGGGACCTTAGACGGCGATCTGGGCTGTTCCCCTTACGACCACGAAGCTTAGCCCCCGCAGTCTGACTCCCGTACTTAGCCACCCGGCATTCGGAGTTTGATTGATCTGTCGGCCTTTCGGCCTTTACAAATCGTCCAGTGCTCTACCTCCGGGCGGAAACATACGAGGCTAGTCCTAAAACTATTTCGGAGAGAACCAGCTATTACCAAACTCGATTAGCTTTTCACTCCTTGTCCCAGCTCATCCGAACATGTTGAACGATGTACCGGTGCGGGCCTCCATTCGCATTTCTGCGAACTTCACCCTGGCCAAGACAAGCTCGTTTGGTTTCGGGTCTTACACGTACTACTAACAAAGCCTATGACGTGCGACGGGAAATCCCCGTCAAACGTCATAAGGAATGTAACGCCCTATTCAGACTCGCTTTCGCTACGCCTTCTCTCCCTTCAGGAGATTAGACTTTGTAATACATATAAACTCGTTGGATCATTCTTCAATAGGCACACCATCACCCTTGCGGGCTCTGGTTCCTTGTAAGTGGATGGTTTCAGGTATTATTTCAACGGCCTCCCGGCCTGCTTTTCACCTTTCCCTCACGGTACTAGTTCACTATCGATCACCATAAATATTTAGCCTTAGGAGATAGTACTCCCTGGTTCCCTCGAAGTTATTTGGCCTCGAGGTACTCAAGATTAAAAACGAAGAGTTTGCCCGCTTTCGCCTACAGGGCTATCACCTGCTTTGGCGCCGCTTTCCAGCGGCTTCAGCTAGCCAGCAAATTTTTTACTCTTTCTCTCAAGCTTTTAACTTCCCGGAAAATTATCGGAAGTTAAAAACCTAAGAAGTGTTTCTATCTTACAACCCCCTACAAAAAACGCTTGCGCGAATCTCATATGGTTTAGGCTCCTCCCTGTTCGCTCGCCGCTACTAAGGGAATGCATTCCTCTTGCGAGGATTTGTCTTTATTCCTCTGGGTACTGAGATGTTTCACTTCCCCAGGTACGCTCCTCTGACTGTTACATCAAAGATAATTGCGGGTTGCGCAATTGGGTTTCCCCATTCGGAGATCTTCGGGTCACAGGTTGCTACGCACCTCACCGAAGCTTATCGCAGCTACGCTACGTCCTTCATCGCTTTATGGTGTCTAGGCATCCGCCATCCACCCTTAATGTGCGTATACTCCGTTCATGAATCAACGGAGACGCATAATTGTAATCGCTTTTATTATTTCTACTTATACACTAGCTTCGATTTTTAAAGTACGCGAACGAAAAATCCGCCTTGAGGCGGATCCGTACAGCGGAAAAACCCGCAGCGCGATCAACCTCTATAATGTTGTTTCTGCGTATTCTTCATTTCGCAAGGGCAATTGTAATCCCCCTCATTTCCACTGTCAAGCGTCGCTATATGGGTTATCCACACCCTATGCAAACACCGTTTTTGAAAACGTGAAGCCAAAATAGCTTGATTTCTTAAATGAATTTTTCCCAGTCTTATCAAGCACAAGAATGCTCTGCCCAAACGGCGTCACAAGCCGCCCGCCAACCTTCAAATTATCCTTCCATTTTGGAGGTATGACGTTCGGACAAATAGTTGAGATGATTTTATCGTACGGCGCCTCTTTGTTATATCCAAAGACGCCGTCGCGGCGGATTACCGCAACGACACCGCCCCTCATAAAACCATACTGCTCTATATTCTTCACCGCTTGTTCGCATATAAGTTTATTCCTCTCTATTGAAATGACGCGTCCGCGCGGAACAATGGCACTAGAAATAAAAACGTCGCCGTCGTTCGGCGATTCGTGTTCTGCATTGGGCACTATCGAATCTTTGTTGTCTGCGTTCGCCATATTCGCAAAGTTGCTTACGAGGCACGCAATTACGGCCGTCTGCCATCCTGATCCAGTACCGACTTCAAGAACTTTTTCATCCGGCTTCGGCGCAAGAAGCTCAACCATCTGCGCGGTCGTTGATGGATGAAACATCATTTCGCCGGATTCAAGCGTGAGCGCGACATCCTGATATATTTCTCCCTCGGAAAATCTGCCGCCGGTAAACTTCGCGCGGTCAATCGCGCTGAACGCCCGCTGAATTTCCGGCGTCACGATATATCCCTCATTAATGAGATACCGGATAAGTGGGTTCATATGTCGCCTTGCCTTATTCTTGCACATCGCAATAAAAAAACAAAGCCCGATTCATGTAGCTATGGGAATTAATCAGTAAAATGATTAATTGGGTCCATTGCTAACAATATAATATGAATCGGGCTTGTGGGATTGGGAACATCCTGACATAAATACCCTCCTTGCTCTTACTCGTTAAACTCCTTTGACGAAAAGACTGGATTTCCTTCCGCATCGCGGCCGCCACCAATAACGAACAAGTTTTCTTTAGTTATCGTTATTTCGGTGTCTTTTTTGCCATTATCAACATCCATTGTAACGACGACCGACTCTTCGTCTGGATTGCGTTCGTTGTGGGTAATATTTATTTTTTTGATGTTCCCACTGAAATTGCGGGCCGGAGTTGAGTTTTTTAAAACGCAGAGCATTGGCAAGGCGTACTTTTTCTTTATTAGTTCCCATTGAGCTATACAAATAGACCAATCCATCTCCATAACCTACCTCCTTTCTTTTTAATGAACAGTAAAATATCACCTATATCGTACCGTATTTTGTATCAAAGTCAACATAATGCTCTAATCGCGCAAAGCTGAAGAAACCAAAATAGCAAGAAGTTTAGGAAATTGAATTCCGGAAGCAAGCGCGGCTTTCGGCAATAAACTTTCTTCCGTAAGTCCCGGAATTGTGTTTATTTCTAAAACATAGACCTCGCCATGTTTATCAATAATCATATCTGTTCTAGAAAACCCCCGCGCGCCGATAAAACGATGCGCTCCGAGCGCTGCTTGCTGAACAGCCCTTGTAAGATGCTGAGGCAACCGCGCTGGAGTAATTTCTTCCGCCGCGCCCGGCTCATATTTAGAGTTGTAATCAAAGAAATGACTTGCGATGGGAATTATCTCTGTAGGCAAAAGTGGAAATGCACTTTCTGTCCATCCGTGGTCAAGTACGCCACAGGTAAATTCTCTACCTGGAATAAAACGTTGTACAAGCGCTTCTCGCGTAAACGTGAATGCGTGGTCAAGCGCGTCTTTAAGTTCGTCTGCTGTTTTTACAATTCTGACGCCTAGACTGGAACCCTGATTGTTCGGCTTCACAACGCACGGAGAAGAAATATAATTGAACGCCGCGCGCAGGATTTTTAATTTTTCATCCCCTTCCCATGTCAGCTTCGGGATAAGAAACGTGTGCGGTACGGAAAATCCGGCGCGGCGGAAAAGCTGGCCGGATAAAAATTTATTCATCGCGAGCGCGCTAACCGCGGCGCCCGAACCTGTATATGGAATTTTGTGGTCATCAAGCATTGATTGCACGGTGCCGTCTTCGCCGTACGTTCCGTGCATTGCCACAAACGCAACATCGCTTTTGTTTTTGAGTTCCGCGCATGGCAAAACCCATTCCCCCGTTTTTGAAATTGTGACTGAGAAAGGTTCATACCGCGCCGCATCAAGGCCGCTAAGAACTTTGCCGCCGCTTTTGAGCGAAACCTCATGCTCTGACGATGGTCCACCCATAAGCACCGCGACTTTGAGCCTTTTCATACTAAAATCCTAACAGATTACATAGCTTACGAAAAGAAGCGGGCTTGCCCGCCGTAGTTCCGATGCCTATCGGGACGAAGGCGGGGGCACAAGGAATCGAACCCTGGTCTCTTCTTTTGGAGAGAAGCGGTCTACCACTGACCTATGCCCCCTAAAACAATTGCTCCGCAATTGTTTGGGCGACCCAATTCACTTTCAGTGAATCTAGGGTTTAGCCCACTAAATATTAATATAAAACAAAATCCCCCGACTTGAAAGTCCGAGGATTTTTACTTATTTCTTTCCTTCCTTGTGAAGCGTGTGCTTCCTGCACCAGTCACAGAACTTTTTATACTCGATTTTCCGCTCAACGGTTTTTCTGTTCTTATGTAAAGTATAATTCACGTGCTTGCACACGGAACACTTCAGACGTATTAGATTTTCATTGAATTTTCCTTGGGACATAAATGATTAACAGTTTTTAGTTCCTTGGTTAGACAGTGTACTTGCTTTCCGTCCCCGCGTCAAATTATTAAACCAATAAACAAAATTCGTGAGCCGATGGTCGGATTTGAACCGACGACCTACTCCTTACCATGGAGTTGCTCTACCAACTGAGCTACATCGGCGAGCCACCTCTCGGATTTGAACCGAGGACCTTCACTTTACAAAAGTGTTGCTCTACCGCTGAGCTAAGGTGGCACAATACTAAACTATCCTTCAACAAACGCTGAATCAGAATAAAACAGTTGATCCTCATTCACATCGCCATGCGAAGCGTTGCGAGCGCGGTACCGCTGACCTGCCTGCGCAGGCAGGGCTAAGGTGGCGTATCTCATAAAACTATCAAACTAAACCTTAAAAATCAAAAAGGGCCGGCACTGCATTATGGCCGACCCTTATTACGGAAAAATTTCAAGTACGCCCACCCTTCAACAAGTAGTCCAATAGTGAACAAAACTGCCCAAAAAATCGGCGGGTTATTATTTCTAATTTGTGGAGGAATAAAATTCGCGCATTGGGAAATCACAAAAACCGAAATCCATAAAACAGTTGTGAAAACAACGGAAAGAATAAACACCCTTCTTGATGTCATCATCCACCCCACTTTTTATTAGGTTAAATTTTTTAATGAGCTACTGTGCGCAGGGGAGGATTTGAACCTCCGTAGCCCGAAGGCGCCAGATTTACAGTCTGGTGCAATTGACCGCTCTGCCACCTGCGCCGTCACTAACGGACGACAAATAAAATAATAACTTGATATACGGACATAGTCAAAGTTAGTAATTTTTCAAAAAAACAAAATCCCCCATTAGTGTGGGGGCTGCGCGTATTAAACGCTTTGATCCTTCTTTTCCTCTTCAACCTCGGCCTGAAATGGCGATTCTTTTCCAATGCTTTCTTTCTTCATCTCATTCAACTTTTTACCAACAACATTGTCAAGCTTTAAAATAACAACCCGAGTCCTTCGCAAGAACTTATGAAAAACCGCTGCGATAAACTCGTCAACTTTTTCAAGCCGCCCGACAAGGCCGTGAAACGATAACCGCGACGTAACACGTTCGACTTCCGCGTCATTAATGCGCGGGAGAATCTGAATTAAAACATAGAGCACTGCGGCAAGCGCCACCATCGCAATAAGCTCTGTAATAAATGTAGCCATAAACGCAAATAAAATCCTTTCCTCCGGAGAGGGCGGCTTTATAATATCATAAATCGGCCGGAACTACAGCTCGTAGCGGGCAAAGCGCTCAACACGGATATTCTCCCCTGTTTTTGCAACAACTTGTTTTATAACATCCTCAACCGTTTTTGACTCGTCTTTTACAAATGGCTGGGCAAGCAACGCTTTAACATCCTCTGGATTCATCGCCGCGATATGCATCACAAGCTCATGCGCAAGCTCCTGAAACGGGTCCGAGCGGACGACGAAATCAGTTTCGCACCGAAGCTCCAAAAGCACGCCGACGCGATTGTTATGAATATATGAACGCAAAAGCCCAGCACCAGTTGAACGGTCTTGCTTCTTTAGAGCCTTCGTAAGGCCGCGCTCCTCAATGAGCTTTACCGCCGCATCAAAATCACCGTTCGTATCCTTAAGCGCCTTTGAGCATTCCATCACGCCTGCTCCCGTTGCTTCGCGGAGTTTTTTTACATTATCGCTCATAAGCCAGAAATTGATTTTTGTTAGTTTATAAATTTATGAGAATCCGCCTCTGCGTCGTGCTTTGTTGAAACGCCAACTGAATCCGCCTGCAACGCGGGCAAATTCTTTATCTCCCCTTTTATTTTACCAAATACCCACTCTATGCTCTCGCGTCCGCGATCGTTTGCGAAAATCGGATACTCAATAGTATTCGGATCATCATTGGTATCCATAATCGCAACGACAGGAATACCAAGCTTCCGCGCCTCGCGGACCGCCGTCATATGCACCTCAGGGTCAACTACAAAAAGCGCGTTAGGTAAACGTGTGAGCGGAAGAAGACCGTCGAATGACCGCGATGCCGCCGAGACCGCTTTGCTCAGCTCAAGCCGTTCCTTTTTAGTGTACTTCGCAAGTTCATCAGCCCGCTTTCCGCGCATCTCTTCGTACTGCTTCATCCGGTTTGAAATAACGCTGAAATTCGTAAGCGTGCCGCCGAGCCACCGATGCGTAACATACGGGTATGAAAATCCCCTCGCAAATTGCTCAACAACTGACTGCGCGGGAGACGTCGTGCCGGCAAACAAAATTATTCCGCCTTTGCCAACAACCTCTTTCAAAAATTCAATCGCGGCATTTAAGCTTGAATATGTCGCCGTCGGGTCAAGAAGCTCAATTTCGTTTCGGTTCGCGCCGATAAACTGCTTCATGCGCGGGTGCGTCTTTGATTTCTTGTGGCCGAAAATAACGCCCGCCTGGGCCATTTCGCTTACCATGCTGTTATTAGCTTCCATTTCCATAGAAAAGTAGTCTCAAGTATATATGCAGAGCGCTGATTTAGTCAAATCTGCATTGGCTTCTTATCTGCCGCCGTTGTGCCTATTCCTCCACTCCGCGATTTTCTTGTGATTGCCCAAGAGCAAGACATCTGGAACTTTCCACGCTTTTCCTCCTTTGCCAGTCTTAAAAACATCCGGTTTTGTATAGACGGGGTATGATCCTTGTATTTCTTCAAGCGATTCTTGCTTCCCTAAAACGCCCGGCGCATGGCGCGCGACGGCATCAACGACAACCATCGCCGGCAGTTCGCCTCCCGACAATACAAAATCCCCTATTGAAATTTCTTCGTCGGCGATATGTTCTGCAACACGCTCATCAACGCCTTCGTACCTGCCGCAAATCAAAATTATATTGTCATACTTCGCGAGCCGACGGGCAGCCGCACTGTCAAATTTTTTTCCGCGTGTGGAAAACAAAATCACGCGCGTTTTCGCTTTTTTGCCAAGGAGCTTTTTTATGGATTCAATGGCGCGAAAAATCGGCTCAACTCTCAAAACCATTCCGTGTCCCCCGCCGTACGGAGAATCATCAAGCGTTCTCCGCCATCCGCCAGCCGGCGGAGCAAGCTTCTTCTTCTCCGCAAAATCGCCTAGCGCGTAGGCCGCTATTCGTATGGCCTTTTTCGCTTGTGCCTTGCCTAAAATTGACGCGTCAAAATATGAGCGGAAAGCGTCCGGGAAAATCGAAAGTATATGAAACGTAACCATACTATTTACTCTAAACAAAACCGCCCCAAGAAACAAACTGGGGCGGCTTTGCAAAATGTAAAATTAGAATTCCGGTTGCGGGCGTCCGGCTCCGCGAGGACCGCGGGTTGACCCCTCCGGTTCCTCAATTTTAAGATTTATCCGCGCGTTATTCTTAACGCCGACAATTCTGAGAAGCGTTCGGATTGCCATTGCTGTCGAACCTTGCCGGCCGACAACTTGTCCCATATCTTGCGGGTTTACCTTCAAGGTAAGAAGTACTCCCATTTCATCAACCTTCCGCTCAACATTTACTTCGTCCGGATGGTCGACAATGGACTTTACAAGATACTCTAGAAATTCCTGGTCTGGGCTCATTGCCATATCAATCTTTGAGCAGTACTACGACTGCGGTTGCTCGACCTTTGCCTCTGGCTGCGCCGTTTGTTTGACCGCTACAGTTTCGGCAGGAGCGGATGCGTCTGACTTTGCTTTTGATTTTGAGTGGACTGCGATTTTCTTTCCCCTTACGATTCCCGTCCTCACAAGGACGTTCCAAACCGTGTCGGTCGGCTTTGCGCCAACCTTGAGCCAATATGAAACGCGCTCACGCTTAAGCTCGGTTGTGTCTGTGTGAGGATTTAACCAACCCAAATCCTCCCGCACCGTGCTCTGGAGCTTTGACCGCTTCTCGGCAACAACAAGCCGGAACGACCCCTGGCGCTTCTTTCCTATCCGTTGAAGTTTGATGGCTAACATAATTGGGTTTCAGTTTACAGGCCCGGAGTGCTATCTGTCAACTTAGTTTCAGTGACAGCACTTTTGATATGCCGTCCTCGCCCATGGTAATTCCATAAAGTATATCCGCAACTTCCATGGTGGACCGATTATGAGTAATGATTATAAACTGCGTTTTTTGCGAAAATGATTTAACAAGTTCGGAAAACCTCCGCGCGTTATCTTCATCAAGCGCCGCGTCAATCTCGTCAAGCACGAGAAACGGCGGAGGGCTTACAGCGATTAATGAAAATAACGCCGCGAGTGATACTAAGCTTTTTTCACCGCCCGAGAGCATATCTAAATTCGTTATCTTTCGGCGCGGCAAATTCAAATCAATCTCAACACCGGCAGTAAGGTCGGCATCTGGCGCATCAATAACTGGCATCACCTCGTCATTTTCATTTAAAACAGGAGCTGGCTCCTTTTTTACGAGAGCTAGTTTTGCTTTTCCGCCGCCGAACATTAATTGGAAGTAATTATTAAATTCTTTATTAATTGTGTGGAACGCGGACTTGAATTCATCGTGGATTTTTTCTTCAAGTTCGCGGATTACGCCGGTTAAATCTTTTGTTGCTTTTTCAAGATCCGAAAGCTCCGCAGTGAGAAATTCATGCCGCTTTTCGGTTTCGTCCGCTTCTTTCACCATTCCATCATCTATCTCGCCTATCGCGGCAAGCTCGCCGCGCAAACGCAACATTCTTCGCTCGGCATCGGCAACATCGATTTCACCCGCGGATTTCGGCAGTTCTTCAAGCGCGGAAACCGGTTTACCTAACGCCCGCCAATCCCGCTCAACATCCCCAATCTTAAGCTGCGCCTTTTCAAGCTCAAATTGAAAATTTCTCGCCTTTTCTTCAAGCTTACGAAGCGACTCCCGCTCCTTTTCAAGCGCCTCAAAACGCGAGCGCAACTCTGCGTGCATTGTGCGCTGGGACGTTAGTATCGCGTCTTCTTCTGCGCGAAGAGCAATGATTTCCTTATCTACGATGTGGAGCGCCGCTTTGAGTTTTTTAATTTCATTTTCACTGTCATCGCTTTTTGTTTCAATCTCGCTCGCGGGATTGAGTAAAAACTTTATTTTCTTTGCCCACGCGTGCAGCTTCTCTTTTACTTCCGCAAAATCCTGCGCGCGAAGCGCGGCATCAATTTCACCTGAAAGCTCGGAGATAAAACTGCGATATGCCTCGGGTGGTTGCTGTGCCGTGTGCGATGCGCGCGCGGTGATTTCCGCCTGCGCCTCAAGGCGAATAAGTTTCTTTTCCGTATCAGCGCGCTCTTCAAATAGTTTCGTAAGCCCTTCACGGAGTAACGTAACGCGTTTCGCGTCAAATGCTTTTGCATCTTCTTCTTTCGCGTGCTTTTCGAGCGCGGCAACTTGTTCGTGTTTTCCGCGAAGCTCAGCGTCAAGCGCGTGAAGCGGCTTTTCAAGTTCATGAAGCTCCGAGCGAAGCGCGTGATACCGGAACCCGAAATAATTTGTCTCAAGCGCTTTGAGCTCATCCGCAATTTCCGAACGCTTGTTCCATCTGTGTTTCTGTTTTAAAAGAAGCCGCAGATGCGGAGCGATTTCTTCAATGAGCGCGCGAACCTTGTCCATGTTTGCACTGCTTGCCTCAAGCCGCCGCTCCGCCTGATTTTTCTTGATGCGATATTCGCGCAAGCCCAAAACCTCTTCAATCATTTCGCGCCGCTCCGTTGATGAGCTCTTCACGAACATATCGCTCTGTCCCTGCCCAATCATGGTGAGTCCCCTCGCGCCGAGTCGCGCGCGGGCAAGCATCGGAACCAAATCTTTAAGTTTTATTTCTGAATCGTGGAGATAAAATTCCGAAACTCCGGAACGGTCAATTTTCCGCGAAAGCTCGACTTCGGGCGCGTCAATCGGAAACGTGCCATTGCGGTTATCAAAATGTAGTGCAACGCGCGCCAAACTCACCGCCGCGCGCTTTGTCGTGCCGCCAAAAATAAGATTGCCTAGTGTATCGCCGCGGAGTTGTTTTGCTTCACGCTCGCCCAAAACCCACCGCAAGGCGTCTATTAAATTTGATTTTCCTGAACCGTTCGGCCCAACGATGGCGACAACGCGCTCAGGAAATTCAAGGACTGTTTTTAAAGCGAACGACTTGAATCCTTGAAGTTCTAGTCGCCGTAAAAAATTACTTGCCATTGCCATTACTATATCCCAATTGCGAAAGCGCTGCCTCAGCCGCGCGGGATTCGGCTTCCTGTTTGAATGACCCTATCCCCTCACCCGCGAGTTTGCTATCAAGATATACTCCGACCAAAAATTGTTTTTCGTGATCGGGCCCTTCTTCTTTAAGCACGCGATATACCGGCGTAACTTTCATTTTTTCCTGCGCGATTTCCTGAAGAACGCTCTTCGGGTCGCGATAGAGTTCCTTGCTCATTACTTCATCAAGGTGCGAAAGTACGATATCTGTAATCGCCCGCTTCGTAACGCCGATACCCTGGTCAAGATATATGGCTCCAATAACCGCTTCCATGGCATTCGCCAAAATAACATCGCGCGCTTTCTTCGTGTCGTTTGCCTCGCCACGCGAAAGGTATAGGAATTTTTCAAGCCCGATATCCCGCGCAATGCGCGAAAGCATAAGGTAATTTACAAGCGCCGCGCGGATACTCGTAAGCTTTCCCTCGTCATCTTTTGGAAATTTCGCGTACAAAAATTCCGTGGTAATAAGCTCGAGCACGGCATCGCCCAAAAACTCAAGCCGTTCGTTATGAGGCGACGACCACGACGGGTTTTCATTAAGGTACGATCGGTGCGTAAGCGCTTCTTTTAAAATCTGCCGATCGCGAAATTTTGTACCGAGTATTTTCTCGAGTTCTTCAAGTTGTGCCATAAAAAATAAATATTACTTCGCGGTGCCCGCTGTTTCTTCTGGTTTCACCATCTCGGCATAGACAGTTCCTAGAACGCCATTGATAAACTTCGGCGAATTTGCGCCGCCATAGCTTTTCGCAATCTCAATCGCCTCGTTGATGGCGACCTTCGGCGGAACTTCCTCCTTATCGGCATAGAGTAGCTCATAGAGCCCGATGCGGAGCACGTTTCTATCAATAATGGCTATCTGGTCAACGGGCCACTCAGGTGCCGCTTTTTCAATAATCGCGTCAATTTCTTTTCCATGCTCCACAACTCCTTTTACGATGCGCCACACAAAGTCCGGCTCGTCTATTCCTGGGCCGAACTCTTGTAAATTGCGTTCAACAACCGCGGTTAAATCCATCTGGCGCTTATAAAAATCCCATTCGTAGAGGGATTGGAGAACTATTGTTCGAGCGAGGTGCCGTGTCGCCATTGATTTCTATGATGATGTTCGCGCAACTTTCTTCGGCATCTTAACGTACACTCCGCATTGCGGACATGCGCGGTGTGAAAAAACAGGGCCCTTGCATGCCGGACAAACCGAAAGTGCCTTCGGTTTCATGGCGAGCTGCGAGCGCCTGCGGCCTACTTTTGATGTTGCGTGATGACTAGCGCGTCCCATAAGTTACATAGTACCGAACTTCCTAATGAAGGTCAATCGGTGAATATCCGAGGGGCCGTATTTCACAAGCGCCGCGATGTGCGCCCGCGTCCCATACCCTTTATGAATATGAAAATTATACCGCGGATACTTTTTGTGCAGACGCGCCATTCGCTTATCCCGCGTCACTTTCGCGACAATTGAGGCAAGTGAAATAGCTGGGATTTTCTCGTCGCCCTTGATGATAGTTTGTAGTTTGTAGTTGGTAGTGAGTAGTTTTGGAAACTTATTAACATAAAGTCCTCCATCTAAGAAAACTCTAGTTCCCGAAATGGAGATTTTATGTTTTGTAATGAGTTTTTTAAACGCGCGGGTTGCCGCAAGATTCGCCGCTTGTGTGATGTTTATTTTATCAATAACTCTCGGCGAAACACTCGCTATTGCGTATGGTATTTTCTTTTCTTTCACCCATTGAAACCACGTCTCTCTTTGCTCTGGTGATAGTTTCTTTGAATCTCTTAGGCGTATAACACCTTTTTTCTTTTTCTGAATACTAGGTACTTTATACTTTATACTTGATACTCGTCTCGGCAATGCAACAGCCGCGACGGTTACTGGCCCCGCAAGCGGCCCGCGCCCGACTTCATCAATGCCGATGATCCAATGCCTTGCCATTAATGTTGATTATACGGCTTAAATTTAAAAACAAAAAACTAAGCCCTTATGCAATTGCATAAGGGCTTATAATTTTCGAGAATTTTCAAAAACCTTTAAGACGGCGACTCTCAAGCATTTTCAAGAGTGCATCGAGACGATCCAACATAATCTCCGGAATTGGACTTGGATAAGTCATGAATTTTCTGAAGGGCTGTATATAGGCACACAGTGAATCCCGCTGCGCCTTAAGCAAATCAGCCTGGCCGTCTTTCATTGCGCTCGCTATCCCACGAAGTAATCGCAAAACAACCCGCTCATTTACTTTTCCGGCCGCGATAGTCGAATCAAGTAATGAGCAAACCACTGAGTCCGGAAACCAGAATGTCGCGTGCATGGTGTACTTCCCGGATGAAGCGTACTTCTTAGACGAATCCGCTGGCACAGCCGCGTCCAATACATAGATACTGTTGCCATTAGTATCAAGAACAATATCCCATCTCTCTATAAGAGAAATAGTATCAATGCCCCGATTCCAAGAGTAGCGCTCATCAACCTGGTTTTCTTTGTAACCACAACTCAAACTCAGTGCAACAAAGAGCAGAAAACAAGCCATTCTTTTTTCCATCCAAATACTCCTTCTTTTAAATGTTTTTATTATCCAACTACTATTTTACAAATAATCTAAAAGCATCCTACACCAAACACAGAGATTTGTCAAGTCACTTTTATTCACCTCAAAAATAAAAAGCTCTCGCTGTTATGAACGAGAGCTCGCACATTTTGTGCAAATTAATGGAGATTAAGAGTTAGATAACCTTGTTCCCTTTGTAACGCGTCACCGGCGGCCGAATGTTCTGACTCACTTTCGTTATTCCACCCCAAGGATTCTTTTTTGACTTCTTCATGCGCCCAACACCAGTTGCAAACTTAATAAAAGCGCTGAAATTACTTTGTGACGTTCCAGCAAAAATCTGACTGTCACCTACGCCAGAAAGGTTCCCAAGAAAACGAGATATTCCTAATCCCATATAACACTCCTTTCCTCTTATTAATTAATGGCTGAAAAATGAATTTCTGCTTCCAAAAGTATAACTTGTACAAACACATCGGTCAAGAATGTTTACTCACAACCCGCGCCCGACTTCGTCAATGCCGATAATCCATTTTCTCATCTTCTGTATTCTACTAAAAACTCTGCTTAGTGTAATGTAGTTTAAAAAATAAAACTGCCATGGGGATATGTTTCCCATGGCAGCCTATAAAATTTTCACTTACAGATTTTTTGCGCAAGTTTTTGAAGAAGCTTGCGCATTGAGTCCGGAGGATTATCAAAAATTTCCTTCGTCACCCATTTAGGAATTTCTGTATCCAATATCGCCGGCCGGACAATTTTTACCATCCGCGCCTCAATTAATTTTCGCAACTTGGAACCGGAATATGTACTTTTCCGACGCCTTACGAGCTCGGCATAGTCAGTGATTGACGGTAGCTGTTCGCGACTGAGTTTCATCATCCGCAATCCAATCTGTTTTGCCAGTATGAAACCATTGGAGTTGAGATGCGAGTCTTTCCAACGCCTTGCGAGTTCGGCGTAGTCGGTGCACTGGGCATTAAGTTCTATCATCCGTAACCCGATCTGCTTTTCCAGTTTGGAACCTGGGCGTGAATTTTCCAGACGCCACGCAAGCTTTCTGTAATCAGCGCACTGGGCATTGAGCTCCATCATCCGTACCTCGATTGACTTTCGAAGTTGGGAATGAGTGGGTAAGTTTAACTTACGCGCCATGAGCTCTCCATAGTCAGCGCATTGGGTATTGAGCTCAATCATCCGTACCTCGATTAATTTTCGCAGTTTGGAACTGGGATATAAACTTTTTCGATGTCTTGCGAGCTCGTCATAGTCAATCATCTCGCTAATTTCGTCTTCTTGAAAGGGAAGGTCCTTGCCTAAAAAATTGGCTGCGGCGCGTTTAAGACTTTTACTTATCTGCATTTTCCATACTCCTTTTGTTTAGATTGCGTACAATCTGAATTAAATAAAACTAGGTGCATAATAGCACGCGACTATGTTTATGTCAAATATCTACAACATCGAAATTGACTCATAGAAAAAACTTTGAGAATGAACTACAATGCTGACTGAAATAACCAATTACTAATTTCTAATGCCAAATGAAATGCCTCTCCCTACGGGAGATGTCCAGAAGGGACATAAATTCATCCACCTCCATGTCCACTCTCACTATTCCCTACTTGATGGGCTGGCAAAAATTGATGACATTATAAAGCGCGCAAAAGAACTTGAGATGGACGCGGTTGCCTTAACTGACCACGGCAACTTATATGGCGCGATTGAATTTTATAAAAAAGCGAGAAAAGCAAAAATAAAACCGATAATCGGAGTTGAGGCGTACATCGCGCCGAACGGCCGTCTCCAGAAACGCGCCGGGGTTGACGATGAGCGCTACCACCTGACGCTTCTCGTAAAAAACCAGGCAGGGTGGAAAAACTTAATAAAATTAGTAACGATCGCAAACTTGGAGGGCTTTTACTACAAACCGCGAATAGACAAAGAACTTCTCGCGGAATACCACGATGGGCTCATCTGCCTCTCTGGATGCTTTGGAAGCGAATTTCAGCGGTTTCTTACCTCGCGGCGTTATGGCGACGCCGAAGCGCTCGCCTCGTGGTACAAATCAATCTTTGGCGATGATTTTTATATTGAACTCCAACAACATACAAAAAACACGCACGAGGCCGCCATGGCGATTTCAAAAAAATTAGACATTCCCGTTGTGGCAACACAGGACGTGCACTACGCGTCGCGCGATGACAAGATGGCGCATGAAATTCTTCTCGCCGTCCAAACCGGGGGAAAACTGGACGATGCCGACCGGCTTACGCTTAAAAATTATGACCTTTCTCTTCTTTCCGCTGACGAAATGATGGAAATTTTCAAAGACATTCCGGAAGCTGTGGAAAATTCCATAAAAATAGCTGAAAAATGCAATCTTGAGATAGAGCTCGGAAAAACAAAGATTCCAAAATTTATCCTGCCGGACGGAGAAATAAATCCGTTTGAATATCTAAAAAAACTCGTCTACGAACGCCTGCCGACGCGGTACCCCGATGCATCAAGCACAGTTGACGACCGCGTAAAGCTGGAACTTTCTGTTGTTGAAAAAACAGGATTTGCCGATTACTTCCTGATTGTGCAGGACTTTGTGAACTGGGCGAAAATGCATGGCATCGTGGTAGGCCCCGGCCGCGGCTCTGCCGCCGGCAGTATTATTTCCTATATTCTACGCATTACGAATATTGACCCACTAAAATACGATTTGCTTTTTGAAAGATTTTTAAATCCCGACCGCATCCAGGTTCCTGATATTGACTTGGACTTTACGGACATTCGGCGCGACGAGGTTGTTTCATACGTGCGCGACAGGTACGGCGCGGACCGCGTCGCGCAAATAATTACATTCGGAACTATGGCGGCAAAAGCGGCAATCCGCGACGCCGGCCGCGCCCTCGGAATGTCCTACGCATTCTGCGACACAATCGCGAAACTTATTCCCTTTAACCCGACGCAAGGCATGAAAGAGGGCTGGCTTGACCAATGTCTTAACGAAGTAAAAGAACTCAAAGATATTTATGACAAAGATCCGGAAGCAAAAAGATTGATAAATTCAGCGAAAAAACTTGAAGGCGTTGCGCGGCACGCGTCAGTCCACGCGTGCGGCGTTGTGATATCGCCTGAACCGCTTACGAATTTCCTCCCGCTTCAAAAAGCTCCGCAGGGCGAGGACGCCGTCATCACGCAGTTTGAAATGCACAGCGTTGAAGACCTGGGGCTTTTGAAAATGGACTTTCTGGGACTCAAAAACCTGACGATTATTGAAAAAACATTGCGGCTTGTGCGCGACCTCCGCGGGGAAGAAATAAATCTTGAAACGATTCCGCTTGATGATAAGGCCGTTTTTAAACTCGTCTCGGACGGCAACACGACCGGCGTCTTTCAGTTGGAATCTTCTGGCATGCGCCGCTATCTCAAGGATTTGAAGCCAAGCGAGCTTGAGGACATGATTGCTATGATTTCTCTCTACCGCCCGGGACCTATGGACCTTATCCCGAGCTACATCGCGCGGAAGTTCAAGCGCGAGCCGGTTACCTATCTCCATCCGAAACTTGAACCGATTTTAAAGAATACCTATGGCGTCGGCATTTATCAGGAACAGATGATGCGCATCGCGCGCGACCTTGCCGGCTTCACGCTCGCTGAAGCGGACACGCTCCGTAAAGCCATCGGAAAGAAAATTAAAGAACTGCTTGCGGAACAGCAGGTAAAGCTCATCGACGGCATGATAAAGAACAGCATTGACCCGCGCACCGCAAAAGCGATTTGGGAACTTTTCCCGCCGTTTGCCCGCTACGGCTTCAATCGCTCGCACGCCGCATGCTACGCGATGATAAGCTACGAAACCGCGTATCTCAAAGCGCATTATACTGTTGAATTTATGACGAGCTTGCTGAACGTTTCCGGCACGGAAATAGAAAGAATTAATTTCTTAATTCATGAAACAAAGCATATGGGCATTCAGGTGCTTCCGCCTGACGTGAATCAAAGCTCGCAGGATTTCACGCCTGATGGGAAAAATATCAGGTTTGGATTACTCGCCATTAAAAATCTTGGCGCGAATATCGTGAACATCATTATCGAAGAGCGCGGAAAAGGCGGGCCGTTCTCCGACTTATCAAGTTTCTTAAATCGGGTTCAGCACCGCGACCTTAATAAAAAATCGCTTGAGGCGCTCATTAAATCAGGCGCGTTTGATTCGCTTGGCGCCGAGCGCGGACAGATGCTCGCAAATATTGATGAACTTATTCACTTCAATCAAAACGCCCGCAGGCTTTCTTCGTCAAACCAATCAAGTTTATTCGGCGGCATGGCGACATTCGCAAGCGTGCGATTGAAACCATCGGCGCCGGTCGCTAAAAGCACAATGCTCGTGTGGGAAAAAGAACTTTTGGGCATTTACGTGTCCGAGCATCCAATGGACGCATTTAAAGCGAGCATGAAGGGGAAAACGCGCACAATAAAAGATGTGTTGGCATTTCCTAAAAATGGCGAGGAAAGAAGTCCAAAAGTAAAAATCGCGGGCGTCATATCGGGAGTCCAGAAAATTCTCACGAAGAAAGGCCAGCCGATGTTGTTTGTGACGCTTGAAGACAGGGACTCATCAATTGAGATGCTCGTCTTTTCTGAATTACTGACGCAAAAAACAGAGATGTTTTATGAGCACAACACCGTCGCCGCCCGAGGATATATGTCATTCAAAAACGGCGAGCCGAAGTTCATCTGCGACGATATTGAGAGGCTATGATTGCGCAGTCTGTAAGCTTTATCTATAATCAAGCCAATGCAAAATACTGACAATTTCCGCCATTCGCTCTCGCATCTTCTCGCCGCCGCGGTCTTAAAAAAGTTCCCGAAAGCGAAATTCGGCATCGGGCCGGTTATTGAAAACGGCTTCTACTATGACTTTGAGCTCCCCCGCCCGTTAACGCAGGAAGATTTAAACGAACTTGAGAAAGCAGTGCGCGAACTTATAAAGCTCAACCTGTTGTTCTCGCGGGAGGAAATCTCCATCGCCGAAGCAAAAAAACTGTTTAAAGATCAGCCATTTAAATTGGAACTTATCGAAGAACTGTCAAAAACAGAAAAAACTGTTTCCATCTACAAAACTGCCGACGTATTCACTGACCTCTGCAAGGGCGGGCATGTCGAAAATACAAGCGAGATAAACCCCGACGGATTCAAGCTGGATAAGACCGCGGGCGCATATTGGCGCGGAGATGAAAAAAATCCAATGCTTACGCGCATCTATGGGCTGGCATTTGCTACAAAGAAAGAACTAGACGAATATGTGGCGCGCGAAGAAGAAGCAAAGAAACGCGACCACAAGAAGCTTGGGCCAGAATTAGATCTTTTCACATTTTCAGAACTTGTAGGAAGCGGTCTGCCGCTCTGGACACCGAAGGGAACGGTGCTCCGGAATATTCTAGATAACTTCGTCTGGGAACTCCGCAAAAAGGCGGGATACGTTCAGGTTGATATTCCCCATCTCACGAAAAAAGACTTATATGAAAAAAGCGGCCACTGGGAAAAATTCAAAGATGAGCTGTTTAAAATAACGACTCGCGAAGGCCACATCTTTGCGTTAAAACCGATGAACTGCCCGCACCACACGCAAATTTATGCGAGAAAACCCCACAGCTATCGCGAACTTCCTCAACGCTACGCGACAACGACAAAAGTGTACCGCGACGAGCAAACCGGCGAACTCTCGGGCCTCTCCCGCGTCCGCGCCATCACGCAGGACGATGCGCACGTTTTCTGCAGAAAATCGCAGATTCGCGAAGAGATGGAAAAGATATGGGATATTATTGAGATATTTTATAAAGCGGTCGGATTTACACTTTCAATCCGTTTGTCTCTACGAGATCCTAAACAACCAAAAAAATATCTCGGTTCCGCGAAAACGTGGGATGAATCCGAAAACGAATTGCGCGCGCTTGTTGCAAAGCGAAAAGTAAAAGCCGAGGAAGCAATCGGCGAAGCAGCATTCTACGGCCCGAAGATTGATTTTATAGGAAAGGATTCGCTGGGCCGCGAGTGGCAAGTTGCCACAATTCAGCTTGATATGAATATGCCGGAAAATTTTGATCTCACGTGCACAAACGAGGAAGGAAAACCGGAGCGCGTCGTAATGATTCACGCCGCCATAATGGGCTCAATTGAGCGCTACCTCGCGATTATCATTGAACACTTCGCCGGAGCATTCCCATTGTGGCTCGCGCCAGTACAAGTTGCGGTACTGCCGGTTAGCGACAAACACGTGCCGTACGCAAAAACAGTTATGAAAACTCTTGAAGAGCACGGCATCCGCACAGAATTGCCGGAAGCAAATGAGACGCTCGGCAAACGCATCAGAGCGGCTGAACTTATGAAGGTGCCGCTTATTGTAGTTGTCGGCGACAAAGAAGCCGGTGATAAATCGGTAAACGTCCGCGAACGCGGCATTAAAGAAACGCAGACTATTCCGCTTACTAAGTTTGTAGAAGAAACCGCAAAGCGCGCCGCGGAAAGGAAATAGAAAATAAATCCCCGCGCCATATACTCAACTTTTAAGAATCCTCGTAGAGGATTGGGTATTAGTGTGGGAATAAAAAAGCCCCAGTGTCTAGTATATATAATACGGACACCGAGGCTTAAAATAGTTGGCCGAGCGGAGAACTACATAGCAGTTATCTGCTGGTTGCAAAAAGTTGATATAATTACCTTTCCACTCCTTCTGCTTATGATAACCTTGGTTTCTCGCCTATTTTTTGATACTACCATAGCAAGATGTTTCCGACGTCCGTCTTTTTTCAAAACAACAATGTTCGGTTTCCAGGATTTCGGCATTTTGCATGAGGTTATTTTGCCACCTAAAACTTCCAAAGGAACAGATTTCTGATCAGTATCTTCTCGAGGAATTTCCTCAGCAGAAAGATTGGTTTTGAAATAGGGATTATTAACCACCGGGTCAGTTAAAATTTCCGGTAATGGAATTTCCAAATCGATACCATCTACAATCCAATCATTTCCTTGTTTAGGGAGGGTTTTCCAATTCTTTATGAAATACACAATCCCAATTACCAAACCAACACTAAGAACAAACGTAATAATTAGCCAGCCTTCCATAATAAACCTCCTTTGTTATTTTGTACTCTAAGATTAAATTGTTTATAATTCTGTTTACAGAATATCATAAACGAACAAAATGTCAATCCCAACAAAAACCCGTAAACTAATTGTCGTCCTGGGCCCCACAGCGAGCGGGAAAAGCGACTTGGCGGTTGAAATCGCAAAACACCTGCCTCCTGCATGCGCAGGCATGGCGCAGGCAGGCCTTAACGGCGAGATTATTTCCGCCGACTCTCGCCAAGTTTACCGCGGAATGGACATTGGAACTGGCAAGGTCCTACGAGATCATCGCACTCATACTAGATACGAGATACTTGATACTAAATACTTGTACCGCGGCATTCCCCATCATCTTCTAGACGTCGCGAGTCCAAAACGAACATTCACTGTCGCGCAATACCAAAAACTTGCACGAAAAGCGCTTGAGGATATTTGGAAGCGTGGTAAGCTCCCGATTATCTGCGGAGGAACGGGGTTTTATATTCAATCAGTCGTTGACGGGCTCGTTCTGCCGGAAGTAGGACCAAATCCCCTGCTTCGTAAAAAACTCGCGAAGAAAACAACGGATGAACTTTTTAGAATGCTTAAGAAAAAAGACCCGGCACGCGCAAGAACCGTTGATTCAAAAAATCGCGTCCGGCTAATCCGTGCCATTGAAATAGCGGAGACACTCGGAAAAGTTCCGAAGCTCAAAACCACACCCGTAGAAGCCGACATGCTCATAGTAGGAATAAATCCGGATAAAAATCTTCGTCCGGCAAATGATGTAAAAATGGATACCATTTTCCCAAAAAGTTCCAATCCTGAAGGTGGTATGACATGTCATACCACCTCCGCATCAATAATTTATAAAACAGAAAATGCGCCCAAACTCCGGAAACGTATCTTGAAGCGGCTCCTGAAACGCATTGATGAAGGAATGATTGAGGAAATTGTACGCCTTCATAAAAACGGCGTCTCATGGAAAAAGCTTGAATCATTCGGGCTTGAATACCGCTACGGCGCGCTCCTGCTCCAAAATAAAATATCGCGCGGTGAATTCATAAAACAGCTTACACACGCCATCAACCAGTACGCCAAGCGCCAAATGACATGGTTTAAACGCGATAAGCGGATACATTGGATTAAAAACGAGAAAGAAGCGCTCCGACTTACAAAACAATTTGTAAAATAGAAAACTCCTGCAGAAAATTTTTCTGCAGGAGTTTTTAAATAGCTCAGAATGCGAAACTGAATTCCGCTGTCGCGTTTTTCCAGTTAAAATAATTTAATTTCAGAAACAAACCCCGAGAAGCGGCAAATCTCAGCCCGGCAATATTCCGGAACTTTCCCTGGATTTTTTCCCTGGCGCCAAAAATATAGAGCCCGGAAACTGGGCTTATGCCTCCCTCAAAGTACCACGATGTAGGATTGTCCACGGCATTGAATTCGTGTACAAGCACTGGGTGCGCTTCAAATAGCGAGTAGGTATAGTCAGTAATAAGGCCGATTTTCCGAACACCTTTCTGTACAAAACCAACTACATTCCCCTTGAGTGCAGAAGTGCCGTACTGAATTCTTCCGATGTATCCTTTTCCGATGTACGCAAGAGAAGACAAAAATAGGCCACTCCGCACTTCGCCTTCTATCCCGCTACCATAAAGCGGAATAAGTGCTGCGAGCGGCGTTCCGCCTATTGCAGCATGGCTGTGCGGCGACTGGTTTTTATTTGCAAACAGCCAGTTCGTTGGCATAGATCCCGCACGCATCGTCACCCCGAAAAAATCCCAGGATATTTGAGCGCAACGGAGAAACTGTTTTTTCCAATCATGCTCAATTTTCCAACGAACACTGTCCACTAAGCCGGCCACTGAGACAATTGCATTAGTAAGAACATATTCTCCGCGCTCTTCCGAAAAATTTCCACGAATTTCACCATGAATGCCCACATTGCTTAACTGCAACGCCGGCGGCGGATCGCTTTTTGGAAGAGAGACGACTGATCTTGAAGAATCAACAAGCACTGTGTCCCTTTTTGATTTTTTTTCACTCGCTTTCGTAACCGAACAAAATGGCAATGATAGGAATGTAAGAAGTAGGGCGCATACAAATGCAAATGTCCCACGCTCAATTGTCCTATCAACTTTTGCAAGTGATTCCATCGCAACCAAACGCGCTTTCGCTATTTCACCCGTTGAAAGACGGTGGTACCAGCATCCAGGATAAAGCTTAAGACATACTTCCTGCACTTTATCTTCAAAATAATCGCGCTCTCCGAATGTAAAGATTGAGAACGGACTTAAGAATCCAGCTACAACTGTTTTCCACCAACCGTACACTAATTGAGCCTTCAGGCTCCTTCTGTAGAGATACAGATTGCCGATGAGTATAAGTAGACCAAATGGGAAAAAATATAGGTACATTCGGCCTGCCCATTTTCCTAATCTTAAGAAACTTTCCGGCTTTATCTCTATTGGGACTCCGCCAAATGCAATATTATTAACTGCCCGATTTGCATCGATAAAAACCCCTGAGCGCATGAACTCAGAACGGGTGTCGATATTTTTTCCATACAGCCGCGTATGAAACGCCATTGCTTTTTGGAATTCCACATCATTGTGTTCAGCCCACGCAAAAAGCCTATCGCGAGTTTGATTAATCAAGTACTGGCATGTTCCGGCTTCATGGCTACAACCTACTTCCTCAAACTTCATCCTTAGTATGATTGCAAGCGATGTGGCGCTTACAAATTCATCAGGAGAAAAAACTTTCTTGCCATCAAACCACCTTGAAAGAGAATCAAGTTGTAGACGCAATACAGGAAGTTCTGAGGTTATCCTCGCATATTCCATTCCCACAACTTTGCTTCTTTCTAACACAAATCTGATAAATGGCGATAAAAGAAACAGCGATGCAAAAACTATGGACACCGCGGTTCTCCATCTCTTTAAGGAGATTTCCCTTCGTGAACATTCTTGATTATCCATCACATACCTCCATTTTTAGTTTTATTAAATTGTTTAGTTTCTGCCTAAATAATAGCAAGAAATTACTACAATGTCAATGGACTAAGAAAGCTCCTTTTTGAGTAATTCCTGCAGTTTTGCCGGGTCCGCCTGCCCTTTGGTTTTTGCCATTCCCTGGCCTATCAAAAACTGGAGCGCGTTCCCCTTTCCTTTTTTATAATCCTCAACAACTTTCGGATTTTTCTCTATGATATCCAAAACTATTTCTTTAAGTTTTTTCTCGTCGCTGATTATCGCGACGCCGGAATCCTTCATGAGTTCCTCGGGGTCAATGCCTGTTTCAAACATTTTGGGAAGCATATCCTTTGCGAGCCGGCTTGAAAGTTTTCCCTGTGCAATAAACGCAACGAGCCGCGCGAGATGCGGCGGCAAAATTTTTACATCGGAAATGCTAATGCTTTTTTCTTTAATAATCCCCTGCAAGTCGCTCGTGAGATAGTTGTAGAGCGTTTGCGTATCTGCCTTTGGCTCATACTCTTTTAGTTCTGAAACCGCCTGTTCAAAATAATCCGCGAACGGTTTATCCGTTATAAGCACTTCGGCGTCCTCGCGCGAAATACCGTAACTTGAAACAAGACGCGATCGCTTTTCTTCTGGAAGCTCGGGCACCGATTCCTTTAACGCAGGTAAATCAAGTTCTGATAAATCCATCTCCGGCAAATCCGGCTCTGGGAAATATCGGTAATCGTGCGCGGACTCTTTGCTTCGCTGACTCTTTGTAACACCGTTCTTATCGTCCCACCCGCGCGTTTCTTGGATAACTTTCCCGCCGCTCTCAAGCAACGCTTCCTGCCGCTCAAGCTCGTGTTTAATCGCATCATGAACCGCGCGGAATGAGTTCAAGTTTTTCACCTCAACTTTCGTCCCAAGTTCTCCGCTTTTCTTGCTGACTGATATGTTTGCCTCAACGCGCATTTGTCCCTTTTCCATATCGGCATCGGAAATTCTGAGATAGCGGAGGATGAGCTGAAGTTCTTTTGCAAATGCAGTCGCCTCCTCCGCATTCTTTATATCCGGCTCCGTCACAAGTTCCATAAGCGGCACACCCGCGCGGTTATAATCAACAAGCGTATCTCCGTTTACGTGTGCGAGCCTCGCAGTATCTTCCTCCAAGTGAACGCGCGTAATGCGGACATCTTTTAACATTCCCCCGGAAACAAGCGGAGCTTCATATTGCGAGATCTGATATCCTTTTGGCAAATCCGGATAAAAATAACTTTTACGGTCAAAGTGGGACCGTTCGGCAATTTTCCCGTGGAGTGCGTAGCCAAGGCGAATTACGGACTCTATCGCCGCGCGGTTAGCGACGGGGAGTGCTCCTGGGTGCGCAAGGCAAATCGGGCAGACGTTTACATTCGGCCCCGTCTCTTCCGTCGCGTTCTTGCATTGGCAAAACATTTTCGTGTTTGTACGAAGCTCTACGTGAATTTCAAGGCCTATTGTAGGAATATACATAGATTTAAAATACTCTACCAAAAAAACAGGCCCTTGATAAGAGGGCTTGTTTTGTTAAAAACTGTATTGCATTAGCCAACCACCTCAATTCCCAAGCTCTTTGCGCTTCCCTCAACAATTTTCATCGCTGCCTCAATATCTTCCGTATTCAGGTCTGGAAGCTTGCGCTCAGCGATTGCACGAACATCTGCACGCGTTACTTTCCCAACCTTGGTTTTTTGCGCCTCGAGAGAACCCTTCTCAATCCCAGCGGCCTTTTTAAGAAGCGCGGCAACAGGTGGAGTCTTTAGTTTGAACGCAAAGCTCCTGTCTTGGTATACGGTGATTTCAGCTGGAATAATGTCGCCGACCATCGTTTTCGTTGCTTCATTAAACTGCTGGCAGAACTGCTGGATGTTTACACCGTGCTGGCCAAGCGCTGGACCAATCGGCGGCGTCGGCGTAGCAGCTCCGGCGGGAATCTGCAGTTTAAGCATTGCTTTAATAGGTTTTGCCATAGTTAAATTTTTTGTACTTGAAGCGAATCAAGCTCAAGGAGTGTATCGCGACCGAAGATAGGAATCAAGACCTTCACTTTTCCGTGCTCCTCATCCACCTCCGCAACCTTCCCCTCCTGATCCTTGAATGGGCCGTCGGTAATTTTCACAAGATCATTCGCGCTGACATCAACTTTAAACTTTGCCTCGCCTCCGCCCGCCTTCGCTAAGATTTCTTTTACTTCGGCGTCAAGAAGCGGCGTCGGCGTCGTGGTATCCGACCCGACAAATCCGGTTACGCGCGGCGTATTACGCACCACCGACCACGAATCGTGGTCCAAAATCATTTCAACCATCACATAGCCAGGGTAAAGCTTTTCTTCAACAGTGTACCGCTTTCCGCCCTTCACTTTGATTTTTGTCTCCTTAGGAACAATGACGTTGAAAATCTTATCGGTCATCATGAGCGACTCAACGCGCTGTTTTAAATAGCGCGCAACCGCCTCCTCATAACCAGAGTACGTATGGACAGCGTACCACTTCCTATCCTTAGACCCTTCTATATTTGGCTTATATGACGTTGCCATAATAATTTAGTAAGGCATGATCACGCGCTCGAGAGTCTTTAAAAATCCGAAGTCTAAAACGCCTAAAAAGATGCCGAGCGCGAATGAAAAAACGATGATAAAAATCGTAAACCGCACCGTGTCTTCGCGGCTTGGCCAACTGACTTTCTTTAATTCTGCCCTTGATTCCTCAAGAAATGTCTGTATGCGTCCCATAGATAATTCAAAAATACCACATGACACGGGACAAATCAACTCAAGCCGGGCGTTTTATGTTTCTGTAGTTAACCGCTACAAGCCTGCCTTCCCACAAAACTTCCCAGTAAAGAAAAAGTGCCTGGACACAAATGTGTATCCAGGCACTCCCGCAAAAAGGAATTTCACCACAGATTTTCAGAACGCTCCAGGTCATTGGCCGCTTCTACACTAAAGTATATTGTACCTCCGTGGTACACCCGACCATTGTAAGAGCGAAGTCCGATGCTAAAAGGCGAGAACTCAACCGGAAATACCCCGGCAGTTCGTACTCCTTGATGAGTATACGCTACGACAAAGTATACATTTCCGATACTTGGAACAACCCCTGCGGATTTTTTCCCAAAAATAGCATACCCAGCCGCCTTAAGCTGTTCAACAAATTTTTCACCAACGGCGTAGAAAACCCCACCACTGTCAGGCGTATAAGCTTTGACGTCAGCCACTCCATCAACGAAATACAGTGTATCTCCATGCCCAAAACCCACTATCGGGGTTACGATGAATTTTCCGCCAGCATCGACGAACACATCAAAATCGGCGCGGGCAGCCGGAACAAAAAATACCATCACAAACAACGCAATAAAAAATGCGAAAAGGGACAAAGCTTTCATTGAAAATCTCCTTTTTAATAGTGAAATGTTAAAGAAATAATACGGGTTTCTTACTATGCTAATAGTAGCATACAAGGAACGTATCCGTCAATACCTTAACTCTATCAAGTTTTTGGCAGAACAACGGCTTCTTTCTAATACCCAGTACCTAGATATCTAAATTCTTCACTGCTACCGCATGCGCCTGGATGAAATTCTTGCGCGATTCAACCACCTCGCCCATCAGGATATCAAACATCTTATCGGCCTCCTCGGCATCTGCCACCGTTACCCGTTTTAGCATGCGCCGCGCCGGGTCCATGGTGGTTTCCCACAACTGCTCTGGGTTCATCTCGCCTAAGCCTTTGTACCGCTGAATTGTCCCCTCGCCCTTGAACCCCCGAACGGCCTCATCGCGTTCTTTTTCGGAATACGCGTACTTCGCCTCTTTGCCGCGCTGGACGCGGTAGAGTGGCGGCTGAGCAATGCAAAGATGGCCCTTCTCAATCACGAGCGGAAAATAGCGGTAGAAAAGCGTGAGAAGCAGGGTGCGTATGTGCGCGCCGTCAACATCAGCATCGGTCATGATAATAATTTTGTGGTACCGAAGCTTTGTAATATCAAATTGCTCCGAGATTGCAGTACCAAGCGCAATCACAAGCGATCGGATTTCATTATTCGCAAGCATCTTATCAACATGCGCCTTTTCAACATTTAAAATTTTTCCCTTGAGCGGAAGGACTGCCTGAATGCGCCGGTCGCGCCCCTGCTTGCATGAACCGCCTGCGGAATCTCCCTCGACGATAAATAATTCCGATTCTTCCGGTTTACGCGAGCTGCAGTCAGCGAGCTTCCCTGGAAGCGTAAGTCCTTCAAGCGCGCCCTTGCGGAGCACGGTGTCTTTTGCTGCTTTCGCTGCCTTGCGCGCTTTTGCCGCCAAGAGGTTTTTCTCTAAAATTTTACGGGCATCATTGCCATACCGTTCAAGATATTCTTTCAAGGCATCCGAAACTGCCGTATCAACCGCAGTCCGTGCTTCAGGGTTTCCAAGCCGCGCTTTCGTCTGTCCCTCAAATTGCGGCTCGCGAATCTTTACTGAAATCGCGGCAACCAGTCCTTCGCGCATATCCTCTCCTGTGAGATTTTCTTCCGACTCCTTAATATATTTTTCCTTGCGCGCGTAATCATTGAGCGTTCGCGTAAGCGCCGTTCTGAATCCGGTGAGATGCATCCCGCCATCCGAAGTGTAAATGTTATTCGCAAAGCTCATCTCCTTGCTTTCAACGTCGTCCGTGTAAATAAATGCCGCTTCTATATCAACGCCTTCCGCGTTCACGTGGCAATAAAACGGGTGGTCGTGTAAAACTGTCGTGCGTTCGCCGACAAGATATTGAATGAATGAATGAAGCCCGCCTTCAAAATAAAAACCGTAGTAAGATGGTTCGTCGCCGCGCTTATCAACCATTTCAATCCTGACGCCTTTTGTGAGAAACGCCTGTTGGCGGAGATGGTCTAAAATCCGCTTTGTGTCAAACTCAATTTTTTGGAAAATCGTCGCGTCCGGCTTAAATGTGATTATGGTACCGGTGCGATCTGACTTCCCGGTTTTCTTTACGTTGTATTGCGGCTTGCCCTGCTTATATTCCTGCGTGAAAGCGCCGCCGTCGCGATGCACTTCCGCCTTCATCCACGTGGAGAGCGCGTTTACAACCGAGACGCCGACGCCGTGAAGGCCGCCGGAAACCTTATACGACTCGCCACCAAATTTACCGCCAGCGTGAAGCGTGCAGAGCGCCGTTTCAAGCGCGGACTTTTTTGTCTTTGGATGGATATCAACCGGAATGCCGCGACCGTCGTCGGTCACCGTTACCATATCGTCTTTCAAAAGTTCGACGGTGATATTTTTTGCGTAGCCAGACATCGCCTCGTCAATGGAGTTATCAACAATTTCCCAGATAAGGTGATGGAGGCCGTCTACGCCGGTTGAACCGATGTACATACCGGGCCGTTTCCGGACCGGCTCCAAACCCTCTAAAACATATATATCTTTTGCGCTATAGGAAGAATCGCTTTTCTTAGGAACCATAAATAAAAAATTGCCCTTTTGCTATACCAAAAGTGTAGCATAAAACCGCCCCGAAAACAAGCGAAGTCGCGCCTATTTTTTACTTGTATTTCCTACCCTTTTTCGCTATAAAATCTTGCGTCTTTTAAGTATTCGGTATGTAATAAAAAGCACGATAATCACAGCGATACCTGTAAGAATCCAGCCGCCAACGACGGAAAATTCGTCCGAATACGTTGCATATGTCTCACCAAGCGACCATCCTAAAAGACCAAGTAAAAGCGCGCGCAACATAGTACCCAAAAGCGTCGCCGTAAAAAACGGGCGTATGGGATAACGGATTACGCCGAATGCGATTGAGATGATGGTGTGCGGAAGAATGGGAAGTACGCGCGTTCCAAAAAGGAGAAGCTCGTCCCAAAATGTTTTTGTAAACCGTTTCTGCACTTTTTCAATGTCACTCCATGAAACACCGATCCATTTTCCCCACCGCAGAATAGCCGGCTCGCCGCCGAAATACGCAAGCATGTAGGTAAGCATAAGTCCGATAGTGAGCCCGAGGCCGCCGGGAATCATAATTTTAAAAACGGAATCAAGTAGCACGTGGTCAAACGACACTCCGATAGGAATCAGAAAAAAACCGGCCGCAAGAAGAATGAACGACGATGGTACGGGTGAGATGGTTTCTTCAAAAAGCGAAACAAAAAACACGCCCCATGCTCCATACTCAATAATGAGCGGACTGATGCGTAAAATAAAATCGTGGATGATGCTGTCCATTACTGCTAAGTTTAGTTGATATAAAAAATCTCGTAAAGAAAGATGCCGGACTCACATAATGAATACCGGCATGTTACTTGGTAAACCAGTCCTCGGGGAGGGCGACGTCCTCACCATCTTTAGTAAATATAATGGAACAGCTGTTGTAAGTGGTCTTTTTAATACCCCAGACGACGAACGGCCCACGACCATATCTTTCAATATGTCTTTTTTGGACGTCGGCTGCGTCCAAAGTTGTCGGCCCAGGTCCAAATTTTCCATGAATAGTCTCTGGGTCCTTAAACCACACCTCCTGCAATGGCTGGACGCACCCTCCTTCAACATAAGCGAAGTCTGCCCATATAGTACTTCCGTTACCGTTCACGTGCCCCCCTTTATTTAATATAAAAATAACTGACTTTCTAAAAACAAAATAGCACTGCTAGTGTTATTTGTCAAATTATATTTTGAAACTTAACTTCATAACCCTAGATTAGAGCCAAATAATCTCCGAACTTAATAACTGGCGTAGCTTTGGAAAAATCTTAGAAAATACTACCGCTTCTATTCATTACCAATAAGGTGTGGATAGACTAATTATAACTGCCTCCCTTTCATTAAAAGAAATTGGGCAAATTTTTCAATTTCATTTATCTCCTGCCCTTTAACCATTGTAAGAAATTTTCCTAATTCACTTTTGCGTACAAAATCCACACAAAAACTTTGGTTACTCAGTCGACTTGTAACAGCGCTACGATATGAATAATTGAGATGAAAAACGATATTTTCAGTAAGTGGCGCTGAATCTAACTTCGAAAAGTCATTGTTTGTAATTTCATATAATCCTGGGACGCCATCGTATACAACAATTGGATAAAATATCCCTTTTTCATTGCGACTTTCTTTAAAGAAAGCGAGTGACTTCACTGCGCCAGTTAAAGACTTAAATACCTCGTCATTTTCTTTGCTATCATAAAGTTTTCCAACTGTAGAAGCGCATACATAGTGATGTTTCTCTGCGAACCCAGAATCTCTAAGAATGTTCGCAGAAAACCCATTAGTGATAATCGCAGATCTACTCTCTTTTTCTTGATTATCATACATTCTAAACGCAACTCCCTCCTTAAAATACTTGCATTCTATAAAGAGAAAAATTTTAAAGTTTGTTTGTCCACGCCCAGGAACCCCGACGGGACAATCTCTTGAAGCAACAATGTCTATTTCCCTTGGTTTGTCAGATATATCATCGTGGTAATATGTGCTAAGTTCTACGTTCCAACCAAGACTTTTAAGCAACAAAACAACCTCCATATGTAGGTTGTTACCACTCTTAAGAACCAGATTTTTTAGTTTTTCATCCATCATAAGAAAGTCGCAAGTAAATTTTTATTTAGAAAGTTTTTTTACTTTCCAAGCTTTCCAAATCAGAGATGATACTGTATTCTCCTCTGAGTTGTTGAAAATTCTTATCTTTTTTAAAATTCTCTACCCAATCTCCAAGGTATTTTTGGATAGCTTCTTTGTTTTCTGAGTCAATTTTTTTCTTGTATCGTAAATCTTGCTCGGAAATGAATGCCGATGCATTAGTTTCTTCGGAATCGGGGTCTTCAAAATAAACTCTCCAAATTCTTTTTTGATAATCGTCTTTTCTACTACCTCCTTGCGGCGACAAAATTTTATGTTTAATCATTTTTTTATTAAGTTATTTACCTGGAAAATTATTTTACACAGAAACTATCTAATCCCGCGTACCACTCGAATCTCATTTTAGGGTCCATTCCTCTTATTTCGCTAGGCAATGAATTTTCCTCTATCGCGGTTAATGACCTTCTCATCGGTGTACTGGATGGAGAACATGTCATCCTTTTTGTCATTTTATTCCAAAAATACTTTTCTGTTTGGGTTTTAAATTCATCGCTTCTTTTGACAAACATGTTGGAAGTTCCTTTTGCTATCGCCTCAACCTCATAGTAATAGGTTGTGTTACTAACAAGCGAGGTAATATTTACTATATGGTGCGTGGATAATCCTGATTCTGAATTAAAAACCTTAGATGATATTTCTCCTCCGGAAAGGAAAATCTTTGAATCGCTTGGCAAATTTGTTTGCCATTCAATTTTTACAGAAGTGGCTGTTGATGTAGTATTTATTGATAGTATTTGAATTGTCGGAATATCCGCGGGATTTTGCGTCTGTGGTTGTTGAATGGTTTGTGTTTGCTGACTAACTTGGCTCTGTAAATTTTGGACACTCTGTTGAGTTTGTTGTTGCACCTGCAGCTGTTGTTGAAGGAGTGCGACTTGTTGAAGCAAGGCGGCTAACTGCGATTGCATTGTGTTGGCTGCATCATCCATTGTTTTTGGTTGTATTACTGGCGCAGTTGGAGTGCCAGTTTCAGCAACTGCTTGATTGTCTGACTCTTGTAGTTGGACGGAGAGTTTTATGTTCGCTTTCGCTCTTGTAAACGGTCCAAAATATCCAGCGGCAGGAGAGATATTTTCTTGTGTTTGATAGTTTTTTACTGCTTTCAGAGTAAGGGAAAAGAAATTGCCGGTAATCGGACCGGAATAAACCCCTTCACCCGTAAGAAACTCTTGGAGTTTCATTACTTCAGAATCACTTTGTATTCCAAAATACAGGTCTTTTATAAAAAGCGCTTCAGCGTGTGCAACAGAAAAAAGCCCCAAAACAAGTATAAAAGCGCTAACTAAGACTAAATTACACAAGCATTTCATATAAAGTAACTATACACTCGCATCTTGTAAAAAGCGACCATTTGAAAATCTCCGAAAAGGAATTTCGTAGCGCCATCGGGATTCGAACCCGAGTTTCCGCCGTGAGAGGGCAGCGTCCTGGACCAGGCTAGACTATGGCGCCAGCACAGCTTATTAGCTTTTAGCTTCATCAGCTTAATTAGAAAACCGACTTACTTTTTAATTTTTTCTAAAAACCCTAACAAGCTAATCAAGCTAACGAAGCTATTTCAAGCTTACTCATAGAGCCCCGGTTTTGCAAGCCAAATTTTATTTTGCCGAACTAAAAGTTTTTCTGCTTTTTCGGGTTCCATCATCACTTCTTTTACAATTTTTTCCATTCGCGTTCCTTGCGAGCCCTTCACGAGCACAATGTCCCCTTTCGCAAGCTTCGTTTGTAAAAACTTTCCCGCTTCGGCAACGCTCATAAACGCCGAAACCTTTTTCTTATCAAAACCCGCGCGGATTGCCGACTCGCTGATAAATTTCCCGCGAAGCCCGACAGTTATCAGTACATCGGCGCATTTCGCCGCAAGCCTCCCGACTTCCTCGTGCGCCTCAAGTGTAAACGTTCCGAGCTCGAGCATATCGCCCAATACCGCGATTCTGCGCTTCCCCGACGTCGCCCGAAGCGTTTCAAGCCCCTCGCGCATCGCAAGCGGCGAGGCGTTATACGTGTCATCAATAATAATGCTCTGCTTCAAACCCGCAATAATCCGCGTCCGCCCGGCGAGCGGATTATATCGGTCGAGAAGCGCCTCGGCGACAGAAACAAGGTTTGCGCCGAAGAGCGACCCGATGGCCGCGGCAGCCGCGGCCGCATACGCCTGCGCTTTCCCTAATGAACCCTTTATGCGAACCGGCACCATATTGCCGCGATAGCTAAATTTAAACGACGAGCCAAACAGCACGCCCTCTTCAAGTTGGTTTGTAAAATTTGAAAGGCGCACGTCCGCCTTGTCAGAAAAACCGAACGCGATGACCTGCGCGCGCGTTTCCGCCTCAGCTGTCAAAGCAAGCTTGTCGTCAGCATTTAAAATCGCAAATCCGGTTGATGGAAGTTGACTGATTAATTTCGCCTTCTCGCGAAACACCGCTTCGGGCCCCGCAAAAAACTCAACGTGCACCGGCACCTCGCCTACTGCGGTAAGGACGCCGATCTGCGGCCGCGCAATTGAGAGAAGATATTTCATGTCCCCCGGCTTATCAATCGCGTATTCCAGCACCAGCACCTCCGGGTAATCCGAGTTTTTAAATACAACGCGGACAACCGACAAAATAATAACCCCAATCCAAAAGAAAACACCGCCGATATCCGACCAGTCTCCTAAAATTGTAAGCGGAAAGCCAAGCTCGTTATTGAAATTTTTTGACGGCGCCCTGACCGTGCGTTCGCGGCTAATAACCGCGCGGATTGCTTCGCGCGTTGTCGTCTTCCCCACGCTCCCCGTAACTCCGACGATTACCGGCTTGTAGCGGGCTATCGTCAGGCGTGCGAGGAATTTGAGAATAAACTGTAATACATTAAGCGTGAATTGTTTCATGGTTCGACATTACTCGTCGCCTATGGCTTCTGCGCTATGGGCTTATCTGGAGGGATATTGTAATAGTTAATGATATAAGATGCCAGGTCATGGAATGCCGGCACGACGGTCATCCCGGCAAGTGGCGCGTTCGGCTTATCAAGCTTGATAAGCACGGTAACCACTGGGTCGCTCGCGGGGAAAAAACCAACATAGCTTTGGATGAGATCTTCCGAATATCCGCCGCGCGCAGGAATAAACGCCGTTCCCGTTTTTCCAGCAATATTATAGTTGGGAATCGCCGCAATCTTCGCTTTTTCAACCGCCGACTCCATCATACCAGTTACTTGCCGCGCGGTATCTTCGCGTATCACTCGCCGTATGACAACCGGCTTCGTATCAGCTGTGACGAACGGCTTCATAAGAACGCCGCCGTTCGCAATCGCAGAAAACGCTGAGATGAGCTGAACCGGCGTAACAGAAACGCCCTGCCCAAATGATATCGTGGCAAAATCAACCGCGCGCGCCTCTTTCCTGAAAAGATTTTGGATACTGCCGGAAACCTCGTCAGGCAAATCAACGCCGGTCAGCTCGCCAAACCCAAATTGTTTCACGTATGCGCTGAACGTATTGTTTCCGGTTTTCTGTTCGGCAAAAATCGCTCCAGTGTTTACTGAATCCTCAATCACCTGCGTCATAGTAATTTTCCCGTGGGCCTTTTTGTCCCAATTCAAAATAGTCATGCCGTTTAAAGTCACTTTCCCTTTATCAACATATGTCGTGCTGGGCGTAAGCGCGCCACTATCAATGCCGGCGGCCATAGTGAGCGGCTTAAAAACCGATCCGGGCTCATACACCTGCTGGACCGCGGGATTTAAGAAATTTTTAACCGGCGAATCCGAATAAACGTTCGGATCAAAGTCCGGTTTGCTTGCAAGCGTAAGAATCTTTCCCGTCTTTGATTCCTGAATAATTACACTTCCGCCGACCGCGTTGAATTTCTTAATGAGGTCTGTGAGCATCTGCTCGGACTCCGCCTGAAGATTGCGGTCAATGGTAAGACGCACATCCTCGCCATCGGCAAGTGTCGTATTTTGCAATTTTTCAATTCCATAAAGACCAGCCGGGTCTGGGCTCTTTTCATTTACGCCAACAAAACCAAGCGCCTGAGATAAGAGCCGCTCAAACGGGTAAAAACGATATTGCTTTGAGTTGGTATAAATGCCTGGAATACTCGCAGACGTAACCGCGCTTACAACCTCGGGGCTTGCCTTGTCCACAATTAAACGGAAAAGGCTTGACGGGTTATCAAGCATTTTTGAGAGCTTTTCTTCCTGTATGCCGACGATTCCTGTGAGTGCGTGCGCCGCCTCCCGAACATTCGTAATATTTTTTGGTACCGCGTACACAACCGGATAATCCTTATTGAGTGCGGCGGGGATGTCTCCACCAGACCGGTCGGTCAAGAAAATTTGCCCGCGCCGCAATTCAAGCTCCTTTATCGCCTCGGTTCGCGCTTCAGCCTGTCCGAAATAAAACGCCCCCTTATTGATTTGTAAATTGTATAAATTAAACGAGAGTACTAAGAAGAGAGTGGTGAAAAATGACGCTAGTACGATAAACCGCATGATAATTGATTATGGCTTTTCTTGCGACGAATTCCCCTGGACCACTACTGTGATATATTGCGGACGTTTTTCGGACACGAGCCCTTTCTGCGAAGCGAGCAACTGGAGTGCAACCGGGTCAAGCATACTGTATAAATCATTTTTAAGCGTTGCTACGTCAGTTTGATACGTTGTTATTTGTTTTTTAAGCTGGGCTGTCTCAGCGCGCGCGTCAACAAGCGCGTTGTATTCAAAAATGTATATAAGACCCCCGACAAGCACAACAGCAAAAAACGCAACGAGGAACCGCGCAATGCTGTAATGTTTGTATGGCCGTAGAATTGTCATAAACTTGTTGTATTTAAATTATTTTTATTGCGCGAAGTTTTGCCGATCTGCTTCTGGGATTCTCCCTCCGCTCGGCAAGCGATGGGACAATAGGTTTTTTTGTAATAAATTCTGCCTTGCCCGCTTTCGCGAGATCGCGAAACGCGTTCTTAACAATCCTGTCCTCAAGCGAATGGAATGAGATTATCGCCACTCTGCCGCCGCTTTTTGTGATTTCTGGGATTGCTCCGAGCAGGCGCTCAAGATGCTCAAACTCGCTATTCACAAAAATTCGCAGCGCCTGGAATGTCCGCGTCGCTGGATCGGTCCGGCCCCTCACGAAAACCGCGCGGCGTACAATATCGGCAAGTTCAAGCGTCCGGGTAATTCGCTTGCGTTTCCGTTCTACAACAATTCCATGCGCAATTTGATCCGCAAATCGCTCCTCGCCAAATACTCTTAAAATCTCAGCAATCCTTCTTTCCGGAAGCGAGTTCACGATTTCCGCCGCTGATATTCCGGTACTTGCGTCGTATCTCATGTCGAGCGGACCGTCATACTTGAAACTGAATCCGCGCTCGGCATCATCAACGTGCATTGATGAAAATCCTAAATCAAGGAGCAGCCCGTCGATTTTTTGCAGCCGTTCACGTTTCAAAATTTCCGGAATCTCATCGTAGCTCGCGTGAATCAGTTTTATGTTCGGCGCGACGGCAAACTTTTCCTTAAGTGAGGCGACCGCATTCTGATCGACGTCTATTCCAATAAGAGTCCCGCGCGGAGAAACGCGTTTCAAAATTTCCGTCGCGTGTCCCCCGCCTCCGGCTGTTCCGTCAACAAAAAATTCTCCGGGTATAGGATTCAGCACCCGCATAACTTCGTGTAAAAGAACTGGTATATGATTCGAATTACGAATCATGAATTATGAACTACGCCGTACCTCATAATTCACGACCCACAATTTTTAGATTCCCAATTCCCCGAGTTTCTCCGCAATTTCATCCGATGCGGATTCCGTCTTCGACTTATATGCGGCCCATTGTTCCGCGTCCCAAATTTCAATTCTGTTGTAAACGCCCGCAACAACAACTTGTTTTTTAACCTGCGCATATTCACGCAAATAGTCAGGAACAAGAATCCGTCCCTGAACATCTAATTTCACGTCGGTTGCGCCGGCGAGCATAAGCCGCGCGAACGCGCGAGAGTTTGCTTGTGCGAGCGGAAGCGCCACTAATTTTTGCGCGAGCGCTTCCCATTCTTTTAATCCAAAAACAAAAAGACAGTGATCGAGTCCACGCGTGATAATCGCTCCTGAACTTACTTGCGCGCGAAACTTCGCCGGTACCGCAATCCTGCCTTTTTCGTCTATTGAGTGTTTGTATTCGCCTAATAGCATATTTTGAGTTATCCCCAGATTCCGTCCTTATCCACACAGTTATCCACTTTCCCCCACTTACATACACCAGTATACCACTCGCACCCATTTAAAAAAGGCCCTATGAGGGCAGTGTATAAACACTGTATTCTCCTGCACTTTTGAGAAGCATTTGAAAGTTATCAACAGTTGAAAAATTTTTCGCAGTGCAGTGGGGTATACTAACCCCATGAGTGAATGCTTCTTGAATAAAAAATGGTGGTTCTTGGGAGTAGTTGTAGTCGTTATTTTACTCATCGTCCTGTATTTGTTTTCAGGGCCAAAATGGAGTGCGGAAAGCGAACAGTTTGTCGTTCCGCGAAATGCGTCTGACGCTGAAATAATTCAAAAATTAGAAGACGATGGATTCATTCGAAGCACGCTTGCGTTTAACGTCGCATTTACCATTGATGGTTTGTACGGAAAAATAAAACCCGGCGGTTACAAAATTTCAAAAAGCATGAACGCGTGGAAAATCGCACGCATCATAGGGGGCGTTCCGTATTTGAAATGGATCGTGATTCCCGAAGGCGTTCGGCGGGAAGAGATTATGGAAATTCTCCGCAGTAATGATTTTCTGGATAGTGAGTACGCAATACAATATGAAGTGGGCGAAGGAACGTACTTCCCGAATACATATTTAATACCCATAAGTGAAACGTGGACGCAAATCGCCGAGCGGATGAAAAATAAATTCAATGAGAAATTTGCGCCGTACCAGACAGCGTTTACAAAACAAAATATCAAATGGTATACAGCGCTCAAGATAGCATCACTCGTCCAGCGCGAAGCCGCGGGGAAAGAAGATATGCCGCTCATCGCCGGTATTCTCTGGAATCGGCTTAATAAAAATATGCGGCTTCAGCTTGACGCGACTGTGCAGTATGCGAAAGGAAAAACTAAAGACGGCTGGTGGACGCCGATTAAGTCCGGGGATACGAGTATTGATTCGCCGTATAATACCTACCGCGTGAACGGTCTTCCGCCGACGCCGATTTCAAACCCCGGACTAGACGCGATTGATGCCGTTCTTCATCCTGTAGAAACTGACTGTCTCTACTACATCCACGACATCGCGCATAATATTTACTGTTCTCCAACCTTTGAAGGACACAAAGAAAATATCAGGGAGTATTTATAACAGTGGACGCTGCAGGGATCGGACCGGAGTTTATCCGCATATGGCGGAATCTCGCCAACTTGCCAAACTACAAATATTTTTGTGCGCCCTGTAGGGATCGGACCTACGACCTTTCGAATGTGAATCGAACGCCCTGCCTGCGCAGGCAGGTCTACCACTCCGACGAGCCACTGTCGGAGCCCCGACTTCCAACGTCGGGGCTGACATTGTGGGCGTTGCTGGATTCGAACCAGCGACCTTTGCAATGTGAATGCAACGCTCTAACCAGCTGAGCTAAACGCCCGTCAAAAACAAGCTTAAACGAAAAAGAAGCCGTTTTCAAACAGCTTCTTTTTCTTCAGAACTAACCAGCTAATGAAGATAAAAGCTATTGCAGTTCCACCGTCGCTCCGGCAGCTTCCAATTTCTTCTTCAATTCCTCCGCATCCTCTTTCTTCAATCCCTCTTTCACCATTTTTGGCGCTGCATCAACAATGTCCTTTGCTTCCTTCAAACCAAGCCCAGTTGCTTCGCGGACGGCCTTAATCACATTGATTTTTTGGTCCCCACTCACCTTCAAGAATACGCCCCATGACGTCTTCTCTTCCGCTGCGGCTCCGGCGCCCGGCGCGGCAACGGCCATAGCTGATGCCGAAACGCCAAACTTCTCTTCAAGAGCTTTTATAAGCTCGGAGAGTTCCAAAACCGAAAGCTTTTCAATTTTCTCAATAATATCATTAAATTTTTCGTTCATATGAATGGTAATTATTAGTTACGACGACTTTTCTGATTTTGCTTTGAGTATGAACATGAATGACTTTATCGGCGCGGCAATCATGCCGACAAGCTGGCCCAAAAGAATTTCGCGCGAGGGCAATTTACCGATTGCAACAACTTCCTTCGCGTCAATGAACCGTTTCTCCGCGACATCCAGTCCGCCCAAGATCTTAAAAATCCCCTTCTTCTCATGCTCTTTCACGAAACGGTAAACCGTGCCGGCAACCTCAACAATATCTTTCGGAGAAAACACGACACCCGTCTGCCCTTCGTACTGCTTCGTGTCGAACGGCGCTCCGCTCTTTTCAAAGATGATTTTGAGCAAACGCTTTTTCACCACGCGGAACGGCGTTTCAATCGCCCGAAGCGCGCGCCGGAGCGCGTTCATTTCGTTTGACGAAAGCCCCGTAAAATCAGTGATGATGACGGTTTTGCTTTTCTTTAAATCCTCTAAGCCGCTCTCAATCGCTTCTGTTTTTTGTTTTTTTGTCTTCATGCTTAAAAATAAAAACTACGACCTTTGCCGTAGATGGTGAATTAGTAAGTAGTTTATAGGTTGTAGTTTGTAGAACAGATTTCAAAATTCATGATTCTACTCACTACCTACTACTCACTACTAACTAGCATTTCCTCGGTAGGACCCTCATTCGCTTACGCTACGGACGGGTAAACTTCTGTCCGATGTACATCGGACTGCCTACTTTCTACGGATTTACTATATACTACACCGCTAATTATTTAGTGTCAATTAAAGCTCCCCATCCAATTCCTCAAGCAACTTCTTTGCCTTCGCGGAAAGCGACGACGGAGTTTTTACATTGAACGTGACGTAAAGATCGCCGCGCGAGCCGTGCCCACCGAACATGCCGAGTTTAGGCATCCCGCGCCCTGAAACTTTGAGCCGCTCTCTCACGTTAAATCCTAACGGAACTTCAAGCATGAACGCCTCGCCTCCGATGTCTTTCATCTTAATCGCTTTTCCTAAAAGCATATCGGTAATGCGGATGTCTTTTGTAGTAAAAAGATCTGCTTTCTTTCGTTCAAATGTCGGGTGCTTCGTGATGCGCACTGTAACATATAAATCACCCGCAGCGTTCCCATACTCGCCCGCTTCACCCATCCCGCTCACTTTGATAATCTGGCCATCTTCAACACCAGGAGCAATTTCAACAGTAAACTCGCGCGTGCCGGTAACACGCCCAAGCCCCTTGCACGTTGCGCATGGCTTCTTCGGCACCTCGCCGCGGCCGTGGCACTCGGGGCATGTTTTTACCTGCGAAAAATTTCCAAAGAATGTTTTACGTTCCTCGCGTATCTCTCCTTTCCCTCTGCACATCGCGCATTCCTTAAGCCCATCATTTTTTTCATATCCAAGCCCCTTACACGTCCCGCACGACATATACGTTCTGTAGCGCATCTCGCGTTTCGTGCCGGAAAATGCGTCTTCAAGAGAAATTTCCTGAACCGTTTCAATATCAGAACCGCGCGTGTATGTGGAGCGCTGGCGACCACCGAATCCGCCGCCGAATATCGTTTCAAAAATATCACCGAAATCGCCTAAATCTTCAGGGTTAACATTCCATCTGAATCCCTCCTGATTGCCACCAAACCCGAAACCCTCTGCCCCAGACCAGCCGGCTCCACCCTGCGCGTTGTCAGACACGCGGCCATAACGATCGTACTGCATTCGTTTCTCTTTATTGGAGAGAACCTGATACGCTTCGTTAATTTCTTTAAATTTTGCTTCGTTTCCGCCAGCTTTATCGGGATGGTACTGATGTGCGAGCTTGCGGTACGCTTTTTTAATATCCTCTTCCGAGGCATCGCGGGAAACTCCCAAAATGGTATAGAAATCTTTCATATAATAATGGCGTATTACGAAAGCACGACAAATTCGCGGTTCCGCATCTCAATCGTGATGCGGGCAAAACCCGCAATAAGCAGAAGCTTAAAAAGAAGATATCCGATAAATTCAATGATTGGCAAAAGTATAAGCGCAATGCCGCGCAAGGCGAGGAAAAACAGCACCGCGCCGGTTGCGCCCAAAAGACTTTTTGCTCCGCCGGAAAAATTTCCGAGCGCGTTTTTCACGATGCGGAAAATAGCATCGCCGGCGCGTTCTTGTAAATTAAGCGTCCCAAAACGGCCTTCGAGCGACTGGATGAGATTTGTAGAAAGGGCGTCAATAATTCTATCCTGAGTTTCTTGCGGAAGTTGCGTGAGATCACCTTGCAGTCCGAGATTTGGATCATTAATCGGCTGAAAACGGGTTTTATTAATTGTGCTCTTTGCGACCGCCCGAGCAAATTCACTGATAGTCTGATTAAACGAGACTCCCGCAAATTGAAGCTTGAGCACCGGGTCTGCAGACACCAAAATTTGATTCATAGTAAACTGCCCCGTTTCCGCATTTAATTTCCCCAAGCCAATGTATTCGACATATGCAAGAATGGAAAGGAATATGAGAAACCCAGTGACGAGCTTTGTCATAACCGGCCGGGCAATTTCAAAAAAGTGTATAGCAAGCCCATTTTCTAAAATCCGCTTCCCCCGCACGGCACCATTAACCGTGAATATAAGAAAAAGCGCGAACGCGGCAAAAAGCAGCGTTGCAAATCCGGAAGCGGCAACGGAGAAGAAAAAGAGAAGCGGAATAAAGCACTCAATAAACAGCGTTCCGCGGAGCAGCCATTTATCTTTCAAAAAGAAAACATTAAAAACGGTAAAAATCGCGAAGAGCGCTGCAAACGAAAAACTCGCGAGAAGCGGCGCAAGGCGGCTCGCTGTAAAAAAAATACTCAGGTAATAGCCGGCAAGCGCGCTTGAGCCAAGCCCAAGAAAAACGAGGACAATTAATTTCCACGCGCTTGTGTCGGCTTCCGTTTCTCCTACCGGATTAACTATTTGTCGGAGGCTTGTTTCCATCAGTTGGGGCGTCTGACCCTTTTTCTTTATACATCATTTCGCCGATTTTTTGTAGCTCGGTTGAAAGTTCCTGCGTCGCCTGTTTCACCGCTTCCGTGTCACTGCCGTCCTTAACCTCCTTAACACGGTCAATTTTCTTTGTGATATTTTCTTTTACATCAGCCGGCACCTTGTCCCCCGCGTCACGTAAACTTTTCTCGGCGACATATATCAAAGTTTCCGCCTGATTTTTAATTTCAATGGCTTCACGCTTCTTTTGATCGTCGGCAGCGTGCTCAATCGCTTCTTTCTTGAGCTTTTCAATCTCGTCCTTACTCAAACTTGTTGACGCCTCAATTTTCACCGACTGCGATTTTCCAGTTGCTTTGTCTTTTGCTGAAACGCTTAAAATTCCATTCGCATCAATATCAAACGTAACTTCAATCTGCGGTATGCCGCGCGGTGAAGGCGGGATGCCGTCCAAAATAAATCTCGCGAGCGTTTTGTTGTCCGCCATCATCGGCCGTTCGCCCTGCCCGATATGAATTTCAACCGATGTCTGGCTGTCCGCGGCTGTTGAGAACACCTGCGTCTTTGACGTCGGGACGGTTGTATTTTTTTGAATCATCGGCGTCGCAACGCTTCCCAATGTTTCAATGCTCAAAGTAAGCGGGGTTACGTCAAGAAGCAAAATGTCTTTCACGTCGCCTTGTAGAATTCCAGCCTGAACCGCGGCACCGGCCGCAACGACTTCGTCCGGATTAATGCCTTTGTGCGGCTCCTTGCCAAACAATTTTTTAACCGCCTCCTGTATCGCCGGCATGCGCGTTTGCCCGCCAACAAGCACAATCTCGTCAATATCAGAAAGCTTAAACCCGGCGCCTTTTGGCGACGGCGCGGTTACCGCTTCCTTCGTAAGCTCTACTGAGTGGTCAATCATGTCGCGCACGAGATCCTCAAGCTTTGCGCGCGTAAGTTTCATTATGAAATGTTTCGGGCCTGAAGAATCCGATGTGATATACGGAAGATTGATTTCCGACTCAAGCGCGGTTGAAAGCTCGTGTTTCGCCCGCTCCGCGGCCTCTTTGAGACGCTGAATTGCAAGCGAATCTTTTGATATATCAATACCGTCCTGTTTTTTATATTCCGCGACGAGATATTCAATGATGCGCTTATCAAAATCGTCGCCGCCTAAGTGCGTGTCACCACCGGTCGCTTTGACTTCAACCGTGTCATCACCGACTTCAAGGATTGAAATGTCAAACGTACCGCCACCGAAGTCATATACAACAATCTGCTCGTTCTTTTTGCGGTTCATGCCATATGCGAGCGCTGCCGCAGTCGGCTCGTTGATAATGCGCCGCACCTTGAATCCCGCTATCTCGCCTGCATTCTTAGTCGCCTGCCGCTGTGAGTCATCAAAATATGCCGGCACGGTTATAACCGCCTCGTCTATTTTTTCTCCAAGCTTCGCCTCCGCATCAAGCTTGAGCTTTTGGAGAACCATCGCGGAAATTTCTTCCGGCTTATACCACCTGTCGCCCATTTTTACCTCAACTCCGCCGGTTGCTGATTTCTGTAAATCAAAAGAAAGCCACTTTCTATCTCGCTGGACTTCCGGGTCGTCAAACTTCCGGCCAATGAGGCGCTTCACCGAAAAAATGGTGTTCTTTGGATTAACAACCGACTGGCGCTTTGCTAAAAGCCCGGCAAGCCGTTCGTTTGATTTGTTGATGGCAACGATTGACGGAGTCGTGCGATTGCCCTCTTCATTCTCAAGAATGCGCGGCTCGCCGCCCTCCACAACCGCCATCGCTGAATTTGTCGTACCGAGATCAATTCCTAAAATTTTTGGCATATGTTTAATTATATAATTTATTGTTTATGACTTTTATTTTTTATTGTTCGTATCTTGTTTTTGGCCTTTTGAAATTACTACGCGTGTCGGCCGCAATGTTTTCCCGTGAAGCAGATATCCTTTCCTAATCTCTTCGACTATTGCGCCTTCGGGATGCGGCGACACTACTTCAGAAACGGCTTCATGAAACATCGGGTTGAACTTTTCTCCTGGGGAAGCGGCTATTGGTTCAAGCCCTGAACGTTTTAAAATGTCTTCGAGTTGTGACTTGATAATCAAGAGCCCGCGATAACCAGCGTCCTGTTCTGGAACGCTCTTAAGCGCCAAATTAAAACTGTCCAAAACTGACGTTAAGTCTTCTATGAACGAAGCGTGTGATAATTTTGTAAACTCCACAAACCTTTGCGCTTCATCTTTTTTGTAATTCGCGAGATCCGCTTTTGCCCGTTTCCACCCGTCAAGATATTCGTCGCGTTCACGCTCGCACTTTGCGCACGCCGCGTCCGGCGCTTCTTGCGGCGCCCCGTTTTGTGTTTGACTTTTCTTTTCTTCTTCCATGTTTTTTATTAATACTAACTACTTGATACTGGATACTTTTTTAATCGACTTAAAAAGTGCCATGGATTTCCGGTAATCCATTCGTTTCGGACCGATAATAGCAAGCGTAAATTCTCCGCCATCGGTAGAAAAATTTCCGGTAAGAACCGAGATGCAGTCACTTTTTGCGACAGAGCTTTTCCCGACAAAGACCTGCGGCAACGCATCGCCTTGAAATGCTTCAGCTAGACCGCGCAATCGCTTAGGAAGCATTTCGCAATCCTCAACTATTCCAACTAAGTCATCTTTCCTGTCCGCCTCAACATGCCCGAGGAGATCGCTTAAATTGCTGGACTGCGCATCGCCCAAAGCACCCCACACCATACTCACAACATTAAACTGGCTTGCGATATCTTCTAAAAATGAAGATTTTTCCTCTAAGAGAAATTCGCGGGCGAGCGAAATAGCATTCTCTGTGAGATTTTCAGGAAGCTGCTCCCGCGTCCGTTCCACAAAAAAACGGTATGCTTTATTCGTTGGAAATCTTCCGCCCGACGGATGGTTTTGATAAAAATACCCGTCATCCGCAAGCGCGTTCAGTTCAAGCCGTATTGTCGCCGGCTTTATCCCGAAGTCGTACGTTTCGTATAAATATTCAGACGTTATGGGCCGCCCCGACTTGATAAAGTCGCTGATTGCCGTCTCAAGAATGGCTTGCGCCCGTTCGCTTTGTTTCACAGTGTCTAGTATAGGATTAGCACTCAACCAAGTCAAGTGCTAGTTTAATACAAACACGGAATTGACTGTCTATTTTAGAAAATAAAAAACGGTGAGGCTAATGCCAATACCCGTTTTTTTATTACAGGCAAAGTAATTGTCTCAACTATGGGCACGCTACTGGATCCAGTGTAATCGCGGAAAGGGCGTTATTTACGCCAAGACGGGCACAGGTGCTTGAGGTGGACTCCAAAATGAGTCCGATTGAAGAACTTGTAAACGCTATGTCACCCGCTGAACGCATTGTTCCGCCAAAATAAGCGTCCTGCCATTTTGCGCTTGAGGCGCCGAGATTGAGAGTGCCGTCGGCGTTCGGTAATAAACTAGAGTCAAACGTCGCGGCGGATACGCGCGCAATCGCGCTTCGCCATGTCTGCGATACCTTACTCTGTGTGCTTGAGGTATTGTAATCAAGCGTGAGGTCAACTTGCACAACCGCCGTACCGCCCGGATTTTCGTACTTCGTCGCTGAAAAATTATTCACAGCCACTTTGTCGTTTGTGAGCGCGACAGCAGTGCTTGTTCCCTCCTGCATGTAGAGCACTGACAAATTGGTATAAAAAACTGTCGGACTAAGCGAAGACGACGCCATAAGAAGAGAAATCGAAGAGCTTGCCGTGCCGGCAGTATTTGAAATAGCGCTTGATTCGCGGACAGACCGCTTTATCATCTCAGAAACAAACGAAAGCTGCTGGTTTACCTCATTCACTGACGCCTGCCGCAACTGGATATTGGTAATCGCCGCGAGGATGTTTACCAAAAACACCGCGCTCACGGAAAAAATCGTGGCATAAATAAGTATCTCAACGAGTGTGAACCCACCGCGCGCTTTGAGACGCGCGAGTATCATGTATCCAGTATTATGTATCACGTATTTTTTCTCCGTGTTTTTCTTCATACTTACTACTTTATACTTGCTACTTGATACTCTTATAATAGCACGCTGGCTGATGAGATTAAGAATTTACTTATAGTACACGCGGTTAGGAACGCGAAAATCCAGGTACGAAAGCGAACTTAGAGTGAGCTGTTTTGAAAGATTGTTTAAAACCGCGTTGAGATTGTCCGGCGTGAAATCCAAACTGAAATAGAATGAAAAACCGAGCGTTGAAACAACCTCAAATTCGCGGAGGGAAAAATCGCGCACGATAATTTTTGAAATTGGAATGCCATTATCCTTAAGAATTTGAAGCGTTCCGAAAAAACTATTGCGCCACGCGGAACGCGGAAAAAGCGAGATGCCGATGAGCGGCTCGCGCGAGTTTTGATCTTCAACTTCGGTGATTAAAACGCCTTCGCTCGCGGGCGCCGTTCCGAAAGCAATGCCGCTCTCGTCAAACACGTAACAGCTTGCCCGTCCGTATCCACCAACTGTCGGAGTAGGGCCTCCGTTCTTTGCACACCACGTTCCAAACCCTTCCCGCTCGCGTATAGTAACCGTGACATTTCGTTTTCCAAGATCAACGTTTTGCACCGCTTCAGCTACAATCGGTAAAATGTTTGCCGAGCTCAAACTATTTGGTAAAAATTTCCAAAAAAGGATATTGTCCGGCCCGAGCCATGAAAGAAGCTTGCTGTTGCCGACGCCGCGCGTCGAGAGGCTCGCAAGCAATGAATCGCGCGAAACGCTCCGAGTGCCGTTAATTTCAATATCGCGAACCTTAAGAAAACTTCCGTAGAGCACGACGTATAAAAGCGCGACAAGGATGCTAAGAAAAAGAAGCGCTACGAGCGCAAAAAGAAAATGTTTCGGCCCTGTCCTTTTGTGTAGTGCTCCGTAAACCATGATTTATTTATACACCCTTAATGGAAATGTGTATGTATTCGTTTTTCCGTTGTCGGTTACAAAAACTCTTACCGTGTAGTCCCCTTCCTGGCTCCACGAGTGTTTCAAAACGGTGAGCCCGCTTGTCGCTGTTTTGCCGGACTCGCTCGTCCCGCTTCCCCAATCAACGGTGTATGACGAGCCGCTATTAATTGATATTGCAAACGATTCGCCTATCCCATACGCAATCGTCGCGGGCGGCGGCGGAACAGTAAAGCCGGGACCTGTGGGCTGAGAGACAACCGCACCCTGAAGCGGGCTGGTACCGACGGACGATGATGTAGAAATTCCAAAAAAATCTTTCGCTTTATTAATAATTTCCTCACCGACAGTCGTGAATACCTCTTTTATCTTATCCTTCGCGTATTGCGTCGTACTCTGCTGGACCTCGCCCACAACCGTCTGCGCGTATTCGTTTGCCTTCTGTTTTATGGTGTTTTGAAGCTCTCCATTGTTTCCGGTGCGAAGCAGGTTTTGCGCATACTCCCTCACGCGATCCAATGATGGAATCTGCCCATTCCACCAGTCGGTGTATATTCTATATCCTGCATATATAATCGCCGCCGAAACCACGAGCCAAACGATTTTTCTAAACAGCGTTCCCATTGTCTATATTCTACAACATTTTAAGGGAAATAGCGCAAAAAACAAAGCCCCTCAAACACCGAAGTGTTTAAGGGGGTTAAAGTATGAAAAAAGGTTCTCTCAAATCGTTAAGTAATGAATTTTTATTTAAAATTTTTACTCCTAATTCCTTTGCTAATGCACTGTCTTCCTCACTGACGTGAGATGTGCACAGATAAAAGTTCTCCGTTCCTATTCCTTTTGTTTTGATATACCTGAACAATTTTTTTCCAAAAAGGAAGTTGATTATTTCTTTCGTCTGCGGATCCCTTTGTATTATGTCAACCAAAAACATGTGTGGAGGGTTGCCTTTTTGTATTCGTTTATCTACTTCTATATAAGCCTCTTCTAATGTTCCGCACAGAATAGAAGTATAACCTCCGAGAGCTAATATGTTGGCGATAGTATCCAACCAAACTTGTTCATCATCCAACACTAATACTTCTTTTCCCATAACTCTCTCCTATGTGAATTTTAAAAGAACAATTAATTCACTGAAAATGCTTTATTTTCAGTGTTATAATAATACACCGCAAATATAAAACCGTCAATGATGATTTACGAGGTGGTATGACATGTCATACCACCTCGTTATCCGCCAAATTATTTTTCTATCCCATCCCCTAAAAGCCTAACTCCTAGCACCTATTTCCTCCTTCCCCATAAATTCCTGAAGCACTTTCGGGATTTTTACAGTCCCCTCTTTTGTTTGGTTGTTTTCTAAAATCGCAATAATCATTCTGCCAATGGCGATGCCTGTCGCGTTTAAAAGATGCAAATATTCTTTTTTGCCACCGGCAGTTTTGTACTTCGCATTGATGCCGCTTGACTGGAAATCGGTCGTGTTGGAACACGAGTGCGTTTCGCGGTACGCGTCCTGGCCCGGAAGCCACGTCTCAACATCAAACTGCTTTGCATCCACCCATCCCATATCACCAGTGCAATTTTGGACTACGCGGTACGGAAGCTCTAATTTCTTCACAAGCTCTTCCTGAATTGATAGGAGCAACTGATGTTCCTCATCGGATTTCTCAGGCAGAGAAAAAATAAACATTTCAACTTTATCAAACTGATGCACGCGCAAAATTCCTTTCATGTCTTTTCCATACGATCCCGCCTCGCGCCTAAAACAGCTTGAAAAACCGACATATCTTTTTGGCAAGCTCTCATTCGACAAAACTTCATCCATATGGAGCGGCCCCAGTGTGTGCTCCGCGCTACCGATAAGATACTGTTCGTCCTTCGGAAGATAATACCGTTCCTCTTTCTGATCCGAGGCCAGTCTCCCCATACCATGGAGAACCTGGGGTTTTATAAACATCGGAGGCAAAACTGGAGTGAACCCATGTGCCGCGATTGTTTTTACGGCGAACTGCACGAGCGCAAACTCAAGCATCGCCCCATCGCCCAATAGATAATTAAACCGCGCGCCGGCAACTTCAGCCGCCCGTTTTACATCTATAATTCCAAGCGCCTCTCCCAATGCAAGGTGGTCTTTCGGCTTGAAATCAAAAATCGGTTTCTCTCCGACTTCGCGGAGAACAACGTTCTGAGACGCATCTTTGCCGACTGGAACATCTTCAAACGGAATGTTCGGCAACTTTTCCAATGCTTCATCGCGCTTCACACTAAGCTTGTTTTCTTCCACAGTGATATCCGAAATGCGTTTCTTCAAAAGCTGGGCTTTGCTTAAAAGATCTTCGCTCTGTTTTTTCGCCAGCTCTTTACTTAACGTGTTTTGTTCGCCATTCAATTGGCCGAGCGCCTCGGTCTTTGACCGCCAGTCCACGTCGAGACGCAAAAACTTATCAACGAGTTTTGGGTCAATGTTTTTCTTCGCGATTCCGGCCTTAATGGCCTCTGGATTTTCTCTAATAAGATTTACGTTTAACATATTTTATTTCTCTTTTTTCATTAATGGGAATAGTACCGTTTCCCGCACCGGTTTATCGAGCAGTACCGCGAACAGCCGTTCTGACATGCCAAATCCCGCCGCCGGCGGCATGCCGTATTCGAGCGCTTCCAAGAAATCTTCATCAAGTCGCTGGGCTTCTTTATCCCCAGCCGCGCGCAGTTTCATTTGTTCCTCAAATCGCTTGCGCTGGTCAATTGGGTCATTGAGCTCTGAGAATCCTTTGCCAAGCTCGGTACCGCACGCAACTACCTGAAATCGCTCAACGCGCGCGGGATCGCTCTCCACGCGCTTCGCGAGCGGCTCAACTTCAACCGGAGGATTTACGAGAAAACAGGGCTCAATGAGATTCGGGCGCACAAGCTTTTTATAAATAGCGTCTATAAGCCGCCCCTTGCCCGCCTGCGCAGGCAGGCCTGCCTGCGGTTCTATTTTTATATCCAAACTCTTTGCTTTCCGAAACAGCTCGTCGCGGCTTGCGGTCGCAATGTCAAACCCTGACGCTTTTTTAAACACTTCATAATAATCAATGGTTTTCCATTTCTTTCCCCAATCTATTGTCTTTCCGCCAAACGTCGTCTTTTTTGCGCCAAGCGTCGCAGTAATCACTTTTTTATAAAGCTCTTCCACAAATTTCATCATGTCGTTGTAATCGGCGTACGCCCAGTAACACTCCATCTGCGTATAATCCTGTAAATGCTCGCGGTCAATTCCCTCGTTGCGGAAAATTCTTCCGATTTCAAATACTTTTTCAAATCCCCCGACTAAAAGTTTTTTAAGCGGAAGTTCAAGCGAAATGCGAAGATAAAAATCCGTATCAAGCGCGTTATGATGCGTAACGAACGGCTCTGCCTCGGCGCCGCCCGGAGTCGGCTCAAGAACAGGCGTTTCAACTTCAAGAAAATTTTCTTTCGTTAAAAATGCCCGCACCGCGTTCCAAAACGCGTTTTTTTTCACAAAAATTTCGCGCACGCCGTCATTCGAAAGCAAATCAAGGTAGCGCTTTCTAAGACGCGTCTCCGCGTCCTCTAACCCGTACCGTTCAGACGGTATCGGGCGGATGCTTTTAGCGAGCATATGAACGCCGGTCGCGAGAATGCTTTTTTCACCGCGTTTCGTGGCGAACGCCGCGCCGCGCGCTTCAATAAAATCGCCGATATCAACGGTTTCCTTTGGCAGCGCGAAATTCTTGCCAAGTTCCTTCTCGTTTAAAACGAGTTGGATTGAGCCGCTCGCATCACGGAGATCAATAAAAAGAATTTTTCCCTGATCCCGCAGTCCGGAAATCCGCCCCGCGACCGCGACTGGTTTTCCGCCACGCGCGAGCGAGGTGAAATTTTTAAGAACCTCGCTGATTACAGTACGCTTCCCGGCAAAATGTGTACGGGAAGGAAACGGACTTTCTACCGCGGCGTACCGTTCAAGTTTCGAGCGGCGTTCATGGATAAGGTCTTCAAGCATGGGTAATATTCGATGGCTTCGCTATAAACTACTCAATACCCTCAATTTCGTAAACAACCTCGCCTTTCGGGGTCTGCACCTGCGCGCGGTCTCCTATCTTTTTTCCAAGAAGTTCGCGGCCAACCGGCGATTCATTTGAAATAAGCCCCTGCGCCGGGCTCGATTCGCTTGAGCCGACAATAATATATTCAAGAGGAACGCCGTCCTTTTTTACTTTCACTTTAGATCCGACTCGCACGGCCCCGGACCCTTCAGTTCGGCGGATGATAGCTGATGAACGAAGTAAATCATCAAGTTCCGCGATTCTTGTTTCAAGGCGCGCCTGTTCTTCGCGCGCTTCCATGTAATCCGAGTTTTCCGAAAGGTCTCCCAAATCTTTCGACTGCTTCAGGCGCTCGGCAACATTGAGCCGGCCGTGTTTCTTGAGATCATCCAACTCTTTTTCGATTTCGTCATGCCTCTCCTGCGTGAGATAATTTCGTGCCATAGTTTTAATAAAATACGAAGAAAAACCTAACGACTTTTAAGTCTGTTTTGATAGTACCACATGAGAACATCCCTGGCTACTGGAATGGTGTTTGCGCTCCCCTCGCGGGAGTTTTCAATAAGAACAAGGATTGCAATTTGCGGATTATCCGCCGGCGCGAATCCGACAAAAAACGCATTGGTTTTCGTGTTATTTTCAACCTGCGCTGAACCAGTTTTTGCGGCAATTTCCATCGGGATGCTGTTCAAGAGATGCGCGGTTCCGTACGGCTCGCGTACAGCGTCCCGCATACCCTTATGAACGTACGAAATAATGTCCTGAATGTCGTTTCGTAAATCACGAAGAACTACTGGCTGTGTTTCCTGGGAAACGGTCGATGAGGAATGCGCGGCATCTTCAATACTCTTTACGATGCGTGGCTTGTATATAGTACCGCCGTTCGCAATCGTGCTGATGTAATCAATGAGTCCTATCGGCGTGATTGAAAAATCGCCCTGCCCTATCGTGACGTTATACGTGTCTCCCAGCCTCCACGGCTGGCCGGTCGCTTTCTTTTTCCAATCCGGATCAGGCAAAAATCCAGTCGTCTCTCCTGGAAGATCAATATTTGTTTTTCCGCCAAGGTTGAATTTCTCCCACCATTTTTTAAGCAAGGTAATGCCCAGACCCTTTTGGTCACCGAATCCGCCGCCGACCGTGTAGAAATAGACATTGCTTGATTTCGCAAGTGCCGCAGCAAGATCAACCCAGCCCTGCGGCCTCCAGTCCAAAAATCTGCTCGGCGCATCGGGATTATACGGATTCGGAACGTCAATATACCCGGCTGAATAAATCTGTTTGTCAGGAGAAATAATTCCCTCGGAGAGTGCCGCTGATGCAACGAGTGGTTTTATAGTTGAGCCTGGATTATACTTCCCGCCGACAGCACGGTTAAATAGCGCTTGATTTTTTGAATTTAAAAAATCCGAAACGTTGTTTGCGTCAAATCCGGGAATCCCGACCATCGCAAGCACCTCGCCGTTCTGCGGATTCATCGCAATACCAACACCGACATCACGACCCAAACTTTTGAGCGCTTGGTTAAGCCGGTTATAGAAAAATTCCTGGAGGTCGCGGTCTATATATGTGTTAATGGTACGCCCTGGCTTTGAATCATGCACTATGCGAGTATCCTGCATTTTTCCGAGCGCATTTTTAAACGTCGTATCTTCGCCGTTCGTGCCACGAAGGACATCATCGTAATATGCTTCAAGTCCGGCGCGCCCGATTTCGTCATCCATCACGAGCGTCGTGTCACGCTTTAAGTCGTCTGCATTCACAAGCCCCGTGTATCCGATGAGGTGCGAGAAAACGAGCGGCTCTTCCTGTACGCGCTTAAAACCGGCTTCAACAGTAACACCTGGCAAGCGCTCGGATGAAAGCGCGACAAGCTCTTCCTGAGAAAGATCGGCTTGGAGCAAAATGCGGTCAGAGATCTGCCAATCGCGGTTTGTAATGTGTGCGGCAAGCTCCGTAATGTCGGCGTGTGTAAGCTCGGCAACACGCGTAAGGATTATGAGGCGCCCTTCGGACTCGCGCGGAAGCAGACGAGGAAGAAGATAGGCATTGAACGAGTGGTCATTTTGAACGAGCGGTTTGCCATATCGGTCCTGAATTATGCCGCGCGGGGCTGGAGTAACAACTGTGTCGCTGATATTCTGGAGCGCCCGGTCAGCGTAAAAACCGTGACGCACAGTGCTGAGATAAAGAAACTGCAAAAAAACAGCTCCAACCACGATAAATGCGACCGAGAGAAGAATAATAAAAACGCGCCGCTTGACCGGCACTTCGCGCACATCTTCTTTAAGAATGTGGTCAGCGAGAATATTCTCGATGGTAAGACGTGGATGTTGCATAACTTGTAGTGAGTGGTGTCGAACCAACTTGTAGTGAGCAACGCCGAACTATGAAATTTGGCGCGTAATTAATGGTACGGCAACGCACCCTAGAAGTACATTATACAAAGCTTCAAGCGCAATGCGAAACCAAAGTGGTTCGAAGCCGGAAAGAACCGGAAGCACACTATTCAAGATAAGTGTTGTCCCAAGGATAAGTATAAAAAAATCTAAAATCCGATTCCCGGTTAAAAACTGTCTTGCAAAGCCAGCAAGCAGTGTGACTGTGATAAGCGCCACCATTTCCCAGAACCAGAACGGAAAAAACAGTACCGCAAAAAGAAGAACAAGTGCAGACGCGGCGGAAAAACGAAAAAATCCAAACCGGAGAAATGGAAGAACAATAAGAAAAATAAGAAGAAAGTTTGGGTTTACGTCAAGAACAGCGAGTGAGCGCGAGTATTGAAGTAAAGTAAAAAAAATTGCGAGTACCGCGGCGAGAGCGACAAAAAGGGTTAACGAGCGCGATTCAAACATGGTTATGGAAAATCAGTTACAATAAGCGCACTTTGGACGTCATTGAGCGTATAGCCAGGATCAATGTCTGCACTTTGCCAGAGATCGCGGTCCACTGCATGCACAAGTAAAATTGTGCCGGCAGAAGCGCCCAAAGGGAAATTTGGGGAACTATTTGTAATTATCTCCCCTTTTTGGATTGCGGCTTCTTTGGGGACAAATTCAATTACCGGCGTTTTCCCGCCGCGTAGAACCGCCTTTGTATTTTTTTCGCCGATATAGACACTACTTCGCCACGCGGGGTCAAAAATTGTTTCAACCTCGCTTTGTGTCCGCCGCACGGCGCTTATCCGCCCGAACAACACCCCTTCACGCGCTAAAACGGGCATATCAAGGCGTACACCATCATCCGAACCAGCGGCGACAACAATAACCCCTTGGTCGTTAAACGGGTAACGCGAGTAGAGACGCGCCTCTATATAATGGCGCGTACGTATTGCGTCAGCTCTTTGTGCCTTGAGGGCCAAGAGTTCTGCGGCAAGCATCGCGGGCGAGAGAGGCGCGCTAGACACAGAGAGCCAATGTAGAATATTTCCGCGCGCAAAAATAAGTACGGCGATTATAATAAGCGCAACGCCGCTCACGATAAATGTGTAAATTCCTTTCATAGCTAAATTGATTTGCAGTTTCTAATACTGCGAGCCCCATTATCGTTCCTCGCTCGCGTGGGAAAAGATATTCAGGAGATGCTGATATTCCTGAAACTTGTCGCACAAAACTCCAGTGCCGCGCGCGACGCACGTTAAAGGATCTTCAATGACCGCCACTGGAACGCCTATTTCCTTCGACGCGAGTTGGTCAACACCCCGAAGCATGCTCCCACCTCCACAAAGATAAATTCCGTTTCTATACACGTCTCCGACAAGTTCCGGCGGCGCGTTTTCAATAACGTCCTTGATTGCTTCAACAATGAGCTTCGCTGGGCGCGCAAGCCAAAAACGAACCTGCGTATCTTTAATAAGCGCCTCCCGCGGCAAACCGTTCTGTACATCGCGGCCGCGGATTACAAGCTCAAGTTTTTCGTTCATCGGAACGACGGACCCGACTGCGAGCTTAATCTCTTCCGCTGTCGGTTCGCCGATATTTAGTTTAAGCTCTTCACGGACTCCGCGGACAATTTCATTATTTAAATAATCGCCGGCAATTTTGAGCCGCCGTGAAACAACAATGCCCGAGAGCGAAATCATGGCGATATCGGTCGTGCCCGCGCCGATGTTTACGATAAAATGCGCAGTCGGCTGGTGAATATCAAGGCGACTACCAAGCGCAGCCGCAAGCGGCTGTTCAATAAGAAAAACAGGCGTCGCGCCTACTTCTCGGAATAAATCCTCAACTGACTTCCGCTCAACTTCCGTGAGATTGGTCGGCACGCTCACAACAACCCTCGTCATCCATGACCACGGAATGTTTTCGCGTTTCAGAAAGCTTTGAATCATTTCTTTCACCATATCAAAATCCGCGATAACGCCGTTTCCTACCGGCCGAAGCACGGTAATGTGGGCAGGCGTCCGCGAAAGCATTTTTTTCGCTTCTGCGCCGACTGCAACGATTCTGTTGGTAAGATTGTTATACGCGACAATACTCGGCTCATTCACAATAATGCCGGCGCCACCAAGATAGATTTGCGTCGTATCGGTTCCTAAATCAATGCCAATGGTTTTCTTGAGAATCATAGAATAGTTTTTACATTAATAACCGGACAATTACAATCAAGCGACAGCACTAACCGCGCGGACAAGATCCTTTTCGTCTATAATCTCTGCCTTCTTTTCCGAGCGACGCTTTATTTCAATTTGTTTTTTTGAAAGAAGCTTCTCGCTTAAAACGACTCTCCACGGCAAGCCGATAAGGTCGGCGTCTGCAAATTTCTCGCCGGCTGAAACATCCTCACGGTCATCATACAAAACCTCAATTCCGGAGCGAACAAGGGTATTATAGACATGCTCGGCGCTCTTTTTCAATTCGGCGTCTGGCGACCCAACAGTCATTAGATGGACCTGTGCCGGCGCAACGGACTCCGGCCATATCATTCCGTTCTCATCGTGGTACACCTCAACAATGGTTCCCATGAGCCGGCTAAGCCCGATTCCGTAACATCCCATAACAACAGCTTTATCAGGGCCGTTTTTGTCCTTATAGGTGAGCTTAAACGCGGACGAATATTTCGTTCCAAGCTTAAAAATGTTTCCGACCTCAATTGCTTTTTCTTTCTCAAGAGATTTTGCGCCGCACTCGGGGCACGAACTTTGCTCCCCGATAAGCTCATCATTCACGGCTGTGTGACACGCCTTGCAAATATGTATCGTGTCCTCCCCCGCCGGACACAGCGTCTGAAACTCGTGGGAATATTTTGAAAACGTGCCGCCGGAGGCCAGCGTATAGTAGGTTAAATCTCCGATGCCAGCGCGATTAAAAATGGTGCGGTAAGCTTGTCCCATTTTTTTGTAATAGCTTTCAAGATCGGATTCGTCAGCGTGAAATGAATAGAGATCTTTCATAAGAAACTCGCGGCCGCGCAAAAGTCCCGACTTCGCGCGCGATTCATCGCGAAACTTATTCTGAATCTGAAAAAGGTAAATCGGCAAATCCTTATATGATAGGTTTGCTTTTCCGATAAGCGGCGTAATGACCTCTTCGTGCGTAGGACCGAGCGCAACTTCAATCCCGGAATTTGTGCTTGTGAATTTAAAAAGCGAATCAAAATCTTTCCATCGCCCGGTTTGTTCCCACAGCGCCTTCGGCTGAAGAATCGGCATAAGTAGCTCTTCTCCGCCTGCCGCCGCCATTTCTTCGCGTATAATCTTTTCTATCTTTTTCATGACGCGCAGTCCGAGTGGTAAAAACGTATACACGCCCGCCATCACTTTATCCACAAAGCCGGCGCGGGAAAGCAGCTGCGCGTTAATCGCCGCCTCATCCTTCGGCGGCTCCTTCCTGGTTTTAAATGGTATTTCTGATTGTCTCATATGGTTTAGAGCAAACGCCCAATATCCTGTATTGTGACAAGAATCATGAGAAGAATCAAAGCGGCGAAACCAACGGTATTGATAATCCTCTCCACCCGCTCCGGAATCGCCGAACCCTTGACGCCCTCAATAAGGAGAAAAAGGAACCTCCCGCCATCAAGCGCGGGAAATGGAATGAAGTTCAAAACCGCGAGATTAATGGAAATAATCGCAATGAGCTGAAAAAGATACGCGAGTCCAAGTGACCCGGCGTTCGCGGCAAGGGTAAAAATTCCGACTGGGCCCGCCATGGTTTTTAAAATTTCAGGTTTTACAAAAATGTTCTTGAAAAAATTAATAAATCCAAGCGTAACCTGTACAAGAATATCTAGGGTAGTTTGAAACCCGTGTACGATAGCGGTAAAAAACTGCTCGCGGTCAAATCCGACGCCAGTGAGTGAAACGCCAAGTGCTCCCTCACCTTCAGGTGGTTTCTCCCGCCCGCGAAGCGTTATAGCGAGCGGCTTGCCGTTACGCTCAATCTGAATAGTCAAAACGGTTTTTATATTTTGCTTTACAAATGCGACAAAAGGATCCGGCGTCGCAATATCGGAAAGCACAGCGTTGCCGGCTGAGATGCGGAGCACGACATCGCCGTTCATAATACCCGCCTCCGCCGCCGGCGAAAACGGAGCGACTTCCGAGATAACCGCCAGTTTCGGACTCCCCATCATAAAAACGCCGGAGATAATAAGTCCCGCGAGAAACACGTTCATAAAAACACCCGCAAGCATAATAACGGAACGATTGAAGATTGGCTGCGAGAGGAAGCTCCGCGCGGCATCTGGAGCGTCCGGATTATGGTCGCCCTGCGTTTCTCCATAGATTTTTACGAATCCTCCGAGCGGGAAAACACCGATGGAATATTTTGTTTCCCCGTACCGCACCGAAAAAATGCGCGGCGGAAAACCAAAACTGAATTCATCCACGCGCACATGGAACGCTTTCGCGGCCAAAAAATGTCCGAGCTCGTGGACAACAATAAGCAATGAAAGACCAATAATGACAGCAAGTACAATCATGGTTATTCTTGAATTTCTTTTATTTTCGCTTCAAGCGCGGTTTCGATTTCCTTGTTTACAACGTCGGTTTTTTTCTGGACCTCCTCTTTTGCCCTGAACCGCTGGTCCTCGTCATCAAAAGCTTTCTGGATTTTTTTATTCGTTTCATCGCGGAAATGCCGCACTTGGATTTTAAACTGCTCAGTTGTCTTTTTGACGTGCTTTATCAATTCTTCGCGCCGCTCAGTCGAAAGCTCCGGCAGGCGCACGCGTATGGACATCCCGTCGGCCTGCGGCGTTAGTCCTAATGATGATGATTCAATGGCCTTCATTATGGATGCAATAGCTTCCTTGTCCCATGCCTGCACCACAATTTCCCGCGGCGGGACGATATTAATTGAAGCGACGCGCTTCATCGGAGTCGTTTGCCCATAATACGTCACGGGAATATTTTCAAGAAGCGCCGTTGTCGGGCGGTTTGCGCGGACGCCCGAAAGCTCCTGCTTTAAATCGCGCAGGATAGTGTCAAGATGTTTTGTAAATTCTTCTAAAGCTGGGTGTTGCATAGTGCTTCAATAGCTTTTTTTTGTAATTGCGGGTTTAGATTAAACCGCTTCATTTCTGTTTCTTTATGAATAAGCCTGGCGAGTTTTTGGGAATTTCTTAAAACGCCTTCTTTCCGCAAAGCAAGGATTTTTGTTTCAAGCTCGGCTTCTACATCAATCTCATTTGCTGTAAGTTTGCTCTGAGTTTGTCGAATTGCCTGTCCTGAGCTGAGACGAAGGGCCCTTCCAATTCTTCCATAGGAATCCTCAGCGATAACATGCGCCTTTGTTTCAGAAACGCCGAGCCGCTCAGTAAGAATCTTACGTACTTTCTCGCGCGAAAAACGCGGGAAATAAATGCTTGTAAAACGTGAGCGCAATGGCCCGAATAAAATCGACGGATCGTGCGTTATGAGAATTATCAACGCGTGCGACGGCGGTTCTTCTACAATTTTGAGCATAGCACTTTGCGCCTCATTCGTTAACAACTCGGCATTGTTAATAATAGCGAGCCGTCTATGCGAAGAAAATGGCGTCTGCGAGAGAAACCGGCGGACTTCGCGCACTTCGTCAATTCCGAGCGATTTCTTTCCTTCTGCTGGTATTACTTCAAACGCGTCAGAAAGGGTGCCGGCGGGCTCTTCAAATTTTCCATGTTCAAGAAAATTTCCAAGCGAGCGCGCGAAAAGCGACTTCCCTATCTCGGCATCGCCGAAGAAAAGATACGCGTGTCCAAGTTCCCCTTCATGCGCAAGTTTTTTAAACGCGGCGGTTATAGTCTCGTGACCAAACATTAGCGTTTGCTTAAAAGTGTTCGCTTATAGACGTCCAAGTGATTTAAAACTATTGCCGTGCCCTTTGCGACGCACAAAATCGGGTCCTCGGCAACATAGGCCGTCACGCCAAGTGATCGTTTAAAAAACTCCGGCAGGTCGGCAAGCTGCGCGCTTCCACCAGAAAGAATAATTCCTTTTTCCATAATATCAGCGGCAAGTTCCGGTGGCGTCACATTAAACACAGATTGCACTGAGTTCATAATGTCCAAAAGATGCGAATTGATTGCCTCAGCAACTTCGTTTGAGGTGACGTAAAGATCCTTCGGCAATCCCGATGAAAGATCGCGCCCGCGAACTTTGAGCTCATTCTTTGAACGGTTTGGAATCGCGGTTCCTAAAGCAATTTTAATATTCTCCGCAGTGTTCTCCCCTATCGCGAGTCCGTACTTCTTGCGGATGTAATCGCTGATTGCCTGGTCAAATCTATTTCCAGCAACGCGCAAACTGGACCACGTAACAATTCCGCCGAGTGATATTACAGCAACCTCGGTTGTGCCTCCGCCGATATTTACAATCATGTTTCCTTCGGCTGAATGAATTGGAATGCCGGCGCCAAGCGAAGCGAGAAGCGGTTCCTTAACAAGATATACTTCTTTCGCGCCAGCTTCTTTTGCGGCATTCATAACCGCGCGGTGTTCGGTTGAGGTAATGCCGGCCGGTACCGAAATTACAACTTCTGGTTTAAAAATATTTAAGGCTCCAATGCTCTTTCCGATAAAATATTTGAGCATCTCCTGTGTGATGTAATACTCAGCGATAACACCGTCTTTAAGCGGGCGGTACGTTACAATATCGTCCGGTGTTCTTCCTACCATCTCCTTCGCCTCAACGCCGACCGAAAGCACAGTGTTTCCGGGTTTCCTGAGCGCGACAACAGTCGGCTCGTTAATCACGATTCCCTTCGTCGGGAGAAATACCAGCGTATTTGTCGTTCCTAAATCAATGCCGATTTTTCTTACAAACATGGTTTTGAGATCCACGTTACTCTACTATTCATCTATCTAAAATTCAAGTTTACCCACCGCAGGCGTGGCGTAGCAAAACCCCCGCTCCGGCGGGGGTTTTTACAATCTTAACGTTTTCTCCACTGTTGCGGCCTTCTAGCTTTGCGAAGCCCTGGGTGCTTGCGTTCAACTGCGCGCGGGTCGCGCTTCAAAAACCCGAGCGCTTTGAGGCGCGCGCGGCTTTCCGGATTTTCGGAAACCAATGTGCGCGAGATGCCAAGCCGGACTGCCTCGGCCTGCGCACTCACTCCGCCTCCTATGACTTTAGCGACTACATAGTAGTGCTCCATCGAAAGCGCTTTGAACGGCGCCGCGACAATTAACTGCTGTTTCAAAATTGGAAAATAATCACGGTACTGTTTTCCGTTTACGAGTATCTCTTGTTTCTTCACGGCTTCTGAAAAAATCCTGACGCGCGCGACGGCTGTTTTTCTGCGCCCAACGGCTTCAATATACCGCCCCGCTACAACCGGAATTTCCGGCTTCGCGTGTTTTACAACTTTTTCCTTTGTTACTTTTTTTATAACCATAATTTTATAACTCGATCTTCAGCCGCTTTATCCTTCTTGCCTGCAGGCGATTTTTAGGAAGCATTCTTTCAATGGCATGCCTGATAACCCACGCCGGGCTTTTCGCAAACACGTCGCGAAATTTATTCTCCTTCAGGTGGCCTAATTGTCCTGCGTGGCGATAATATATTTTCTGAGAAGTTTTTTTGCCGGAAAGCGTAATCTTTGAGGCATTTTTAATAATCACCTTGTCAGTTCCTTCAAGCCGCGGATTGTATGCCACGCTATGCTTTCCCTGAAGAATGGAAGCAACTTCTGAGGCAACGCGCCCTAACCGTTTTCCTTGTGCGTCAATAATATGTTCCATGGTTATACAAATTGGATTGTTGCCATCTTTGACGCGTCGTGAACGCGCGGTTTCGCCTGTTTAATAATTCGCGTGTATCCGCCTTTGCGTTCCGCGTATCGCGGCGCAATCTCGTTATATACCTTGTACGCGGCTGACTTCGGCAAGTGCTGGAGCAAAAGCCGCAAACCGGCAAGGTTTTTTTGCTTTCCATACGTAACCATGCGCTCGGCAAACTTTCGAATTTCCTTGGCGCGCGTCTCCGTTGTTGTAATCTTTCCGTGGCTCACGAGGTTGTTTACAAGAATGCGCATAAACGCCCTCCGCGGTCCTCGTTTCAAACCAAATTTTTTCCCGCGCGCAAGGTGCCGCATATTCTACTTTTTCTTTTTCTTTTCCCTTGTTACCTTTGCTTCCTTTATTTCCGTTGGTTCCAGTTTTGTAACTTCAATATTGGAAACCTTGCCAAAGTGGTCTTTCAAAATATTACTCGCCTTATGAAGCGCGTCAGACGGCGAAATCGTGCCATCGGTCTCAATTTCAAGGAAAAGCCTATTGTAGTCCGTCCGGTCTCCAACGCGCATATTTTCAACAGAAAACGCAACGCGAACAATCGGGGAAAACACTGCATCAAGCACAATCACGCCGACTGGCAAACGCTCAAGACGGCGGCTTTCTGCCGGCACATATCCGAGCCCTTTCTCAACAGTGAGTTCAATCAAGAGTTCCGCACCTTTTTTCGTAAGCGTTGCAAGATGTAAATCAGGATTAATTACCTTTGCAAATGTTGTTGATTGAATATCGCCTGCCGTCACTTCCCCGTCGCCTTTTTTATGAAGCTGCAAAACCTGGGGCTCATCGGCGTAAAAAAGAAAACGGACTTTTTTGAGATTCAGGCAGAATTCAACGACATCTTCGCTCACATTCGGCACGGTTGAAAATTCATGGTCAACACCGTCAATTTTAATCTGCGTGATTGCCGCGCCGGGAAATGACGATAATAGTACGCGCCGCAGAGCGTTCCCGAGCGTCATCCCATATCCTGTGTAAAGACCTTCAACATGAAAAACACCAACATTATTTTTTTCGGAAATCTTCTTAACTTCGACGGTATCGCTTAAAAGTTTATATTCCATACGTTATATATAATTAGTTTATTACCGAGAATAAAATTCACTGACTAACGCCATATCGAAGGGAAACTCAGTGTCCCCTCCGCTCGACTTTGCAATACACTCGCCCGTAAGCTCTTCTGGCGAAAGCCTGAGCCATGTGGGCGGCGTGTATTTTTGGAGCCGTTCTCCGATGCCTTCAAAAAGTTTTGAGGCGCGGGATTCAGGACGGATTGAAATCTTGTTTCCAATCGTAACATGGCAGGAAGGAATTGTCACTTTCCGGCCGTTCACGAGAATATGGCCATGCGAAACCATCTGCCGCGCAATACGTTGTGACTTTGCGAACCCGAGCATAAAAGTCACGGAATCCAGGCGCTGGAAAAGCGTCTCTATAATTTTTTCTTTCGGTTTGTGGAAAAGCGTCCGCGTTTGCCGGTTATTAAGTCCAAAAGAAATTTGTATTTTCTGTTTTTCTTGAAGCTGGCGCCCATATTCAGTAATGGACTGGCGCTTGTCGCCGTGCTGGCCTGGGCGCTTCGGACGGCGCACGATTGCGGATTTCGGAGAGTACGAACGCTCGGCTTTTAAAAACAGTTTTGTATTGAGCGCCCGTTCCCTTTTTTCTTTTACAGGATGTGTCATAGTTTTCTAATTACTAATTTCTATACTCTCCTCACTTTCTTCGGCCGAGGACCGTTATGCGGAATGGGCGTGACGTCTTTTATTGACATGAGATCAAATCCCTTCGCTACAAGAGTCCGAACAGCGGAATCTCTACCCTTGCCGATGCCACGCACAAAAACGTCAACGTGCACCGGGCCGGACCGCTGAACTTTTTCAGCAATCGCTTCAACGACTTTAGCGGCGGCGAACGGCGTTGCTTTCTTCGGGCCAGAAAATCCGACCGATCCGGCTGAGAGCCACGCGATTGTATTCCCTTTGTCGTCGGTTATTGTAACGATGGTATTGTTGAGCGACGCCTGAATATAAACTCGGCCGCGTTCAATGCGCCCTCGGGAAGCACCGCCTCCCTTTCTGGTTGACGCGCCTGAGGCGCCGCCCTCGGACTCTTTAAGGAGCTCTTCTTTTGTTTGTCGGATGACTTTCTTCTTTCCCATAATTATTTGAGATCAACTTTGCGCTTTCCGCTTCCAGCGGTCTTTCTGACGTTGCCACGTACCGTCCGCGAGTTCGACTTTGTCCGTTGGCCCCGCGCCGGCAAACGGCGCGCATGGCGCAATCCCCGATATGCTTTTAAATCTTTAAGCCTGCTAATATTATGCCTCACAACCTGCCGCAATTCGCCCTCCACTTTAAAATGCTTCTCTATATATAATTGGATTTTGTTCACTTCTTCGGACGAAAGTTCTTTTGCTCGTTTTGCCGGATCAATATGAGTTTCCTCTAAAATCTTTTTTGCCATCGGCCGGCCAACACCAAAAATATAAGGAAGCGAAACATCGATTCGCTTTTCATCCGGAATATTTATTCCAACAATTCTCATGGTTGAATAGTAATTAGAAATTAGATATTAGAAATTTCTTCCTACCCCTGGCGCTGTTTATGCGTTTTGTTTTTGCAAATGATGCACACCCGGCCTTTTCTACGGACTACTTTGCATTGCGCGCATATTTTTTTGACTGATGCTCGTACTTTCATAATTAGTTAAGAAAAAAACCGCGAGACTCCGTTTTCTGGTGAGTCCGCTCTGACTGACGCGTCAAACCATTAGAGTCTTTTTATAATCCTACCGCGCCGTTCATCATATGGCGTCATTTCGACAACCACGCGGTCTCCCGGCACTACCCGAATCCGGAAACGCCCCAAACGGCCTGCAAGGCGCGCTAAAACTTCTTGTCCGCCGACGAGAATAACTCGAAAAAGCATATTCGGCAATGCTTCTTCTACTCTTCCGTCAACTCTTCGAAGCTGCTCGTCTGATTTCATTTGCTAAAAATAAGCGTGTGTATTATATGAAACGCCAAGGCGAAAGTCAACTATCCCGCCTTATTGGAACATAACGGTGACTTTTCCAGTATTTCCAGGCACCTCCGTGACCCAGAACGGCCAGAGCGAAATCGTAGCCTTTTCAAGCCCAGGCAAGGCGAAAATATAATGTTTTAGCGCCTCTTCTTTCATGCCTAGAATCTCGCGAACAACCTGCTTTTTATCAATGCGTTCCTGAAATATCACGGAGCCAGAAACAGCGAGTGTCTCCGTACCGCCAATAAAATCAACGCGCGGTTCACCGTAGGTAATTGTGAAATTATTTACCTCAAGGCTGTCGCCCGATGCAGGCCGTACATATTCTACGAGCTTATCTTGAAGCGTTTCCCCGAGAAAAACTAGCTTGCGGGTTTCTGCTTCCCCAAAAAGCGAGAATTTTTTGGGATCGTCAGCTGGCCGGCTAATGTCGGTGTTTGTCATGGTAAATTTTTGCGCGCCCGGAAGTCCGACAAATTTTGGCGCAAGTAGAACTGCGATTTCTCCGGCAGTCGCTTCCTGAAGCGCAGAAGCAACGACCTGTTTTGCCGCCTCAATATCTTTCTCGGTCGGCGCGGGCCGCTCTCCAGAAATTCCACCGGTCATTTTAGCAAGTGATTCAGCGGTAAACGCCGTGTATTTTGGCGTCCCCATAAATCCCGGAATTTTCCAGTCAGTCGCGGGCGCTATGTTGTATTCCTCGCCCGGCTTGTCTGCCGTCACACTGACCTCGGTCGTTGAGGGCTGGATTTTACCTCCAATAACTTTTGCGCCCTGAATGACAGCTGGTTTATCAAGGCGAAAAATTTTTCCATCAGGAGAAACGAATCTGGTAGTGGCAACAATTCGCTGAGCATCTGAACTATACGCGTTTGTCACAACGAGCTTCCCTGTAGCCTTCACGTCAACGCGCTCACTTCCGGACGCCGGGAATGTACGCTCAAGATTTCGGCTCGCTGTAAGCAACTCGCCGGGGATGATAAGCGAGCCGTCTTTTAATACCGACGGGGCAATAGCCTTACTTGATATTATGACTACCTCATTAAACGGAACTACTGTTTTTTTGAGTGTGACAGTAACTACTGCCCGTGGTAGCTCAAAATAGAGAAACGCCAAAACCGCGACAATAGCGACGCACGACATTACTATCGCCGATGTTGTGCGTCTGCTCATTTTTTTGCGCGTTCCGCGCGGCGCACCGGCTTGTCCGTCAATGGCGTTTTCACGCCCATCGCGAGGCCTGCGCAAAAATTCCGGAATATTAAACTTGCCCTTCCGCCCAGCGCCCCGAAGCGCGTCGCGCGAAATTACGTCCGAAACTATGCGGCCGCGCGCATCGCTGTCGTTAAACGCCTGCATTCCCGCGTCGCGCGCAAATTCAAGAATGCGCTTGCTTGAAGATTCTATGGAAATTTCCTTTCCATTTTCTTCCGTGGCCTTCTTTAGCTCCCGAAAGTCCTGAACAGAACCAATCCTTGACTTCGAAGGAAGCGAAAGCACGATTCTCGAATATTCTTCTTTGCGCAAACGCTCGGAAACTTCCCCGACTGTTTCGCGGGCATCAATAGCAATTTTTTTCTGGAGTATCACGTCACCCATTACTCCTTATGGTAACACAAAATTGTGCGGATTGCTCAAAAGCCACTTCAGAACCAGCGTCAGTCACGTTTAAGAAGCTTCACAATCCCCTTATCCGCATCCACCTCAACCATGTCGCCGTCTTTGAGGACTTGAGTAGCGATTTTAGTACCTATAATACATGGCTTCTTTAGTTCGCGCGCGACAATGGCGGCATGACTTGTGATACCGCCTTCATCAGTTACAAACGCGGAAGCACGTTGCATGGCTGGAATAAAATCCGGCGTAGTCATAGAAGCTACTAAAATATTTCCATTTCTAACCTTTGATATTTGCTTTACAGCAATACAAACCTTGACCCTGCCACTAACTATACCGGGAAATCCGATCTGTCCCTTCAATTCTTTATTATTTAAAATAATCCGCTCATCATCAAAACGAATATTTTTTCTTCTTAGGAAATTTTTAATGGAGCTGCCAACAAAAATTTGATTTTCAAAGTATATGTAACCCTTTTTTCTCTGTCGTAATTTTTTAATGTCAATTTTATTATTTCCAAATATTTCTTCCGGGAGTAAAAACTTTAACAACGACTCTTGAACGTTTGGAAAACAATTTTTAAGCCCTACTCGAAATATACCATCGGCCTCAGTAAACCCTTGTGTTTCTTTACGAACCCTTAAGGCATTATCTCTGCTTTTTTTTGATATGGCTTTTATGTTTGGAATAACAAAAACAATGGCTAAAAATTTCCAGAAATTCTTATATTTTTCAAAAAACACTTTCAATTCCTCTAAATGTCCAATTTCTTTTTCTTTCTTTAGATACGGCTCCAATTCGTAAAAATATTTCCGATAACTATCAATCCAATATTTGACCTTATTATTATCCCTTGCTACTTCTGTTATTTTCGTAAAGGCCTTAATAAGTTCTGAATTTTTATAATAGGCTTTAACGTAATCACCATTAGAAAGAAAAAGAGTATTCCTCACGGACACTCCGATTTCTTGTTTTAAACCCTCTAAATCACTGGATATCCAACAAGCGAGTTTAATCAACGAATAATCTCTGGTGTGTTGCTTTTCTAAGAATAACTCCGTTTCTATACTTTTATCGCCTAAGGTGGTGATTGGCCTGCTTTGCACAACATAAAATTTCCCTTTTTCTCTCGCCCACTCAACATCAACTGGAAAACCATAGTGGCTTTCTATTTTCAGCAGTAGCTCTGAAAACTCCAAAATTTCTTTATCCGACAAAACTTGCTTTTCTCCTTTTGTACTCGGAATATCCAACCATTCATTCCAGCCTTTACTCGCGCGATACAGTCCTCTCGCTTGTACTTGGACGTTTTTATCAATAATCCGCCGGGGATTTTTCTCAACGACATAGGAATCTGGTGTGATTTGCCCAGAAACAATCGCTTCGCCGAGACCAAATCCCGCCTCAATAATCAACTGGTTTCTGTCCTGTGTTACTGGATGAACCGAGAAAGCAATGCCAGACACTTCACTTTCAATCATTTTTTGCACGACCACGGCAACTGAAATTTTCTGTTTGTGCAGTCCCTTTTCAAACCGGTAAAAGATTGCTCTCGGCGTAAAAAGAGAGGCCCAGCATTTTTGCACGTTCGCCAGCAAATTTTTCTCCATAGTGTTGAGATAGCTTTCAAGCTGTCCCGCCCACGCCGCGCTCGCAGAATCCTCGGCAGTAGCGCTTGAACGGACAGCTACGTATTTAGCATTGAGTTTCTTAAAAGACGCCCGAACCGCCCGCAAGATATCCTTCGGTATTTTCGCTCCTAAAATTAACGCTTGTATATTTTCAGATGCATCCTCAACCGTATGCATCTTTTTATGATTGACAGTATGCAAAATTGAATCAATCTCAACATTTAAATCTGTCTCCTCTAAAAATTTTTCAAAAGCGCCCGCGAGAATCACAAACCCCGGCGGCACTGGGTTAGCCTGCGCTTGCCCGTCGAAGAGGCGGGTCATCTCGCCAAGTGATGCGCCTTTTCCTCCCGCAGTTGCGGCATCGCCCCGCGATATTTCTTTGAAGGTTTTTACAAATGTCATCTTGTTCTTTTACAAAGCTATGCCAAAACCTCAAGTTCTCTAAGAAACGCCTCATAGACATGGATAGCTTCATCCGCATCGCGTTTTGAAATAACGAATCCCGGAGAGTGGACGAGCGCGTTTCTGATGCGATGTACGCGCCACAACCTCCCGAGTGTTGCAAACTCGTCCGCGTCCAATTGGTTTAATCGGTCCGCCATTGTGTCACCCAAAATACCTACCCGTTTTAAAATAGAGTCAACAAATGTATCAGCTTCAATAATCGCCATTGTGTATGACTGCGGAGGATTCATATCAAGCTTTTTAACAATCCTTGCCCATTGTTCCTGAACAACCGGATCTTTTGCAAGCGCGAGCCGCCTTTCATAATAACTTTGTTTCCCGCGAAAACGCGGCTTAATGGAAACAGCGCGGTAAAAAAAGTATATCGCTCCGATTAGTAAAAGCGCGTCCAATATTTCAAAAACATTACAAACAACTGAGTATATTGGCTGTAATTGGGTAAGAAAAGACTGCATAGTGTTATTTAAACTTTTCTATTTCTTCCTCTTCTCCAAAAATCGACAATCCCGCGGACGGACCCGCTTTCTTGCTTTCGGTGCGTTTCATATGAGGAGCGGTGAGCACGAACGACGTGGGCGGATGGAAAATAGTCGCTATCCCTTCCACATTCATAATGAAACGCTTAGAAGAAAAATTATAATGGAAAAAGTAAGACGTGAGTATTCGCCCCATCGTTGTTTCAGGCAATATTTTGCGTTTCCTTATGTTATAGAGAAATTGATTTTCACGATATTCAGTGCGTATCTTTGAAAAAATCGTATGGGAAAGCGACATCCTCTTTTTAATTGCCGTTGCGGCCAATGAATTTTGTTTAAACGCGTTTAAATGCAAAGTTCCATACTGGTTAAAAACGTTTGCGAGAGCGCCTTTTGCAAACCCGTTTGAATAGATCTCTAAAGGAGCTACGTATAAAACGCGTATCAAAGTATAAAAAGCCGGCTTTGAAATATTTTTTTCAACCGCCTCGAGTACTTCTGTCTGTCCGGGAGTTCGAAGCACAGGAATGCTTTTCTTCCCCTCGCCCTTCCCGACTTCAGTTATTGCCGGAGTTTGGAGTTTATCAAGCACCTTTTTTTCCCCGTCTTTCCAGTCCTTGCTTGCTGGCTGGATGATAATTTGGAAGCATACCATCTCCCCTCTCTTTATCTTTGAAAGCATCTCGAGCGTCGTCGAAATCGGGTCAACTTGTATCGCTTCCTCGGGATTTTCAAAATTGGTATACGTTTTTATTGGATATGCCGATTCACGCGCAAGTATTATTTCCGTTCCCCAAATATCAAGCCCGCGCTCGCGCATTTCAACTGTATCGCGCGGAAAATTGCTCATATAGTCATCCGCTTCGATGATTTCAACATCGGGATAGTAAGAAAAGAATGCCGCTTCAACAGCATTCTTGTGCTTATCTGAAACCCTCACATAAAAATGGATTTCCCCGCCAAAACTCGCAACCTCGAGCGAAGACCATAAAACCATCTGCCCATCCCAATACGTTTCATAAGCATTGTCTGCCGCATTTCTCAATGAATTGAACGTAAGAAGAACTTGTTCCATCGCCCTCGGGCTTTTTTCAATTTCGCGCGGAACCCGCAGCTCAAGCGTCACCCAATTTATTTTATTTTCAAACATCGTCTGTCTGACATATAACATGAGCTCCCGGAAAAGCAGGAAAAGAGGGAAGAATATCCAAAACCACCAAGTGTGCGCGATGAAACTCCAAAAAAGCGGTGGGAAGCTGTCGACGGCTATGAGCGGGATGGTAATCGCCCCCGCGACAAAAAGCAGAATTATCCACGCTTCTTCTTTTTTTACGAAATCTATGAAGAGACTGCCTATTTCTTCAGAAAGTTTTTTTAGCATACCCAGTAGTGAGAACTCGAGTCATACTCCGACGTTTTGCTATGAATCAATGTCATGGTTAGTGTTAGGGCGGTTATTGAATGCCCAGGAAAAACTTATCTACAAACAGACGCTCGAGTTTCTACTACTGGGCATAACGATAATGGGGTACGTATGTAACGTACCCCATTAGTATAGCGTGTCACAAGTTCTAGGACAATTATGCTTCAAGAATATGATACTTTCCATCGTCGAGCCGCTTGAAATCCTTGCGGTTCTGGAGGCTGAGTAAAATGGTATTCTCTTTGAGTAGGCGCTGTTCATTTACCATCTTCACAACATCCTGCGGTTTAAGCGGACCATGCTTTTTAAGAAGCCGCACAATGACCTCGCGCACAGTGCCCGGCTCATATCCGTGTTCGCGGAGCGCATAAATACCGCGACCAACAAGTACGAAACGATCATCTTTGATAAGCTCATTGTGTACCGTCTGAATGTGCGCCGGCTTCACGTCAATCCCATAGGTCGAGATAAACTTCGCAATGTTCTCAAAGTGAAGCGGTTTATTATGTTTCTTTAAAACAAGGTATGCCTTATCACGAATGGTTTTCGGCTCAATTTCTGGCCACGCTTTGAGCCCGAAGTCGCCGAATACATTCTTGCCAAAGTGCTTTGAAATAGTGAGAAAGTGCTGCGATGCAAGATCAGGAAATTCTTTGAGGTGCTTTTTCTGAATAAGGATGCCGTCTTTGTCGCTTGTCTTGAAAAACTTCACAACGCGCCGCACAAAGTCAGAAAGCTTCTGCTTCGACTTGTCGTCGGAATACCAATAAGCATGCATGTCATCGTTTTCTTTTTCATAGCGCGGAGCGCCGCCTATCAAAAAGATGAAAGCGAGTTTCCGCGGCGCATAACGCGTTGAGCCCTTGCCAAGGAACTTCTGTTCCATGTCGCTCATAAATTCCTCATCTCGGCGCGCACCGCCAGCGCTTTCAAGGTACACAGCCGCGCCATTAATAAGCGAAGCGGCAGCCTCCTTAACCTGCGGCGTAAGCCGCTTGATTGCGCTTTCTTCAATCTGGCGCACCCGTTCGCGGGTAATACCGAATTCATCCCCGATTTCCTGAAGCGTTGCTCGCTTTCCATCCTTAAGTCCAAAGCGACCAGTAATAACCCGCTTTTGTTTCGGGCTGAAATCTTCCAGGAATTTCGCGATGAGTTGCTCAAGGTTAAAAATCATGGTTTTATGTTGTATTTGCAGTATAGCACACCCCCATTTAGAAAGTCAATAGTTATCCACTGTCCCTCCCCCGGAGGAGAAATAGGATGGGACTTGCGACGAAAATTGATGAATAGGTTCCAAAAACGGTGCCGACAAGAATCGTAAGCACAAAATAGAAAAGAGACGGCGGTCCGAAAAAGACAAGCGCGAGCAAAACAAGGATAAGCGTAAGTGATGTATTCACTGAACGCGCGAATGTCTCGCGGATACTCTTTACAATAACATTGTGAAGCGTGAGTCCCCCGCCGCGCGAGAGAAGGACGTTCTCTCGAATTCGGTCAAAGACAACAATGGTGTCGTGCACTGAAAATCCCATCACGACAAGAAGCGCCACGATAAAATTCGTATCAATTTCAATTCCGTGATACCACCCCAAGAACGCAAGAAGTCCTGCTGGGATACTCACATCATGAAACAGCGACACAAGCGTCGCAAGACCGTATTTCCACGACGAGATTGGCCGCGAAACTTTCCGGAATGCGTATGCGATGTAAAGCGAGATGCCAAAAAGCACGAGGATGATTGCCCAAATGGATTTTTGCCGAAGTTCGTGCCCGATTGTAGGACCAATGCTTGAGAAATTCTGCTCGTCAAGTACCCCCAACTTATGAAGCGCCGCGCGATATGCTTGATGGCCTTCCTCGCTCGTTGCCGGAAGCCGAATAATGAAACTTTCGCCACTGCGTTTTACGAGCACCTCGGTTCCTTCGGGAGCAACCGAAAGCATCGCGCGCTGAACCAGCGTCTCATCTATCGCAACCGTGCTGGTTGTTGATTTTGAAAATGCGATTTGCCACTGCGTGCCACCGGTGAGATCAATCCCCTGCCGCAAGCCAAATGAGAATATAAGAATCCAGCTCGCAAGCACGAGAATAACAGAGAAACCTAGATAAAGATATTTTTTATTGATTACGTCTAGCATATTTAGTGTGATTGCGAAACAGAAACACGGAGAATCGTCCTTGTTATAGTAATGGCGCTAAACATACTCACAACAACCCCGAGGAAAAGAGCGAGCGCGAATCCCTGAACAAATCCAGACGTGAAATAATAGAGTACCGCCGAAGTAATCATCGTGCTGACATTTGAATCGCGAATTGAGGTCCACGCGCGCTTAAACCCTTCCTCAACTGCCGCTTGACGCGACAAACCTTTTTTAAGTTCTTCTTTCATGCGCTCAAAAACAAGTATGTTTGCGTCAACCGCCATACCAATAGAGAGGATGAACCCTGCGATGCCGGAAAGCGTGAGGGTAATAGGTACTATTTTAAAAACGCCGGCTGTAAGCGCAATATAGAAGAGCAACGCAATACTCGCAAAAATACCAAGTTTGCGGTAATAAATAATCATAAACGCCATCACAATAAGCGTTCCAAGCATGCCGGCCCAAAGCGCTTTCATAAGCGAGTCGGAGCCGAAATCCGCATCAATTGTTTGTTGGTTGATAAGACCTATCGGAGCTGGAAGCGCGCCCGCATTAAATCGCTGTACAATTGTTTGTGCGCGTTCAAGTGAAAATCTTCCAGTGATTCGCGCATTACCTCCAGAAATCTCCGTCTGCACGTTCGGACAGCTGTCTGCAAAATCGTCTGGAATAATAGGCGCGTTATCTATAAAAATACAAATTGGTTTCCCGATGTTCTTTCTCGTTATATCACGGAAGATGGTCCCGCCTTCGCTCGTGAGTGTAAAATCAATTTCCGGAACGCCTGTCGTCTGGTCGCGTCCTACTTGCGCGCTCTTGATGTAACGGCCAGTCAAAGCTGTCGGGATAAACTCTGCTGTACTTGTGCTCTTACTCTGAATTACTTCGCGGAAATCAAGGAATGGGGTTGCTCCAATTTGCTTAATTGCTTCATTCACGTCGCGGATTCCGGCAAGCTCTATAACAAGTCGCCGAGAGTCGCCGGCATTTTCGGTATACACGCGCGGCTCCCGCACCCCAAAAAGATTGACGCGTTTCTCAAGTACGTCGCGCAAGCCGTTTACCACGGAATCGCGGTCCACTGCCGCCACATTAGCTAAATCTATCTCATAGGTAAGAACGGTGCCGCCAGCAAGATCAAGTCCCAAGCTCCACGGCCGGAACGAGCTTATTGTCTGCCAAACCGGCTGGTATGAAAAAACACCCGCAAGAATCGAGAGCGCGGTGATAAAAACCAAGAAAGCAGTCAACCTCTGTCTGTTCTGCATGTGTATAGCAATATAAAGCGCCTCAAGAAAAAAATCAAATAAGGTTATTTAAAGCTTTCAATAAATCTCAGTGGGTCAACTGACATGCCATTTATTTTAAACGACAGGTGCAAATGTTCGGCCGTTGAATATCCCGTTTTCCCAACCGTGCCGATAACGTCCCCGCGCGAAATATTATCCCCTTTCTTCGTCTTCATAGTATCCAAATGCATATAAAGCGAAAATATTCCCTGCCCGTGATCAAGGAGAATTGAGTTTCCATAAATCGTGTCAGCATACGCGTCGCGGACGACGCCACTGTTCATCGCGTGAACAGGCGTTCCGAGTGGAGCGGCAAGGTCAATGCCCAAGTGGCGAATCTGATTTTCGCCGGTTTGCCTCAACTCTCCGAATTCACTCGTTATGCGCGGCGCGACATCAAGCGGCGCGATGAATGTATCACTAAAGAAAGTTTCGGGAGCCGTAACGCCCAAAACTTTCATAAGCTGTGTTTTCTCCGTCTGTAGATTCGCGACAAGCTGACCCGAGGTCATGCCAAGCTCTTTAGGAATCCCGAGCACAACGAGCGGGAATGATTTCTTTTGAACACGGATTGCGCGCTTCATTGTTTCGCCATTTTGAAACACAACATCCAAAAAATACGTGCCAGGCGCCTTATCGGCCGAAATAGGAAGCAGTGAAACAACGTGGTCTTGGTACGAAAAAAAAGAAACAGTTTTTCCATCAAACATCGCGGACCTCGGAATAAGCGCCTTATCAAAAACACTTACAACAACAGTATCGCCTTGAAATGGCTCCTTGCTTGACAAAGATGAGCGAACTGCCGGCGATGTACTCGTACTTTCTTGAATAACCGCTGTCTGAGTGCCTGTCCTGAGTGTCGTCGAAGGATTTGTAGCAACTTGAGAAACCAGTGAAGTTGCGGTTACAGAAACACTGCTTGTTGCAACTGTGAGCGGCCGAGAAGATGTCGCTACAACAATATCAGGCGATGTGCTTGCCACAGTTGAAGTTGTCACCGTGCTTGAAAGCGACCCGTTGAGAACATCAATTGATTTGGGCCCGCTAAGAAACGGCAAAATAGACAGCGCGACCACGACAAGCGCCGCAAAAAGAAGAATTTTCACGTTTCTAGTATAAGGCTCATTGTATCTTACTGCAAAACTCTTTTTTAAATTCCCGGAACGTTCCGTTCTTTATTGACTCACGGATTTTCCGCATAAGTTCGTTAAAAAAGAAAACATTATGCATGGTTGCGAGCCGGCCGGGATCTTCATTGGAAGAAACTGCGTCGCCATTCCATCCGCGGAAAAGCTCATACAATCGTCCGCGTGTAATATTTAATTTTCCGCACATCGGACATTCGCAATCATTTTGTATTTTTCGCTTATCGTCCTTATATCCATTTTTTCGGACGTCAAATCTTCCAAAAGTGGTCCAAAGCGACCCGTGCCGCGCCTCGCGCGTCGGAATCACGCAGTCAAACGTATCAACCCCGCGCTCCACTGCCTCAAAAATATCTTGAATCTTACCGATGCCTAAAAGATGCCGCGGCTTCTCCTCAGGCAAAATCGGAGCAATCCAATCTAGAACCTCGGTCATCTCCCCGTTTCCCTGCTCGCCAAAGGACTTGTCCTGAGCATTGCCGAAGGAGCCACCAATGCCAATGCCGTCGAACGGCAAATCCCCGATGTAACGCGCGCTCTCTTCGCGTAAATCTCTGAATGCCCCGCCCTGCACAATTCCATATAGCTTCTGGTGTTCTCCGCGTTTCGCACGGAGCGACCGCTCCGCCCACGCGTGGGTCCGCCCGAGAGACTTTTTTACATATTCCTTGTCGTGAAGCGGCGAAGTACATTCATCAAACGCGAAAATAATGTCCGCACCAAGCTTTCTTTGGATTTCAATGGAACGTTCCGCGTCAAGATAATATTCAGTTCCGTTTTCGGTAAAATGCACTCCGTCGTCCGTGATACGGACAAGATTTTTATTTACCCCGTTAGAAATCACGCCCGCGTCCCGCGCGCCCGAAGGGCCTATGGGCGGGATATTTCTAACGGGGCGAGTACTGCGATTTTGTGAAACAATTCCAACCTTGCCAGTATTGTGTTCCCGCGCAAATCCAAGCGAGAAAACCTGAAACCCGCCGCTATCGGTCATCATGGGGCCACTCCATCCGATTTCTGCATGCACGCCATGAAAGGAATTAAGCCCTTCGTCGCCGAGATCCTTCCATAAATGATACGTGTTCGCGATTACTATTTGCGTTTTTGTAGCGCCGATGTCAGAGGGCAAAAGGCACCGCACTTTTGCGTGCGTGCCGACAACAACATAGCTCGGCGTTTCAATTGTGCCGTGCTTAGTTTCAATCAGCCCGAACCGCGCTCGCGTTTGTTTGTCTTTTGTGAATATTTTGAAAAACATAGAAAGCATTTCTTCAGCCGCCCGCCCCAACGGTCCGCTTAGAAATTAGTAATTTAAAATTAGAAATTTTCCCTACGCTGTATTCCCGTGCACAAAAACTGGGTACAAATCAAGAAGCGCGATGAGTAAGCTTAGAACAAGCGGGCCAAGAAGTATCCCCAGCGAGCCGAATAAGCTTAGGCCGCCTAAGACGCTCAGGAAAATAAGAAACGGATGAATGTCGGTATATCTGCGCATAAAAACCGAGCGAAGAACGTTGTCTATCGTCCCGACAATAAGCGCGCCCCAAAGAAGCATCCCAACCGCCGGGAATGTTCCAGAAAAGACAAACAAATAAATAACAACCGGAATAATTATGATCATGGTTCCAAAAGCAGGAATAAGCGATGTAAGCGCCGTCACTGCACCCCAAAAAATCGGCTGCGGAACGCCAAATAAGAAATAACCAATCCCAGCAAATATTCCCTGCACCAAAGCGATGAAAAGCATTCCCATCACAACGGAATTGATTGCGAGGTTAAGCTTATGAACAATCTGCTCGGTATGCCCGCGAGAAAGCGGACTCATACGGAAAAGAAATGAGATTAATTTATCTCCGTCCTTTAAAAAGAAGTAAAGAGCAAAAAGGCTTATAATAAGGTTCAAGCTCATTCGCGTAAGGCTTGAAAAAACAGAGCCAAAATTGCGCGTAACGAGAAGGATACCGCTTCTGATATATTGGTTTATATTATCCGCGAGATCAGCCACAAAAGAAGAAACAGGGAAGTATCGGTCAAGCGCTTTAAACTGCGGGATAAGAGTATCAGACATATTGGACGAAACCCTGCTATATGCCGAAAGTGTCTCTTGAAATGCTTTTGTCCCTAAAACAATAAATGGAGCAATAATGAGAATTATCACTAAAAAAATTGTTAGAAGCGCCGCGAGACCGCGCCTCCCGCGGAATACCAGCACAACCCTCTTATAAAATGGCTGGACGATAATAGCGAAGGTGAGAGCGACTAAAAGCCCGCCGAGGTATGGTTTTGCCACAAAAAACGAAAGAATCAAAACACAAAGGAAAATCCCGAAAAACGAATATCGTGAAAATTTAAAACTTGCCATATTTCTCAATTGTACGCTACATTAATAGGTAAGCGCAATAAAGACCTTCTATCCAAAACACGATCGCAGAATATCAATGTTTTTCTTATCGGGCCCCTCGTCGGCAAACCCCGGAACTTCAAGAAGCCACGCTTTGTCACACAAGCGCTTTTCGCGCGCGAGCGCGCGAAAGCCCGCGATGCCGATATACCCCTCGCCAATATTCTGGTGTTGGTCATGATGCGACTCATATACAGTTTTCGAATCATTTGTATGAATCGCGACAAGATTTTCAATACCGAACGCCGCGTCCATCTCGTCGCACAATTTTGAAACCGTTTCTTTTGTATATTCCTTCACCAGCCCCGCTTCAAATGCGTGTGCAGTGTCAAAGCAAACTTTAACGCGCCGAGAATTAGTTTTCTTAAACAAAAATCCGATGTCTTCAATGCTTCCGATTTTCTCCCCTCCTCCGGCGGTGTTCTCCATTATGAGATGCGCCCTTCCCGGAACGGACTCAAGAACTTTTTTCATCCCTTCTATTTCTTGCAGAAGTGCTTTATCCCGCGCGATTCCCTTTGACGAACCAACATGGAAAATCAAACCCTCCGCGCCGATTTTCTCCGAAATCTTCAGGTGGTCAATCAAGCTCTGTACTGACCGGAGATAAATAATGTCGGACGCGCTCGCGAGATTTACAAGATACGCCGCGTGCAAATAAACCTGTTTTACATTACTCGCATGAAGGCGCTTTTTATACGCTTCTACATCGACATCTGACGGCATCCGCACCGCCCACGTCTGCGGCGACGAACCGAAAACTTGGATTGCGTTCGCGCCAATCGCTTCGGCATTATTAATTGCATTCTTAAGCCCGCCCGCCGCCGAAACATGCCCGCCGATTAAAAGCTCTTTTCCGCTCATTGTTTTATTGTATCACCTACAAAAGCGACGTCTTCCCACGAAGAGTCCTATGGTATGAAATCGCATAACTGTGTGCCGCGTCGCGCACGCGGATAAGTAATTTCTCATCAACGCTATCAGGTAACAACCCAATGATTTCAACTTTCTTCCGCGTCGGGCCTTTTGCAATGCCTATGACGGGAATTTTGAGCCCCGCTTCATTAAGTACTTCTTTTGCAATGTTTACCTGTCCCTTTCCGCCATCAACAAAAACCAGATTAGGAATTGGCCACTCTTTATGTGAAAACCGGCGCGATAGCATCTCGCGGAGCATTCCCACGTCATCCGATTGTTGTATTGTCTTGATTTTGAATTTCCGATATTCATTTCTATCAGGTTCAAGATTGACTTGCCCTGAGCCTGCCGAATTGGTAAAAACCACCATTCCCCCAACCGCCGAAGTTCCGGAAATATTTGAAATGTCGTATCCCTCAATCCGAAATCCTTTATCCTCTGTCTCTCCCATTTTTATTTCACCGCCAATCAATGAAACGTCCTGAATGTGTTGGAGCGCGAAAAGCTGTTTCCTAATTCGTACCGCGAGTTCAAACTCCAAATTTTTGCTCGCGGTTTTCATATCGCGAAGCAGCGCATTTACAATTATTTTTTTCTTTCCTTCCAAAAACCTAATGAGATTTTTTATGTTTTTCTTATACTCGGTTTTTTCCGCTTTCCCTATGCACGTCCCGGGGCACAGGCCGATTTCATAGTCAAAACAGGGCCTCGAGTACGTGCCGATTTTCTCAGGTAAGTGAGTGCTCCACGGAAAAATTCTTCGCAAAATATGCATTGCCTCACGGACACTTCCTCCTGACGTAAACGGGCCAAACCTTCTACCATGCAGCGTTGTTTTCCCGCGCACAAGGAGCACGCGCGGATACTCGTCATCCGTGATTTCAATAAACAAAAAACTCCTGTCGTCCTTCTCGCGGATATTAAATGGCGGCTGATGCTTCTTGATAAGCGCGGCTTCAAGTATAAGCGCCTCAAGCGCCGTATCGGTTTTCTGCACGTCAATCTTCTTGATGTTTTCTACAAGTTTCTCAATACGAAGATCGTGCGGGCGCAAAAAATAACTTGAAACTCTCCGCCTCAAGTTCCCCGCTTTTCCTATGTATAAAATTTCTCCCCGCGCGCCCTTCATTAAATACACCCCGGGCGTATCAGGTAAACTGCTATATAAACTCTTGGGCATTAGTAATTAGAGATTAGAAATCTCCTAAAGAACCTTTTTCAAATATTCTCCGGTCGCGCTTCCGGCTTTCCGAGCAATTTCTTCCGGCGTGCCCTCGGCGACAATTTTTCCGCCCTCGTCTCCCCCGCCAGGACCGAGGTCAATCACCCAATCAGCGGTTTTAATAACATCTAAGTTATGTTCAATCACGACAATAGTGTTCCCCCGCTCAACAAGGCGGTTTAAAACATTGAGTAATTGTTCAACGTCAGCGAAGTGAAGCCCCGTCGTCGGCTCGTCAAGTACATAAAGCGTCCGCCTCGTGTCGCGTTTTCCTAATTCGGAAGCAAGCTTGATTCTTTGCGCCTCACCGCCCGAGAGTGTCGTCGCGGATTGCCCAAGCTCGATATATCCAAGCCCGACTTCGTTCAATATTTTCAAGCGGTCATAAAGCCACGGAATATCGTTAAAAAATCCCGCCGCTTCCTCAACCGTCATCCGTAAAACTTCGTAGATGTTTTTCTTTTTGTATTCAACCTCAAGCGTTTCGCGGTCAAACCGCTTTCCCTTGCACACATCGCACTGCACGTATACGGTCGGCAAAAAGTGCATCTCAATCGCGATAATGCCGTGCCCTTCGCAATGTTCGCACCGCCCGCCGCGCACATTAAAACTGAATCGTCCGGGCTTGTACCCGCGCACGCGCGCGTCCTCCGTTGCCGCAAAAAGATCGCGGATAAATCCCCACGCGCCGACGTAGGTTGCCGGATTTGAACGCGGAGTTCTCCCGATTGGATTTTGGTCAACGCTCACAACACGGTTAATGTGCTCAAGCCCGGTAATGTCTTTGTGGGCGCCGGCCTTATATGTCGCCCCGTTAAATTTGTTTGCAAGCGATTTATATAGAATGTCATAGACAAGCGTGCTTTTTCCGGAACCCGAAACGCCGGTAACCGCAGTAAACCGCTTAAGCGGAAATTTTACGGTAATATCACGGAGATTATTTTCAGTCGCTCCCAAAATTTCAATTGATTCTTGTTTTTTTGAAATCGGTCTGCGTCCTTTCGGCGTTTCAATAAAACGTTTTCCGCGGAGATACTCAAGCGTAAGAGACGACTGCTTTTTGTCTTTTATAATTTCAGGAATCGGACCTTCCGCGACGATATGCCCGCCATGGACTCCGGCCGCCGGACCGATGTCAACAAGATAATCTGACGAACGGATAGTTTCTTCATCGTGCTCAACAACGATTACTGTGTTCCCTAAATCGCGTAAATCGTGGAGTGTTGCGATAAGCTTCGCGTTATCGCGCTGGTGAAGCCCTATCGTCGGCTCGTCTAAAATATAAAGCGTGCCGGTAAGGCGCGAACCAATCTGCGACGCAAGCCGAATCCGTTGCGCCTCTCCACCCGAGAGTGTTCCCGCTCTGCGCTCAAGCGCTAAATATTCAAGCCCGACATCAATTAAAAACTTAAGACGGTTTGTTATCTCCCGAAGCGGAACCTCGGCAATCTCTTTGAAATTCGTATCCTTGCCGGATGATTTTATCTGCAAACCGGTAAAAAATTTATACGCCTCGGTTATCGGCGACTCAACAATCGCAGATATGTTTTTTCCTTTAATTAAAACATTAAGCGCCTCTTCTTTGAGCCGCTTCCCGCGGCACACGGGGCAAATTTTTTCAGACCAAATACTTTCCGTCCCGAGCCCATTACAGGCGGGGCACGCGCCGTACGGACTATTAAATGAGAATAAGCGCGGCTCTATTTCTGAAAATGAAAAACCGTCATTCGGACAAGTGAATTTTGAGGACAATGAAGTTTCCTGATTGGTTACAATAGTCACGACATCATGCCCGTACTTAAGCGCCGATTCAACCGCTTCCGCGAGCCGAAGTCGGTTTTCCTTTTCACGAAAATCAATCGTGCCAGGCATCCTATCCACGACAAGCTCAATCGTGTGCTGTTTGTACCGCGAAAGCTCAATCCGGTCGCGAAGAGATTGGTATGTTCCATCAACGCGGACTTCTGAAAATCCGGCGTTTAAAAAATCATAAAGCATCTGGTAATACTCACCCTTACGTCCACGAACAACAGGCGCGAATATCATAAGACGAGAGATTTGGCTTTCTTTAGATTTATCTTCTAAATTATGTTTTCTGATTTTCTCTATGATGAAATCCACTATCTCGTCGTTTGAAAGTCTACGTATCTCTGT